>NZ_JBVJSQ010000014.1:9755-298245 GCF_055606485.1 Streptomyces sp. NPDC037083 | reverse complement strand
CGTCCGACAGTGTCAACTCGGCCTTCGGCCGCCCCGTCCGTGCCATGCAGCAAGCCTATACATCTGAACAGAATTCCTGACTCAGAACACTAGGGACTGTCTCTTAGATCCGTCCGTGAGATCGTCGTGCTCGTGATCGAGTCTTGGGTGATCAATGACGACAGCCCTATCCCCGTGTCGTCCGAGGTGGTGCCGGAGGCTCTTCGCTCAAGGATCGACAGCGGTCAGCTTGAGACGTGGCTGACCAGTTCGTCCGGACGGTCGCTGGCCTTCGTGACGAATACCGAGCGCGCGATGGTGATGCTGCTCGAAGACGAGGGCGATCCCGGCGAGCATGCCGTGGACCCCGGGGCTCAGGGGTCGAGCGGCGGGTTCGTCCTTTCCAACGGGCAGGACGACGAGTATCCGGATCAGGACACCGTCCCCATCTGTGAGGCGTTCAGGCTCGTGAAGCAGATCGTTGCCACGGGATCCTGGCCGACGGACGCGCGCTGGGTGGTCGATCGCTGAGCGGGCTATCGCCGCCGCCCAGATGACACGCTCTAGTCCTCTCCGCGCGAGCGGAGGTGTCCTGGACTCGGCGTCGCGGACGGTGGTGGTGCCCGCGTCCTCTCCGCGCGAGCGGAGGTGTCCCGCCGTCGCGGCCGATTCCGGAGCCGCTGTCCTCTCCGCGAGCGGAGGTGTTCCGCCCGTCATCGTGTGGGGGGGGACCGTTTGGTGGTCCTCTCCGCGCGAGCTCCGTGTTGCGCGTGCCGGGGCGGCGCCGTGTCTCGCGGTTGGGCTTCGGCAGTTCGCGCCAGTTGAACGGGGACTCGTCGTCGCTGTCGACAACCAGCTCGCCGAAACTGATCAGTTCGGTGTTCCAGGTGATGCCCGGTGCGGGCGAGTGCTCGCCCCGGCGTGTGGATGACAGCCCCGGCTATCACGCGGTCGGGTCGTCAGGTTGGCGGGTGATCTCCTCGAACGCGGCGCGGCCCGGCTCGTCGACGCTGTACGCGTCGCGGCGTGGCAGCGGTGGCGGTAGGACGACCCGGGTGCAGCCGGGCCCGTGGACTCCTTTGTCGGAGTGCTCCCCTAACGAGCAGCATGGGACGAGCGGGGCCGCGGCTTCGCCGCACGCCAGTTGCTCGGCGCGCTTGGCTTCGACCCGGGCCTGGCGGTACGCCCTGCGAGCGAGGGCACCGAGGAGGAGCAGGCTGGGCGCGGTGCAAGCGGTGAGGGCCGCGGTCCACCAGTGGTCGGCGGTGGCGAGCCAGGTGGCGGCGGCCAGCTCGAGGACGGCGATGGCGCAGCAGGTGTAGGCGACGGCGAGGTCTCGGTTCACGACTGCTCCTTATCGGCGGCGCTGCACAATGCGAGGGTGTGAAGCGGTAGGCCGCGAGATGGCCCGCTCTCGCGGGTCTTCGGGGCGGCCATGGCCCCCGCTTCGGTTACACCTCTCCCACCGGCACTACCGGGGACGGGCGCTTCCGCCGCCTCATCCGCCACCGCCACCCCCGTACGCAAGCCTCTTCCACGCACACGGCCACGGGACCAGCGACATGGACATGCATGCCGTCGTCGCCGAAGGACTGCAAGAGACCTACTTCAAAGACGGCGGGCGAGGCGCCGGCCACCTCAAAGTCGAACTCGACCACCCAGGCAACAATGCCCTGTCACACCGTCGGCCGTCGTTGAATGTCACCCAGATGACGTACAACGGTAACGGCCAGAAGCACGCCGCCGCGCCTTCGGCGCACGGGGGCGTAGGGGCGCGGGTTCATCACTTGACGTGTGCTTCGTCTGTGAGCTTTAGCGCGCCAATGGACGACCTGATCTGGGAGCCTCAGAGGTCGTCCGCCTTCACCGACTGCGAGTCCACCGCAGCCGCACTCGGCTCCGCAGCACGGCCCTCCGCCCAGCGGACCGCCTGGTGCAGCTGGTCATGCAGTTCATCCACCAGCCTCACATCCCGCCAGCGGGCGAAGAAGGCGTAGACCCGCGACCGGGGCGGAAAGTCGGACGTCATCGCCCGCCGCTTGATGCCGTTGTCGACGAGGTAGCGCACCGCTTCGATCTTCTGCAGATGGCAGTAGCCCTCCGGCCGGCCGTCGCGGCCCGTCAACCAGACCGGCACCGGGAGCACAACCTTCACCACAGCCCACTCGGCATCGCTCATGTCAGAGCTGTATCAAGGCCGGTGATCCGGCTGATCGCACGCAGAACAGGCGCCTACCGGAACTGCCACGGATTCAGTACCCGCCCCAGGCCGAACCGGCCGCCCTCGTGGCGCAGGTCGGCCGCGGCGCCTCATGCCACACGTGGAGCGTGATCAGGCACCGCACCGTCTCCGCCCGCGCCCCAGCGACGAATGAGCGCCGAGGGCGAGCCGTCGGGCGGCGGCGAGGACGCCGTGGTCAGCACGCAGGCGTCCAGCAGTGCGCGGCACAGTAGCCCGCCGGTACAGAGTGCGCGCTCTGGCAAGCACCAGCTCGTTCATCCGCACGTCGTGGTGCGGGCGTTGAACGGGTCGGCGAGGAGCTCGCGCGCTGTGTGCAGGCTGCCGGGTCCTCGCGAACGATCATGGGTGAGCCGCCGTGGCGGGCTGCCCCACTGACGTCACGTCGTGCGGTAGCGCCCGGGCAAGGCCCTTTGCCACCGCAAGGTGACGAGAGCGAGCCGCGGCTCGGTGCCACCGCACCGCAGATATCGGGCTGATATTGGTGGCAGCCGGGCCGCGTGCTGGGGCAGCATCCCTGCATGGTCAACTACGTGCCCTCCCCTGACGAAGTGGCCGCCGCGCGGACCCCCAACGGCGGCTGGTCGAAGAAGCAGCTTGCGCAATGGGGGGTCCCCTGGCCTCCGCCGACGGGCTGGCGCAAGCACCTGGAGGCGAAGTGGCGGGGGGAGGACGTCGCTCCGTTGCCCCGTGAGCAGCCGGACCAGGACACCCTGTTCTGACATATCGCGGCGATCACGGAGCGTGCACACCCACAATCCGACGCCATGCTCCTCAATCTCCTACCCCGCCGCGCGGCCACCTGTAGCTCGGCCCCCACGCGTTCGGTCCTCCACGACAGGCCGGACCATCCACCACCTCTCTCCCCCACCGGCCGGCAAGCTGCTCCGGCGTTTGTTGCCGCGCGCGGCAACGGCCAAAGCCCATGCCAGGCCAACGATTACTGACCTTGTCGGAATAGCTTCGGGTGCCAGGGCTGAGGGTCAGGCCGGTTTCGGTGAGGCAGCCGTCGATGAGTTCCGGGTGGCGCTGAATGTGGGCGAGGCCGCGGCGGAGGGTGCGGGTGAGGTGGTCAGGGTCGGTGAACGCGGTGTTGGCCACCGGGCCTCGCCGCGACAGGGACCAGACCCCTTCCACCGGGTTCAAGTCCGGGCTGCAGGAGGGGAGCTGGACGATCGTGAGCCAGTCGTGGCCTGCGGCGTAGTCACGCAGGCCAGCGGGACCGTGCCTTTGGTGCCGCAGGCATGGTCCCATACCGAACCTATTGGTGGCACTGGTGGCTACCGGTACTGGGCACTGCAGACCCAGGGCCGGCCGCCCTGTACGACCTGTCGAACTGCCCTGACACCGACCAGCCTGACTTTCACAAACGAAGAGCGATCTGTGGGAATCACCCGCACTGACTGGTCCGAGCACTACACCGAGGGGCGAGGCTTCCGGCGGCTTGGGGACGAGGAGAAGGGCCAGCTCGTCGAGCACGCGGGCGCGGGCTGATCGTCACCGGCCAGACTGGGACCGGCAAGACCACCGTCATCGCTCAGCTCGGCCGCAACCATGAACTCCTGGTCCGCAAACGACTCGGCCCGGCCGCCGCGGGTCGGCTGCGGTCGTCTATGTCACCGTCCCGCCCCGGGCCACCCGGAAGATGCTCGCCATCGAGTTCGCCCGGTTCCTGGGCATCCCGGTTGTCCGGCAAGAGACCCAGACCTCCATCACCAACACCGTCTGCGACCTGCTGATCAAAATGCGCGTCGAACTCGCGCTCGTCGACGAGATCCACAATCTTAACCTCGCCACCCAGGCCGGGCCGAAGCCTCCGACCAGCTCAAATACCTGTCCGAGCGGATCCCCGCCACCTTCGTACTCGCCGGCATCGACGTCGCCGCGAGCGCCCTGTTCAGCGGTGTCCGGGGCCAGCAGATCGCCAGCCGACACACCGACACCGAACCGTTCGCCTACGGCACCACCGCACAGCGGCAGAACTGGCGGAACCTGATCGCCTCGCTCGAAGACGCTCTGCGACTCCACCGACACCAGCCCGGCAGCCTGGTCAAACTCGACGGCTACCTCCACGAACGCACCGACGGCGCGATCGGCAGCCTCTCCCAACTCGTCCGCGGGGCCGCCCTCGAGGCCGTCATCAACGGCTGCAAGGCCATCACCCGCAACACTCTGGAAACCATCGAGGTCGACCAGACCGCCGAGGACGCCCGCCAGGAACGCTGCCGCAACCGGCGCCCCCGCCGCCGGATGCCGGATGCCGGATGCCGACGCAGCCTGACCGACCCCGCCAGCTGCCCATCGCTCTCGGCCCCGTCCACAACGAGACCCTCGGTTCCTATCTCCACCGTCTGGCCGTCGCCAACAATCGTCCCGCGGTCTTCCTCGCCCGTCTCCTGGGTCCGCTGCCACCAGAGTTCTCCCCGCTCAGCAACACACCGCCGGCTGGACTCCCCACTCAGCCGATCGTCTGGCCACACTCTCCGGCCGCCCAACAGCCCAGCTAAAGCCGACCGCAGAGGAGCAGCGAGCCGCTCACTCGACCGCCTGCGCGAGACGTACCGGCTCGGGCGCAGCGATGGGCTGGCATGCAGCGGCAGAAGATCGCCGACGGCGTGGCCATGGCCTACTCCAGCCCGAGCGAGAAGGAGTGTGCCGACCAGTAGGAACAGCTCGGCGAGCGCCAGCAGAGCGCGGGCGATCGGGACGGCTTCCTGGCCGCTTGCTGCACCTTCCCGGCACCGGGACTACCTGGGTACGACGAGGCGGTGCCAGGAGACCCAGCGGCGGACCTGGTGCTCGTCCAGTCCGGCCAGGCTCTTCGCGGCTTGGAAGGTCTCCTCGACTGTCCAGCGTCGGCCGGCCACCTTGACCAGTGCGGTCAGAGGGACGGGTCGGGGTGAGTAGCAGCGGTAGCAGGCGCGTTCGCCGGTGCGTCGGTTGCGTCGCACGAGCAGCCACCGATGCTCCGAGGTGCCGCTCGGGCTGGTGATCTCGACCTGGGCCCAGTTCATAGAAGCGGTGGCCCTTGGCTCCGGCTCCCGCCAACAGCCGCTGCCAGGCTTTCTTCGGCAGGCCGTGGGCCAGCACGCCAGCCGGGAAGATGCCCGCGTGGGTGGGGACGGGCCGTTTGCGCGAGATGGCCAGGAAATAGCCGATCTGACGCTGTTCCAGGTCGGCGCTCAGGTGCGGGCCGCCGCCGTAGACCTCATCACCGGTGACCCAGCTGGCCCGGACTCCGGCGTCCAGGGCCTGGGCGACATTCTCGGTGGCCAGGGCGGGCTTGGTCGCGAACCTCAGGTCGTCGGGGATGCCGACCGAGCGGCACCGCTGCGGGTCCTGGGTCCAGGACTGTGGGGTGTAGAGGCGGCGGTCGATGGCGGCGTGCCCGGCCGCACTCGCGTAGACGAGGTAGACGGCGACCTGGGAGTTCTCGATCCGGCCCGCGGTTCCGGTGTACTGGCGCTGGACCCCGACACTCGCGGTGCCCTTCTTCAGGTCCCCGGTCTCGTCGACGCCCAGTACGGCGTCCTCGTCGCCGAGGTGCTCGACTACGAAGTCCCGTATGTCGTCACGCACTCGGTCGGCATCGCAGCGGGCCCGGCTGAGCAGGTGCTGCATGCCGGCCGGGCTGGCGTTACCGGCGTGCTCGGCGATCGTCCAGCAGTTCTTCTTTGGCAGGTCCGCGAGCAGCCCCAGCACGAACGCCCTTGCTCGGCGGCGGGGTTTCACCCGGGCGAACCGGCCCGCCACCTTGCCCATCAGGCCCTCGAATACCGATTGCCACCGAGCAGGATCTACGCTGGGGCCCACGGCCACCGGCTGATCTTCGTTTGTCGACACAACTCACGATGATCAACGGTGGCCGTCCTCATCGGAGACCAACCTCACTCAGCACGATCAAGGCCAGCCTCAGACCGGCTGTCCGCTTCAGAGGGTGGCAGCACGCAGCACGATCAGGGCGACGGAGGCCATAGTGAGGACCACCGCCGGAGACGCGCCCTTGCGGTCGCCGACGCGCAGGTGGAAGGCAACCGCCCCAGCGAAATAGAGCGTCAGGCCGATCGCGGCGGCGATTCCGACGGGTCCCCACCAGAGTCCGGCGATCACACCGGCCGCGCCCGCGATCTGAGCGCCGATCAGGAAAGCCATCATGCTCTGCGGCACTCCGAGGGTGGACATCTGCTCGGTGATGTGCCGCGTCCGCAGATACTTGGCCCCGGCCGATACCAGGACAAGCGCCGACATGAACACGGTGACGACGGCAAGGGAGACGAACATGGCTGAAACCTCAATCGTGCGAGATGCGAGTAAGGGGGGCGTGCGCACCTCGACGACGATAGGCGGCCATCAGGTACCTCCAGGTAACCTTCGGGGCATGAGCCTGCGACCCGGAATTGCCTTCCTCGCCGACTGTCCCGCTCTCCTGGCCATGGAGATCATCGCCAGCAAGTGGTCCATGGTCACGCTCTTCGCGCTGACCGACGGCCCGTTGCGCCACGGCGAGCTGGTCGAGCTGAGCGGTGGCATTTCGCGCAAGGTCCTGACCCAGACGTTGCGCCGGCTCCAAGCCAACGGGCTCGTCGAGCGGCACGCGTACGCCGAGGCGCCGCCGCGCGTGGAGTACGGCCTGACCGATCTCGGGCGAACCCTGGAGGAGCCCATGAGGATGCTCACCGCATGGGCGCGGGAGAACGGCGAGGCGGTCGTCACCTTCCGGGAAGCAGCCGAGGCGGCCACGACCATCGAGGCGGATCAGGCGACCCCGGTGAAGACCCCTCATGTTGATGAGAACCCGAGCCGTTTCTGATCAAAAGAAGAGGCTGGACCTGTAGACCCTGCCGTCGCCGGAGAGTTGGCCATCCTCGTGATCGGGGCCCTCCTGCAAGAGGCCAACGATGACCGTCACCTCAGGGTCAAGCCCCTGGTCCTGAAGGAGCTCCCGCAACCGAACCCAGAGGGCGCTCGTACCAGTCCGCAGATCCTCGGTGTACTGGAGACGATGCTCGAAGCTATGAGCTCAGCCTTCCAGCCCGCCCGGCGCAGCGGCACGGATGAGGCCACCCATGATCGACGACGGGCGGCGGCAACGACAGGTCGCTCGTCGACAGTGATCAAGAACTACAGCTGGAGTACTAGAGACCGCATGCAGCGCCATTTCCATGTGGACTGTGGTCAGCCGGAGAGCAGCCCCACAATCCTCTCCGCCAAAGCCAGCAATGCTGCTGCGCCTACCAGAGTCGCGCCTTGAACGACAGCACTCTTGATCCGCCGACCAGGGGTGGGTTGTGTGTCATCGGTTCGCTCCAGGTCCGCTGGCGCATCGGCGTCCCGCCTTGTCGCGCTCTGCGGTTCGTCGTCGTCTCCACTGGGAGCAATCGGGTCGGCGCCCCCTTGCCGGGTGGCCTGGTATGCACGAAGGACAGCCTCAACATCGCCTTGCAGCTCGGTGATCCTCCCGACCGAATCGATCACCATGTCGCACTGGTGGCAGTGGGATCGGCGGCGCATGACAGCGTAGCGACGCCCGCACCCGGGACAGCAGGGAGCTTCGGGATTCACCAGCGCTATGGAACAAATCGGGCAATGGACCTCCTGATCACCACACGACCAACAACCCACACGCACAGTCGCGTCACCGCGGCTCCAGACGGGCCGACCACGTCGGTTTGAGTGCTCCATTCACTCAGAGTCCCACAAAGAACACAGACGGTCGCAGGGAAAGAAGAACACCTGCAGAGGAGGGCCCGGTTGCCAGGCAGCAGGGTGGGCGTCAGCGGAATTGACGGGCGGGGGACGCAGGTATCGTACGGCCTGGCGTCGCGTTGACGTTGCTGAAAGAACCAGGTAGCGGGTGCCGTCGGGTGTGCGGCGGTGGGCCGGCAGCCGCGGCGGAGGTTGTCTGCCGGAGGAAGGCGGCCGCTGGGGTGGCCTTGCGTGGCAGACGTACCAGCGTCCGGGTGCGCGGTGGGCGTCTTTTGGATGTACGCCGACCTCGAACGCTGCGGGATACGGATGGTCTACGCGCTGGGGGCCAGGCTGTTGAGCAGCGCTTGTGTTTCCTCGTCGGTGGAGAACAGGACGGTGCCCTGCATGCCGCGGGTGAGGAGGACTTTGTAGGTGTTGCGGATCAGGTGCGTGAACTCGTACTCGCCGGCGCGGGCTACGACGATGTCCTTACTGGCCTTCTTGTTGGCGACCCACACGCCGTCCCGCCAGACGAGGTCGGGGCCGAAGATGACGCCGCTGTAGTCGTACTCGAGGCCCTGCGCGGTGTAGATGCAGCCCACCTGGCTGAAGCCCGCCGGGTCGGTGGCCCAGAAATTCTTCGACGGGAAGCCGCCGATGGAACGGTCGCCCTGTACATTCCACGGCCGCTTCCACTGCCATTGGGGCAAGTTCACGTCGTCGACGAGCGCGACGAACTGCTTGTTGGCGTCGAGGACCGGTTCACTCCAGGGCCAGCAGAAGCCGGCCGTCATCCGGACCTGAAGCCCTGCTTCCTGACGTGCCTTCAGCATCGCCCTCGTCACCGACAAGCTCCGCTCCCACGGAGCGGCGCACCGCGAGACCATGCCCTTCGTCGAGCACCGCTTCCATAAGAGTCTGAACGACCGGGCGGAGACCAGTGCCGCCAGCCGACCGGGCAGCGCGAACGGGCGATGAAGGGCTTTCGCTCCACGGGCGGAGCGCAGTGGTTTCTGTCCGCGCTGGGCGGTACCTCACCTCACTTGCGGCCTCGCCTCACCGCCACCTGATGCCCACTCACGGATACCGAGCCGGATGACCATCCGGTTCGCCGTCTGGAACCAGATCACAGCCATGGTGGGCGGATCGGTTGGCGTCTGTGTCCAGGCCCTGGCGAACTGGCCGGCGGCCCTCCGACACACCGCCAGGAGTCCGCACACTCAACAACGTGGCAACGTCCGCATGACTGACCCTCATCACCTCGACCTGACTGGCTAGGCTGTACGCCGGTCGCCCCCAGCACGGGGTCTCAGGGGGTGGGGAACAGGATGTCCGTAGAACGTCACATAGTGGGGATGCTTCAGCAGATCGCCCGTCAGCAGGACATTGTCGAGATCGCCCCGCAGGGCTCCACGTCGAAGGCGGCCGCCCTGGCGCACGTGGCGGAGCGGTACGGCTACATGTACGGCATGGCGTATAGGACCGGGTTCAAGAACTCGCTCGTGCAGGTGCGGATGTATCGGGACCCGCAACTCGAAGCGCGCGTCCGTGAGGCGGCCACCATCTCTACGCATCCGCAGGCAGGCAACGGCGGGACCGTTCCGGGGCTGGAGCAGGGCTCGCTGAAGCCACTGCCTGAAGCGGTCGGTGCGGTGGCCGTACTGAAGGACCTCATCACCTTCGACATCATGGCCCAGTACGTCGCCGACCGGAGCCAAAAGGTGATCGGCTACCTCGCCTGCGCGGTCCTGACCGTACTCCTACTCATCGACAAATCGCCGGTCGAAGCGGTCGCCTCCGGCGGGGCGGTCGCGCTGCTCTTCACCGTGGCGTTCAAGGTGGGCGCAATCCGCCGCGGGAAGATCGCACAACGGCTGACGGCTGCCGGTTTCCTCGCGGTGCGTGACGAACAGGGCAGCCAGCGTTTCCTGCGCCCGGGGCAGCAGTTGCCCGGCCACACCAACCCATTCGCCGCCTGAGGCCCTGGCCTGCGGAGCAGGCAGGACAGGGACAGGCGTTGGCGGTCATGGCGGGCGGTCGCCTGCGCGGCGGAAGGCTCTGCGGGATCACGGTCTTTCGCGCTGCTGGAGCAGCACGGCCGGGGTCGGGATGTTCAGTTCGGCGAAGACCGCGCGCATCAAGCCGGGCGGCAGCCTGGCGGGGCAGCGGCTCCAGTCGGTGACGAGCGAGCGGTTCGACTCCTTGGGGCTGATCAGCGCCAGGCGCCAGGCCAGGTCGCAGAAACGTGGCAGCTGCTCGGGGTCAAAGCCGGGCCGCAGCCGGTTGAACGGGAGGACGAAGGCGTCCGGGGCCGGGTCGATGACTTCCGGGCCGGCGGTGGCGGGCGAGGACGTACTCACGGCTCCCGGCGGGCCAGACGCCGCACAATGGCCGGTATGGAGAGGCCAGCCACCTCTCCCCCGCGAAGCCGCACGGCTTCGCGGAACCGGCCATCGTTACGGATCTCCTGTTACTTCTGCCTCAGCTGCTCAGGAAAGTACGTCCTGAGTGTGTTAAGTGACGCTCGTGCCCAGAGGGCGCCGGCAACCGAGCAACCGGCCCCAGCACCAGACCGATCGGCAAACCGATCACCCACGATCAGGAAGCCCGTCGGCACTGTGCGCGTGTCCGTTCGGAGAGGGGGCCGGGTCGAGCGGAGTCTGTCAGGCGGCTCTGACGTCGGCAGCAGAATCTGCCGTGACAGCGGTGGTTGCGGTTTCGGCGTCCGGCCATCAGCCGACGGAGCTCCGCCCAGACTTCGTACGCTGCGTAGCCGAACATCAGCTGGCATCCCCGGAGGTGGTCGGGGAAAGCAGGCCGTCGCCGGGCCACAGGGGAGATCCTGCTTCCGCCCAGGCCAGGTGCCGGCCAACCTCGACGAGGATCTCGATCCGGTCAGCGGGCCCGTATGCCCGATGCGCCCCGGACGTGGGGTCGACGGCGCGGACCTCGCTGTGCGGGCCGACGCACATGAGGGCCCGGGCGATTTCCGGCAAGCCCAGGTTGAGGGCGTTGCAGTCATGGTCGCGGATGAGCTGCAGCAGGTCTTCGGTGGCTGCCTCCCAGTCGCCGACCTGCGGCCAGCGCGCGCCTGCGTCGAGTTCGTGGGTGAGCGTGGACAGCGGCACGATCTCGCCGGCCCGGCGGCCATGGACGAGGCGATCATGAATACGGGCGCCGTCGGGCTGCCGTACGCGGGGGTGCAGCAGGGAGGCGGCGGCCACGACGGTGGTGTTGATCTCCTGGGCGCCGACCGGGTAGTAGGGCTCGTGCGCGGACAGGAGGTAGACGTCCGTGGGGGTAGCCGGGGCGGGTTCGGGCTGGGTCATGGGGAGGGTTCCCTTCTGCAGCGGTGGGTTCGGTGCGTGACGAGCTGTCGGATGGGTCGTCGGCCGGGGGCCAGGCGGGTACGGGCCCAAGAGCGGGACGGGGTCGGAGGCCTGGTTGGCGTCGGCTGTGCCGTCCTGTGCGGTGTGCTCGAGGATCTGTGCGACCTGGTCAGCGAGTTGGAGCATCAGCCGTTCGCCGGCGATGAGGTCGGCTGAGGCCGAGCGGCTGTCCTGGGCCTGGAGCAGGCCTGCGGCATCCCACAGCAAGTGCTGGCCGACCTCGGCCGAGCGGCGCAGTTCGTAGCGTTCGCTGCCGGCGGCGGCCTGGACCAGGGAGGTGTGCAGGGTGGCGAGGCGCTGCAGGTAGCGGCAGGCGGCGTCGCCTTCGACGATGCGGACGTGTGCGCGGGCCCGGCTGTCCAGCCGGTCGGGCAGGTGCTCGGCGAGCAGCGGGGCGAGGAGCAGCGCCGGCAGGGCGACGTCGAGGGGGACTGCGTGGCGGATGGCGAACAGGCCGGTGACCAGACTGACGAGCGCGACGGCCGCGGCGGCGAGCCGCAGCGATCCGGGGACGGTGTCCGGGGCGATGCGCTGGGCGGGGTGCCGGGTCAGCCAGCGCAGGGCCAGGCGCTGCGTACGCGTGGCGGATGGAGTGAGCACCGCGATCTGGTGGGGGGTCTCGGGGCTGCCGTCGCCGGGGACGGTCCAGGCGAGCCAGCCCCACGGGGTGCGTTCGTGGACGAGCACCATTTCGCAGGCGGCGGAGCAGGTGTGGTCGCGGACGTGCCCGGTCGGTAGGGCTCGGGAGCGTTCCTTGTCCCACCGACCCGGATGACGGGTGAAGGGGCGCTCGTGGTGTGCAGCCGCGGTCGGTGGCGGCGGTGTGTGGAGCGTGTCCGTCACGGGCTTCCTTTCAGGTGGTGGTCTGTCAGGGCGGAGGCGCACGTGGTGCAGCGGCCGTCGCCGTCGGGGTGGGCGCGCCGCGGTGTGGGGCCGGGGCAGGTGCGGCAGAGCGGCCAGCCGAGGCAGGCCGGGCAGAGGTCCTCGCCGGGGGCGGTTCCGGGGGCGCCGCAGCCTGCGCATTCGGTAAGGGCCCGGTAGGTCAGGGCCTCGCTCACCGTGCGGGCGGCGGAGCCGGTCATCGGCTGCGGCGGCGGGTCGTCCCACACTGGCTGGTCGTGGTGGTCGGCCGCGAGGGTGGGCGGCGGGTAGGCCTGGGCGGCGCTCAGGCGAGCAGCGATGATCGCGCCGACCGTGGTCCGGACCGGATGGGGCAGGGGCCTGTCGGCGATGACGTGCCGCAGTTGCTCGGCGTTCCAGCCGGCCTCCAGCATCACGGTCACCACGCGGCCTTGATCGGTCAGCGCCTGCCCGGTCAGCAGCAGCTCGGGGCGGGCCGCCCCGAGGTCGAGGAGCAGCCGGATCCCCGGGTGCATCTCGTCCGCCGCGGGCGCGGCCGGCGGGGACGTCGGGGTGTCCGGCCGGTCCGTCCGTCCCGGTGTTCGCGACGCGTCGCCGCGGCACGGACGGAGGGGGCTGGTGTTCTGCTTGTTGGTCTTCTTTCTGTTGGTGTTCTTAGTGGAGCGATCAGCCAACGTAGGTTTATCCACTGGTGGAAAACCCGACTCTGGCCCGGACCTGCTGCTTTGCAGAGCGGGCAGGTCGGTGAAATACGCCGTCGCACCGAGGGGGCCGTTATCACCACTGGACTCAAACGGCCACCGGGCAGCGAGCTCACCCTCACCCAGCGCACCGTCAACCGGGCCCTGGCCGCAGCCCGGGCACCGGTCGAACGCGGCATGGCACGGCTGAAGTCTTGGCAGATCTTCCGCAGGTCCCGCATCAGCCCGAACCGCATGACCGTCATCGCCAAAGCCGTCCACACCCTGGAGAGGCAACGCTGAAAACGCTCAGTGGCGTCGCATGCCCAGCGGCACATACAGAGTGCTACCGCTTGCACACCTAACGTGGCACGTCTAAGTTCGTAAACGGCGGAAACTACCCGCTCTTCGTTCGGGTTACGTAGCTGATGGAGTCCTGCCAATGCCAGGTGATTCCATTGGTTTCGCTGCCAGCCATGTGCCACCTAGTCGACCATGCTGCCGCACGACCTGATTGCGGGCTGCACCGAAATCCAAGGAGAAGGTTATGAAGAAGACCGTCCTCGTCATGGCGGGCGTGGCAGTGGCTACGGCATTCTCGGCAGTGCCCAGCCAGGCAATTCAGGCTGTACTCGTTGTGGATGACAATGGAGCACAATGTCCGGGTGCACCTTTCACCACGATCCAGGCAGCGATTACTGCAGCCGCACCAGGGGATGTGATCAGAGTTTGTGCCGGAATGTACAACGAGGTTGTCACCGTGGACAAGGAGAATTTGCAGTTGATCGGACCGGCCGCCGCCCCCACAGGGGCAACGTGCCGCCAGGCCGGAGTTCCGGATCCGTCCAGGCAGGCGATCATTCAGTCGGCGGGCGGTTCAGGCAGTGTCCGCTTGCTGGAGAACGGCATCAGATTCTCCCGCTTCACCGTTCAGAACAACACCTCCAGTTATGGCATCGTCACGAGTGCGGCACACTCAGGCCACCAAGTCCGGCAGAACATGATCCAGAACAATGTTATCGGAGTCTATTTCCACTCCAGTGGCACAAGTCTTTCCCAGGTTGAGCAGAACTGCATTCGCCAGAACAATCAACCAGGTTCTGCAAGTGGCAGCGGAATCTACTCAGACGCGGGCCTGAAGAATGCGGACATCGAAACAAATACATTTTCTGGTAACGAAAACTCCGGCGTCCTTCTGGACGCACTGACGCCCGGAGAAGTCGACAATGTCAAAATAAACAGCAACACCTCCTTGGAAGACAGGGCCTTTGCATTCATCTTCAAGTCCAGCAACGCCAGCGTAGGGAGGAACATCATCCGGGACAACTCTGGCGCCCCCGGGATCTTCTTGGGCGACAACAACACGAACTTGAAGATCACCTCCAACATCATTGAAAGGGGATTTCTAGGCGTACGGGCCAACGCCTTCGGTCTTTCGCCCAGCACCAACGTCACCATCGCCAGCAACATCATCAGAAATTCCGAATCAAGCACCGTTGGTCACGGCATCAGTGTGGCAGCGAACTCCCTCACGAACTCCGTCATCTCCGGGAACATCGCCGACGACAACGCGGGCGACGGAATCCGAATCGATGCCGGCGGCAACGGGGGCAACACCATCAAGTCCAACGTCGCCCGCCGCAACGGCATGCTCGACTGCCGCGACAGCACCAGCGGCACCGCCACCGATGGCACTGCCAACACCTGGACCGGCAACATTGGTCCGAACGCGGCCCCTCCCGGCATCTGCCTCTAGTCTTCTGAGTCAGGAATTCTGTTCAGGATAACTGGCGAGGCGTACGAGGATCTCGTCCGCGGTCTTCGTCCAGACGTAGGGCTTCGGGTCGGTGTTCCAGGCGGCAATCCAGTTGCGGATGTCCTTCTCCAACGACTGGACGGACCTGTGAACGCCTCGCCGTATCTGCTTGTTGGTCAGCTCGGCGGACCACCGTTCGACGAGGTTCAGCCAGGACGAGCCAGTCGGCGTGAAGTGCAGGTGGAAACGGGGGTGGGCCAGCAGCCACCTTTTGATGGCGGAGGTCTTGTGCGTGGCGTAGTTGTCGCAGATGAGGTGGACATCCAGGCCGGCGGGCACCTCTTTGTCGAGCTTGATCAGGAACTTCTTGAACGGCGTTGTCACGTTGTTGGGTGCGCGACTGTCTGATGGTGCGTCGGGGCGCGGTGGGCACGCGGTCTGGGTGGGTGTTCAAACCGTAGTGGGTCGGCCGGCGGCACGGGTGATCTGGTCCCAGATGGTGAAGCGGATGGTCATCTCGGCTCGGTAGCCGGAGGCTGCCATCAGGTGGCGGCGGGGTCGGAAGTGGGGTGAGATCCCACTGAACGCGGACAGGAACCGCTGGGCTGCGCCAACGCCGCGGAAGCCCTTCATCGCCCGTTCACGCTGCCGCGTGGGCTGGTGGCTGTTCTCCGCCCTGTTGTTCAGGCCCTTGTGTGAGCGGTGCTCGACGGAGGGTATGACCTCGCGGTAGGCCGCTTTGTAGGAGCGGAGCTTGTCGGTGATGATCACCCCGGGCACAGTGCGGGTCTTTGTGAGGAGTCTGCGGAAGAAGCGTCTGGCGGCGGCCTTGTCGCGCCGGTTCTGCACGAGGATGTCGAGGACGTTGCCGTCCTGGTCGACGGAGCGCCACAGGTACTGCAACCGTCCGTTGATCTTGATGAAGACCTCGCCGAGGTGCCATTTGTCCCCGGGTTGGGGCCGTCTGCGGCGCAGCGCGTTGGCGTAGGTCTGCCCGAACTTGGCGCACCAGCGGCGGATCGTCTCGTAGGAGACGACGATCCCGCGCTCGAGCATGAGCTCTTCGACTGCGCGGAACGACAGGGGAAGCGGTGGTACAGCCACACACAGTGGGAGATGACCTCGACCGGGTACCGGTGACCCTTGTACGACAGCGACGCGCTCCCCACAGACGATCCTTCCCTGGCTGATCAACCCGAATATCATCCCACCAGTCAGCCAACGTGACAGCGCCCTTCTCACGGCTGATCGAGGGCATCAGCGACATCCTGACCGACCTGGCCGACGAGGCCGAACCGGTCAGCATGAGGTGACTCCGGCGCTCTCCGCTCGCGTCGCTGCGTCCGGCACCGATACCCGCCTGAGCCTGTACAGCGCTTCGACGGGCCCGGTCCACCACGGCCGACTGCCGGATCCGATTGGATGCCATACCGGTACTTGTACTTGTACTTGTACTTGTACCGCTCTGCGCCGCCCCGCGTACGGGCCTGGACGCCTGCCGCCTCCCGGGCCAGGCTGTCGAGATGAACGACGCGAACGACTCCGGCTCGGACGACGGGAGGATCGACAACGTCTCCCTCTACATGGAGACGCTCAAGGCCCGCATGGACCCCGAGCAGTACGACGTCCTGGCCAAGGCCGTGCACGAGACAGCGCACCTGATAGCCGAGGGCCATCAGGCCGGCCCTGTCGGTGACGCCTCACAGTTCACCGATGAGGTGCAGCGGGAGTACGCGACGGTCCTGGCGATTCTCCTGACCAGCCGCATGGACCACCGACTCGTGGAGATGCCCGGCCCCGACGGCAGCCCCGGCTTCGCCATCGTGGAAGCCTCCTCCGCCGACGACCCGGCGAAACTGCAGGAGTTGCGCGAAAAGCACCGTCGCTTCGTCACTGGGCAGCAGGCCCTCTACAACGAGCTGGACGGCATCGTCCGCGCCAACGGCCTGAGCTCCGACGACTGACCATGCGCCACACGGCTCACCCCCGCGCCGCGCCCCGCCGCCCCCACGCGGCCGGAGCGCTGGGAACGTTCTCCCCACACGCTGACATCGCCCGCAGCCGGACCTCTCCCCCGCCGATGTTCCCCGCCTGACGTCGCCGCGCTGACAGCGGCGCGGCGGCCCGGCCGACGCGCAACCGGCTGAGCTTGCCCATAGGAGCTGACCGGCGGGAACGGGCGGTGTCCGGTTTGGGGGCTCCCAGCCCGGTCACACCTTCGGTTCCCCGCTGGGGGCAACCGTCCAGACAACGGTTCAGCCGCCCGTCGGTGCAACCCCCTCCCTGCCCTGCGTCGGGCGCGGCAGTCGGGGGGCGGGCCAGGCCGGGTTCCACCGCCAGGACATCCACGAGGCGGCGTCGGCGAACGGGCCGGAGTGCTCGGTGAGCATGGCAATGACCTGGTCGCGGGCGGCGTCCACGGCCTGATGCTCGGTGTCGGTGACGATGCCGAGCCGCCGCACGTGCGCGTACTCGTCTTCGTCCTTCCACTCCCAGCTGGTCAGGTCGGGGTCGACGACCAGGTCCACGGTGAGGTCGAAGGTGTCGAACCCGTCCCTCGCACGGCGGGTGGGGTGCTCGAAGTTCACGTACCAGTTCCGCAGCCCGCCGCTCGTGTAGAAGGCGTTGACGCTGAACCATGCCGTCGGCGGCTTCCACAGCAGCAGCTCGGTCTCCTGCCACACGGCGTCCGCGAGCTCCCACACGCCAGTCGCCATCGCGTCGAACGCCTCCGTGCGTACCGATCGGTCGCCATCATCGCGGGCCTTGACGTACAGGGCCGGCCAGCGCGTCTCGGCTCCTGGCGGGCAGGCGGCCACCAGGGCCTCGCTGGTGTCGGCGACGACGCGTAGCGCGTGCTCGCTCCACACCCGGCCTGAGCCGTGTACGTCGCGCCGTACGACCGTCTGTCCCGTCTCGAAGGTGCTCACCTGTTCCTCCTTCGCCGCGGGCCGGGTCTCGGCGCGCGGTCTCCAGCCCAGCGCCGAGGGTACGGCCTGGGCAAGCCCCCGTTGGAGGGGGGCTTGCCCAGGAGCGCCTTTGGCTTGCCCGGGTCAGGCCCGCCGGCGGAACAGGCTGCGGCGGGGCTTGCCCGGCTCCTGGCCGTCGTCCTCCGGCTCCGGCGGTGCGGCAGCCTGGAGACGGGCGGCTTCCTCGCGGGCGAGGTCGTCGGCGTGGCAGGTGCCGCACACGGACACGTCCCCGGCGTTCCAGGCCGTCCGGTGCGCGGTGGTCTCCTCCCAGGGCTGGTCGGTGAACTTCTGCCCGCACCGCTTGCACACCGGCGGCCGCGCCTCCCACTCAGCGGCACGACGTCGCTTCTCCTTCGCATCGGCGCGAGCCATCTGGTCGCGGTAGAGGTCCTCGCCGTCGGGGTTGTCGAGCGCGTCGGTCAGCGTCTGTTCGTCCGCGCGCCCCAGGCGCCGCCACACTGCCGCGTCCGCGCCGTGCTCGTCCCGGCGCGGCGCCCAGAAGCGGCGGCCGGCTTCCTCGAGGACCTTCACGGTGTTGTCGACCTTCGCCTTGGTCGTGTCGGCAAACACGAACGCCACCGGCACCAGGCCCTCCCGGCCGGTCTGCGGGTAGACCCCGCCGCCACAGCCGATGCTCGTGGTCAATGCTCGCAATCGCGTCCGGCTTGGAGCGGACGAGGTCCACGGTGTGCTTGTCCGCGTCCGGTGCCAGCAGCCGGCCCCACTCCCAGTACCGGCGCAGCTTGTGCACCAGGTCGTCGGCGTCCTCGGTACGGCGGTCGATCTCCAGCAGCATCACCGGCACCCCGGCCGTCGGCGCCCGCACCACCAGGTCCGCCCGCTGGACGTACCCATTGCCGAGCCGAGAGACGGCGGCCGCCGTCTCTCAGTGACGCCGAGCACGGAACGCCGCAGCTTGCTCTTACAACTTGCCCTGCAAGTAGCCCTACAACTTGCCTCCACCAGTCAGCGACCGGCCCCGTCGCCAAGGGGTCTGACCTGCTGGTCAAGGGGTGCCACGCCGGGCTCCGCACCGGCCGACAACTTCCGGTCGAACCGGTAACGGTGACGGCCTCACGAAGGGTGCAGCAACGGACGGTCTGCCAGACCTGTTCACCCCCGCCCGCCGAAAGCCACCCTCCGACACCGCGACAGCGCGGTGCACAACACCAGCACCGGGCGGCCCATCCCCACGCTGCACAATTGAAGGCCACGGCAGGCCCACCCTGCAGGACAACCTCCTCTTCTCCCAAGAGATCTGGTCTTTCAGATCGGGGGTGCGCCTCCGACCGTGGATTCGGCGGAGAAGGGGATCAGGGGGATGAGGTCCGCACCGGAGTTGGCGGGGTAGGTCAGGAAGGGCTGGGGCTCGGCATCGGGGTCGACGACCGGTGATTCCGACCCGAACATTGAGCTTCTTCGAGTTGGCCACCAATCGGGTGATGGGCCGTGAAGCGCAACGAGCGAGGCCCCCGGGCTGTTGATCGAAATGTCTGACGTCTCAATCACGTTGCTCGGGGGCCTCGTTGGTCATCCATCCTGCCGCACTCGACCTTCCGCATGCACTCGTGGAGTGAGTCTCAATGACTGTGTCAAGCCGGTTGGGAGGCTGGCGGGGTGGGGGTGAATAGTCTCTTGTCGCGGAGCTTGGCCCACAGCACGTCGACTCGGCGGCGTGCAAGGGCGAGCAGTGCTTGGGTGTGGATCAGCCCTTCAGCGCGCTCCTTGAGGTAGAGGTCCCGGGGGCGGAACGGCCCCCGACGGCACACGGCTGCTGAGCAGGACGTCACTGGAACAGATGCGCTCCACGCCCGGCCCCGGCGGCACGCTGGTCGTGGAACTCTGTACCGCCACCAGGCGCTTGGCATACGCGGAGGGAGCACCGCCCCCGAAGCGCAGCATGTCACGCAACGGCTTTGCGCCTCGGCTGCCCCGTGGAGCGGGCACGGGGGTCGGCTCATGGCCCGCGCCAGATGTTGGCGAAGGCCGCGTTCTCGATGGTCCGCCTCTGGCGCACGGCCTCCAGCTCCATCACCGCGTCGTGGACGGCGGCCACCACACGCGTCACCGCCTCGTCGTCGAGGCCGGTCCCGTCATCGGATCGTTCGTCGTCGATGCCCACGGCCGCGGCGAGGGCGGTCAGGACGGGCTCCCCGTGTCTCCATCGGTCCGCTGCGCGGCGGCGGGCGGGCGTATCGACCGGTTGCAGGTGTTTCGAGCCGAAGGGCGACCGGCTGCTTCGCTGCGGTGTCAGCTCACCGCTCTCTTCCAGGGCGGCCTGGTAGGTGGCCGAGAGGTCCCGGCCCCGACGCCACAGCCAGTCTTCGACCCGTTCGTAGGGCAGCTGCCGAGTGAGACCTGCCGCAACCTCGCCCAGAAACCCATCGTCGAGCGGCGGCGGTCCACCTGGCACTATGCGGTCGCCGTCCAGGGCGACCGTCCCCGCACCGATGAGATCGATCAGCTCGGCTCCCGCGAGGGCGAGGGACAGGTCACCCTGTCCCACGGAATGCTCCGGCTCGATGGCGATCATGAACAGGTCTTTCGCCGTGGTCATGAGCGGATCCCCTCGGAGATGTCGACGAGGCCGCGTCTTCAGCGACCGCGCTACTACACGGTGTGCAGAGGTTCCCTGAAGGACTTGCGGAACACCGGCCCGGCGAAGGGGATGATCGAGGACAACACCTTTGACTTCAACGAGGTGGGGTGCCGCTCGAGTCTGATGTCGACGCGGGTGCCGTTGTCCGTGGGAGTCATCTGGGACTGCCAGCCCCCCGAGCCGAAGGGCACCGAGTCACGAGTGGTGACGGTGACCCTGTTCGCCGAAGGGTCCCATTCGTAGCGGGCACGCTCCCACGATTTTCGTTCCCCTCGGTCACCTCCGCCCAGGTTTCACCTCGCTCGTGAATCTGGGGGTGCTCGGCATCGATGGACGACCACTCCTCGACACGGGATGGGGTGAAGTTCGTCGGCACGCCCATCACCTCGTCCGGGCTCATCGAGGAGTTCACCTGGAAGTGAAGGGATGGCATGAACTGCTCCCTGGTTCGAGATGACCATTGCCTGCCGGCGCCTTCGGCGTTCATCGCTCGCGTGCCTGACTCACTTCGCCGCCGCCGGTCCGCAATGACCGGAATGGCCAACTTCCAGAATGCACCTCCGCCCGGCACTGTGCACCAGCAGGTTCCGGTACCGCACCCGTGCGGTCGTGTCCGGGGCCGGCGTGGTCTCGCGCGTCAGGCGAGTGCGCCTTCGGCTGAGTGGACGGCGCGCAGGGCGCGCTCGATCGTCTCCTGGTTCTCGCCGACTGGGGACACGTAGTCGAGGACGTTGCGTGCTGCGTCCTCCCCGAGCATGCGAGTGATCACCCAGGTGGCCAGGTACTGGGACGCCAGGCAACCGCCCGCCGTAGCGATGTTCCCCTCGGCGTGAAACGGCTCGTCGAGCACAGGGATGCCGCGCGCTTCGACGAAGGGCCGGGACTTCATGTCCGTGCACGCCGGCATGCCGTCCAGGAACCCCAGGCGGGCGAGCACCAGAGCGCCGGAGCACTGGGCGCCGATGAGCTGGCGCGACGAATCGAGCCGCAGCTCGGAGATCAGCTGATCGTCGGCCACCACCTCTCGCGCCTTCACGCCACTGCCGATCAGCACGACGTCGGCCTCGGTGACGAACTCCATCGGGCGCTGCCCCGTCACCTCGACGCCGTTCATCGACGTGACCACCGGTGTCGGCGTCGTGATGAACGCTTCCAAGCCGTCCCCGCGGCACCGGTTGATCAGCGCGGAAGCGATGAAGCTGTCGAGTTCGTTGAACCCGTCGAAGGTGACCACTGCTACCTGCATCGCAACTCCTCACGTATGGCATCCGCGCCATCTGCAGTCTCTCCCGGGCCACCCGTACCGGCCGAGGGCCAATCTGCCGCCCGTGGCCTGCCGACCGTCGCTCGAGCACCTACCCGCATCAGGTCCCGAGCACGGTACTCCCAGAACGATCACGCGACCGTTGCGCCCCCGGCTCCCCGAGGCCCCCCGGCCCGGCGCGGTCCGGCTGCACGCATGCGTTGCGTCCGTCGGCGGACAGCGGCGGTCGCGTCCACGTCAAGTGCCTGGCCCTCCCCCGCCGCGACGTTCGACTGTGAAGAGGAGCCGGCCCCGATCTCCTGCTGGGCGATGCGGTCACGACGGCAGTTCGGTCCCTGCCTGCTCGCCCACCATGTACTGGGCGTACCAGTCCGGCCAGTTCTTGTCCTCTGCACCGATGCGCCTCTCGTGCTCCCCGTGCGCAGCCGCGGCACGGCGCAGGGCGCTTGCCAGGTCCTGGGCCGAGGCGAACGTCGTGGTCGCGGGATCGAGGCGTCCCGGAAGTCGGCTGGTGACCTCCTGCAGAAGCCAGCCGTTGCCGTCCGGGTCGCTGAAGGCCAGAAACGAGCTGTAGCTGGTGCGCCGTGGATCCGATCCTGGCACCCGGGCCTCCGTCCCGGCGTGGTGGAAGACGCCGCCGGCGTCGTGGAACACCGCGCTCGGTTCGGCGCCGAGCCGGTCAAGCTCGGCGTATGCAGCGTTGACGTCGTCCACGATCAGGTGCAAGCCCTGAGCTGAGCCCGGCCTCTGGGACGTGACCGAGGTGCCGAAGATGACCGATGCCGGTGAGCCCGGCGGCGTCACTTGCACTACCCGGAAGTTCTCACCCGGGGCGACGTCCGCGTCCAGTCTCCAGCCCAGTCGGGTGTAGAAGCTCTTGGCCCGGTCGACGTCGGACACCGGCACCACCACGACTTCAAGTTTCATGTCCATTGACTGACACCTCCTGGGTGCGTACAAGATGCCGCCACGGGGGACACGCGTCGCCGGACGCGGGCGACGCCGGGGGTCCGGTCGGTGGCAGGCATGGGCATGCCCGTGGCCGGCAGGCGGCTATGGCCTGTCTCTGACGGCGCCGGTGCCGAGTCGGGTGAGCAGCCAGAAGGTGATTGCGGTGCCGGTGCCGTAGGCGACGTGTGCGCCGAAATCCCAGACCAGAACCTTTGTGTCGTACTGCCAGATCGGCCTGTAGAGCCCTGCGATCGGCAAGGCGACATAGTCACCGGCGAACACCGCGGCGCCCAATGGCACGCCATGGACAGGGGAAGGCCGGGGCAGTGATCCGGCCACGATGCCGTAGGCGGCGCCTACCGCTGAGCCGTAGGCCCAGTGAGCGATGGTGCTCGTGAGCCAGGCTGCCCCCTCAGGAAGCCGGCGCTGGGTGAAACCCTCGATGACCCGCTTCGCCACCTGCCCCGGATCGGGGGCCTTCTCCCAGCTTTCGACCGGCGCGAACTCCCAGGCGAGTGGGCTGTCCGTCCCGCCTGAGCGGCGGTACTTCAGATAATGGACGGCATCCAGACACACCGTTCCCACCGCCCCGGCCAGCAGGCCGGCCGTGACCGCCGCGAGGGGAGTCAGCGAGATTCTCCGGGAGCACATGACGCAATCTCCATGTCGGTCAGGGCCGAAACGATGATGCCCTTCCTCCCCCGGGCCGCGCCGCAGAGGCATACGGCCCGCATCGAGTATCCGGCGGCCGGCGAACGTCCGCGAGCGCAGGCGGCGAGGGACCGTGGACGCATGCGGGGGGACGTGCAGATTCATTTCGGGACTGCCGTCACCTGCGCTCGCCACGGACACCGGCCGTGTCTTTGAGTGATGACCTGTCGACACACGGTTATCGTCCCTACGGGGTCCGCGGTTACTCGCCTACATCCAAGGGTGCGGACAGCTGATGCACAGGCGTGTGGCTCCTGGGAACAGCCGACCCCGCAGGCGAATCCCGACAGCGCAGGGCCGTATCCCCATTGGAGTTCCATGACCTCGGCGGGTTCCGGGCAGCCGCAAGCGCTCGCGCGCGCTTTTGCTGTGGCTCGTCATGGGCGGTTGTGGCTGGTGCCGACCGTCCTGTGCGCGCTGGTGGCGCTGTTCCTGACGCTGCTCTACATGGGCGGCATCGTCGATCCGAACGGGAACCTGCGCCGATTGCCGATCGCCCTGGTCGACACGGACCAGGGCCCGCCGTTGCCCGGACAGCAACAGGCCCTGGGCGCGCAGTTGAGCCGGTCAATCGTCGCATCGACCCCAGCGGGCACCGTGCAGTGGCGTCGGCTCAGCGAGGCGCAGATGCGGGACCAGCTGGCGTCGGGCAAGGTCTACGGCGCCCTGGTCATTCCAGCCGACTTCACCACTTCGGTGGCGGCGCTGACGACTCCGCGGGCCTCGGCGCGGCCCTCCCTCACGGTCCTGACCAACCCCGGGCTGGGCAGCCTCGGCTCGTCCCTGGCCAGTCAGATCACCCAGCGTGCGGCTCACCAGGCATCCCTGACCATCGGCCGGCAGCTGACCACCCAGGCTTCCAGCCAGGGCGCCGATGCCAGGACTCGTGCGCTTCTGGGCGACCCGATCGGTGTCACTGTTCGGGTGGGCCACCCCATCGGCAAGCACAGCGGCCTCGGGTTGACCGCCTTCTACTTCACCCTGCTCCTGGTGCTCACCGGGTTCGTGGGCGGAAACATCATCAACAGCGGGGTCGACGCGGGCCTGGGGTATACGGACAACGAGATCGGCCCCTGGCACACCCGGCGGCCGACGGTGCCGATCAGCCGCACACAGACGCTGCTGCTGAAGATGCTCATGACCGCGGGCATCACCGTGCTGACCACCAGCCTGCTGATGATCGCCGCAATCACGATTCTGGGCATGGACGCATCGCACCTGCCGCTGCTGTGGATCTTCTCCTACTGCGCGAGCCTGGCTGTGGGCCTGGGGGTGCAGGCCATCAACGCGGCCTTCGGCGGGATCGGCCAGGTGGTGTCCATGTTCGTGTTCATCGCCCTGGCCCTGCCGTCCTCGGGCGCGACGATTCCCCTCCATGCCGTTCCGGGCTTCTACCGCTTCCTGGCGCTGTTCGAACCGATGCGGCAACTCAGTGACGGCGTGCGATCCATCCTCTACTTCGACGCCCGGGCCGACGCCGGCCTGACCCGCGGCTGGTCCATGATCGCCATGGGCGTTGGCCTCGCCCTGCTGTTCGGGTTCGCCATGACCCTCTACTACGACCGCAAGGGGCTGCACCGCCTGACCGCGCGGCCTTCCGCAAGACCCGGTGAGGCAGCATGATCGGCCCCGAGCCGCCCGAGAGTGCACACACCGTACGTCCGTCGAGCAAGAAGCTGCGTCGGCCACCTGTGGCTACCAGGTCCCACTGCACACGCGGCAACCTGTCGAGCGAGTGAAAGCACGTCGAGCGTTCAACAGCCAGTGCGGGCCTTTGGCCCTGCCGCACCGCGGTCGGCGGGGCCTGGGTCAGTTGGCCTCCCACCAGCGGTCATACGGCAGGAGCGGTACGCGCTCGAATCGAGTCCCGCAACCGGGCTCACTCAATGGAGTCATCATGGCGTTCGCCTATTCCTCGATCCGGACTCGACTCGACGACGGTGTTCTGTCCGCCACCCTCGACGCCGGCCCACTCAACCTCCTCGGTGTCGATCTGGTCCGTGACCTGGTCTCCCTCGTCGACACGCTGGACGACGACCCCGGCAACGTGCGCGTCGTCATCATCGACAGCGCCTCGCCGGACTACTTCTCAGCCCACGTGGATCTCACCGCGGTCCCGCAGTACACCGCGGAGGCGGCCAAGGCCGGCGGACCCGGTGACGCCTCACTCGGCATGTTCCTGCACAGACTGTCGCGCGTCCCTGTGATCACGATCGCCAAGGTGCGCGGCCGTGCCCGCGGCGGCGGCAACGAACTCGCGCTGGCCTGCGACATGATCTTCGCGTCGCGTGAGAACGCGGTCTTCGGTCAGTTCGAGTGCGGAACCGGCGCCCTGCCCGGCGCTGGGGGAATCCAGCACCTGACCCGGCGACTCGGCCGTACTCGCGCCATCGAAGCCGTCACCGGAGCGGACGACTTCCCCGCCGACCTCGCCGAACGCTACGGCTGGATCAACCGTGCCCTGCCCGACGCCGAACTGGACGGCTTCGTCGAACGCCTGGCCAAGCGCATCGCCGGCTTCCCGCCCAAGGGCGTCCAGGCCGCCAAGCGCGTGATCAACGACCTCACGCTGCCGGAGCCCGCGCACATCCGCTCCGACGCCGCCACCTTCCAGGCACTGATCACCCTGGCCGAAACCCGCGAGCGTCTGGACCACCTGGCGCACCGAGGTCTCCAGCGAGCGGGGGAGGTCGAACGCGACCTCGGCAAAGCTGTGGCGGAGTATCGACGTTGACGAGGTGTCTCCCGTCCAGCAGGCTGCGCGCTTCATCCGAAGGGCCTGCGCCCGCGCGCCGGGCGCCGGGCGAAGCCGTCGTGTGGCCGGCCGCCAGTGTGTCGGCTGAACAGGCGCAGCATCCGTGGCGGTTACAAATCACCCGAGCCTTCCAGGCCCATGGAGCCGAGGTCAAGGAGCGGCCACGTCCTCCAGCATGTGCCGCGCCATGCTCCAGGCGCGTGCTGGAAGGCAGCGACGGCCTAGCTGCGGCGCACGCATCCGTCACACCGCCTGGGTGCAGCCGTAGCACGTCACAAGATTCTTGGCGGCCTCAGGGCGCCGGCGCCGAGCGTGCCCGCACGACTCGCGCGCGAGTACTCCCCGAAGCCCGGGCCCGCCTTGATCGTGACCACGAGGAGGGCGCGTGATGTCGGATTAGTGGTTCTGGCTCAGCTTCTGTGACGCGGTCACGATGAGTAATCGGTTGGGGGTGACAGTCCCGGCTGGTTAGGCTCCGGGCCATGAGCGGACCGGTGTTGGTGATCGAGTTGGCGGAGGCCGTCCCCCGCGTGGCGATCCAGCGGCTCCGCGAGTTCCTGCTCGGCGCCTCTGCACGGTTTGAGGAGAAGCGGGTCGGCGAGTACGACCTGAACATTCACGCGGAGAGCCTCGGGATCACGGATGCCGGGGACGTAGACGGACGTCGGCCCGTCCTGGTCTCTCTCATGGGGCCTGGAATCGGTGACGAGGACATCTTCGAGGCCGAGCACGCCGACGAAGTCGACCAGGAACCCCTCATCGGCTTCACCCCCACCCACGCGGTCGACGTCATCGCGTTCTGCAACCGTGCTGTCGACCACCTCGTCACGGCCCTGCTGACCGCCGCTGTCATGGATGTCATCGGTGGTGTCGCCAACGCCGAACTGCGAGAAGATCAGGTTTCAATCGTGGCCGGCCTTCCCGGCATCGTCGCAACGATGACCGATCCGTGGCCCGCCGTGTATGGCTCGGCGGAATTCCTCCGAGCGTGGGCCCAACAGCCCGGTTTCCGGCTCCTGAAGTAGCCGGAACTCAGCCAGCCGGCTCACGCGAGTAGTACCCGCTTGCGTAGCAACTTGAAGCCGGCTCGGCCGAACATCTGGCGCTTGAGCATCTTGATCCGGTTGACGTGCCCTTCGACGGCACCCGAGTTCCAGGCCAGGGCCAGTCCGGCGATGACGGCGTCGACGTCGCGGGCGATGCCGGCGGCGAGGGTGTGGAGGCTGGGCAGGTCGTCCTGCCGGACGGCGTCGAGCCAGTCAGGCAGGCGCTCGCCCTGGCGCTCGGTGAGCATGGTCGCGAAGGAGCGCACGTGCCGGGTGAGGGCGTCGATTTCGGGGCAGTGGGCGCGGACGGTCTTGAGCTGGAGCTGTTCGGGCTCGGTGAGGGTTTCCGGGCGGCGGAGGATCCATCCGGCGACCGCCCGGGGCGAGGGCGGCCGGGCGGTCACTGGCCGTGGTGAGGTGCGCTTGTCGTGCAGGTAGGCACGAACGCGCTGGTAGCTGCCTTTGTAGCCGAGCGGCAGGATCTCCTCCCACAGCTTCCAGGCGTTGGTGCAGCCCTCGTTCCAGCGGTCGTCGAGGTAGGGCTTGTACTCGTCCAGGACGGAGGGCCGGTGCTGCCACTGGCCGGTGAAGACCTCTTCCGGTGTAGCGGCGTCGGTGAACTGTTTGACGGTGCGGTAGGTCATGCCAAGCTGGCGCTGGATCGAGCGGCGGCTGTGCCCGGCCTCCAACAGTGCGTGGACGTCGGCGTGCCGGGCCCGGGTGCGGTCGGCGAACCGGTGTTCTCGTGGCCAGGGTGACCCGTTCGCTTCCTCGGCAGGGGCGGGTTCTGGCCCGGCTTCGGGGGCCGGGGGAACCAGGGGTCGAAGGCAGCGGCGGTGCTGGGCGACGCTCCGCTCGGCGGCTTCGCTCAGGTTGTGCCAGAGGTGCCACCTGTCCGGGACCTGGATGGCTTGTGGCGCGCCGAGGGCGGCGCCCTCGGCAAAAAACGGCGCCCGGTCCCGGCATACGACTTCGACGCCGGGCCGGTGGGCGAGCCAGGCGGCCAGGCTGGATGCCTCCCTGTCGGGCAGCAGATCAATGGGACGGCGGGTTTCCATGTCGACGAGGACCGTGCCGTAGTGGCGGCCCTTGCGGGTGGCGTACTCGTCGACGCCGACCACCCGCGGAGCGGGCACCTCAGGCTCGGGAAGAGCTTCAACCAGGCGCAGGATAGTGCTGCGGCTGACGGACACCCCGAGGGCAGAGACCAGGCGAGCGCTGGCCCGGCCTGCCAGGGCGAGACCGACCGCGACCAGAGTCGACCGCAGCCGCTCGGTCCGCTGACCGTGCCGACGGGTCAGGCCGGCTATCTGCTCGACGAAGGTGCGGCGTACGCAGTCCGAGTTCCGGCAGGCGAACCGGCGGACCCGCAGCCGGAGAACAACACTTCGTCCAGCGCTCGGCACATCAGCGGGAAACCGCAGGTAGGAGCCATGAACCCGGTTCGACCAGACCCCACAAACCGGGCACGGGGCACCGTCCGTAGTGCAGTGCGCATCGACGCGCACTATCTCGATATCCGCGTCCACCGACAGCACCGCAACGTCCGCGATCGACGGGAACAACAGCTCCTTCAGTCGGAGCACGACCTCTGCCACGGCCCCGAACTGTCGACCCAACGACCTCGTCCACAGGCCGTTTTCAGGCGACTTGGCGTACCGCCTGGAGACGACGAGCCGTCACTCAGCGTGGCCGCATCACAGAAGCTGAGCCAGAACCGGATTAGTTGAACGCCGCACTTTCGGGACAGGCCCCCACAGCGCTTGCCGAAGACGTCTCACTCGCGACTCCACTGGCTGCGCCCCGCATCGCCGGTCGTGACGCTGCTTCGGCAGCCCTCGGTACGTACCAGCAGGCGCTCGCCGCGCCTGAAGCTACTGTCCGGCTCAGGGGAAATCAGGTGGAGGGGATCGTCTACAGCGCGAACCCCGGCGGACGAGAGACAGAGATCGTCGCGCTGGCCCGGCGCGGCACTACGGGCCTCATTGACACGATCATGTCTACAGTCGGCCCATGGCCGTTCATGGCCGTTCTGCGCGAAGTGACCGCGAAGACGGACCCCGCTCTCGCAGACCCGAGCCTAGGATCCGGACCGTATGTCCCGAAAAGGCCGACACCGCTTTGGGTAGACCATGACGGCAGTACGCCGACGAGGGCTGATTCCTTCGTCTCCCGCGCCGACCGTTTTCCAGCGGGCCACCCACCAGCTGGCGAACTCAGCGTCACACCGCCGAGCGACGGACGTCAGGCCTGTCTTACCGGTGCCTCGCCACTGCCGTGAGGTCCGCGTCGCCGCGGGCTTCAACCGGTGGTGAGCACCATCCGGAAGCGGGCGGCGCCGGACAGCATCCTCTTGTACGCCTCATCTGCTTGGTCCAGCGGCACGGTCTCGATCATTGGACGGATCCCGTGCAGGGCGCTGAACGCCATGGTGTCCTGCACGTCCTGAGCGGTGCCGGACGGATGGCCGCGGATGACTTTGCCGCTCAATATGAGCTGGTTCGGGCTGAGTCCCAGCGGCTCGGCGTCGGCGCCGATGACCACAAGCTCGCCGCGGGGGCGGAGCCCTTCCACAGTCGCCGCAATAGCAGCGGAGTTGGCCGCAGTGGCCAGAACCACTCTGGCGCCACCGAGTGACTGCAGGGCGTCCGCGACCGTGATGTCCGCCGTACTGTCGACGTAATGTTGGGCGCCAAGCTGCTTGGCGAAGTCGGCCTTGTCCGGTCCCCGGGCGATGGCAACGGTCTCGAACCCCATCGCGGCCGCATATTGCGTTCCCAGGTGGCCAAGGCCGCCGATGCCGAGTACGGCGACCAATTCGCCAGGCCGTGCGGAGCTGCGGCGCAGGCCGTTGTAAACGGTCACCCCAGCACAGGCCAGGGGTGCCGCGTCGGTCGCCGCCAGGGCGTCGGGGATCCGTGCCAGGGCATCGGCCGGTGCGATCACCGTGTCGGCGAACCCCCCGTCGTATGCCCATCCGGGTACTTTCAGGCTCTCGCACACGATGAAGTCGCCTTGTCTGCAGGGTGTGCAGTGCCAGCAGCTGCCGCCGAACCAGCCCACGGCCACCCGGTCGCCCACCCGCCAGCCGCTGTATGTTCCCTCGCCGACCTCTTCGATACGCCCGGCGATCTCGTGCCCGGGGACCAGGGGGAACCGGATGCCAGGCAGGAGGGCATTCACCAATGCGGCGTCGCTGTGGCAGATACCGCACGCCTCCACGGCGATCCTCACGTGGCCGGGGCCGGGCTGCGGAACCTCACGCTCGACGATCTCCAAGGGGCCGCCGGCCATCGCCGCCTGCGCCACTCGATAGGCACTCATCAGGATCTCTCCGTGGTAGGCGTGTCGGGGCACCCCTACGTCCAGCAGACCAGCTCTGAGCCCATCATGCACGCTGGACCAACGTGGGCATTCGAACGAAATCGACGGCTTGGTCGAACGCCTGGTTTTCGTACGCATCGTCGGCTTCCCGCCCAAGCGCGTCCAGGGACCACCTGGCTCACCGACGTCTCCAGCGAGCAGCGGACGTCGAACGGTGGCAGCCGCATCTCCGACCAGCCCGCCGCCGTGTGGCTGGACCGGATCGCCGCCATGAACATCGACCCAATCGCCTCGATCCTGTCCGAACCGAAGTACGCCGACCTGCGGATCGCACCGTCATCGAGCCCGACTCGCTGCCCAACCTCGTCACCAACGCCGGCGGCACCAACACCCGCCACCGACGCGTGCGGGACGAAGAGCAACGCAATCCACGAGAAGGGCGTCTCCTACGCCCTCAACAAGCTCGGCGCCCTCGGCCCGGAGGCCATCGCGCTGCCGGCGCCGGAACAGGTCGTAGACCCGTTCCCAGGGCCGGGAGCGTTTCGGCACATCACGCCAGGGAGCACCGGTACGGGCCGAAACGGCCTTCCCCCGACCGGGACCCGACATGGAGGACACCGCCCCCCTGCTTCACAAAAGCGGCCGCTTTCTCCGGAACTCGGCTGCTTTAGCGGACATGAGGTGCGTTTGTCCCTGGTTCTGATCTTCTCGTTCCTAGCCGGGTGTGGTTCGCCACCATGGTCGGACACAGGGGCAACGAGGAGACGGCGTGCGCCACGAAAAGACAGCGAAGGGTCCCGTAGCGCTGCACTCGGGCTCCTTCGGGATGGAGGCTTGTGTCTGAGGCGCCGTTCTTCGGCCGGGTGGGCGCATTGAAGCAGCTGGGCGACCGGTTGGCCAGAGCCGCCCGGAGCGAGCCCCAGATCGTCCTCGTCGACGGGCCCGCAGGCATCGGCAAGACCTCGCTGATCCGGCGCTTCCTCGGCTCAGCGCATCCGGGCTGCGGCTGCCATGTCCTGCGCGCCAGCGGTGACGAGATGGAGATGCACCTGCCGTACGGGGTGGCCGCCCAGCTGCTGGCCCATGCGCGCAAGGTCGTCGACGTCCCCGAGGAGGAACTCGAACGCACCACAAGCCCCGGCGGCCCTGTGCCGGATCCGATCACGGTGGGCTCCTGCCTGCTGGACACACTGGGCCGGATCCAGGACCACGCCACGGGCGTCCTGGTGATCGACGACATCCACTGGGCCGACACCCCCTCCCTGCACGCGCTCACGTTCGTGCTGCGACGTCTGCGGTTCGACCGTGTCCTGACGCTGCTGGTGACACGCGACGCCACCGACCTCCGGCTGCCGCCGGGGCTGCGGAGGATCCTCGACACCGACACAACGCTCGAACTGGCGCTGGACGGCCTGGGCCTGCCGGAACTCACCGCCCTCAACGCCGCCGTGGGACCCTCTCCGCTCCCCCGCTGGGCCATCGCCCGCCTCAGAGAGCACACGGGCGGCAATCCCCTGCACACCAGGGCGCTGCTCCAACAGCTGCCCGCCGAGGTGCTCAGCGGGGGCAGCACATCCCTTCCCGCACCGCGTGCCTACGAGCGGCTCATCGCCGAGCGGTTGGAGGCCTGCGCGCCCGCTACCCGCCGACTGGTCGGTGCCGTCAGCGTCCTGGGCATGTCCAGCCCGCTGCACCTGGCAGCACAGATCGGCACCGTGCCCGATCCCCTGGAGGCCCTGTCGGAGGCGATGGCGCGTGAGCTGCTGGAGGAGGGAGCGGTCGGCTCCGTACCGAGGGCGGTCTTCCCTCACCCCCTGCTGCGGGCCGCCGTGTACCACGGTCTGGAACCGGCCGTACGCTCCCGCCTGCACGGCCTGGCCGCAGACGCCGTGCACGAGCCAGGCATCACGCTGGGGCACCGCGTGCACGCCGCTGTCGGACCCGACGCGGAACTCGCGGACGACCTGGTCCGGTTCGCCGTCGGCCAGAGTGAGAAAGGGGCCTGGTCCACGGCTGCCTCCGCCTCCATCGCCGCCGCCCGCCTGTCCACGACCCCCTCCCGCGGCGCCCAGCAGACACTGCGGGCGGTCGAATACCTGCTGCTCGCCGGTGACGTCAGCCAGGCCGCCGAACTGGAGCGGAGCGTACGGGAGATGCCGCCCAGCGCCGAACAGCACTACGTGCTCGGCCACCAGGCCCTCACCGCCGGCCGGCTCGACGAGGCGCGCCGTGAACTGAACGCGTGCTGGGAGAGCGGCGGGGCCGCAGTCGAGACGCTGCGCAGCGCCGCCGAGCAGATGGCCTGGCTGTGTCTCATCCAGGGCGACGCGCGAGGCATCGTCGCCTGGGCACGCCGCGGCCTCGGCCTGCCGCCCGGCACGCGGTCGACGTTCCTGCGCGACTCCCTGGCGATCGGACTGGCGATCTCCGGCGACTACGGGGAGGGCATGGCGTCCCTCGCCCACCTGCCCGCCCGCGGTCCGCGCAACAGCCCCGAGCAGCTGGACGGCCTGCTCGCGCGCGGCATGCTGCACCTGTGGAACGGGCAGCTCGGAGATGCCCGGCGAGATCTGGAGGACGCCTTCACCTCTCACCGGCGCGGCGGACTGCCGTACGCGGCTCTCGTGGCGCTGGGCTTCCTCACCGATGCCGAATACCGCTCCGGCCGGTGGGACGAGGCGATCGCGCACGGCACGCAGGCGGTGTCGCTGGCCGAGGACACCGATCAGATCTCCATCCTTGCCGTGGTGCACGCCTTCGCCGCCTGCCCTCTCGCCGGCCGTGGCGACTTCCGCGCAGCCGAGACCCACGCCACCGCGGCGGCGGAGCACGCGCGCGTGCTGGGAGATGTCAATGACGCCGCGTTCGCGGCCACGGCGCTCGCCCTGGTGCACACGGCGCGGGGGCATCACGAAGGGACGGTCGCCGCGCTCAGCCCGTTTCTGGGGCAGGACATCGTGCACCGGCACGGCATCGACGAAGTGGGGCTCGTGGGGTGGCGGCCCCTGCTCGTCGAGGCCCTGGTGCGCACCGGCCAGATCGACGCCGCGGAAGAGGTGCTGGTCCCCTACGAAACGGGCGCCGCCGAACGCCGGCGCTGGCTCGACCAGGCGGCGGCCGCCCGTTGCCGCGGCGTCCTGGAGGGGGCCCGCGGGGACGTTCAGGCCGCCGAACGCGCCTTCCGGGCGGGGCTCGGCCACTGCCACCGTGGGGAGCCGTGCTGGGAGCAGGCGCTGTTGCGCCTGTCTTACGGAGCCTTCCTGCGCCGGACGGGAAGTCGCAGCAGCGCGGTGTCGGAGCTCGAAGCCGCCTGGCGGGTCTTCCATCGCCTCCGGGCGACTCCGTATGTGGAGCGGTGCGACGCCGAGCTGGCTGCCTGCGGCCGTGTGTCCGTCCGCCCCCGGGAGGCGGTCCATCCGGTGTTGACCGCCCAGGAGCTCACCGTGGCCCAGATGGCGGCCCGAGGGATGACCAATCGCCACATCGCGCGGGAGCTGGTGCTCAGCGTCAAGACGATCGAGTACCACCTCGGCAACACCTACGCCAAGCTCGGCATCTCCTCCCGTACAGACCTGCTGGGCAAGCTCGACCCGGGCAGCTGATCACTCGTCGGATCAGGCGCAGCAGAGCAGGTGCGGCAGGATCTCGTGCCGCACACCCGTCGGTACCCGGCCGTGCCTTGCGTCCCACCGGTGACGTGGCCGGGGCATCGGCCCGGGGTCGTCCCCAGGTCCGTCCCTGGGGTGCCGGGCACCTCCTCGGCCGTAGCGTCGGCAGCGAGCCGAACGAGCCAAGGGGGCGGCCCATGATGAATCCCATCCGACTGGTCCTGGTCGATGACCACCAGGTGTTCCGCAAAGGTCTGCGCGACTGCGCGGAGGCTGTCGGTATGCAGGTGGTCGCAGAAGCGGGCAACGGCCATGAAGCACTCGCCGTCCTCGCAGGCGTTCAGCCCGACGTGGTGGTGCTCGAGCCGCAGACCCCGGACGGCGGAGGCCTCAGCGGCGTCCGCGCCCTGGCGGACAGCCGCCCGCGGACGCCTGTCCTGCTGGTGTCGGCGTGTGACGACGCGGCGCTGGTGAGCGAGGCCTTGTGTGTCGGCGCGAGCGGATACGCGTCGAAGCGGTGCTCCGCCGAGGCTCTGCTGGCCGCGATCACCGCAACCGCCCAGGGCCTGACCGTCCTTGACGAACGCGTCCAGCACCACGTGCGCGCCGCCGTCGCCCACTCCGCCGCCCGTCTGCTGGCGGACACGGTTCCCTTCCCGTCGCTGAGCAGGCGCGAACGCCAGGTCCTCGAACTGCTCGCTTGTGGCATGGAGCCTGCCCGCATCGCCCGCGAACTCACCCTGGAGCGCCACACCGTGCACAACTACGTGTCCTGTGTCGTGCGGAAGCTCGGTGTGGAGAACCGCGAGAAGGCAGCGGCTCTGGCGCGCGGTCACGGGCTCGGGCACCGCCCTCCCGGTCGGCCCGTCCAGGGTGCGGGACGATTCAGGAGCCGTTGGGCGGCGCTCCCGGGACAGGTAGGAGATCAGCATGAAAAGCCACGGCCCGAGGGGGCCGCCCCGGGAGCGAACGCGGCTTCGGACGAGTCCCCCTGGCTTCGTGACATGGACCGTTTCACTGATCCGCGAAGGAGTCACCATGAACAAGCTATCGATCAGGCGTGATGCCGCGGCCATGGCCCTGGTGGTCGCCTCTGCGGGCGTCCTGGGGGTCGGTGTCGCCGGCCAGGCCCAGGCGTCGACGCACCCCGCGGTGTCCGTAGCCGAGCAGGGCGCACGGTCCGGCGTGCCCCTGCGGGCCGCCGTCACCGGACCGGCGGACCTGCGCACGTACGGCAGCAGCGCGGACTTCCCCACCTGGTTCTTCGGCGGCACCCAGCTGTGCGTGAAGAACCGGGGCACGCAGTACGGCGAGGCACGCGTCCAGACCCGCCTGGGCGCGTCGCCCGAGTACATCCCCGTGCAGGCCGGCACCACACGGTGCATCAACCGCTGGTGGGGCGGGGTGCCGATCAATGTCAGGAACAACGCGTACTCGCCGTTGTCCGTCACCGCGAGCTGAGCCGGACGGGAGCTGAGACATGACACCCAAACGGCACAGGGCGCGAGCCGTACTGGTTGCCGTCGCGCTGCTGGCGGCCGGCGCCGTGGGGGCGTCAGCCCCCGCCGTGAGCGCGAACCCCGCAGGGGTGCAGCGCACGCTCGACTGGGAGAACCCTGCCGACCGCACCCTTCCCGCGGCGGCGCCCAGCGGCTTCGGCAAGCAGTGGGCCACCTCGTACGGCGCCACAACCACCACGTCCCCGGTACGTGACGGCTCCTACGCCGCGCGTTTCGAACTGCGCAAGGACGACCCTGTGGTGTCGGGCAGCAAACGGGCGGAGATCACCCAGCGCGACGATCAGCCTCTCAACGCCGAACGCTGGTACGGCTTCAGTATCAACCTGCCGTCGTCCTGGAGCTACGACAGGTCAGCCGAGATCGTCAGTCAGTGGCACCAGTGCGACACTCAGTGCCCCTCGGGTTCCCCTCCTCTGGCCCTGCTCACGGACGAGGGCCGGTGGAAGATCGACTTCAAGGGCCAGATCACGGATCTCGGTCCGTACACCACCGGTGCCTGGGCCGACTGGGTCTTCCACGTCACATGGCGTACCGACAGCGCGGGCGTGCTCGAAGTCTGGCGCGACGGGGAGCAGGTCATGCGCCGTACCGGGGCCACACACAGCGGCGGTCCACGATCTCCGTACTTCAAGTTCGGCATCTACAAGTGGGACTGGAACACCGGTGCGCCCTCCGACACGACCCAGCGCGTGATGCTCTACGACGCACTGCGACTGGGGGACGAGCGGGCCGCCTACCCGGACGTCAGCCCCGTGCGTACGTGCGGGAGGGCTGTCTCACCGACCGGCGCGACGGCGACCACCTACGAGCCGGCGAATCCTCCGGGTAACGCCGTCGACGGCAACCTCACGACGCGCTGGTCGGGGCAAGGCTCCGGAGCCTCACTGATCCTCGACCTCGGCGTCCGGCGCCAACTCTGCGGAGCCACGGTGGCCTGGCACCGCGGAGACCTCCGATGGAACGACTACACCGTCTACGTGTCCCAGGACGGCGTCACCTACAGCAAGGCGTGGGAAGGGCGCAGTTCGGGAACCACGACCGCGCCCGAGAAGACGCTGTTCACCGACGGGGCGCAAGACGCTCGCTACGTCAAGATCACCTTCCGGGGCAACCCCGAGAACGACTGGGCGAGCATCACCGAGGCCGCAGCTCTGGGCCTGTGAGACGGAGGACGAGGTGACGGAGGGCGGGGTGCCCGTGCAAGGCGCTCCGCCCTCCGACACGACGACTGGAACAAGTACAGGCTCGTGCTTCCAGCGCCCCCAGAGGTCCTCAGAATTCATCGGCAAAGGCGATTGCAGGTGGATCCTATGGATCCTCACGTCATCCGGATCGCGTCGGCCGGGGCCGTGCGCAGGGCCTGGCGGGTGCGGAGTTCGATCGTGAGGAAGGCCGTCGTCACGATGGTCGCCGCGATGGCGGGGAGCAGCCAGGCCGGGCCTGCCGGCCAGGGGCGGTCCAGGAAGCCCTGGCCGGGGAGGGCGAGCGGGAGAGCGGAGAGAAGCAGGCTGGAGACGAGCGCCGCTGCTGCGCTCACGGCCGCCTCGCGGCGCATCATCGCCCGGATCTGCCGCGGCGTCGTGCCGACCAGCCGCAGCGCGGCGATCTCCGTACGGCGCTGGGCCGCGGGCGCGACCAGCTTGTTGGCGATGCGGATACTCGAAAAGGACGCCTACTGGTACTACGCCCCCGAATTCTCCGGGTGCAGCGCAACCGCAGCGACCGTGAAGTGCACGGTCAAGTGACCTGAACAACCTGTGGGGGTGGTGCGCATCGACTACGGTGGCGCCGCCCCCGCTCCTTTCCTGACAGGAGATGCTGCTTCATGACCGACGGCCTTCAGACCGCGTTTGAGATCTCGTCGTAGGACAATCGATCGGTGACGCGCCCCTTGAATCGTGACTGCTCCCTTGAAGAGCTTGAACGCGACCGCTGGCCAGCCCCGTCAGCCGACGACACCCGTCTTGTCGCTACTGCACTCGCCTTGCGGCGTCGGCCGATCGGCGAGCTGACCGTCGAGGACATGCGCTTGTTGATCGGGCAGGACATCGGCCTGCCCCACCTCCTGCCACTGGCACTGGAGGTACTGCGGGACAACCCGATGGCAGAGGGGCACATGTACGAAGGCGATCTGCTGTCCGCGGTCCTCACCAGGAACCCATCAGTCTGGGCCGAGTGTTCCGAACTCAGCCGAGAACTTCGCGTGATCGTCTTGAAGCTGACCGGTTTGCCCCCTGCCCTGCAGCAGAAGGTTAAACGCTTCCTGGCTCCATAGAGCACCGACGCAGGACGGTCCCCATCGAAGGGACGGCCGACAAATCTACGGAACGTCTCGCAGGAGCAAGCGCGGGCCCGGACGCGTCGCTGGTCGGCCACGGGTGAGTCTGCGGACCATAATGCCGATCATCGCCCAGCGGATCATGGTCTCCGACCGGGCCGGGCTGCTCTCGTAGTCACGCGCGAGACGGCGGTGAGCGGTGAGCCACGAGAAAGTGCGCTCAACCGCCCATCTCTTGGGCTGGACCTGGAATCCGCGCTGGTCCGGAGCTTTGCGCACGATCTCCAACTCAGGGCCGAGGATCGTGCTTGACCACTCCACGAGGCGGCCGGCGAAGCCCTGGTCCGCCCAGATCTTCTGCACGCTCGGATGATCAAGGCGGGTCCACAGCAGTGAACGCTTCGCGCCATCGCGGTCCTGGATGTTCGCCGCGACCACGTGAACTGCCACCAGCAGGCCCAGAGTGTCCGTGACGATGAACCGCTTGCGGCCCTTCACCTTCTTGCCCGCGTCGAAGCCCCGGCTGTCGGCAGGGACCGTATCGGCCGTGCGCACGGACTGCGAGTCGATCAGCCCGGCGCTCGGCTCCGCGTTACGGCCGTCAGCCTCACGGGCCCGGCCACGCAACGTGTCGTGGACCCGCTCGACGGTGCCGTCGTCATGCCACCAGGTGAAGTACCAGTACACAGTGGGCCAGGGCGGGAAGTCCTTCGGCAGCTGGCGCCAAGCGCACCCGGTCCGTACTACATAGAAGATCGCGTCCACGATCCGCCGACGTGGGTGCTTCTCCCGCCGTCCGCCTCGGCCCGACCCTCGCCGCCGGCAGTAATGGCTCGACCAGAGCCCACTGCTCATCTGTCAGATCCGACGGATACCCGTCCCCAGAGCCACTCACCCAAGGCCCAACGACCCCTCCCGCCCCGGGACACGACAGATCTCAAACACGGTCTCAGTGGCTCGAAGACCCGGTTCCCCTCCCCGGCGGCTACTGCACCATCTTCGCGCGCGGTATCGATCCCGAAGACCTCGTACGGCGGCTCGTTCCTAATGCCGAGCCCCGCTTCATCGGCCTGCGGACACATGAAGCATTTGAAGCCGACCTGTTCCAGATCGACCGCAGCAAGCCCGTGGACACGACCGTGGGCGTCCGCTACGGATCGGTCGGTGACCTTTCTTTCTCCATCGGCTACGGCCCCTGGCAGGAGACCCTCAGCCAATTCGAAACTCCTGAGATCTCGCACGGCGGTGCGCATACATACGAGCTCTATTTCATGGCCGAGCACCCGAACGTCCCTCCCCCGCATTTCCGTTACAACCACGACGGTGTGTACGAAGTGATGTGTGATCTCAACAACGACGACTGGGTAGGAGTCGTCAATGTCCTTGGGAACAACGCCGAGCTGGTCGCCGCACTGGAAGCCGACAAGCGGCGCCCCATGGAGATCCTGGAACAGCGGTTCGGTCTGACCCTGCCGAAGGAAGCGATCCTCACCGGTACCCTGCCCGCCGCCATCATCAAAACCTGACAGCAGCAACCCCGGCGGGGGTCCGCACAGACGCGAGGTGACCCGCAAACCCCCACCGCATGGCAGCACCAACACACAGCGGATCACCGTACGCGTTCGCGAGACCGGCAGGCCAGGAACCTCGCAGCCCTCCAGACGGCACTGTCACGTGGGCTGACCGGTGGGCTGATCTTCTGGTTGATCAGCCTGGGAAGGGTCGTCCGTGGCGGAGCGCGTCGCTGTCGTACAAGGGGCACCGGTACCCGGGCGAGGTCATCTCCCACTGTGTGTGGCTGTACCACCGCTTCCCGCTCAGCTTCCGCGAGGTCGAGGAGCTCATGCTCGAGCGCGGCGTGACCGTCTCCTACGAGACGATCCGCCGCTGGTGCGCCAAGGTCGGGCAGGCCTACGCCAACGCGCTGCGCAGCGGCAGCCCCGGCCCGGTGACAAGTGGCACCTGGACGAGGTCTTCATCAAGATCAACGGGCGGTTGCAGTACCTATGGCGGGCCGTCGACCAAAACGGCATCATCCTGGTGCAGAACCGGCGGGACAAGGCCGCGGCCAGCCGTTTCTTCCGCAGGCTGATGAAGAGGACGGGCGCGGTGCCGCGGGTGGTCGTCACCGACAAGCTCCGCTCCTACGGCGCTGCCCACCGCGAGGTCATGCCCTGCGTCGAGCACCGCCAGTCGAAGTACCTGAACAACCGGGCGGAGAACAGCCACCAGCCGACCCGGCAGCGTGAACGGGCGATGAAGGGCTTCCGCTCCGTGGGCGGGGCCCAGCGGTTCCTGTCCGCGTTCAGCGGTGTCTCGCCCCACTTCCGGCCCCGGCCGCCATCTGATGCCCGCCCACGACTACCGCGCCGAGATGACCGTCCGCTTCGCCATCTGGGAGCAGATCACCGGCGTCGCCGGCCTTGCCACCGCAGCCTGAGCACAGGCCCGGCTCCCAAGCCCCCTGCCCCCACGCGCCGTCAGGCAGTCACAGCCAACAACGTGACAACGCCGACCGTCGTCGTTACGTTCTGTGCTGCTCACGGGTACGCGCGATGCATGATCACAAGTGTCGCGCTCCGCCCTCGAAATCCCGTTCCCGACCCGAGGGCTCACAGGACCCAGGGGACATAGTCGAAGCGGCGTGACACTTTTCCCGGGAGCGCGACGGGAGGTGTCACGCTCACGCACTGTTAACGTGACACCTTTCGGGAGCGCACTGCTCCCCACCAGGCCACCAAGGTTTCGGCGAAGTCGCGTGATGCCCGGTTTGTGTTCGTGAGGTCCCAGGAGGTGAGGGGCGCCGAACGTCGCAGGCCCACGCACTCGCGTGCTGATAGCTTCCCGTCCGTGATCGTGTATCCGCTGTGGCATGTCGGCCACCAGAACGAAGCAGGCGACGACGGCTCGACAGTGCACGTAGATGAGAGCGCAGTGTTCTGCGACGAGGCGGACGGCGACGACGTGAAGCTGCTCGGCATCTACTCAACTCTCGAACGGGTTGAAGGACGTATGCGTCAGGCTCGACTGCTACCAGGCTTCCGTGACGAACCGGAGTGCTTCTACTTCGCCGCCTGCGAGCTCGATGAGGACAACTGGACCGAGGGCTTCGTTCGAGTTCCGCCGGGCGAGTAGGCCGGCGGGCAGAGTCCCGGAGGTATGCCGTTTCGTGGTCACGTCAGGCCCAGGGCTTCGGTGTAGTTGCATGACCTTCGGTTCGTGATCATCCGAGGCCAAGAAGTGCGATGGGGCGGCGAGGATCACGGGCGTTGCGGCGGAGGCCGGCCGCGATGTTCTTCACTCCGGCCGTGCGGAGGGCTCCGATGGCGAGGTTGCGCCGCCAGGTGGCCATCGCGCGGGGTGCGTTGCCGGTCCGCAGCTGGGAGGCGTCCTCGGTGGTGCAGGGCCTCGATCTTCCAGTGGTCGCGGACGAGTCGGGCGAGCTGGGCCGCGGTGGCCTGCTCGGCGGTCAGGCTGGTGACGGCATAGACCGTCTTGACGGTGGTCCTGCTGGTCTTGTGGTCGGTGCGCCGGCGCTTGATCTAGACAGCCTGGCGGGCTCCGGGGAAGAGGAGGCTGTTGACGGTGGCGGCCTTGATCCGGCGGATCTCCGAGCGGCCGTGGCCGGTTCCCCGAGCGCGGCCCTGAAGCGGGATGTCTTTCCAGGGAAGGGCCTGGAGCTGTCGGCGCAGCTCCTTCTGGTTGCCCTTGACGATCACGATGCAGTGGGCCCCCGGCCGAGGACATAGTGGGCGTGCTCGCGCTGGGTGTGCATGGCGTCGCTGGTGACGACGGTTTCTGCCAGGTCGGCGACGGTGTCCAGCAGCGGCTGGAAGCAGGTGATCTCGTTCGTCTTCTCACCGACATCCAGCTGGGCCAGGACCAGGCCGGTGGCGTGCTCCAGTGCGGCCAGCAGGTGGATCTTGCGGCCGGTCGCTTTGGCTGCGCCGCGCAGGCTTTTGCCGTCCACCGCAAGGCCGCGCAGCCCGGTCACCTTCGGGCGGCGGTCGGCGAGCCAGCGTCCGACCGCCCGTTCCAGCGCGCCGCTGTCGATGCGGGCCAGTAGCCGCCGGACCGTCGTTTCCGCAGGCAGGAGCCACTTCGGGAACAGCGGATCGATGCGTATGCCGAGGCGTTGAAGGATGTAGGGCGGGGCATCGGCGCTCCACTCGCTGACTGCCAGCACAGAGGTTGCCCCCGCCAGAACCGCGCACGCGGTCAGTGTGAGCACGGTACCCAGAGCGTGCCGTACGCCGCGTGGGTCTCTTGGGTCGGGGACCTCGGCCAGCCGCTCCCGCAGGCCCGGGACCTCGGCGAGTACGACCTCGGGATGCTCGCGGAGCTGGTCAAGGGCAGGCGGGATCAGCGATGATGCGTCGGCGGGCACGGTCTTCCACTCGGATCACGGAGCGTAGAGAACTCCATGATCTTGGAAGCCGTGCCTGTCACGTTCCGGTGGCACCGCCGAGCTGACAGGTCGTCACGAACCAGGCGTCACGCGACTACGCCGAAGCCTTGACCAGCGCCCTACTTCAGGGTGGCGCATACCTTCGTGGAGCTGCCCTTGAACTGGGTGCAGATCACCGTGTTCTTGGGGAACTTGGGCCCGGTGTGGCTGTCGTTCTTCCCCCAGCCGACGTGGGCGTCGTAGGTTCCGTCGTACACGCGGGTCAGTGTCGCCTTCTTCCAGGACTTGCCCACCTTGTAGGTGCCGCCGGGCTTCTTGTAGAGCCAACGGGCGTACAGCGTCGACTTCTTCTTGAGATCCGACTTGTGAGCCCCGACGGAGTTCAGGCCGCGCGTCGAGGACCCGCTTTTGTACCAGTACTCCCCGCTGATGCCATACACACCCTTGACGTTGCGGATCGTCTTGTCAGCCGCAGCCGCAGGCGAGGCACTGACGGCCACCGCCAGTGTCGCCATGGTGCCCAGCGCGAGGATCTTCCCCGTTGTCTTTCGCACTCTTCCGTACCTGTCCGGCCACCCCTACGCCCCTGCGAGGCAGCCCTTCGTGTTTGATCTTGGGCGTCAGCGCAGCTTATCCAGCAGGCCTGCGGCGTCTTAGGGGCGTTCACAGGGTCCCCCATAAAGGTCCGCGGGGTGACGGTTGCGTGGTCGGTCGCGCCGCCGAAACACTGCCCCCCGGGACGGGCCCTGTCCGGCAGATTGATCGCCGAGTGAAGTTGCTCGCGTGTTCACCCGGCTTACCTACGACACGTGCACCGAAGCTGCGCGATCGCGCAGCCAACCACTCCGCCACCCGTACGGCCCGGCAAGGCTGTTTCACCGTCTGCGTTTACGGTGCGGGCCGAGCGCCCCCGGGTGCACGAGGACCGGTCGGGCAGGGGTCACACTGGCGGGCATTGAAGGGGAGCATCTGCTCAGCCACCGCCTGCCCGTGAGGGGTCGTCATGCGTTCTACTCGCCGTGCTGCTCCATCCGTCCTGCTCGCCACCCTGTTCGTGGCGGGCTGCTCACCCGACTCGCTCGGTGGCTTGTCCGCGTCTGCGAGAGGTACTCCGACACCGGGCCCGCCGGGGACGGCCGCCACCGGTGGGGCAACTGAGCGGGCGATCGCCGTGGGGGCGGGCCCGCAGAAGCACTACACGGTGCAGCCGCAGCCGGCGGCGGGAACCTGTCAGTACAGCTACCGGCAGGGGGAGCCGCTGGAGGACCCGGCGTGCACACCGGGTGCGATCTCACCCGGCGGTCACCCAGGCGAACCCAATGCGAAGCGGGCATCGGATCGTCCGGAGACCACATCGGACTCAGGATGTGTCCACTCCTCGTATCATGACTGGCCAACTCGAATCAGGGGAGGCGGGGTTGATGACGATACGGCTGTGGGAAGCGGCGATGGAGAGGTTGTGCGCCGCGCAAATCCCGGAGGATGAATCCGGCGAATTGCCGGACGCTCTATTCGACGCCGTGGACGACCTTATTGACGCTTACGCTGCGAACGACATCGCCGAGATCGTGGCTCAGGCTGTGGATTCAGGGCGCGTCACGGTAGGGCAGGCGACCGTCCTCCTAAACATCGCCCAATGGTCGGGCACGGACAACGGCGCTTCGATGCAGCACACTCTCGACGACTGGGTGCGCAGGGCGGACGACACCGTCCGACTACACATGGCCCTCCATCAAGGAGTTTGGCCCCTGCCAACGGCTTCCGAGATGAACTCCAAGCTTGCAGAGATCGCTGCCCGATACCCGGAGCATCGAGCGATATGCGAACAAATGATCGCTTCCCGCCCCCCGTCGGCCTGGTCATCTGCTTGAACGCTTTCGCCGGCCGTCCAGGCCGAGCGCCCCGAGCGCAGCACATCGCAGGCAATGGACGCTACTGACTGAGCCTCTTTCATCCTGTGCTGCAGGGGTGAAATGAGCTGGTCGGCGAGGGTGGTGACGTGGCAGAGCCCCTCGTCGTTGGCGTGGTGATCTCACTCATCACACCGGCGGCCGAGGGGCTCTGTTGGTTCCGTATCCTTCCATGCTCGACCTCCCGTATGAGCTGGTCGAGCACGTCTCCTGGCTCATCTACGCCCGATGGCGTGAACTGAACTCGCCGTGACGGAAGCTGGGCTGCTTCAAGCAGGCTCTGCTCGTCCTGGCCCATCTGCGGAAGAACGAGACGCTCGCCCAGCTGGGGGCCGGGTTCGGGGTGTCGGAGGCGACGGCGTGGCGGTACGTGGACGAGACCATCGAGGTCCTGGCCGCCTGGGCGCCGGGCCCGCACGAGGCCCTGGTGGGCCTGGGCGAGAACGACTTCGTCATCGTCGACGGGACGCCGATTCCCACCGACCGCATCCGGGCCGACGAGCCGTACTACTCGCAAAAGCACAAGAAGCACGGCACGCTCGAGGCATCGATCAGTCGTCGGCTGCCACGGTGCTCAGCAGGGTGGGTGCCGCGACCACTTCGACCTCGCCCGGCGGCAGGATGTGGCCCTCGGCGCAGGAAAGCCGGGGGTGGACAGGTGCCCCGCAATCCCGGTGCCGCAGACGTACCGGACCTCCGTCAGGGGCGGCATGCCGGTCGCCCCACTCCATGAGGGCGAAGAAGGCGACCATGAGCTCTTCGCCGGGCGGGGTGAGTTCGTAGCGGTGCCGTGTGCGCTGGCCGGCTTCCTGGTAAGGCACCCGGGTCAGGAGCCCGACGTCCACGAGTTCTTTGAGCCGCTTGGACATCGCGGGCTCGCTGAGCGGGGTTTCCCGCACGAAGTCCTGGAAGTACGTCGTGCCGTAGAACGCCTCGCGCAGCACCAGCAGGTTCGCCGGGGTGCCGAGCACCTCCAGGGCGCGAGCGGCGGAACAGCGCTCGGACCGCCAGTTGTCGCGGTCGGCCAGCAGGCCAATCAGGGATGACGTCACCCCTCCACTCTACGAGGAGCCTGACTTAAGGTACGTTAAGTCAGCCGTCCGCCCACCTCTGGAGGTTCCCCATGTCAGCTGCAGCCCTGGAAGCAACTCTCGATCACGAGCAGGTGGTGGTCCGGTCAGGCCGCCGGACCGGCCTCCCTGTGATCATCGCCATCCACTCGACCCGCCTCGGGCCCGCAGTGGGCGGCGTCCGCATAACCCGCTACGCGTCCCCGGCCGACGCGTTCGTCGACTGCCTTCGGCTGAGCCGGGGCATGACGTACAAGGCCGCCGCCGTCGGCAACGGCACGGGCGGCGGCAAGGCTGTCGTACCGCTGCTTCCCGGCGGCCCGCAGCAACTGGACGAGGCGCTGCGTGACGGGCTGCTGATGGACCTGGCCGAAGTGGTGCACGAACTCGACGGCGCGTACCACGTGGCGCCGGACGTGGGCAGCAGCACCGCCGACATGCTCCGCATCCGTCGCCGCACTCCGTACGTCGGTGGCTACTCGACCACCGAGAACGGACTGGGCGCGACAACGTTCGGCACGGCTGCGGGGGTGGAGCACGCGATGCTGGCCACTGCCGAGCATCTGTGGGGTGCCGCCGATCTGCACGGCCGGGACGTCGTGGTCGTCGGCTTCGGAGCCGTGGGCGAGGAACTCACCCGACGCCTGGTGGCCGCAGGGGCCCAGGTCAGGGCAACCGACATCGACATCACCCGTCGCGCAGCCGCGGAGAGGGCTGGGGCGCAGTGGGTGGAACTCGACGGCGCCTACACGCTGGAGACGGAAATCCTGGCGCCATGCGCACTGGGCGGAGTGTTCACCAGTGAGCTGGCGGCTGCGCTGCGCTGCCGCGCAGTGGTCGGCTCGGCCAACAATCAGCTGGCCACCGACGAGGTGGCCGCCGATCTCGCCAAGGCAGGAATAGCTTGGGCCCCCGACTTCGTGGCCAACGCCGGCGGAGTGATGTACGGGACCGGCGTGGAACTGCACCACCTGAGCCCCGAGCAGTCCCGGGACCGGCTGAGGTCGATTCAGTCGACGACCGCCGAGATCCTGCGGCGGAGTACCGAAGAGGCGACGACCACCCTGGCAACCGCCAACCGGATCGCGGAGCGCGCTCTGGCCGGCGCCGGGCGATAACGCTCTGCTCGACGACCGACCCGCCGGTCGAGGGACGCCTCTCTGCCGCGGACGCCCTCGCCCGCCGGGTCGTGCTCGCGCGCCGGCATCTGAGAACTGTTCCGATCTCGGCGCTTGCCCCAGCGCGAAGGCTCACAGCCGGCTGCGTTCGCCGCCTTTCGCGGCTCGCATTTCACCGCGCGGCACGACACCCCCAAGCGCCGATCGCCCCTCTTGCGGGTGACGGCGCATTTCACGGAGAGAATCGATGAGTACGCGTGCGGCCCTGCGCCGCGTGGCCCAGGCTGGGGTGCTGCGATGCGCCCGGCCTTCCGACATCTGGTTCAAGCCCGCGCTGAGCGTGCTCGCCGCTACCGCCCTGCCCGCTCTGTCCATGCTCGTGCTGGGCAGACTCGACCTGGCGATGTACCCGATAGCCGGCGCCATGTCCGCGCTGTACTGCCACCACCGCCCCTACGCTGCTCGGTGCCGGGCTCTGGCCTGGGTGGTGCTCGGCATGGTCGGTGGCCTCGCCGTCGCACTGCTCACGGCGGCGACCACCACCAACGCAGTTGTCCTGGTCGGTGTCGGCGCTCTCATGGCCGCCCTACAGAAGGCCGTCTGCGACGCCACCCGCATCGGCCCGCCCGCGAGTGTGGTCCTGACTTTCATCAGCTCGACCGCGCTGTTCTTGCCTCAGACTCCCGCTCAGGTCCCCTGGCATATCGGGCTGGCCCTGCTGGGGGGTGTCTGGGCCTGGCTGGTCTGCATGGCGCCCGGCCTGCTGCGCCCCCACGGACCCGAGCGTCGCGCCACCGCCCACGCCCTCGACACGGTCGCCGCGTACGTCGCCGTGAGCGGCACGGCCGAGGTCCAGGTCAAGGCCCACACCGCCGCTGCTGCGGCTGTGCAGGCCGCCTGGCAGTGCCTGCCGGCCGCCGGCGCCCGACACGACCTCACGCGCCGCTCCCTCAGACGGCTCGTCGCCTGCGCCGAAGTCGCCGTCACCGCCCCTGGGGATGCCGACCCGGAGCGTCTGCAGGCGTGGGCCCGCAACCTGCGCGGCTCGGGCCCGGTCCTGTACGTCGGCCCCCCGGTGCCGGACGGCGAGGAACTCCTCGACGTCGACGCCGAGACGACCGCGTCGCCCCGGGCGGCTTGGTGGAGCCGGCACAATCTGCTCGCCCCCATCGCGGTGCGCACCGGGATCGGCTGCGCGCTTGCCGGATACACCTCCCTCGCCCTCGGGATCGGGCGCCCGTACTGGGCCCTCGTCACCGCCGCCTCCCTGTACCAGGCCAACCTCGCGCTCACCCGGCGACGCGCAGTCGAGCGGGTCGTCGGCAACCTCATCGGCGTCCTCGCCTTCGCCGCGACCGTTCCGCTCGCCCACCTGCATCCGGCGGCCCTCGTGCTGTGCTTCCTCGCCTTCTGCTTCGCCGCCGCGGCACTGATCGGCCCCAACTACTGGCTTCATACCGTCTGCGTCACCCCGATGGCCCTGCTCATCACCGAGTTCGCCCGGACCCAGGACTCCGTCCAGTTGATCACCGGACGGATCACGGACACTCTCGTCGGCACGCTCGTCGGCTTCGTCGCAGCCTTGGCCGTCACCAACCGGCGCGCAGGCGACCGCCTCGAGCACGCGCTCACCGCCGTCGAGCACGCCCAGGAACACGCGGCGGCTCTCCTCGCCGAGCCGGATCCCGTGTCCAGCGCGCTGAACGCCGCCCGACGTCGCCTCGGCGCCGCGTTGGTCGAACTGCGCGCCTCGGCCGACACCGCAGCCGGCGAGTGGTGGCAGCGCGCCCTGCCCAGCGACAGAGTCGTGCACGCCGAGCAGTCCGGACACCAGACGTTGGCTGAGGCACTACGACGTCAGAGGCCTGCCTCCCTGGGCCAGGACGCGGGCACCACAGGACAGGACGCCCGAGCATGACTGGGACGATAAAACCCGACAAACCCGACGGAGCCTCAGAGCCTGTCACCCACCGAGCGGCCAGCGTTCCGGCAGCCAGGCTTCTAGCCGAGATTCTCTGAACTGGGCACGACCACGTACTGCCGCAAGTACAGATCGCGGAAGCTCACCGGCCCACGCGGACCGGGAACCCGGTCAATGTTGATACCGGTCTCCGGCAGTCGCAGCAGCTTGAAGCCGTCGAGAAGTCGCGTGGGGGAATTCCAGAAGACCCCAGAGCCGCCATAAGCATCAATGAACCGGGCAGCGGCGGCCGGGTCGTCGGTCGCGATGGCGGCGGCCAGCCCGGACGTCTCCTCGTTCGCGATCCGCGCCGCGTCCGACGGACCGTCGGCGGCGTCGATCGTCACGGTTGCCGCACGCTCCGAGTCGAGTGCCCACTCGAATCCGCGCGGATGGGTGTGCGGGGGAAGAGAAGCGGTGATGCCCAGGCGGTGCAGGAGCTGAAGAATGCCGGGCAGCCGCTCCTCGTACACAGGCCGGTCGATGAGCAGCAGATTGAGGCGGTTGCACACGCCCAGGCGGTCGAGGCTGTCGGTGATCAGCCGGTGCGCTGCTGTTTCGGCGGCGGCCGAGTCCACGTACAGGACTCCGCCGCCGTCGGCATGGGCGAGGGTCCGCACACCGTGACGTGCGCCTTCCCGGCCGAGGTCGCGGGTGCTGTCGCCGCTCCCGCGAAGGATGACGAGCGGGATCAGCTCGGGCAGGGCCACCAGCGCGTAAGCCGCCGAGCGGTCTTCGCTGGGCACCAGCTGGATGGCGTCCGGATCCAGCCCCGCTTCGGCGAGCGCCGGTGCGATCACTTGATCCACCAGCGTCCGGGACGAGCCGAGCGCAGCCGATCCGGTGCGCAGCACACCCGCGTTGCGTGACTTGAGGAGCTGGGAGGCGATGTCTAGCGTGACGTTCGGACGAGCCTCGAAGTTGGCGCCGATGACCCCGACCGGACGCCTGCGCTCCAGCAGGGTGAGGCCGTCCGGGCGCACCTCGACGACCCTGTCCCTCGGCTCGTGCGCGGTGTCCGCCAGCGTGCGCAGCTCCGCCGCCATTGCCTCCAACCGCGTTGAGGTCAGTCGCAGGCGATCCTGCAGCGCGGGCGACATGCCCGCGGAGACGGCAGCCGCGAGGTCCTTCTCGTTGGCGGCCATGAGAGCCGAATGCGCCGATCCCAGACGCTCCGCCATGCCATGCAGCGCCGAGTCGATCTCGGCGTCCGAGGCACCGATGAGGGCGGTGCCACCCTGCTTGGCTCGGATGGCGCAGGCACGCACGACATCCAAGGAGGCGGGTGCTCGGTGGTCCTCGTGGCTTGTCACGGGCTTCCTCTCACTGTCCGAATGCCGCAGCAACCAGAAGCAGGAATCGTAGCATCGTTCAACAATCTTGTTCGGCGTCTGTGCCTCAGCAGTGCCGGGGGACGCGGGAACGGCTCGTGGCGATGTCGACGCTGAGAAGTCCACCGGCCCTGACCTGGGATCAAGGACCCGACCGTCGTCCACCACAACGGCGAGTGCCACGCGTTCGCGAGCACCGCGCACTCGGCCGGATACAACCTGATGTGCCTGAACTTCTCCGACTGGCCGCAGGCCGGTTCGGCCACGCATCGCCACCTGGACCTCACCGCCATCGGCGCCGGCTACCGGGCCGCACCGCAGACGGTTCGACGCCGGGTCTCGTCAGGACTCGGCGTTGAGCCGTCCCGAGCGGAAGGGCTCGACGCTGTGCGGCAGGGCGCCGAATCCCGCCGTCGCCAGCGCCTCCGCGACACCCGGGAGCTGCGCCATCCGGCGGACGAGCGGCGGATCCACCTCCAGGCGCGCGGTGTCGCCCAGGTCCCGGACCCGGAGGTCCGTCACGTCCGGCCCGGCGTCAGCCAGGACCGCCCGCACAGCGATCTCGGCCGGTCGACCCGGGCCAGCCGGTGCGGGACCTCGACGCCGTACCGGATCCGGCAAGCCAGACACGGGCGCGGGTTTGTCCCAGGTCGGCAGCGACCAGGTCCTGCTGAGTTCGCGTACGCCCGACTTGTCCAGGCCGGTGACGAGGAGCGGGGTGTGAATACCGCGTTCCCGGCCGGCCGGGATGCCGGGGCGGTGGGGGGGCGCGGGTGTCGTCGGCGTTGGTGCCGGTGGCCACCTGCGTGCGGCCATGATCGTGGGCGAGAGTGGTGAGGTGTCCAGGACCTCGGACTTGCAGAAGTAGCAGCGGTCGCGACCGTTGGCCCGGTATCCGGGACGGCCCAGTTCGCCGGTGCACGGCGTCAGGTGGGTGACGCCGAGGTCGTCGGAGAGCCGACGGGCGCGCGGCAGTTCACCGGCCGCCAGGCTCTCCGATACGGTCGTGCGGGCAAGGACGCGTTCCAGGCCGAGGGCGCGTACGACGTCGGCCAGGACGAGGGCGGAGTCGACACCGCCGGAATAGGCGACGGCGACCGGTCCGATGGTCCGCACGGTTCAGGAGACTCTGCTCCACGCTGTCGTCACTCACCCGTCTCCTCCTACGGTCGTTGGGGGGCGGCGGTCGCCGGTCAGGCGCAGGCGCAGGGCGCGGGCAGCGACGGCCCGCCACGGGAGGCCGAGTTCCGTGGCGGCGGCCACGACGTCGACGTGCTCGGGCTTGGCACTATGGGGGACCGTGCTTGATCCGTACCGAATGTCCGTCAAGCCGCGCGGCAGCGTGGTGCGGGTGGCGGTGACGCGGCGGACGCCGAGGCTGCCGGTCTCGGCCAGGACGAGGTCCCGCAGCCGCCGTTCGTGCTTCGGAGTGGTCAGCACACAGCGCTGTCCGGTCTCATGACGAAAGGCTGGCTCCTGGCGTGGGTGAACGCCAGGAGCCAGCCGTGTGGACGCTAGAACCTGTTGGACGAGGCCCGCGCGACGGCCTTGGCGAGAACGTCGGCTACCTCGTCGGCATGGGACAGGTGCGGAGAGTGCCCGGAGGGAACACGAACACTGTGGGCAGCACGCGCGGCCCACTGTTCCTGTACCGCGGGCGGCAGTGCCGGATCCTCGGTGGCCACGACATACGTCAGGGGCACCTGGGCGGGCGCGGCGCCCAGCTTCTCGGTGAAGGCGCGCATGCCCTGCCAGTTGAGGCGTTTGACGGCCTCGGCGGTCAGGGCGGGGTCGACTCCGCTGAAGATGGACTCCTCGGCGTCTCCCGCCTTGACGGCCAGGCCGTCGGGCGAGTGGTTCCAGGTGGGCGGGAAGTCGCCGCCCATCCACTCCATCATCGAGGTGCCCGCTTCGAGGGCGAAGGCGGCGATGTAGACGAGCTCCGTGACCTGGTCCGACTCTGCGGCGGCCCAGGTCGCCGGCACTCCGCCGTAGGAGTGCGCGGCGAGCACCACAGGTCCGTCGACAGCCGCGACGGCGGCGCGCACCACCTCGGCGTCCTCGGCCAGCCCCTGGGCGGCCGCGCTGTCTGGACTGCTGCTTGGCAGTTGGATGGCTCGGGAAGCGATGCCGCGGGCGCTGAGCTTCTCACGCAGGGGTTCGAAGATCCACGGGGTGTGCATCGCTCCGTGCACGAGAACGACTGTGGGGTTCATCTGAGCTGTCCTCAAGTAGCGGAAGGTCAGTCGGTCATGGCGTCGCGGACCAGCGCGGTGTCCACGAACTGTTCGAAACGGACGATCAGGCCGCCGCGCACGACGAAATGGTGGGCGACCCGGACGTCGATGTTCTTGCCGGTGGCCTTGTTGGCCGCCGTGTAGCGGGCGAGGACGACGACGTTCTCGCCGTCGACGACGTAGGTGTCGTCGTGGGCGGTCCAGCCGTCCCACTCCTTGCCCAGCTGCTCCATCACGTTGGTGGTGACCCCGTCGGGGGTGCGGTAGGTGCCGGCCAGGGGGAAGCCTGCCATCTCGGTCCACTCCACGTCGGGGGCGAGGGTGGCGCGCAGGGCCTCCAGGTCACCGGCAGCGGAGGCCAGGTACTGGCGGCGTACGACGTCGGCGGGGGCTGTGGACGTTGCGAAGTCGGTCATGGTCAGCCCCACTTCATTTCGCCCTTGGCGACCTTGGCGCCGATCTGGGCGGCGATGAGCATGCCGTTGTCCGGGTAGCGGGCGACCAGAGCCTCGGTCAGCGCGGCGCCGTCGGCGGCCTTGCCGAGCTCCTCCTCGAAGGTGAGCAGATAGTCGCGGGTGGCGGAGATCGCGGAGGCGTTGGCCGGGGCGTTGGGCAGGCGGTGGCCGGGGACGACCAGTTCCGGCTGGAGGGCGGCCATCTCGTCCAGCAGGGTGACCCAGGCGGCGCGGTCGTCGGGGGTGGGGGTGTCGGCGACCCAGACGTGCTCCTGCTGGAAGAGCAGGACACCGCCGAGGAGGGCGCGGTGCTCGGCCTGCCACAGGTAGTGGCGGTCGGGCAGTCCAGCAGGACCGCCCTTGAGTTCGAAGCGGTGTCCTTCAAGGGTGAGGTCGCCGGTCAGGGGCTCGAGGTCGACCAGCCGCGTGGGCAGGTTCGGACCGAGGGCCTCCCATGCCTTGAGCTTGCCCTGGTAGGAGTGCTGGACGTGCTCGATGACGATCGGGGTCGCGACGAACTTCGCGTCGGGGAAGGCTTCGGCGATCACCTCGGCGCCGAAGTAGAAGTCAGGGTCGGCGTGGGAGACGAAGACGGTGGTCAGAGTCTTGCCCGAGTCGAGGATCTCCGCGGCCAGGCGGTGGCCGTCGGCGCGGGTGAAAGCGGCGTCGACCAGCAGCGCCTCACTCTCCCCGGTGACGAGGGTGGCCGTCTTGTTCTTGCTGCCGGCCGGGAAGTCCAGATCGAAGATGCTGAAATCGAGGGTGCTCATGCTTGGTGCTCCTTGCGGGGATGGGGGTGGCGCAGTCAGGAGAGAGCGGCGAGTCGCCTGTCGACCTCGTCGACGGTGGCGCGACCGTGAGCCAGGACGGCGACGCGGTCGCCGTCGACGCCGAGCAGGGTGGGAAAGCCGGTGACGCCCAGCTCGGCACAGCGCCGGAAGTCGTCCGCCGCCGCGTCGTACGCCTCGGCGGAGTCGAAGGCGGAAACGACAGCGTCGGCGTCAAGGCCGGCCTCTTCGGCGACCTTCCGGTACGTGGCGGGCTCGGACAGGCTGAGGCCGTCGACGTAGAAGGCCCGCTGCAGGGCACCGGCCAGCTCGGCCGCCCGGTCGGGGGCCACCCGGCGCAGGGCGGCGACGCCACGCGCCGCGTCTTCGGAATCCATTACGAACGAGCCGTCGGCGATCAGCCGGTTGTACCCCTCACCGAACTCGGCGCCGGTGAGCTCGACGATCTGGGCGTTGGCCCCCCGGACGTAGCCGAACTCGCGGATCGGGACCCGGCGCGAGCCGGTGAACAGGCCACCGGAGATCACCTGCACGGGAAGGTCCGGGTGGCGGGAGACGACTTCGCGCAGGGTGGGGGAGAATCCGTGCGACCAGCCGCAGTAGGCGTCGAAGGCGTAGACGAGCTGCATCGAGATCCTCGGCATCGGGGTGGGGTGCTCGCCGGGTGCGAGCGGTTCACCGAGGACAACAGTATCTGACTAGTCAGGTATTCCGGTGTTCGGCTGTCAGGCGATTCACCCTGCTCCATGTGTCGGCGCAGCTCATGAATCCAGCACGAACGCGGAGTCAAGGAGTGACAAAGCTTGCGCCCATTCGGACGCATCTCGCCTTGAGGTCGCGCTGCCCGCGCGGGGAAGATCGCCGGGAGCAGGCCCACAGCCAGGATGACGTGCGCCATGACGCGGGGGCGCAGGTCGATGAGGTGCTGCGCGGCTTGGAGGTCGTCGCCGGTGCAGCGACGCATGCGGGGAGGAGCCTCCGGAACGGCCCACAACCCTCAGGGAAGCCGGGGCAGTGTGTCCCGTGCCGTGTGGCTCAGGATGCGAAGGTCTTCGGCGAACCGGTCCCGGTCCTCCACCGGGAGGGGCGCCAGGAAGTAGCGCCTGATGTTCTCGACATGGACCCGGGACGCGGAGACCGTCGTCTCCTCGCCAAGCGGCGTCAGGCGCACCAGCCTCCCGCGCCGGTCACCGGGATCCTCGACGCGTTCGACCAGGCCGGCCGCCTCCATACGGTCCACCAGACGCGTGGCGCCACCTGTCGTGAGGACCTGCTCCTGGGCGACGGCCCGCATCGACAGCCCCGACTCCCCCGCCCTGCCCAGGATGAGCAGCACCTCGAACATCAGATGGCTGATACCGCAGTCCACCTCCAGAGCCCGCCCCAGGATGTACTCCAGCCGGTTCGCGGCCCCCTGCAAGCGCCCGAAGGCCATGATCAGCGCGTTGTTCGCGGCGTCGCTCGACGTCGAGATCTCCGTATGCTCGTCCACCCCCCTGACGCCCCTTCCCATTCGTGCTTCCATCCGCCCACCGATCATGCCGCACCGGCTGAGCGGCGGGTCTGCCGACTTGGCTACCGGCCCTGGGCAAGCCGGAACGCGCCGGGCGTCGCACCGGTGTGGCGGGTGAAGAACTTGCCGAAGTTGGTGGGCTCGGGGAAACCGAGGCGGCGCGCGATGGTCGCCACCGGCTCGTCGGTGTGCGCCAGCAGCCGCCTGGCCTCCAGGGCGACGCGGCCGTCGATGACGTGCTTGACGGGTTGTCCGGTCGCGGCCGTGCAGGCTCGGGTGAGGGTCTTGACGGTGTAGCCGAGGCGGTGGGCGTAGTCGGCGGCGCGGCGGGTGGTGGCGTAGGAGCGTTCCAGTTCGGCGCGGAAGCGGGCATACACCTCGCCACCGGCGTGCGGGTCGGTGCCGCCGTCGGGGTGCGGCAGCCGGTCGATCTGCAACAGCACGGTGGCCAGCAGGAGTTGGAGGATCTCCGGCGAAACGGCCTGCCCGGTGCGGTCGTATTCGGCGCGCAACTGGCCCAACAGGGCGGACAGGACGGCGTACGCGGGGTCGGTGCCCAGTTGCCAGCACGCGGGGCCGTACCACTCGTTCACCAGCCTCTCGGCGCTGCTGAAGTGCGGCGGAAAGGCGGGCGTGAAGAGGAGGTGCGTGCCGTTGGTGGTTCCGGGGTCGGCGAAACGCTGCACCTGCCCGGGCCGGATCCACATCAGGGTCCCGGGGCGGCAGGGATGGGTCACGAAGTCGATCGCGTGCGCCCCGTTGCCCTCGGTGATCAGGGTGAGGGTGTGGAAGTCCACCCGATGGACCGCGTCGGGGCGGCTGTTCCGTCGTCGGCGCCGTTCGTGCAGGGTGGCGAGATCGACGATCTCGAAGCCCGGAACGCGCTCCTCGGGCGGATTGAAGTCGAGCCGGGGAATCGCACCTCCCCGGGAGGGATCACCGCCGTCCAAGCCCGGGGGAACCATCACAGTCTCCAGATGTCCTCGATTCACCATGCAGGGTCTTCAGCGTATCTCGTCTGCCTGCGGATTCGCGGCGAGAGTGGAGGTCGTCAAGGCGACGCACGGCCGCCTCCACCGCAAGGAGTCTCCCCATGAACGGCACGGTCACGGTCCTCGACAAGGGCCCGGTCCGCATCCACAGCTACATGTCCCCCGCGGACACCTTCCACGCCACCACGCAGCTGATCGAGACCCCGGCCCGGATCGTCGTGATCGACGCCCAGCTGAACCCCGCCTACGCCGACGAGGCCGTCGCCTACGCCAAGGGCCTCGGCAAGCCGCTGGACCGCCTGATCATCACCCACGCCCACCCCGACCACTACAACGGCGCCGACCGCTTCGGCGCGCCGGTCCACGTACTGCCCCAGGTGCGCGAACAGATCGCCGCGCGCCCCGCCGCCCAGCTGCCGAGCGGCCTGGCCGTCCCGGCCACCGACCTGCCCTCCAGTATGGACATCACCCCGGGCACCGAGGTCATCGACGGCGTCCGGTTCGTCTTCGAGGCCGTCTCCGGCGGCGAGGCCGCCGACGAACTCCTCGTCAAGCTGCCCGACCAGAGCGTCCTGATCGCCCAGGACCTCGTCTACAACGACGTCCACCTCTACCTGGGCAACAACGACATCACGGGCTGGCAGCAGGCCGTCGACACCCTGGCCGCCGACACCGGCTACGACACGATCCTCGCCGGCCACGGCCTGCCCGCGGGGCCAGAGGTCTACGCCGGGATCCGCCAGTACCTCGCCGACGCCCGCGAACTGCTCGGCGACGACGGCGAGGCGTACAAGAAGGCGATCGTGGACCGCTACCCCTCCCATGTCGGCCCGTTCATCATCGACATCGCCAACCGGTCCCTGTTCGGCGCCGGTCACTGAGCCTCCGACTCCCTCCTCAACTCTCGCCCATTCAGGAAGACTTGCCATGTCAGTCCGTCTTCGCCGTACCCGTGCCGCCGCCGTCGCGGTGGCCTCGCTTCTCGTCCTGGGCGGCGCTGCCCAGGCCCTCGCCGCCCCCGGCGGCGACCTGCCTCACACGCCCCTCCCGCACCACCGAGGTCACCTGCCCACCAGCTACACGATCCCCGGCGACAAGACCTACCCCGAGGGCATCGCCCGTCAGAGCGGCACGCCTTTCTTCTACGTCGGCAGCACCAGCGACGGCACCATCTACCGCGGCGACGTCCATCAGAGCGCGACCCAGGTGTTCCTGCCCGGCGGCCAGGACGGGCGCGTCTCCGTCGCCGGGATGAAGACCGACCGGGCGGGGCGGCTCATCGTCGCCGGCGGCGGCACCGGCAAGGTCTTCGTCTACGACACCCGCACCCGCGCCCTGCTGCACGTGTTCGACACCGGCCGCACCGACACCTTCCTCAACGACGTGGCCCTCGCCCCCAACGGCGACGCCTACATCTCCGACTCGATGCACCCCGCGCTGTGGCACATCACCGCCGCCGAGCTGAAGAACGAGAAGGTCCAGCAGCCGCTGCAGGTGGGCGTGGACCTCACCAACTCCCCGATGGTCTACGACGACGGTTTCAACGGCAACGGCCTGGTGGTCACCGGCGACGGCCGCTACGTCCTGCTCGCCGACTACAACGACCACGCCTTCTACCGCGTGGACGTCCGCGCCCACCAGGTCGTCCCGATCGACCTCGGCGGCGCCAGGGGCGTCTCAGGCGACGGCCTGCTGCTGCGGGCCCACACCTTGACCGCCGTCACCGAACTCGACCACCCCGAGGGCCAGATCAGCATCCTCAAGCTGAGCCGGGACTACACCAAGGCCAAGCTCGTGCGTACGGTCCACGGCCACGGGATGCACAGCCCCTCCACGGCTGCCGTCGACGGCCACGACCTGCTGATCGTCAACTTCCAGTTCCAGATCGCCGACCCGAAGCTCCCGTTCAACGTGGTGCGGGTCCACGTCTGACAGACACCAGGCACAGCGCAGGACAGGACACCACTCTCATGCAGATCACCATCGTCGGTGCCGGCAACATGGCCCGCGGCATCGCCACCCGCGCCCTGGCGGGCGGACATACGGTCACCGTCACCGCCAAGGACCCTGACAAGGCCGTACGTCTCGTCGACGAACTGCGCGGGCAGGCAACCGGCGAAGGCCGGATCGCCGCCGCCGACGCATCGGCCGTGGACACCGCGGACATTGTGGTGCTCGCGGTCCCCTTCGACGCCGCCAAGGAGCTCGCCACCGCCTACGGGGCACAGTTGAGCGGCAAGGTGCTGATCGACATCAGCAACCCCGTCGACGCCTCCCTCGACGCGCTCGTCGTCGCCCCGGGCGCCTCCGCCGCCGAAGAGATCGCCGAGGCCGCCGCCCCGGGCACCCGGGTCGTGAAGGCGTTCAACACCACGTTCGCCACCACCCTGGTCGCCGGACAGGTGAGCGGGACTCCGCTCGACGTCTTCATCGCCGGTGACGACGAGGCCGCCCGCAGGCAGGTCGCCGACCTGGTCACCTCCGGCGGGCTGAACCCGGTCGACGTCGGCGCTCTCAAGCACGCCCGCGAGCTGGAGGGCTTCCAGCTTCTGCACATGGCCCTGCAGACCCGAGAAGGCGGCCACAGTTGGGCCAGCACGGTCAAGATCGTCGCCCCCTGAGCGCCCGGCAGCAACTCCATCGCCCCGATGCCGGCCCGCAACCCGCACGGGCCGGCGGTGAACCGTCACCGATCCCCCACCAAGAGGACCACCCCATGCATCTGCGCACCTCCCTGACCACGCTCGCTGCCGCCGCGGCCCTGCTGGCCTCCGCGACCACCGCCACCGCGGCCACCGAGCCACTCACGGCACCCCACATCGCCAACCACTTCGACCTGGCGGCCTCGCAGCAGCCCGAGAACATCACCGTCGACCACGCCGGAACGGCGTACCTGACCTTCTCCTTCGCCCGGCAGATCGTCCGCGTCACTCCGGGAGGCCGTCCTCGCGTCTTGGCCACACTTCCCGCCGCGGCCAAGGCCAGCACCCCCAACCTGGGCAAGGCGTTCATCGGCGGCATCGCCCGCACGGACGACGGCACCCTCTACGTCACCTACGCCACCGGCACGGCCGACCTCACCGGCGTCTGGGCCGTCCGCCCCGGCGGCCGGCCGCACCGCATCGCCGCCCTGCCCGCCGACGGCCTGCCCAACGGTCTCGCCCTGGACCGGCGCACCGGCAGGCTGTACGTCACCGACTCCGTGCACGGCGTCGTCTACCGCGTTCCCGTACGAGGCGGCGAGGCCGTCGTGTGGGCCGAGGGCGAGGCCCTCGAGCCGAGCTCCTTCGCCGGTGCCAACGGGATCAAGCTGCACCACGGGGCGGTGTGGGCGACCAACCTCGACAAGGGCACCGTCCTGCGCATCCCCGTCACCGCCCGCGGCACGGCCGGTCCCGTCCAGGTCCGCGCCACCGGCATGCCGTCCATCGACGACTTCGCCTTCACCGGCCACGGCGACACCCTCCTCGCCGCACGCGACGACAACCGGGTCGACCTGGTCCGCCCGGACGGCACCCACACCGCGGTCCTCACCGCGGCCGACGGCCTGCAGACCCCCACCTCCGTCGCCGTCCACGGCCACACGGTGTACGTCCCCAGCGCGGCGTATCTCACGAACAAGGACCCCAACCTCCTCGTCGCGCACCTCGACCGCTGACGCGCACGCTCCACTCGCCCCAGAAGCCCTGGAAACGGACATGCCCGAAACCCCTCAGGCCGGCACCGCCATCTCGGAAGACGTGCCCCGCCTGCCGACGCCCCGCCGTCTGTCACTCGTCCTGGTCCTGGGCTCCCTGACCGCACTCGGCCCGCTCACCATCGACCTCTATCTGCCGGCCCTCCCCCAGGTCAGCGCAGACCTGCACGTCTCACAGACCGTCACCCAGCTCACCCTGACCGCCTTCATGATCGGCATAGCGGTCGGTCAGCTGGTCCTCGGTCCGCTCAGCGACACCCTGGGCCGACGACGGCCCCTCCTGACGGGGTTGACGGTGTACGTCGTGGCAAGCGCCGTGTGTGCCCTCGCCCCGGATCCTGCGGTGCTCATCGGCATGCGCCTGGTCCAAGGTCTGGCAGGCGCCGCTGGCATCGTCATCGCCCGAGCCGTCGTCCGCGACCTGTACGACGGGCTCGCCGCCGCCCGCCTGCTGTCCTCACTGATGCTGGTCTCCGGCACGGCACCGATCCTCGCCCCCGTGCTCGGCGCCCAACTGCTGCGCCTCACCTCATGGCGCGGCGTCTTCGTCACCCTCACCCTGCTGGGCCTCGCCATCCTCGCCGCCACCGCCATCCTGCTCACCGAGACCCTGCCGACCACACATCGACGGCACGGCGGGCTGACCACCACGCTGCGCACCATGCGCGACCTGATCCGCGACCGCCGCTTCACCGGCTACCTGCTCACCGGCAGCCTCGGCTTCGCCGCCCTGTTCGCCTACATCGCCGGCTCGTCCTTCACCATCCAACGCATCTACGGCGCCTCTCCGCAGACCTACAGCCTGCTCTTCGCCGTCAACTCGATCGGCATGGTCGTCACCGGCCAGCTCAACGGCAAGCTGCTGCTCGGCCGCTTCCCCTCGCACCGCGTCCTGGCAACGGGCCTGGCCGTACTAGGAGCCGCCAGCACCACCCTGCTCCTCCTGGTCACCACCACACACGCGGGTCTGCCCTGGATCGCCACCACGCTGTTCTTCACGGCCTGCCCCGTCGGCATGATCCTTCCCACCACCACGGCCCTGTGTCTCCAGCGCGCCCCACACGCGGCGGGCAGCGCCTCCGCACTACTGGGCACCACCCAGTTCCTCATGGGCGCCCTCGCACCGGCCTTGGCCGGTCTCGGCGGCCAGGGCACAGCCCTGCCCATGGCCACATCGGTCCTCGGCCTCGCGCTGGCCGCGTCAGGCAGCTTCCTCGCCCTCTGCCGCCCGTGGAGGCCCACTGCAGACCCGCTGGCGCGGTGAGCCAGGCGCCCCACGAACTCGCGGCCGAGACGACAGAACGAGCCGGAGGCGAACGTTCGTCCGCAAGGCAATCTGAGAGCCTGCCAACCTGCGCGCTTCGACGTACGAACTCCGCCGCACGCTGCCTGCTCCAACTGCGCCTCGCCCGCACCCTCGCCGCACAAACCAATAAAAGCGAACCCCGGGCCGTGCTGCGCGCGCTCTCCGCGGCCGAACTGCACCTCAGCGACGCCGGTGCCGACCGGCCGACCTGGTGCTCATGGGTGTCCGAAGCCGACCTCGCCGTCGACACCGGCCAGGCCCTCCTCGACCTCGGCGACACCGGCCGCGCCCACCAACTCATCACCGAAGGCGAACGCCGGCTGCCCACCACCCGCGACAAAACCCGCAGCGTGTTCCTCGCCTACCGCGCCACCAGCTACCTCGACCAGAAGGAACCTGAACCCGCCGCAGCCGCCGCCACCCAGTCTCTGCTCCTGGCCCGCCGCATCGGCGCACCCCGCTGCGTCCACCTCATCGACGACCTCCTCCCGCGCTTCCAGCCCTACGCCGGCGCCCAGGGCGTATCGAAACTCCTCCACCTGGCATCCGCATAGGCCCTTCTCCACGCGATGAGGCGGGTCGACAGCGTGAACACCCCCTGCCACGCCTGTCCCGACAGTTCCTGAAGAGCCGATGCGGCTCAGCCCGTGTCCTCGTGGTGAGGACCTCCTTCTCTTCGCCGTCCTCGCCCCAGCCCAACCAGCGGATCGGCTCCGCCGTAGCGGGCGCCGCAACGCAGATGATCGCGGACACGCTGAGCGACCTCCGCGAGGGGCAGCAAGTGACGCGCCGATGACCAGTAGTTCGCCGCAGAACGCTTCGGCGGGCACGACGCCAGCCTCCGTGAGAAAGGCCGTTCATCGGTGACACGGGGCCGCAGCCGAGAGCTACGGATACGGCTACCACGGCCAGGCACCCACCCGCGTCCTGGCCGACCTGGTCACCGACTTCACGACCCTGCGCCCGCTGCTCACCGTCCCGCAGCCCGCACCCGTCCGGGCCAGGCTGTGCCGGACGGCCGGGCAGATGGCCGGGATGACCACGATCGTCCTACATGATCTGGGCAGCCGCCGGGAGTCCGTGCCTGGTTCGCCACCGCCGCCCGGGCCGCCGCCGAATCCAGCGACCAGCAACTGCACGCGTGGGTCCTCGCCCGGAGGCGATGGTGCCGGCGCGCGCCACGGCTCGGCGGGCCTCCCTGTCACACCCCCCTTGACCACGACCTGATCGCCAGCCGAAAAGGGGCTGTGTCAAGGGGAAACGTGCTCGGTGGCGGACCTGGTCAAGGGGTCGCGCGCGTACCCGGCGCAGCTGGTCAAGGGGTCGGTCGGCGGTGGGCGCACCGGTGCGGTGCGGGACATCGGGTGCGGCGCACCCGGCGCGCGCGAGTGCGGGGCGTCGTCGGGTGGTGCGCCGCCGGATGCGGTGGCGGACATCGCGGTGCGCACCACGTGGCGTGCATCGTCATCCGGCGCACCGGAGTGGAGTCCAGTCGGTGGATCCCATCGGCCCATCGGACGGGGGAAGAGTCGGTGTTCCAACCCTGCGCTATTCGGCCCCGGAACTAGATGATCAATTCCAAGGAACGCACGCGGAGGGTGTGGGGTGGGCGGTGGCCGAAGCCACTGCGAGACGGTCAGGCGGCGGGCTGCTGGCCCTGGTTGTCGAGGTGGCAGCGGGCGGTCAGGCGTCAGGGTCGATTTCGGGGTGCGTGAACCGCACGGGCTTGCCCAGCGACCGGGCGTAGGCGATTTCGGCTCGGGTGCTGTCTCCGATGTAGTCGCCAACTACAGCACCTCATCAGCAAGCCGGATCTTCGCCCGGTGCAGATCGTCGAGTCGAACCTTCAGCGCCTCGGCCTCGACAGGATCGGACCAAAGTTCGTGCGGCGACTTCATGTTATGCCCGGTTTGACGACAATCTTTCCCGCTTTGGTCTCCCGCAGCACGGCGTAGATCTGCGGGCTCCTGGCCAACCGCGGTCCGCCGTACGACGACCGGCGAGCACCCCGCCGATACCCCGTCGGACGGCATTCCTGCTAATGGGCTGCGCGGGCAGGTACACGCCGCGTGTGGCACGGGAAAGACCATCATCGCGGCGGCGGCGAAGGGGCTTGTGCCCAAGGGTCGCGTTCTCGCCGGTGCCGACGTTGGATCTGCTTGGCCGCGTATGCGGTGGTGCTGCCCCGGTGGTGACGGGCCCGGGGTCAGGTCCAGGAGGCGAGAGGAGGGGCTGCCGGGGTCACCGGCGGCGGCCCCTTCTCGCACTCCGGAGGCGACTGATCTTGATCTGTGGCCGTGACAGCTCCGAACAAAGGATGCAGGGGAACGCTGCGGCAGGCAGGTGAATCTGTCGGACGGACGGCTTTGGACCGGATGCGTTCTTCGCGGAAGGGGGCAGTGTCGAGCTGAGCCGAGGAGGCGCGATGGACCGAGGAACCGGATCTCAGACGGAAGGTGACACTCAAGGGCGGCGAGGAGAGTCCACGGACGAGCCCGGGCTGGACCAGTTGCTCGTCCGCGCCGCTGAGGGCGACGAAGAGGCTTTCGCCGGACTGTACGAGGCTCTGGTGGACACGGTGATGGGACTGGCGTGCCGTGTGGTGCGGGACAAGGCACAGGCGGAGGAGGTGACCCAGGACGTGATGGTGGAGGTGTGGCGGACCGCCAAGCAGTTCCAGCCGGCGCGCGGGGCCGCCCGGAACTGGGTGCTGACCCTCGCACACCGCCGTGCGGTGGACCGGGTGCGGTCCGTCACCGCGGGCCGTGCCCACGAGCTGCGCGCCGCGGTCCGGGAACAGGAGCGGTCCTTCGACACCGTCGCCGAAGAGGTCGAGGTGAGGGAGGAACAGCGCGTGGTCTTCCGCTGCCTGACTCAGCTGGCCCGCGAGCTGAGGCTGCCCCTGGTGCTGGCCTACTACGAGGGGCTCACGTACGCGGAGGTCGCCGAGGCCCTCTCGACGCCGCCGGGAACAATCAAGTCGCGGATGCGTCAGGGGCTGAAGCGCCTGTACGACTGTATGGAGGCCGGTTCGTGAACCTCACCGACGACCCGCATCTCGATGTCGGCGCGTATGTGCTGCACGCGCTGCCGGCCGCTGAGGAAGCAGCATTCGAGAACCACCTGGCCTCTTGTATCCCATGCCGCCTGGAGGTCGAACAGTTGTCCAAGGGGGCCGTCGAGTTGGGGGCGGCCGAGACGAGCGCGCCCTCCGCGGACCTGCGCCGCCGGGTGCTCGACCAGATCACCACCGTACGTCAGGTCCCATCCGACGCATTCGCGTCTCGGCGCCAACGCCGTCGGCAGGGGGGTGTGAAGCTGGCGCTGGCCGCGTCCGTGGCGGCAGCCCTGGCTCTCGGAGGTGTCGCCTGGTGGCAGAGCTCCGAGGCCGAAACCGCGCGTGAGCAGTCCGCCCAGGACCATGCCGAGTACCGGCAACTCGCCGATGTCCTGACCGCCCCCGACGCCACGATCAGCACCAACGAGCTCGCGCGCGGCGGGACCGCGAGCGTCGTCGCCTCCCGGGCACAAGGCCGGTCCGCCTTCTTCGGCTCCGGGCTGCCGCCGCTCACCGACGACCGGGTCTACCAACTCTGGTACACCGAATCGGGGCAGTTCCGGCCGGCCGGACTGCTGTCCACCACCGCGGGCGGACGTGAGGTACGTGTCCTGGACGGGCCCCTCGGCGGGGCCACTGGCGTCTGCGTCACGGTGGAACCGGCCGGTGGCTCCCGCCAGCCCACCACGCACCCCCTCGGCGTCATCTCCGTCCCCCCGTGACGCTCACTGCTCGGCCACCGCGACGGCGGCCGCGCATCCCCTCCCCACCGCCACGTCCTCGATGCTCCAGCCCGGCATCCGGCGGGGCCCGTGCGCGGAGGCGCCGAGGTGGTCGAAGCGGAGGTCACGTCCGAGTCCGGCACCGAGCCCTTTCAGATACGCCTCCTTGCGTGTCCACACGCGGGCGAAGGCGGCGGGGCGCCGATCCGGCGGGCACGCGGCAAGCTCGGCGGCCTCCCGGGGATGCAGCGTCGCCGTGAGCGCGGAGACGACGTCGGAGGCGGGCAGCCGTTCGATGTCCGCGCCGACCGCTGTGTCCGCGAAGGCGAGCAGGCAGAAACCGTCGGTACGGGAGACGGAGAAGCACAGGGGCACGCCGGGCACGTCGGGACGGCCGTGCGGGGCCCGGCACACGGGGCAGGATTGCCGTACCAGCGTCACGTCCGACGGCTCGACCCCGAGGTAGGCGCCGAGGAGCATGCGCAGGCACACGTGGGCGACCCGGTATCCGTCCCTGTCCGCCACCCGGTGAAGTGCCGCGGCCCGCGCCCTTTCCCGGCTGTCCAGCAGTGTGCCGGCGAGTGGGGTGACGGCGCCGCGGAGGTCCTCCACCCGTGCCAGCCACAGCCGGGGCCGGCCGGGGCGAGGCGGCTCCGGAGGCCGTGCCCAGGCCGCGGGTGTCAGCCGCTCGGGGCGCAGGATCGGTCGCGCGGGAAGGAGGCACATGCACAGCCGCCTACGGTCGGTCGGAGGGCGCCCGCACAGCGCGGGGGTCCTCGATCGCGTCACTGCCGTACAGGGCCTGCACCCAGTTGCTCTGGTAGATCGTGTCGAGGTAGCGCTCACCGAGGTCCGGGGCGATCGCGACGGGTGTGAGACCCGGCGTTCCGTGCCGGGCGAGCCAGCTCGTCGCCCCGCTGACGACCGTGCCGGTCGACCCGCCGAACAGGAAGCCCCGCCTCGCCAGGTTCCGGCAGGTACGGATGGCATCGGCCTCCTCGACGCGGACCGCCTCGTCGACGTAACTCTCGTCGAGCAGGGGCGGCCGGAGGCTCATGCCGAGGCCGGGGATCATCCGCCGTCCGGGCGGGTCGCCGAAGATCGCGGAGCCGACGCTGTCCACGGCGACGATCCGCACCGGCCGGTGCCAGGAACGGAACCAGCGGGCGCAGCCCATCAGCGTGCCGGTCGTGCCGACGCCGATGAACAGGACGTCCAGGAGCGGGAACCAGCGGGCGATGGCCGGGGCCGTCCTGAGGTAGTGCGCCCGCCAGTTGTCGGGGTTGGTGTACTGACTCAGCCACACATAGCGGTCGTCCGCGGCGCACAGACCGCGCAGATGCGCCAGCCGCGCGCCCAGCAGACCGCTCGTGGCGTGCTCGTCGGAGACGACGTGGACCTGGCTGCCCAAAGCCTCCATCATCAGCCGGGTGGCGAGGTTGCACCGGGAGTCCGTCACACAGACGAAGCGGTAGCCCTTGCTCGCCGCGATCATGCTCAACGCCACGCCGAGATTGCCGGAGGAGGACTCGATCAGGATCGAGTCCCGCCGGAGGGTTCCGCTGCGCTCGGCGGACTCCACCATCTCGGTCGCGGCCTTCAGCTTGATCGAACCCGCGAAGTTGAAGCCCTCGCACTTGAGGAAGAGCCGGTGGCCCGTCGTCGGCTCCAGGTCGACGTACAGGTCCTCCTCGTTGAAGGCGTGGGGGACGGATATGACAGGCACGATTGTTCTCCTCGTACAGGCCCGACGGTGGACGCGTTCCGCCCTCAGCCGTGCCGGCTCAGCTCGTGAAAGAAGTGGTCGATGACCCGCAGTTCGCCGGATCGGGCCACCTCGTCGTAGACGTAGCTGCCGACCGCAAGGTCCAGCACGCCCAGGCCGAACGGTGAGAAGACCGCCGGGCGGTCGGCCCGGACCGTCACGCGGCCGGCCATCACGTCGTCGAGCGTGCCGAGCAGGAAGTCACGGTTGCCGGTGAGGCGTTCGGTAAGATGCGGTGAGGTGGCGGCCCTGAGGCAGTGGTCGACGTCGTCGACGACATTGGTGGAGCTGAGTAGCACCTGCGGCGCGAGGTCGCGCAGCGACACGTGCAGCACCACCGGGTTGTGCCGGAACCAGGACGGCTCGGTGATGTGCGGCCGGTCGGCGACCGTTGCGAAGACGATCAGGTCACTGAGCCGGATCAGCTCCTCAGCGGTGCGGTGCACGGTGACGCGTCCGACGGCGCCGGACTGCTCCAGGTAGGTGCGGAAGCCGGCGGCGCTGTCGGGGGACAGATCATGTACACCGATGGCGTCGAAGGACCAGCCGGTGCCCTCCAGGTAGGTGTGGATGTAGCGGGCGATCAGACCCGCCCCGACGAACCCCAGGCGGACGGGGCGCGGTCGTCCCCTGCTGAGCCGGTCTGCCGCCGAAGCGGCGGACGCCGCGGTTCTGGCGGCGCTGATGATCGAGCTCTCCACGCATGCGAAGGGGTAGCCCGTGGTGGGGTCGTTCAGGATGAGTACAGCTGACGCCCGTGGGATGCCCGAGGCGACGTTGGCGGGGAAACTGGAAATCCACTTCAGGCCGTCCACCCCGCCCTCGCCGCCGAGCGAGGCGGGCAGCGCGATGATCCGCGATGTCGGCCGCTCGGGAAAGCGCAGAAAGGAGGACGGCGGGTTGACCGTACGGCCGGCACCGTGCAGGCGGTACGTCGCCTCGACGACCTCCACCACGGTCTTCTCACGACCCCGGAGCACCTCCTTGACCTGGCTTCCGGGGATGACGGCGAAGGACGGCACCACCGGGGCATCCCCCCGGGCGGTCTGCGGGACGGTGTGCACGCTGGTCATGCCGCTTCACTCCCTGTCTGCGGTCCGGGAAGGCCGGGACGCACGGGGTCGGCCATCGCCACCACGATGTTCCGCGGCCCCCGGTACGCCTCCCGGCTGTGCGCGGTGCGGATGTTGTCCACCAGCATCAGGTCCCCGCGCTGCCAGGACCGGCGTACGGTATGGGCTTCGTACGTCTTGTTGATCTGCTCGACGACGTCCGCAGGCACCGGATCGCCGTTGCCGTAACGGGTGTTGAAGGGCAGCCCGTCCGGTCCGTACTCGTCGATCAGGAACTCCCTGACCTCGGGTGCCATCGTCCACTCGTTCAGAAAGGCGATCTGGTTGAACCAGCAGCGCCGGCCGGAGACCGGGTGCCGCACGACGGCGTGTCGGTGCTGCCGCGTGCGCAGCGAACCGTCCGGCTGCCAGGACCAGTCGATCGCGTGGGCACGGCAATAGGCCTCGACCGCGCCGCGGTCGCCGGTGCCGAAGGACTGAGCGAGCGTCGCACCGATCCCCTCGTTGTAGGCCCTGTCGAGCAGCCAGCCCTCCCGGGCGAAACGGTCGACGAGTTCGGCGGGCAGCGCGTGCACCATTTCGGTCGCGTCAGCCACGGCGGTGGCGCCGCCTTCGACGGGCGGCTCCAGGCACGCGAACAGCAGCAGGCCGGGACACTCGAAGGCGTAGCTGAGTTCGTGGTGCATGCACATGGGCTGGCTGGGCGGCCATGCCGACGACGAGTAGACGCCGTCCGCGTGGCGGTCGCGGGTGGCGAACCCCTCGCGTTCGGCCATGGGGCGCTCGGCCACCTGGCGCAGGACCGACTCGACGTCGGCTGGGTTTCGCAGGCCAAGGCCGCGGACGACGAGCGCCCCCCGCTCGGCGACGAGTTCACGCAGCGCGTCCCGCCGGCCGGCCACCCAGGCCGCCGTGTCCGTGGCGTCCGGGGTGCCTGCGGCATCGAGTGCCGGAAGGACGTCCGGAGCCGGTGCCCTGGTGGCCCTGCTCTTGCGGAAGAGTGCCGACAACATGCCGATCTCCTCTCGTACTCCTGGTGTCCGTCACGGTTCTCCGCCGGTACGGCTGTCGATCAGCTGGGCCAGGTCGGCCAGCACGGGACGCCCGGCGAGGTCGCGCGGGGTGATCACCCGACCCAGCGAGACCGCGAGCCGTACCGCCGACAGGGAGGTGCCGCCCAGGTCGAAGAAGTTGTCGTCTCGGCGGATCCGTCCGGGCGGTAGGCCGAGTTCCGCCTCCCATTGCGCCGCGAGCCGCCGTTCGGCCGGCGTCCGCGGGGCGCCGCGGGAGTCCCGGGCCGGACCGAGGTCCTCGGCGTGCGCCGCGAGCGCCTTGCGGTCGGTCTTGCCGTTGGCTGTGAGCGGCAGGCGGTCCAGTCGGTGGAAGGACGCCGGGATCATGTACGCGGGAAGCAGGTTCACGAGCCGCTCACGCAGATTCTCGGCGGTCACCGCGCGCCCGCTCGTGTAGAAGGCGGCCAGCTGGCGGCCGTGATCCTCCGCGCCGGTCACCACGACCGCGCAGTCCGTGACGCCGGGCACGCGCAGCAGCGCGTTCTCGACCTCGCCGATCTCGACCCGGAACCCCCGGATCTTCACCTGCGCGTCCCGGCGGCCGAGGAACTCCAGTTTCCCGTCGGGCCGCCAGCGCCCGAAGTCGCCTCCGCGGTAGAGCCGTTGGCCGGGGCGGTGGGGGTCGGCCAGGTAGGCGAGCCGGGTGCGTTCGGCGTCGTTGATGTAGCCGCGGCCGACGCAGACCCCGGAGAAGACGATGGCGCCGGGTGCCCCGAGCGGAACCGGGCGCAGGTTGTCGTCGACGACGTACTGGTACACGTTGGCGATGGGCCGGCCGAGCGGGATCCGGTCGGTGGCGGGAGGTCGGTCCATCACCTCGTGGTTGGTGTCGTCGGACGTCTCGGTCAGTCCGTAGGCGTTGACCAGTCGCACGGCGGGACCGGTGGCGAACCACCGCTGGACCAGTTCCCCACGCAGCGCCTCGCCGGTGACGGACACGCACCGCAGGTCCGGCAGGTCACGCCGGCGGCGTTCCAGGGCGGACAGGATGACGTCGAGATAGGACGGCACCACCTGCAGGACGTTGACGCGGCCCTCGGTGATCCGGTCCAGGAACCGGTCCGCGTCGAGGATGGCGTTCTGCTCGACCAGCAAGGTCCGCCCGCCCGTCAGCAGCCCCGCGAGCAACTGCCACAGCGAGATGTCGAAGCACTGCGAGGCCGTCTGCGCCACCACGGTGCCCTCGCCGATACCCAGGTCGCCGATTTTGGCGTACAGGTGGTTGAGCAGGCCTGCGTGCTCGCACATCGCGCCCTTCGGCTCACCGGTGGAGCCGGAGGTGAAGAAGACGTACGCGAGCCGACCCGCCGGTATGTCCAGGCCGAGGTCGGTTCCGTCGGCGGCCCGGTCGATGATGTCCGGGACGAGTAGCCGCCGGGTTCCGGGGAGCGATGCCAGGGCCCGGTCCAGCTGCGTGGTTCTGTCCGGCTCGGTGAGGACGTACGAGCAGTCGGCGCGGCTGAGCATCGCGCTCATGCGGCCGCCCGGGTGACGCGGGTCGACGGGCAGGTACACGGCGCCGGCCTTGAGGACGCCGAGCACGCCGGCCGCCCAGTGGAGGTCGCGCTCCGTCACCACGGCGACCGTGTCCTCGGGGCCGAGCCCTTCGGCCAGCAGGGCGCGGGCCAGCCGGTTGGCCCGCGTGTTGAGGTCCGCGTACGTCCACCCGCGGCCCTGGTGGACCACAGCGACGGCGTCCGGAGCCTTGCGCACCCGCTCCTCGAACAGTTCGTGGAACCGGCGGTCCGGCAGCGAACGGCGGGGCCCCGCCAGCCCGTCGAGCTGGAACCGCAGTTCGTCCGCGGACAGCAGGCTGCGCCGGTGACGAGGGGCGTCGGGGTCGGCGGCGATCGCTTCCAGCGCGGCGAGATGGTATCCGCCGACCCGGGCGGCGCAGCCCGCGTCCAGCAGGTCCGTTCGGTGCCGCAGGCGCAACACGAGCCGGCCGCGCTCCTCACCCGCCGAAACGCCGAGCAGCACGGCTCCGTCCACCGGGACGGTGACCTCGTGCCCGGCCGCGAACACTACTTCAGGGCCGCCCCGGGACGGTGTGCCGGCCCCGGGCGACAGCGCCACCGCCTCGGCCCGCCGGGCATCCAGCACCAGTCGGCGCCAGGTGCCTGGCCCGGCCGTCAGCTCGAAGGGCAGTGGCCGGGGCCGGCCCGGGGCCAGATAGCCGCTGCGCACATCGGGATCACCCGAGAGCAGGGCGAGCACCTGCGTGTGCGCCGCGAGGAGGATCGCGGTGAGCGGCACGCCGAGTTCACGGGCCCGCCGACGCAGGGACGCCGTCACTTCGCCGGGGACGCGCCTGACGTGCTCCCCCGTACCGGGCATCGGCTCCATCGCCCATCGGGGCGCGGCCGTGAAGCCGCCCTCGACCCGGCTGTCGTATCCGGGGACGCGGGCGTCGGTCGCCGCCACTGTCGCTGCCATCACCGCGCACCTCCGCTTTTTTCGTCGAGGGCCGGGCGGGCCGGATTTCCCGCCCAGCGGGTGTGCTCGGGGACCGACTCGCCCTTCATGAGGAAGCAGTCCGCCCCCAGCACAGCGCCGTCGCCGACCGTCACGCCGTAGTGCACGAACGCTCCGACGGCGAGGGTGCAGCCGGCACCGAGAGCACTGCGGTCCGACTTGAACGTGCCGTCCTCCTGGGAGTGGCACTGCATGACACTGCCCGCGTTGAGGGTGCAGCCGTCCCCGATGCGGACCATGGGGCGCTCCGTCAGATGGCAGCCGTCGTCGAAGACCCCCGCCCCGATCCGGACGCCCAGCATGCGCCACACGACGCTCTTGAACGGCGTGCCGTCGAGGATGTGCAGATACGTCTCGGACGGCACCTTCCAGTACCGCTCACGACGCCAGAAGCGGCGGTCGTAGATCGAGCAGAACAGTGGCTCCGGAGAGTGCCACGCCGTGACGGCCCGCTCGAGGAGGACGTAGTAGAGGAGGGTGAACGGCAGCAGGACGGTGTTGGCGAGCGCGAGGACCGCTGTGCCCCACACCGGGTACAGGCTCGCGGCGAGCGCGAAGAGCAGGACGACGCAGAAGAAGAACAGCCATCCAGTGAGCAGGTGACATGCCATGGTGACGGCGTTGTGCCGGTTCTTGGCCGCGAGGCCACGGCGCAGGCCGTCCCCGTACTTGACTTCGTCGAAGGTGCTGTCCCTCGCCACCGAGCGCGGGATCTCGAAGCATGGGGAGCCAAGAAGGCCCACGTCGTGCCGGATCGGTCCGCTGACGGGGACCGCCACCTTGGTGGCGAGGAGGCAGTTGTCGCCGGTCCGGCCGCCGGAGGGGTAGGCGATCCGGTTCCCGAGGAAGTTGTGCGCCCCGATCACGGTCGGCGACAGGCGGAAGGAGGTGCTGGAGTACTCGGCGTTCATCAGGGACAGTCCGTCCGCGACCATGGTCCCGGTGCCGACCCTGCTCAGGTAAGGGGTCTCGTGCTTGACCGCTGTGCCGAAGTTCGAGCCGGTCTGCTCCACGGGAGAGAGGCGGTAGCCGATCCAGCGCAGGTAGTGCACGATGCAACTGCTGTCGCCGAACAGACGGGTCAGAAATTTCCTGTTCGTCATCAGGACAATCGTCCGATGCACGGTGTGGTGGAAGCCGAACAGCGGGTACGTCCGGCCAGGCCGGACAAACCTGCCGAGCAGCCGTGGGACGGTGGCCAGGACCGCGAGAGCGGCTATCACGCCGCCGAAGAAGACCACGCTCGTGACCACCAGCAGATCGACGTAGAGGACCTTCGCCCCGTCTGCCTTCCTCACCGCGGATCCCTCCAGCACCCGGGAGAGCAGCACGTCCAGGCAGCCCACCGCCAGCGGCACGTACACCAGCAGCGCCATGAGCATGAGCAGGACACCGTGAACCGCTCGCCGTGCGGTGCCGCACCGGGCGGGCTCCACCTCTGGGAAGTCGCCGTCCGCGGGCTGGGCCGGAGAGCCGTGCCAGTGCTCGCCGTCGGGGACCGCCTGGCCGGCGTGCAGGGAGGAGGCATGCCCGAGTCGGGATCCGTCACCGATCCGGCTCCCGATGTCCAGCACCGTCGCCTCGCTGACGACCGCGTCCCGGCCCAGGATGACCGGCCCTGTCTCGATCACGCCGTCGGCCGCGTGGTAACAGCTGAGCAGCACGTCCTTGCGGACGAGTGCGCCGTCACCGATGGTCAACAGGTCGGTGCAGACCGGGGCGGAGCGCGAAAGGATCGTCACTCCTCTGCCGATCCGCGCACCCAGGACCCGCAGGAAGAGCGGATGGAGCGGCGATCCTACGAACAGGGCCAGCGGGCTCGACCGGATCAGCGTCTTGACCAGCCAGAACCGGAAATAGGCAAGACTCCAGACACGGAACCTCCGCGGCGTGAACCGGCCGATCAGCAGCCACTTGGCGATCACGGGCAGGGCGCACAGCACGATGAGCAGCGCGGCGCCGAACACGACGCTCCGCAGGTAGGCGTCGAGCAGATGGACCTGCGCGGAGATCCATTCGTAGCCCTGGGCCGAGACGGCGGCGAGGAGAAGGGCGTAGCCGAGGAAGGCCAGAAGCTGGAGTGCCCCGCAAAGCACACGGTGCGGGCGGCCGGTCGGCGGAGCCGGCTCCCGGGCCATGGCCCTGGCCAGTTCCGATGGGCTGGGGGCCTCGGTTTCGCCCGGTGGTGGAGGCGCGCTGCCGACAAGCGCGGCTGCCAGTCCGCCGGCGGTCGGATGCTGGTAGACGTCGCGCATCGACACGTGCGGCAGGTCCGGCCGGTTCCTCACCCGCGCACAGAAGTGCGCCATCACCAGGGAGTCGGCGCCGAGATCATCGAAGAAGTCGCTGTCGACACGCACCTGGTCCAGGTGTGCGACCTCCGCCAGCATCCCGGCGAACCGCTCGGCGACAACGGACACCACGGATGGATCCGGCGGCGCTTCACGGAGCCGGGCCTCCTCCACGAGGCCCCTCGCCACCTCCTGAAACTGCTGTCCCGCCATGAGAGGCCCCCTCGGCTGCCGACTGTCGCGTGTTCCGCCTCACTGGGATTCGTAGCCGGGCAGCCCAGGTATGAATGTCCGGGCGTTCTTCTCGGAACGCGAGCGGCTGTCTCACCAGCCGGATGCCTCACAGCCGGCGATCAGAGCACATCGGCCACCGGCGACTCGGGTCATGCTCTTCGAGAGCGCCCAGACACTCCGATCACGCTCCTGCCGCGATGTCCGTCAGAGTCGGCCCGGCGTGGGCCCGGGGTCCGGCCCACGGGGTGCTGCACGCGCCGGACTGCGAGGAAACGCGAGGACGGCCACGTCTGGCACCTCCCGCACAACTGCGCCTACGAGCCGACCCCGGCGACGACGTGGACCATCCTCGCCAAGGTGGTGGCAGCGCTGGGGAGCGTATGACGGCTGCGACGGACGGGCCTTTCGAAGGCACGCCCTCTGACCGGGCCCCGTGACCCCTGCGCCGGTTCGAGCAGCATCATGACCCGGGACAACGTTCCCGCGCCCGACCCGTCGCCCGCTCAGCAGCCCGCTGCCGGTGCCGGCCTGACCGCCGCGCCAGTCCAGGGCGCCGCTCGGTCCTTCACGGCCCGCCTGGTGGACACATTCCTGACCAACCCGCCCGACTGGCTCAGAGCCCTGTGGCACATGCTGCCGCGCCCATGGGAGCACTGGCCGCCGGGGCCGGGCAGGGCAACCCTGCTGCTCAATGTCATCGACGTCAGGTCTCGTCGGCGAGCGCGGCCGCCGCAGCGCCGGTCGTGCGTCGGATGCGCGTGCCGACGCTGGTGAGCTTGCGTGACGCTGCTCGAGTCGTCGCGTTCAGGCGGTGACGAACTCGGCCGCGATACGTGCTGCTGCGGCTACCGCATGGCGTGTGACCTGCTGGTCATCCAGGTAGTCCAGGCCGAGGGCGGTCAGCAGATGGTCGGCCTGCTGGTGGGCCAGCGCTTTCAGGGTGTGGGGCAGTTTGTCCTCGTCGATCGGCGTCTCCGAGTCCTTCAGCTGCCGGGCGGCCTCCCAGGCGGCCGCGTGACCGGCCTGTTCCTCGGTGATGCGACGGTCCAGGCCGGTGCCGCCGTACAGGGCGGTGTGGGCGTTCTTGTACTGCGTGATGGTCTGCTGGGACATGATTTCTCCTCGCATGGAACCCCGCTGGGCTCCTGTTGCCGGCGGAACACCACCAGACAAACGCGGCGCGCGGACCTGTGCCCAGCCAGAGGCCCCGAACGGGTGGCCTCCCCGGGCGCCTTGTTCAGCGAGTGGTTGGAGGGGTCGTCACGTCCCGGCGGTTCATACGGCACGCCGAGATCTCTGCCGGGGCGGAGTCCCAGTATTGGAACCGTCTCTGTCGCCCATGGGTGTGGACTGTCAGGAGCGGGAAGGAAGTCGGCGGGAGCCGGGAGAGCGGGGAGGCCCTGTGGGGAGCAAGATCTCGGGCAGATTCCGGTACAGCATCATGCACACCTACGTCACACGGCATGTCGGTGACAGCACACAGACGGCGACCTTGGTCAACGCTGAGGTGGGCAGCCTGGACCGGTTCGACGAGCGGCCGAGTGAGATAAGCGTTTTCTGCGAGCACTGCGACGCGCGGTTGCGGGTCGTGCTCCGGTCCACGGCCGACGTACGGCAGCGGCGGCGTACACACCGGCTGCTGTGGCCGGTGTGGGCCCTGCTGGCCGTGTTGAGCGGCTGGGGCCTCGTGCATGTGCTGCGGACGGGTGACGGCTTGGGGGAAGCCGACCTCCGCTTGTACTTCACCGCGGCCGCGACCATCCTGCTCGGGTACAGCACCCTGCGCAGTCTGATCCTGACTCAGGGCTTTGACACCCCCGAGGTGACCAGGACGGATGATCGGGAGCCCTGCGGGGTTCACCACAGCTGGACCACGCCCCGGCAGGCGGACGCCAAGGACCGCAGGTCATGAGCCGGTATCTTGGACAGCCTCCCGCCGCCAACTTCAGCCCGAAGCCGACGGCACAACCTGGGGCACTCACCGGTCGTTGGGCGCCTGACCAGCGTCCACTCACTCGATGCATACCACCGTGGGCTCCACTCTCAGAGTCCACCGTGGCCGCTCATCCCCGACGGCGACGCAGGCGCGTGGAGCACCATGCGTTGGGCTGGCCCTCGGGGTACTGCCGTGAGCGGGAGCGGTGCCGGGCGGGCGGCGGCTTCGGCAAGGGATACAGCGCCGCTGGCAGCCGGGACGCGTCGGCGACTACTCCAGGCGCTTGAGCCCCAGCGGGCCACCGCGTAACGGCGAGGGCCGCAGCGCCGTTGGACGGCGCGCCCCCATTTTCGAAGCCAGCGCATCGTTCGGGACGATGTCGCGCTTGGGGGACAGCTCCCGCATCCCAGCGGTCTGTCGCCCCTTCATAGCCACGAAGGCCGGGCCTAGTCGGGACGGCGGGCGGGGCGCAACGTGCGCGGCGAGCGCGCGACGGCAACCGTCCGCCGGGGGTGTAGTTGGTGCTCTGCCGGGGGCCACTGCAGAGCGCACGGCACCCGCCCAGCGAGGTGGCGGGCGGGTGCCGTGGAGATGCAAGCCGTTCAGGCGGGGGTGATGTTCTCCGCCTGGGGGCCCTTCTGGCCCTGGGTGACGTCGAAGTTCACCTTCTGGCCTTCCTGGAGCTCACGGAAGCCGGAGCTGGCGATGTTGGAGTAGTGAGCGAAGACGTCGGGGCCACCGCCGTCCTGCTCGATGAAGCCGAAGCCCTTTTCCGAGTTGAACCACTTGACGGTTCCGCTGGCCATACTGCCCTCCAAGGGGACTGGAAATCGGTTCCTGCACTGCGCGGGAACCGGAGGTGATCGCCTTGGTCCTCAGACACTCTGAACAGCAGAAACGCCCGTGCGCACGCTCACGGGCGACCGGTACTTCGGAACCACGACAGCTAACTCCAACGCTACACCGGTAAGCCGACGCCCGCTGCTATCGCCCGCACGTGCCGCCGCCCGCCGACCGCTGCGTGCTTGCGCCGGGCGCCGCCGACTGCGCCCACGGGCGGTCACGCCCCGAGCGCCAGACCGACCGGCTTGTAAGCGATCTTGGATGCCTTCACCCGGCTCACCCCTTCCGGCGGCGGCAGGCCAGCCACACCACGACGGCCACGCCCGCGGCCGCCAGCAGCACCTTGCGATTGTCCCGCGCCAGCTGCGCCCCTTGGGCTGTCTTCTGCCGTACCGGCTCGGGCGCCTTCTCCTCCCACAGCTGACCGGCATGGGCTGCCTTCGCCCGAGCCTGCTCGGCGGCCCGGGCGGCCTGGTCCTTGACCGGGTCGGGCAGCCTGTCCTGCGCCTGGTGTGCCAGGTCGGCAGCCTTCGCTTTCAGTTCCCCGGCCTTGACAACCGCTTGCTCCTTCAGCTCGCCGGCCTTCGCGGCGGCCTGCTCCTTGACCTCGGCGGCCTTCTCCTGGGCGCGCGCCTTGACGTCGGTCTTGGCCGCCAGCGCCTCGACCGTCTGCCCGAGCTCTTCACGGGTCTGCTCGACCTGCTCGCGCAACTCGTCGGGGCCGGCGGCGGTGGGCTCGTCATGAGGCGGCTGGGTCATCGGTGGGCACTCTCCTTGATCTCGGCCACGTCGGCCTTGACGTTCTCGATCGTCTGCTCGGGTGCGGGCGGCGTGGCCTGGTCGACCTGCTTCTTTCCACTCATGGCCATGATCGCGGCGATCACACCCAGCACCGCGGTGACAATCAGCGCCGCCGCCCACACCGGCAGCAGCACCGCCAGCGCGGCGATCGCGGTGGCGACCAGCGCCTGCGCCATCAGGAAGCCGACGACTCCGGCGCCGCCGAACAGGCCACCGCCCTTGCCGTAGCGCTTGCCCTTCTCCTTCATCTCCGCCTGGGCCAGCCTCAGCTCGCCGCGCACCAGCTCGGTCAGCTGCTGCGAGGCGCGCTGCACCAGCTCGCCCACCGGCTCCTGGCCAGAGCGGTCCGTGCTGTGGTCGGACCCGGCATAGTGCGACTGCGTGCTCGACACGACGGCCACCTCCCGTCCCTCTGCGTTCCTGCAGGCCGGGCCGTCTCATGGGCCCGACCATCCGATGGGCACGCGAGTACCCCGAACAGACGACTTCAGGGCGGGCGGCGTGGCCTGATCACAGCCCCGGACGGACACAGTGGTGCGCCGTTTTAGGAGCTTGGCCAGGAGTCGGACGCAGGCGTCGCGCTCCAGTGCCACTGAGCATCAGGTCTCCGGCCGCTCACCCAACGTTGCCGACGGCAGAGTCCTGATGCGTAGTTCACCATCGGCACCACCGGTGACCAAGAGCCTGCTGCCCGGTGAAAACGCTGATGCCGTCACGTGACCGCCGTGACCGATGTGCGGACTGTGCAGCTCTCCCGCGCAGGCATTCCCGCCCCAACCATCGGCCGGGGCAGGCGGCCTCCCGTCCGGGCTCGGGGGAAACACAGAACGGGAGCCCTGCCTCCATCTTCTACGCCGCCGGGCCGTGCGGATGCACAGCAGCAGGCGGCAGGCCCGCCCCCTGGAACGGAGCTTCTATTCCCGTACTGCCCCTGGAGTTCGACACCTTCGGCGAAGTTGCTCGGGTGCAGTCCCTCGAAGAACCGTTTGAAGAACGGGTCCCGGAGTTTGTCGATGTCCTCGATCTGTGATTCGCCGGGTACGGCAGTGGCGGCTTCGCGGCGCAGCTGGGTGGTGGTGACCTCGATGACGATCCAGGTGCCGGGATAGTCGATCGCGGCGTCGGCGATGCGCTGGCCCTGGGCGGTGTAGGCGGCCTTGAGGTCGGCGTCGTCGTAGACCCGGCGCGTGGTGCCTTCGTCGCGAGTGATCACGTGCAGGACGTCGCTGACGTACAGCCCACTGCAGTGGCGCAGGGTCTGCTTGGCCCGGGCGGCCATCTTGCGGCGGCCGGTGGGCTTGGTGCGCCCTACGGCGGGAACCGGATGTCCCAGATCGGCAGCCATCCGAAGGCCCGGCTGATCAGGTGGCGGGGATCAAGGATCAGCAGCCGGTCGGCGGCGCATCGGTACGGGCGCCTGCCACATGCTGATGGGCACGCACGATCGTGGAGTCAACCGAGATGTCCCAGTCGATCTCGCCCGCAGCGTCCGCCGCGGCCTGCACCTGCTGCAGCAGGCGTTCCCAGGTGCCATCTGCTGACCACAGCCGATGGCCGCTCATGGACCGTCTTCCACGGCCCGAACCGCTCAGGCAGATCCCGCCACTGCACCCCGGTCCGCACCCGGTGCAAAATCCCATCGATCACCTGTCGGTGATCCGGCCACCGGCCACACCGCCCATTGCTGACCGGCAGGAACGGCTCAAGCCGCTCACACTCGGCATCCGTCAGATCACCTCGCCCCATGTCCCGAACAACGATCCGACAGGACGCCAGTCACATGATCAGCTGGCTAGTAGCCTGCGGCCATGCCCGATCCCTCCCCCTTCGCCATGCCCACCCGCTTCGATGGTGCCCCTGACCGTGTCGCAGTCGTCCTTCCAGGCGTCGGTTACTCGCCCGCCAGGCCACTGCTGCACTTCGCTCGCGGCGTGCTCCTCCAGCGCGGCTGGACGGTCCAGGAGTTGTGGTGGCAGATCCCAGAAGACTTCTCGCAGTTCACCGTGGACGACCGGATCGCGTGGGTGGAGCGGCAGGTCACTCAGGCCGTCGACGCCGAGGCAGGGGCCTGTCGCCTCCTTGTCGGCAAGTCCTTGGGCTCACTCGCCTGCGGCATCGCAGCCGAGCGAGACATCGCAGCGGCCTGGCTCACTCCTGTCCTGACCATCGGCCACGTGGCCCGTGCCCTCCAGCGAGCCCAAGCGCCGACCCTCCTCATCGGCGGCAGCGCCGACAGGCTGTGGGACTCACGGATCGCCGAGTCCCTACGACATGACGTCCTGGAAGTTCCCTCAGCGGATCACGCACTGGAGCTCGCGGACGACGCCACGGGATCCGTTGACGTATTGCACCAAGTCGTCTCACGGCTGGACCGCTTCATCGGCTCTCTCGGCCATTAGAAACCACCAGACAAGATCGCCCGGACAGGCTCTAACCGATCGGTTCACGGACAGGAAGCCCAGGCCGATCGCGTGCAGACGTAGCGCGTCCAAGAAGACCGTTCACTAGCCTTCCGCGTGTGAACACACCGATTTATATGGAAATAGCTATGTTGCTGCGGTGACCTCTCATTGGTTGTCCTGTGGCGGGGCAGACCCCGCGACGACCTCGCAATGGTCGGGGACGGCCCCGCAATGGCTGTCTGCGGTAGGGACCTTCGCGGCAACGACCACGGCCCTGTGGACTGCCTCGCGCCAGCAGCCAGCCGCAGAGCGGGTGTTGGTCGGCACCCGCAGGGAAAAGGCCGCGCACGTTGCGCTCGAACATTTCGATCTGTGGCTCAAGGGCCCGCCACGTTGCAACTCCCCGGAAGCCCGTGGTGGGCCCTCTCCTTTTTCCGAATCGCCTCAACATGAAGAAAGGCCCAACCCCCACAGGGAGAAGGACCTCAGCGCGCAGCGAAGAGCTGCGTGGCTCAGGATCTCACCAGATGATCATGGTCGGACAACACGCCTTAACTAGACATCTCCCCCTGTCGGTTTCCAGCCACGAACGATGGACATAGGCAGAAACTGCCTGGTTGCGCCCAATGTTGTGACATGGGTGCAGCATCCGGTGTGCTGCACGCCGCCGCTCGACGTGTAGCGCCACGGCGGAGGGGATGAGCGCGCGTCGCAACCAATATGTTGGTCGCGGCGCGCGTTTGGCCATGCCCCGGCGCCGGCCGGCGGAGAACGGCCGGGCTGTGCAGTGCTAGCCAGCTATTGCCTGGCGAGCGAGGGGTTTCAGGCGGTGGTGCGGTTGCCTTGGCGTGCGGCGAGCGCGGCGTCGGCGCTGGAGTAGGCGGGCAGGAAGGCGTCCATCCCCGTGACGCTGAGCAGGCGGCCCAGCCGGTCGGGGATAGCGGCCAGGGTCAGGGAGCCGTCGGCGTCCTTGGCGCAGCGCCAGATGCCGACGAGGGCGCCCAGTCCTGAGGAGTCGCAGAAGGTGACGCCTGAGAGGTCGGCGACCAGGTCAGGGTGGCCGTTCGCGATGAGTTTCAGGGCGCGGGCCCGTACGGCGGGTGCGGCGGCGATGTCGAACTCGCCGGACAGGGCGATCACGGCCAGGGCACCGTCGGTGTGCGGGACGTCGATGTGGAATGCGTCGGTCATGGGCGTGGGTTCTCCTGCCCGACGGAGACGTCGGCGGTCGGGGCGGCGGCGCTGTGGGCGGTGGTGGTGATGCCGGCGGGAACAGCATCGGGAGTGGGGACGGACAGGGCCAGCAAGGCCACGTCGTCGCGTTCGGTGTCGGGAAGGGTGTCTAGGAGCGCGACGGTGTCGTCGATCAGGGCGCCGGCACTGACCGGCGCCGGCCGCCGGGCCAGGAAGTCGGTCAGGCCCGTGTCGGCGAGCATGCGGCCATCGGCGGTGCGGGCCTCGGTCAGCCCGTCGGTGTACAGCAGCAATCCCTCGCCGGGTGCCAGGTGCAGAGTGCGTGAGGCGAAGGCGGCTTCGGCGAACGCGCCGACCAACATGCCGCCCTTGGCGCGGGCCGCCTCCACCCGCACGCCGCCGCCCTCGGTTGGGCTCAGGTGGTAGGCGGGCGGGTGACCGCCGGTGGCCAGCGTGACAGTGAAACCGCCATCCCGGGCCGGGTCGAGCAGGCCGAAGACGGCGGTGCAAAAGCGGGTACCGACCGCCGCGTCCAGCAACAGCGCGGTGTTCAGGGCCTTGAGCGCAGCCGTGGGGTCCGCGTCGACGAGAGCTGCGGCCCGCAGCGTGTAGCGGGTCAGAGAGGTGATCGAGGCGGCTTCGGCGCCCTTGCCGCACACATCGCCCAGGAAGAACGCCCACCGGCCCCCGCCCACGGGGAAGACGTCGTAGAAGTCCCCGCCCACTTCCTGCGGGGAGGCGGTCTTGTAGTGGCAGGCCAGCTCCAGGCCCGGTACCGCGGGAAGTGCCGGGGGGACCAGGGTGCGCTGCAAGGTGGAGGCGAACGCGGCGATGGCCGCCTTGTCCCGCTCCGCACGCTGGCGGGCCTCTTCCTCCGCCTGGCGCTTCTCCTGCTCGACCTTGCGGCGCTCCTGCTCGGCGCGTACCGCGTTCAGTGCCGACAGCCGCAGCTCAAGCTGGTCACGCACTACCGCGGCCAGGTCCCCGAGGGTGGAGGCATCGGCCTCGCTGATCTCGCGGGGGCGGGTGTCGAGGATGTTGACCGTGCCCAGCCGGTACCCGTCGGCGGTGATGATCGGAGCGGCGGCGTAGAACCGTACGCCCATCGGGCCGGCGACCAGCGGGTTGGAGCAGGCGACCGGGTCCAGCAGAGTGTCGGGGATGACGGTGGTGTCATCGGTGAGCACCGCCGAGGCACACAGGCCCGGATCGCGGCCGATCTCGCTGACGCCTTCCAGGCCGTGCGCGGCCTTGAACCAGATTCGGTCCTCGTCAACGATCGTCACCGTCGCCACCGGCACCTCGAACAACCGTGCCGCCAGCGCCGCGACTCTGTCGTAGGCGCCGTCCGGCGGAGTGTCGAGAATGTCGTACCGGCGCACCGCCGCCATCCGTGCCGCCTCGACCGGTGCGGCCACAGGCCCGCTCGGTGCTATCACAGGCGGGCTCGCTTGCTCCGGCATGTTCCTCGTCTCGTCATCCCCCCCAGGAAGGCACCGACCAGACAGCCAGCACCCCGGAACTCTACCGAACGCCCTCAGCATCACCGCTCAGCAGGCGCCGCCGAGCGGCCGGTCCAGAAGCTTGCGGAAGAAGCCCGTGACCCACGGACGTACGCGCTCGCAGTCAGCCAACGTGACAGTGCCCACGCACTCCCCCACGATGTCGTCCACTTCCGGGCCGGTGGACTCCACTCGGTGGAGAGGGTGCCGGAGCGTCCGTGCGCACCACGGCATCGGGTGCGCGGCATCGGATCCACTCAGTGGGCGGCCTCCCGGCCTCGGTGCGGTCCGGGCTCCTGCGGGCGGTGCGCCCGCTCGTCGCCCTGACGCACCGGACGCGAGCGCGCCGCGTCGGAATCGTCCTGTTCGGCGTAGCGGTCCATGGTGGCCCGGGCTCGGTCGGCCGCCGCGGTGAAGGCGGCACCGAGGTGGCACAGCCGCTCGGCCGCGAGATCGAGGGCTCCCACGTCCGTGCGCGACTCCCTCAGGGCCCGCAGCGCCGTCAGGTCGATCGCCTCCCGGCGTCCGGCTCCTGGTCCTCGTGCTCGGGGGCGGCGGCGCGGGCGCGAGCAGCTGCTCGGGCATCACCGCCTGCTGGTGCGCGAAGACGTCGCACGCCCGGCCCCGCACAGCAGTAGCGGTGGCGGTGGCGGTGCGCAACTTCTCCCGCACCACCGCGCCGGCGAGGACAGCTCGCTCGTACTGCGGCGGGATGCGGGGTATTTCCCACTCCCCCGCTTTCTGGTCCGGGGGCCGGGGCGCAGCCGGATCGCCGGGATCGGCCGGGGTTGCCCAGTCCGGGCCGGGTGCGGGGGTGGGTGGGCGGCGCCGGGCGGTGTAGACACCTCAGGCGCTCAACCCATCAAGCAACGGCGGTGAGTTCGGTGATGGCACCAAGGAGCTGATCGGACTCGCGGAGGGTCTGCGGGGGTCCACCGAATCATGGGCCGACCTGCTGCGCGACTGCCGGCGGCGGGGAATGAAGGATCCGGCCCTGGTGGTCGGGGACGGGGCGATGGGCCTGTGGCGGGCTCTGGCGGAGGTGTTTCCGCAGGCCAGACATCAAAGGTGCTGGGTTCACAAAACCAGGAACGTGATCAACTCCCTGCCGAAGTCCGTGCACACCGGGGCCCGCAAGGCCCTGCAGGAGATCTACAACGCCGAGGACCGCGCACATGCCGAGCAGGCGGCCCGTGCGTTCGCGAAGGACTACGGCACCAAATGGCCCAAAGCCGCCGCGAAGGTCACCGACGACCTGGACGAGCTGCTGGCGTTCTACGACTTCCCCGCCGAGCACTGGGTCCATCTGCGGACTACGAACCCGATTGAGTCGACGTTCTCCACGGTCAAGCTACGGACCAAGGTCACCCGCGGGGCCGGAAGCCCGGCCGCTGCCCTCGCGATGGTATTCAAGCTCGTGGAGTCCGCCCAGGCACGCTGGCGGGCGATCACCGGATCTCACCTTGTGCCCCTGGTCCGCGCGGGCGCCAGGTTCGAGAATGGCATCCTCGTCGAACGTATTGAAACGCGGGCTGCGTGAGGCCGTGGGGCCGGGGAGGCAGAAGAGCCGTGGCGATCTGTTTCATGCTCGTGGTGAACTTTGGCGACAACGCCGAGGCGGCACAGGCTGCCGCCCGCATCGACCCCAGGCCATGGGTGCTTCGCGCGGGCGCCCACCGCATCCCTCTCCACCGGCCGATGCTGGCGAAGGTGGGCTCATACATCGAGCTCTCGATCCTGCCCGTGGCCGTCAGCTGGGGTTGTGGCCTGGACGGCAGCCTCCCCAGATTCCAGCTCACCGCAGCAGAGCTGACCGAACTGGGACACCAACTCTACGAACTGCTCGCGCAGTTCCACGGATATGTCGCCGCGAAAGTCGGCTGGGATCCGGAATCACTCCTGGACCCTGCTGAGCTAAGGTGCGAGTGGTCAGACGAACTGGACGACGGCAGCCTCCACGGACTCGTGCTCTGCGAAAAGCTGCATGCCGAACTCGCCCCGAGCACCGACTACGAAGTGTTCCAGCCCGGATACTGGTGGATACCGTATCGCGGAGAGGAACCGAGCAACCTCACGGCCGACTAACAAAACAAGCCCTCCCCAGGCCAGCTCATCCACGCATATTGACAATTACTCCTGACCAGCCGGTGGTGAGACATTCCCGGATGCGTGGCCGGCGGCACGGCTTCTGCCAGCGGAACCCCAGCTCGTACACCTCGCCCGCCCACCACCTGTCGACAAGCCACACACACCAGGTCAGCCGCCGCCCCGTACTCGGACAAGTCCCCCTCCGAGCGTCAGGTGGCCTGCCATGGGGCAGTGCGAGGAGAGGCAGGGGCCAAAAGCCGTGTCGCTGTGTATCCCCAGGATCCGGGTTCCGGCGTCCTCCAGCATGAGCCTCAGCGCGCGACGAGCCAGATCTCCGCGGTAAGCCGCACACCCGACGAGAGTCCGCGTGCCTTGGCTTTCCCCGTCGATGCGTTGCTCACCGTGTACTCCCACACGAAAGATAACGACGGCATCGGAATCCTGACTCCTGCCGAAGGGGTGGTCCTGCGCGTGGTGGCCTGCGCCGCTTTCGGACGCGGTCAACCGCCGCGACTCGGTACGCGTCGGTATCGACGGTGTGGTGTCCCGCGTACGGGTGGCGCCACATACGACACCGCGCACGGCCATGACACAGGCCAGGCGGGCGGCAAGCGGGCGGCAGACGGTCGTGTCACTCCTGGAGGGTGATGCAGGCCGTAGAGCGGTTTGCCGACCTGCTTGCTCCTCGGAAGGAGTAGGCATGAAGGCGGGGGGAAGGGGTAGGCGCGGCAGCGGCGAGTTGAAGTGGGCCGGGGCGGCATGGCCGAAAGGGGAGGGACACATGATTACGGATACGGCAGTGGGGACGGCAGATGTTCGGTGCGTTGAAATGCCGGAGGTGGCCAACCCGTCGAAGGTCGCTCCGAAAGACGCGCGTGAACTCACCCGCCTGTTCTTCCAGCAGCTGAACCAGCTGGAAGAGGGCACGCCGGAGTACCAGTACGCGCGCAACACGCTGATCGAGATGAACGTCTCCCTGGTCCGCTACGCGGCCTCCCGTTTCCGCAGCCGGGACCAGGAGGAGATGGAGGACATCGTGCAGGTCGGTGTGATCGGCCTGATCAAGGCCATCGACCGGTTCGAGCTCTCCCGCGAGGTGGAGTTCACCTCCTTCTCGATCCCCTACATCGTGGGAGAGATCAAGCGGTTCTTCCGTGACACCACGTGGGCCGTGCACGTTCCGCGCCGCCTGCAGGAGGCCCGCGTCCATCTGGCGCGCGCCACCGAGGAGCTGAGCAGCCGCCTGGGCCGCACACCCACCGTGGCCGAACTGGCCCAGCTGATGAACCTGGACGAGGAGGAGGTCATCGAGGCGCGTCTGGCCTCCAACGGCTACCGCTCCTCCTCCCTGGACGCCGCGATCGGCAACGGCGAGGACGGCGAGACGGCCCTGGCCGACTTCATCGGCAACGAGGACGGCGCACTGGAACTGGTGGAGGACTTCCACGCACTCGCTCCGATGATCGCCGATCTCGATGAGCGGTCGCGCAGGATCCTGCACTGGAGGTTCGTGGAGGAACTGACCCAGGCCCAGATCGGCGAACGGCTCGGCGTCTCCCAGATGCACGTCTCCCGACTGCTATCACGCACTCTGGCCCAGCTCCGCGAAGGCATGCTCACCACCCACTGACACCGCCACCTCGCGGCCGTGGTGGACCCGTACACCACGCCACCACATTCAGGGCGCGCTCCACTCGTGTGGTCCGCCGGCGCGCCATTCCACCCAGCGTGGATCGTCCAGCACGCCCTCGGGATCGTCGACGCCCGCGGCTTCGAGGAACACCACAAGATCGTGATCGCTGTAGGCGGTGCCGAGGATCTCGTCCCGACCGTGCGAGTGCACGGTGACACTCCGGCCGCCGGTGCGCGAGGGCTGGTGTACGACAATCGGAGCGCTGGTCACGCCTCCCAGCCTGCTCCTGGCATGGCCGTGCGGCGCGTCGGCTGCCTTTGTCAGGAGGGTGCCGGACCACCACGGCCTGAGGGCACCGCGATCTTGTGGCCCACGGTCACGCAAGCAGCCTGACCCGTACCTCACCGCTCTCGCGGTCCACCTGCACGGCATGACCGGCTTGCGTAAGTATCGCCAACAGTGCTGACCGCAGAGCAGCGCGAATGCCATCGAATCCCGCATCCTCCCGCCCCGCAGGATCCAACTCGCTGCCGGGCACCCATTCCACCAGCACCGAGTCCGTCTCCCGCCACACCCGCAGACCAGGCCTGCCCTCATCGCCAGCCGACGACACATCAAAGCCCGCACGGGCCAACGTCCCGCACACATCAGCGAACAGCTTCTCCACAGGTTCAGAGGTCACCACCAGAATCTATCCGCACACCTCCTGACGATTTCGGACACAAGTGCTTCACGTTGCGGTCGAGTCGCACGGAGCGGGTTCGCGGCTGATCTCGCTGACGCCGTCCAGCCCGTGGGCGGCCTTGAACCAGAACCGGGCTCCTCCAACGACCGTCACGCTTGCCACAGCGCCCGGAACAGCCGTGCGGCCATCGCGGCAATGCGGTCGAAGCCCCGTCCGGCCGGGTGTCGAAGATGTCGTACCGCCTCCATCCGGGCTGCTTCGTCCACCGCACCGGGCGCCGCTCGGGGACGCTGCCCCACCGGGCGGCGTGTCCTGCTCGCGGCAGGACTGGCACGCTCCTCGTCAGGACCGGCCGGGTGTCCGGGGTCGCGGCGGGCTGCCGTCTGAGCACCTCCGCCAGCAGGAAGTCGGCGACGGAGGTCCGGTGTCCGGGCGGCCGCCTGCCCGCTTCTGCTTGGGTGGCCGCACACGCGTGCGGTTACAGGCTGAGGTAGAAGCGCACCGTCGTGCCGTCGTCGCCGGTGTGCACGCGCACCAGGTCGGACACGTAGTGGACCAGCATCAGGCCCCGGCCGCCCAGCTGGCCGTGCTCCGGCGGGCGGCGGCCGGCCAGCGGATCGGTCAGCCGACCCTCATCGCGGACCTCGCACACCAACTGCCCCTGCTCGGCCCAGATGGCGAGTGTCCCGCGGCCTCCGCCGTGGACCACGCTGTTGGTCGTCAGCTCCGCGACCGCCAGCTGCACATCCATCAGCCGCTCCCCGGCCAGTCCCATCCGCGCCGCCTGAGCAAGAGCGAACTGGCGGACCGCCGGAAGGTCCTCATCACCGTAGGAGAAGGCCGCGGCGTCCTGTGCAGGTGCAAGCTCCTGGTTGTAGCGAGAGACGACCGCCTGCCAGTCGTAGACGTCGCTGACCGACTCGCGGCCCTCCCCGCTGATGAGGGTCGGGTGGGTAACCCGCGCATCGGCGATCACCTGCGGATCCAGCCGCACCTCGTCGTAGGGGCACAGGATCGTCACCGCTCTGCCCTCGAACGCGGCGTTGATCAGCGCCTCGTGCTGCGCGCACGCCGGGTACTCCACCGCGCTGCGCCCGGCCCAGATCGGCTCGCCGATGATCCGCACACGCCCCTTCGGGTGGGCGTCGGCGAACCCGCGCAGCACCTTGGGGATGATCCGCCCCGGGTTGCGGCCGACCTCGGTCATGTCCAGGAACAGGATGCCCTCGGCGTCCACGCCCAGACCTGCCTGGATCAGCTCAAGATTGGGGCCGGGCACCGCCACGGCCATCGGCTCGCCGTCGGTCAGGCCCTCGCGCAGGAAGGCCACCGTCTGCCGCGTGTACTCCTGCTCGGTGCGGTAGAAAAGGGCAGGGTGCACGAACGCGTCCTGGGTGGTCACCGTGCTCATCACAGAGCCACCTCGATCCGGTCCAGGCCCGGCCAGAACATCTCCAAAACCCGCGGCAGCTGCGGCGGGGGATTCTCGACCACAACCCTCCCGTCGGGCAGATTCATGGCGGTGACCGCCAGCGCACTCACCCCGGCCACGTCGACGAACGCCACATCCGACAGCTCCACGTACGACACGCCCGCGTGCCGCCGGGCCAGCTCGGACAGGGCCTGCTCCCACGACGGGCGAGTGAGGACGCTGATCTCACCGCAGGCACGTATCCCGGAACGACCGGGCAACGGGCTCACCTCCAACACGGCCCTCCCGGGCACCACCGGGGGCCGGCCCACCACATGTGGGGCATCCACGCTCGGACTCCTTCACATCAAGCCGCCTGCCGCCGTCCCGGCACGGGCAGAGGAAAGGCTCCTCCCGACGGGGCAGTGTATCCAGACGGCAAACATGCCTGGTTCTGTACTGGCTCTAACAAAAGCGGTTGATCATGTGACTGTCGGCTTGATCGCTCGTTGATGTGGTCATGGGAAAGCGTCAGTCGCGGCCGTGAATCGTGTCGGACGAACTGTCGTCGCTCATCGAGCCGTTGCCGCCCGAGCCGCCGCCGAAGCAGGTCGAGGGGCGGCCGCGGGTGCCCGACCGCCAGGCCTTGTGCGGCATCCTGTTTGTCCTGCATACCGGCATCCAGTGGGAGTATCTGCCCCAAGAACTGGCCTTCGGCTCGGGCATGACGTGCTGGCGCCGCCTGGCAGCCTGGAACGAAGCCGGCGTCTGGGACCAGCTCCACCAACTGCTGCTGAACACGCTGCGCTCGAAGAATCAGCTGGACCGGGCGGTGATCGATTCTTCTCACGTCCGGGCTGGACGCAGGGGCCCAAAAGCGGACCCAGCCCGGTCGATCGCGCACGGCCGGGCAGCAAGCACCACGTCCTCTCCGACGGCCAGGGCATCCCGCTCGCGGTGCCGCTGACCGGCGGAAACCGCAACGACGTCACCCAACTCCTGCCCCTGCTGGACAAGATCCCAGCCGTGGCCGGAGTCGTCGGCCGGCCGCGCAGACGGCCCGACATGCTCTTCGCCGACCGCGGCTACGACCACGACAACTACCGCCGGCTCCTGCGCCAGCGCGACATCCGGCCCGCGATCGCCGAACGAGGCCAGCCACACGGCACCGGCCTGGGCACCTTTCGATGGGTCGTTGAGCGGACGATCGCCCGGCTGCACGGCTTCCGCCGCCTGCGCATCCGCTGGGAACGACGCGATGGCCGGCCCCGGCGTCTCCCTGGGAGACGGCTGTCCCGGGGCCCGCGCTCCGCGCGGAGTCGCGCAGATCGGGCATCCGTCACACGGATCACCGGTGATCAGACCACCGACCTGCGGAAATCGCTGTACGCCCCTGTGGGCCCCGTCGGTGCTCTCGGACGTCCAATCCACACGCGAACGCCAGAGAATGCGCCGAGGCGTCATCCTGCGGGGCCGATTGGCGATCTTCCCCGCCGTCAACCTTGGGGACCGCCCGTACGCGCCGCGCCGGGAGCAAGCTGAGGCTCCGGGCCGCTGGGACCCTCCCGCCATGTCGTGCACTTGCGTCGAAGGCTTCACCATCCAGCTCCACGACGGCGGCACCCGGTCCCCCGGGATCCCGACCGACCGGCATAGCGAGATCTCATACTTGTTCGAGGCGCGGTGCACCATGTACGGGGACCCGTTCGTGAGAGTCGACAACGAGGGCCAGGTCCTCGCCGACCAGATGCAGGACGTGCCGCTGGTCGACCGCATGCGGTTCCGGGAGACCCTGCGATTCCATGGGCCGTGACCTCTTGAGCGGGTGGTGCCGACGGGCCCCCGGCAGCTGCGGTACGACATGCGGCGTCAACCGTTCGGCCGCACCCTGAAGACCGGCCCCCTGATCGGACCCAGGCCGACAGTCACGGGGAGGTCCCATGCTCGCCCTCAGCGCCAACGCGCCCCTACGGTCACCACGGGAGTGCCCGCGACGGGCCCGGCAACGCAGGCCGGGCCATGGAGGTCGGGTCACCCGGCGCGCTGGGTTGTCTCCCCCGCCTGAGCGGGTACGGCCGGCAGGGAGACGGTGCAGGAGGCGCAGCGCCGGGCCTGGGCGGGTACGGGGCTGAGGCATTCGGGGCAGTCCCGTTTGGGGGCCTGGACGTCTTGGTGCGGGGCGAGGCGTTCGTGGAGCTTGTTGATCGGGAGCACGACCAGGAAGTACAGGGCGCTGGCGAGGAGGAGGAAGCTGATCGCCGCGTTGATGAAGGCGCCGTAGGGGAACTCGGTGTTGCCCAGGGTGAAGGTCTTGCGGCTCATGTCGCCGGTGGCGCCGGTGGCCAGCCCGACGAGTGGTGTCAGGAAGGCGCTGACGAAGCCGTTCACCACGGCGGTGAACGCAGCCCCGATGACGATGCCGACGGCCAGGTCGACCACGTTGCCGCGCAGGATGAAGCTGCGGAAGCCCTTCACTTTCTCACCCCTAAGAGGTTCTCGACGTCGACGGGCGGCACCGAAACCGCGGTCGGCCCACGCCCTTTTCGCCTCGCATGCCCCACCACTGGTCCCCCATGCCGGCTCCGCCGCGCGGCGCGGTGACGTACGTCAAGCACGCCATCGCGACCGGTCGCTCAGCCTGAGGTGCACCCCAAAACAGGCATGGCTCATATACCGCCCTTTAAGGCAGGCCCAGGATGAGGGGGTGCCCTCTCCACCGCGCGCTGTGACTGGTGAGCGTTGGGGTCAGCCGCTGGCGAGTATCGGACCGGCCGGGGCAGAGAGTGCCTGGTGAGCGTGCGGGCAGGGCGTGGCAGAAGTGGTTGTGGGAATGCGCATCCGCCGCAGGAGATCACGGGTGGTGCGCTTGCGTAGCGTGCTGCGCCAGGTCAGTCCCGGGTGGCGGGACCGTAGGTGTGACAGCGCACGGGTGCCCAGGCCGGTGCTGTGGAAGCGCTCGTTGATGGCGACGGAGGTAATGACGCCCTGAGCGCAGTCAGTGCAGATCCGGTAGCGGACCTGGCCGACGACCTGGCGGGTGTGCACGAGGAGCAGGCATTCGTCGCCCGGGCCGGGGTCGTCCGGGATGTGCGTGGACAGGAAATCGATTGCCCGGTAGGCGAGGATGCGGCGGCGCAGGCGGCCGGTGCGCCGCCCTCGGCGTGAGTGCTTGGCGCCGTCGTGACCGGGCGGCGATGTCTCGGCTGTGGAGGCCTGGCCGATGAGACTGCTGCTGGTGGGACGCGCATGTTGTCCGTGCATGACGTCTCGTGTGCCCGAACAGCCGACGGATACCCGTTCCAGCGCATGGTGCTGGCCGTGATCAGCGCGCTGATCGTCGTCTTCACCGGCGCAGGCCCGCCAGGAAAGGACGGTGAGGACAGGGGGAGCACTGGCTGCTACCGGGGGCGGCGTCCGGTGATGTCACCGCCCGGGTCGTCGGGCAGGACGATGCGGGCGGTGATGCGTTTGCCGACCGGCTCCCGGTGGACCTCGTAGCTCTGGACGACGGCCATGACGATCTCCAGGCCGTGCTGGCCGACTCTGCCCGCGTCGGTGGCCCGGGCCACCGGGAGGACCGGATCGCTGTCCCACACGACCACTTCCACCAGGTCCCCGACAATGCGCAGCTCCATCAGCACCGGTCCGGGCGCGTACTTGCGGGCGTTGGTGACGAGCTCGCTGACCACCAGCTGCGTCAGGTCCATGGCGCGCGCGGACACCGGCAGGCCGTGATCAGCCTGGACGCGGGTAAGGAAGTCCCCCGCACGGTGACGTGCCTCGGCGATGCAGGACCCGTCACCGTCTAGAGCGATGGTGTCCCGTATCGGCTGGGCGTCAGACATCACGCCGCCCTCGCCCTCGGGGACTGCTCTCTCCGGTTGCTCGGCCCGGCTCACCCGCATGCGCGGCTGCCGGGCGGCCACGTGCTCGCGTGCCCGCCGCGCGACCTGCCGTACCGTCGCCGCGGACTTCCCAATGGCCTCGCCGATCTCGCCGTACGGCATCTCGACGGGGACCGGTGGGGACGGGCACTACACGGATCGTGCTGTTGCCGGAGGGCCGGGCGCCGCAAGGCAGGGGCCGCCCTTCCAACGGCCGCCAAGGGCACCCCGGTTACGCCCGGGCTGCACCGCTCCGGGAGGCGGAACAGGTCACAGGCGGGTGGTGAACCGGCCGTCGGGCAGTTTCCGCAGCCACCCGCGGTCGGTCAGTCTGACCAGCTTCGAACGCAGCGTTTCCAGCTTGCCCCGCACGCTGACGTCCACTCCCAGCATCTCGCCGACCTGCCGGGCCATGACCGGTCCGGCGGCCTGCCGCACGGCGGCGAGGATGCGCTGGTAGTCCGTCGGGAGCATGGTCTCCTCCACGTCCGGCGCGCGGTGCGGGATCAGCATCACAGCCTGTCCGCCGACCTGTCCGGGCGCCGGCGCGGCCGAGGCGCGCTCGTCGGCGAGCTGCTCGCTCATCCGCTCAAGGACACGTTCGTTGACGGCGAGTTCGTCCCGCTCGGCCCGTACCTCCGCCAGCTGCTTGGCCAGCTGTTCTTCGAGTTCGTCCAGTTCCACGCGTCGCGCGGTGATCCGTTCCAACATCTCGGGATCCAGCATGCACCGGGTCGTAGATGCCGCCCGGCTACAGCGCGCAGGAACCGGCTATTCGGCACTTTCGGCGAAGCTGCCGAAGATCCAGCGCTACGGGGCCGTTGACGCTCCTCAGATGCGCTTTGCGGTCAGCCTCTTTCCGTCTGCCCCAAGGACCAGAACGTTCCTGGCGATACCGTCCCGGCCATGGTCACCGTCCCACCACTCGACGAAACTGTGGGCAAGCGATTCAGATCCAGGGTTTCCGGACCCTGCCGGGTAGTCCGTGCTCAACTCAACGTCATAGTCGTGTTCGGTCAGTTGGACTGCGACCAGCATGCGGACGTGGTCGACTAGCTGCGCTTCACCCTTGGTGCGAGCCCAGGCACGGAACCGCTCCAGCAGCTTCGCATCCGTGGTCCGCTTGGTCACGGGACCGGTGGGCAACTGCTCAGGGGCGTTGGCGACGCCGTTGAGGCAGCCCCGCACCCAGGAACCACGATCCATCTCGGCGGCGCTGCCGGCCTGTAGGGCCCGGCGCGTACAGCCGCCCCATACGGTCTCGCGCACGGCCGCCCCCTTGCCCGAGGAGTCGTAGACGGCCTTGCCCGCAGTGTATCCGGCACGGTAGGCGGCAACGTACGCAGGTACGGCAGACGAGCGGGACTCGGACGCAGAGCCGTCGGAGGGCTTACTGCTGCCGCAACCGACAAGGCCGATTAACGCGGCGACAGTCATACCGAGTACACGGCCTGAGCGATGATTCATTATTCCCCCTGGGTGTGGTCCGCTACCCAATGAGAGGGCATCCCGGGCTCATTGGTCGCACCGGTCGAACACGGCTTCGTCCACCTCAAGAACTGGCGGACCCTGACCAAACTCCGCACCGACCCCGCCCGCGCCACCCACCTCCTGCGCGCTCTGCTCGTCCTGACGAACCTCGAAGTCAACCGCTGACAAACGATCTACGCCGCAGACTGCCGCCCACGACCAGGGTGAGCACGCCGAGAACTGGTCACACCAGCCCTTTGACCTGCGACTTCAAGTTGACGGGGGCTCACTGGAGTCGGCAGTGTTGGCCTGTTCGCCAGTTCACGGTGGCGGCGGCAATCACGGTGCCCAGCCTGTCCCGGGCTCCCACCAGATCGCCGATCCGGCTGTCGATGCGATCCCGTTCCGCCGAAAGCCGGTCGATCAGCTCTGGCGTGGCCTCACCGTTCACGACACACGGCAGCAGATCCGCGATCGACCTGCTCGGCAGCCCGGCGGCGTACAACTGCTGGATCAGCTGGACACGGTCAACCGCGCTGTCCGGGTACTGCCGCTGGCCGCTGGGGCTGCGTTCCGAGGCGAGCAGGTTCTGTTCCTCGTAGTAGCGCAGCGCCCGAACGCTGACGCCTGTCCTGGTGGCGAGCTCGCCGATACGCATCATGTCTCTCCGATGGGCGGCGGACAACACTTCTTGCCTCTGACGTTAGCGTCAGGTTTTAGCGTATCTCGCGACGGCTCACCCCCTCCGCCAAGGCGAAGGACGCGACCGTGACCGGCTTGTTCGACGGCTTCCCCCATCGGAATTGTGAAGAAGGATCTGCCCATGACTGCATCAGAGGCGGCGGCCACGGACGTGGCCATCACCGCCCCCGCCCCCATCGTCTCGGTGAAGCCGGTAGTGCTGGAAGCACCGGGCCGCGGTGAGGGCCTTCGGGTGAGAATTTCCGCGCCGACCACCGGGAGCGAACTGCCGATCATCGTCTTCTCGCACGGTTTCGGGTCGTCGTTGAACGGCTATGGTCCTCTGGCTGACTTCTGGGCTGCTCACGGTTTCGTGGTGATTCAGCCCACCCATCTCGACTCCAGGACCGTGGGTCTTCCCCAGGACGATCTCCGCACACCGCGGCTCTGGCGCTTCCGGGTCCAGGACATGAAGCGCATCCTTGACCAGCTTGATCTGCTGGAGGGCGCTGTTCCCGGTCTCAGCGGGCGCCTGGATCGAAGCCGCGTTGCCGCAGCCGGACACTCCTTCGGCGGCCAGACGGCGGGCAATCTCCTGGGCCTGCGCGTCCTCGATCCGGTGAGCAAGAAGGCAGAAGACCTGTCCGACTCGCGGATCAAGGCGGGCGTGCTGCTTGCTACGGCCGGCAGGGGCGGAGCCGACCTGACTCCCTTCGCGGCCGAGAACCTTCCGTGGTTGAAGGGACCGGACTTCGCGCACATGACCACACCGACCCTCGTGGTCGCAGGGGACAAGGACGAGCTACCGCTGTCCGTCAGAGGGCCGGAGTGGCTCGCCGACCCGTACCACCTGAGCCCGGGGCGCAAGAGCCTGCTCACTCTGTTCGGCGCGGAGCACTCCCTCGGCGGAATCGCCGGCTACGAAGTCCGGGAGACGACGGACGAGAACCCCGAGCGCGTAGCCCTGATCCAACGGGTCACCTGGGCCTACCTTCGCCACGCACTCGGCATCGAGGACACCAGTTGGACGGCAGCGCAGAAGGCTTTGTCGGAGAGCGTCGCCCCCATGGGGCGGATCGAATCCAAGTGAAGCTCTGAGAAGTGAACCACCTCCGGGGCGGTCGCAGCCCTTGGCACGGCATCAGCCGTCCGAGGACGGCGTCTCGCACCGGTGAACGAGCTCGGCGATACTTCGTGGGGACCGGCCTGGCCGACTACGCCTACGCATTCTCAGCTGGCTACAGGTCGGCGGCGTCCCTCGGTACTCAAGTGGGAGGACTACTACAACTACCATCGCCCCCACGGCGGCCTCGGCGGCCAGACCCCCTACGAACGCCTCAAGCAAAAGACCATGACCCAGGCGTAATCAGTGATCGTCAGAGGCACACTGACAAGCGTTCACCGCTCATCTGCCCAGCCCTGAGCCATCGCGCCTTCCAGCAACAGTGGCTCGAGCACAGCGAAGTCACTGTCGCCGACCTTCGGTCGCTTGGCTGGCCCCGAAGGGCGCAGGGCCTGTCGCCCTCCCTCACGCCAGGACCGGCGCCAACGCTCCACCGACCGGACACTGACCCGCACTTCTTTCGCGATCACCGTGTTCTTCTCACCCCTCGCAAAGCCCTCGGCAGCGAGCATGCGCACCCGCTCCCGCGCGGCCTGACCCTGCGGAGTGCAGCCACCGCCCTGCCACGGCGTACCGCAGGGATCTAGCAATGTCAGCCCCGACACTGAACGGAAAGGTCAGGAACACCCATGTTTCGCAGGAAAGTTACTGCACACGTGGCTGCTGCACGGCGGCGAGATCACAGAGGCCCAAGGTGAGACCTTCCAGGACGGGACGAGCGGCGCAGGCCACCCCACGCGGAAGAACACGCGGCGATCCGCTCTGCGGAAGACCGCATGGGCGGCGGCAGTGTGGCCGGCTGGCGTCGGCGGCGGCCAGCAGCCGGGAGATCTCGGCGAGCGTGTCCACACGGACGTCCGCGCCGCCGAACCGGGCGGGCACGGTCACGGCGAGCAGTCCGAGGCGGACAGCCGCTCCAGCACACTCGGGACCGGCCCCACCCGCCCTGGCCGAGAGGACGTCGGACCCCTGCGCGATGAGCCGCTCGTCCAGGTGGCACAGCAGCCGAGCGGTGCAGGAGGTGGCGGAGGGGTTTCGAAGACGGACAGGACAGTTGCCATGGGAGGACCCGTCAGTTCGTCGTTTCGTGTACGGGCCGCGATCAGGCGTGGGCGGCAGCGGACTCGGACGCGGCTGCCTGTGCCTCCAGTTCGCGTACCAGGGGCAGCACTCGCTTGCCGAAATACTCGACCTCCTCCAGGTAGTGCAGGAAGCCGAGGAGGAAGAGGTCGACGCCGAGCCGCTTGTAGGCGACGATCCGCTCGGCGATCTGCTCAGGGGTGCCGATCAGACCCGTGCGGAAGCCGTCGTTGTACTGCACGAGATCCTCGAACGTGGAGTCCTGCCACATGCCCTTGCCGTCACCGGTGGACGGACCGGCCTGCTGGACGGCGTCGCGGAAGCCGTGCACGGCCTGCGTGTCGGCCTTGGCGACTATCTCGCGGAGCGTCTCGCGGGCTTCGGCCTCGGTGTCGCGGGCGATGAGGAAGCCGTTGAGGCCGAACTTCGGTGCGATACGGCCGACTTGAGCGGCGGAGGAGCGGACGTCCTGGATCTGCTCGGTGACGCCTTCGAAGTCCTTGCCGTTGGAGAAGTACCAGTCGGACACGCGGCCGGCCATGGCGCGCGCGGCGGTGGAGTTGCCGCCCTGGAAGACCTCCGGGTGCGGGCGCTCGGGGTTGTTCAGTGGCTTGGGCTTGAGGGAGAAGTCGCGCAACCGGTAGAAGTCACCGGCGAACTCGGCGTGGTCCTCGGTCCAGATCTTTCGCAGGGCGCGGATGAACTCCTCGGAGCGCCGGTAGCGCTCGTCGTGCTCCAGCCAGGGTTCGCCCAGCGCGGTGAACTCGCCCTTGAACCAGCCGCTGACGACGTTGACGGCGAAGCGGCCGTTCGACAGGTGGTCGGCGGTGGCGCCGAGTTTGGCGAGGACGCCCGGGTGCCACAGGCCGGGGTGGACGGCGGCGATGACCTTCAGCCGCTGGGTGGCGAGCAGCAGGGCGAGGCTGAAGCTTGTGGATTCGTGCTGGTACTCGGCGCCGTAGCTGGCCATGTAGCGGACCTGGCTGAGCGCGTAGTCGAAGCCGTTGTTCTCGGCGAGGACGGCGAGTTCGCGGTTGTATTCGTAACCCCAGTCGGTGCGCTGCTCGATGGTGCTGGTGACCAGACCGCCGCTGACGTTCGGCACCCAGTAGGCGAAGCGGACGGGAGCGGATCCGGGATGTGCGGAGGATGCGGGCATGGGAACTCCTGGCTGGAGAATGCTGTGCGGGCAGGACGAATGAGCTCCGCGGAATTCAGGCACGCTGGAGCGGCGTTTCCGGGAAAGCCGTCGTCACGGAGGAAATGGGCCGGGACCGGAGTTCACGGAAGGGAGTTGCAGAGGGAGCGGGTGGGAGGGTTTCCCTCGGGTGCGCTCAGACCCGACAGCGACAGAAGGCGCTGGAAACACGCGCAAGGTCGACGTGGCGTCGCCGCGTGAGGTCCCGCCCTCGCCTCGATGCGGACGGTCTCGCCCGTCGTGCGGTCGAGCGCCCGCGCCCCCGAGACGACGCGGTCGGTATCGGTCAGGAGTTCCAAGGCAGGGGTGTGGTCGAGGATGCGGACACCGAGGCGCCGTACCCGGGTCCGCTGCCGGCGCATGTACTCCGGCCCCTGGAGGTCGCCGCGCAGCTGACGGCCATGGGCGTCGACGGGGAACGGGTAGCGCTGGACGCGGGCGAGTTCGTCCATGCGCGCGTGGGTCTCGTCGAGGACGCGCGCCATCCAGTCCCGGTCGGCGAGGAATCCGCCGAGCACCTCGCGGCTCGCCATTGCGGCCTCCCGAAGTTCGGGGCCGTCGTCGACGTACCAGATACCGGTACCGACGGAGGCCGTCGCTCCGCTCGCACCCGTGTATCCCTTGTCGACCAGGACTACGTCGGCTCCCGCCTGAGCGGCCTTGATCGCCGCCCAGGAGCCCGCGGGGCCGCCGCCGATCACCAACACGTCCGTGGGCAGGGTCTGTTCCGGTTCGGTGCTCGTCATGACGTTGCGCTCCTTCCGTCGCGGGGTTCAGGGCTTGAGGCGACCGGTGCCAAACATCGCGGCCGACCAGGCCGTGAGCGCCGCCGCGAGGCCCCAGACCACGGCAAGGGCCCAACCCGCGCCGACGTCGCCCTGGCCGAGGAAGCCGATCCGCTCGACCTGGACCAGCCAGAAGACGGGGTTGAGGCGGCTCAGGGCGTCCCAGAACGGCGGTAGCTGATGGACCGAGTAGAAGACACCGCCGAGAAAGCCCAGCGGCAGCACGATGATCGACTCCATGGAGTAGACGTGGTCGAGGGACTTCGCGTGGCCGCCGGCGATCACACCGACCTGTGCGGCGACCAGGAGCACGCCGAGCGTGCCGAGCAGCAGGACGAGAGGGCGGGCCGGGGCGCCGCCGTGGGTGAGCGGGAGTGCCACCGCCAGGACACCCCCGCCCACGACGACGCCTCGGGCGATTCCGCCGCCCACCAGTGCCGCGTTGATCTCCCACCACCTGAGCGGGCTGGCAAACACGTCGTCGATGTACTGGTCCCGCCGGGCCTCGAACAGGCTGGTCGTCCCGTTGAAGAAGCCGACATTGACGATGGCCTGGGTGAAGAGGCCGGGCACGATGAACTTGCCGTAGCCCATGCCGTCGATCGTGTCGACGTGCCGGCCGACGGCCGACCCGAAGACGACGACGAACAGCACGGTCGACAGCACCGGGCCGACGACGCTGTAGCGCCAGATCGTGAGGAAGCGCAGGACCTCGCGCTCCAGGAGCCAGAGGAACGGTGATCGCTCCGCCCGGAACGGTTCGTCGTACGCCGGGAGGGCCGGGGCCTCGGTGCCGCTCACGAGGCGACCTCCGCCGCCGTGATGACCCGGTCGTAGACCTCGGAGATGTCCCGGGCCGCGTACCGCTCCCGCAGCGAGGCGGCGGAGCCGCGGGCGACGATCCGGCCCGCGCGCAGCAGCGCGATGTCGTCACACAACGTCTCCGCCTCCTCCAGGTAGTGAGTCGTCAACAGCACAGTGGTGCCAGCGGCATTGAGGCCCTTGACGACCCGCCAGATCTCCGAGCGCAGCTCGACATCGACGCCGGCCGTGGGCTCGTCGAGGATGAGCAGTCGGGGCTGGTGCATGAGGGCCCGCGCGAGGACGAGGCGCCGTTGCATGCCGCCGGAGAGTTCGTAGGCGCGTACGTCGGCCTTGTCGTCGAGGCGGAACAGGGCGAGCAGTTCGTCCGCGCGCCGGGCGGCCGCCCTCCGGCCGATGCCGTGGTATCCGGCGTGGTAGATCAGGATCTGCCGGATGGACAGGAACCGGTCGACGTTGATCTCCTGCGCGGCCAGACCCAACAGCCTGCGGGCCCGACGGCTGCGGTGGTCGTGGCCGAAGACGGAGAGGGTGCCGGCGGTGGGCCGGACGATGTTGCACACCGAGCCGATCAGCGTGGTCTTCCCGGCGCCGTTCGGGCCGAGCAGGCCGAAGAAGGCGCCGTCCGGGATCTCCAGGTCGAGCCCGGCCACGGCGGTGAAACCGTCTTCGTAGGTCTTGCGAAGGCCCTCGACCCGGAGTGCGGGCGTACTCCCACCGCTCCGGGAAGCGGCAGGAGTCGCCAGCGGGTCAGTCATGGAACTGGTTCGCCGGGACCGGGAGCCCGTAGTGCTCGCGCAGGGTCGTGCCCTCGTACTCCTCGCGGAACAGCCCCTTGCCGCGCAGGATCGGCAGCACATGCTCGACGAACGCCGCGAGGCCCGACGGCAGGGCGGGCGCCATGATGTTGAACCCGTCCGCGGCACCGCCCTCGAACCAGGCGATGATGGTGTCCGCGATCTGCTCGGGCGTCCCGATGAACTCGAAGTGACCGCGCCCGCCGCCCAGCCGGGAGATAATCTGCCGGACCGTGAGCTGCTCGCGCACCGCAAGATCGATGATCAGGTCGGAGCGGCTCTGCGAGCCTTCCAGGGTCGGCCTGGCGAGAATGAAGTCCGGCAGGGGGTCGTCGAGTTCGAAGACCGACGGCTCGGTCTCGAACACGGCGGCCAGCTGACGCAGCCCGTACTCCGGAACGCGCAGCTCGTCGAACTGCCGCGCAAGCGCCCGGGCCTCCTCCTCGGTCGACCCGATGTACGGGACGATGCCCGGCAGGACGATCACACCGTCCGGGTCGCGACCCGCGGCCCTGGTGCGGGCCTTGATGTCGGCGTAGAAGGCGGCCGCGCGCTCGTACGTCGTGTGAGCGGTGAAGATCGCCTCGGCGTGGCGGGCCGCGAAGTCCTTGCCGTCCTCGGAGGAGCCGGCCTGGACGAGCAGCGGGTAGCCCTGTGGGGGCCGCTCGACATTGAGCGGGCCGGCCACCTTGAAGTACCGGCCCCGGTGGTCGAGGCGGTGCAGCCGCTCGGGGTCGGCGTAGCGTCCGGTGGTCCTGTCCGCGACGGCGGCCTCGGACTCCCAGCTGTCCCACAGCGCCTTGGCGACTTTCAGGAACTCATCGGCGCGGGCGTAGCGTTCGGCGTGGCCGGGGCGGTCGTCGAGGCCGAAGTTGGCGGCCTCGTCGGCCCCGGCGGAGGTGACGATGTTCCAGCCGGCGCGGCCGCCGCTGACGTGATCGACCGACGCGAGTCGGCGGGCGAGGTTGTACGGCTCGTTGTAGGTCGACGACACGGTCGCGATGAGGCCGATCCTGCTGGTCGCCTGGGACAGCGCGGTCAGCAGGGTCAGCGGTTCGAGTTGGCCAGGCGGCCGGAACTCGCCGGTGCCGACGAGTGCCGGGCCGTCCGCGAGGAACAGCGAGTCGAACTTGGCGCTCTCGGCCAGCTGCGCCAGCTCGATCCAGTGCCTCAGGTCGAAGTCCGCCCGGGGGTTGCTGTGCGGGAGCCGCCACGCCGCCTCGTGGTGGCCCGCCTCCATGAGGAAGGCGTTGAGGTGGAGCCGTCGTCTCGCGCTCATGAGGTGACCTTCAGCTTGGAACTGTCGTAGCCGGCCGGCAGGAGGTTGTCGGTGATCGACTTGACGTCGACCTTCGTGGTGATCTGGCCTGCCTCCAGGAAGGCGTCGGCGAGCTTCTGCTCCAGCTCGATGTCCGACTGCTCCACCGGAGTCACCCGGTTCGAGTAGGCGGCCAGGGACGCCTTGGCGTCGGCCAGCGGGATGCCCTGCTCCTTCGAGAGCGCCTGCGCGTATGTGTCGGGGTTCTTGACGGCCCAGGCGAACTCCCGCGACAGCCTCTTCAGGACGTCCGTGAGAGCCGCACGCTTGGCCTTGTCCTTCAGTGACGTGTCACTGGCGACGTAGTAACTGCTCGTCTGGTCGATCGGCGGGAGACCCTTCACCAGGATCCGCGCGCCGTTCTTGACCGCGATCGCCGACTGCGGGTTCCAGATCGACCAGGCGTCCACCTTGCCGGTGTTGAACGCCGTCGCGCCTGCCGCCGGATCGAGGAAGGTCAGCTTCACGTCCTTCGGGGTGAGGCCGACGCTCTTCAGCGCGTTCAGGGCCAGGCCGTGGGCCGAACTGCCCTGCGGAACAGCGATCTTCTTGCCCTTGAGGTCGGCGGCCGTCTTCAGCTTCGAGCCCTTCGGCACGATGATGTTCTCCAGTGCCTGGTCGGGCGTGAGCGAGCGGTTGACGGCAACGATCTTGAAGCCGTACTCCTTCGCGGCACCCGTGATCGGCGGTACGTCGCCGACGCTGCCGAGGTCGATGTCGCCCGACGCGGCGGCCTGCACGAGAGGCGGGCCGTAGGTGAAGCGGGCGAACTTCACCTTGTAGGGCGCGTTGTCGAACACGCCGGTGATCTTCGCCAGCTCCTGGCTGCCGTCACCGCCGTTGTCGCCGATGGTGAAGGTGTACTTGCTCCACTCGGGGTGCTTGGCATCGCTCGCGTCGGCGGCGTTGCTCAGCGGAGCTGCGGTGTCCGACGACGACGATCCGCAGGCGACGAGGGTGCCCGCGAGAGCGAGCGGGCTGACGACGCCGATGAGTCTGGTGGTTCTCTTTCGCATGGTTGTCGTGCTTTCTGTGCTGGGTGAGGGTGTTCGGGGAGGTCAGTGCTGGCCTGCGAGACCGAGGTCTTCCAGGAGCCGGGCGCGGAGTTCCTCGCGTGCGACGCCCGCTTCCCGGTCCGGGGCGGAGAGGTGCACCTCGTGCGAGGTGCCGATGCGGCCGCTGCTCATGACGACGATGCGGTCCGCCAGGGCGATCGCCTCGTCGACATCGTGGGTGACGAGCAGCATGGCGGCGTGGTGCTTGGTCCGCAGCGCCCGTACGAGGTCGTGCATGCGCAGCCGTGTGATGGCGTCGAGGGCCGCGAACGGCTCGTCGAGCAGCACGAGTTCGGGCTCCGAGACCAGTGCCCGCGCGAGCGACACACGCTGGGCCTCCCCACCGGAGAGCTCCTTGGGCCATGCCCTCTCACGGCCCGCGAGCCCGACCTCGGCGAGCACCTCGCGGGCCCGCGCTTCCGCGTCGGGTCGGTGCAGGCCGAGGGTGACATTGCGCAGGACCCGCTGCCACGGCAGCAACCGGTCGGCCTGGAAGACGATCGCCCGCTTCGCCGGAACCTCCACCCGCCCTCCGTCGGGCCGGTCCAGTCCGGCGAGCAGACGCAGAAGGGTGCTCTTGCCGCAGCCGGAGGGGCCGAGCAGGATCACCAACTCCTCGTCGGCGATGGTGAGGTCGAGGTGGTCGAGCACCACCCGGTCACCGAACCGACGGACCACCTGCTCGACGACGGCCCCGGTCTTCCGACGGGGCCCCGTCGCGATCGTGCTGCTCATGACGCCTCATAACTGGGGCGCCACCGCAGCAGCACCCGCTCGAGAGCCCTGACGAACTGGTCGGCGAGCAGACCGAGGAGCGAGTAGATCACCAGCCCCACGAAGACCTGGTTGGTCTGCAGATAGGTCTGCCCCTGAGTGATGAGGAAGCCAAGTCCCTGGTCGGCGTTGACCGTTTCGGCGGCGACCAGGCCCAGGACGCTGTACGCGAGGGAGAACCGCAGGCCCACGAGGAACCCCGGCAGGGCTCCGGGCACCAGCACCCGCGTCACCAGGCGCCAGGTGCCCGCACCCGTCGTCCGCGCCATCTCGATCAGCCGCTGGTCCACGCCCCGGATCGCGGCGAACAAATTGAGGTACATCGGCACGCCGGCGCCGAAGGAGATCAGCAACACCTTCGTGAGTTCGTCGATACCGAACCACACGATCATCAGCGGCAGCACCGCGAGGAGGGGGATCGTGTTGAGGACCTGCACGACGCCGTTGAACAGGTACTCACCGCTGCGCAGCAGGCCGCCCAGCACGCCGGTGACGATGCCCACCGTCAGACCGACCGCGAGTCCGATACCGGCCCGTTGCAGCGAGATCGCCAGGTCCGGCCCGAGGACGCCCTGCTGCCACAGATCGGCGGCGGACCTCACGATCGAGGTCGGCGCCGGAGCGTAGGTCTTCGACACCACTCCGGCACGGGCGAGTACCTCCCAGACGATGAGAATCACGACCGGAGTCGTATAGACCCCGAGGGGCCAGCGAAGGCGTTCGCGGAGCGCGGTGAGCGGCGTCCGGCGGCGGGCGTCGCGCGGCAGAAACACCTCGCGTTGCCGCGCGCTCGTCGGTTCGGCGTCCGGGCCCTTGGTGACGGCCGGCGCTTCGAGGCTGAGCTCGGTCATGCCGCCACCGCCAGCGCACTGCTGTAGTGCGAGGCATCGCCCACGAGCTGCTCGCTGCGGCGGCCGTCGACACCGACCGGCACCTCTCCGGCAACCGTCACCCGGTTGAGGCGGCGCGGGTGATCGTCGTAGTTGTCCACCCCGTAGTGCTGGGTGATCCGGTTGTCGAAGATCAGCAGCTGGTTCGGGGACCAGTTCCAGCGCACGATGTTCTCCGGGCGGGTCACATATGACTGGAGGAGGCGCAGCAGATCCGCCGAGTCGCTGCTCGACAGGCCGACGATCCGCTTGGCGAACCCACCGATGAACAGCCCGCGTTCGCCCGTCGGCGGATGCACCCGCACGACCGGGTGCTCCGCCTCGTACGGCGTTGACACGAAGGCTCGGTCGTACTCCTGCCGTTGTGCGGTCGTGGCCGCGGGGCGGGCATAGTCGTACTGGTTGGTGTGCACGACGCGCAGCGTGTCGGCGAGGGCGCGCAGCGGTGCGGGCAGGTCGCGGTAGGCCGCGGCGGCGTTGGCGATGAGTGTCTCTCCGCCGTACGGCGTCGTCACGATCGACCGGAGCGTGGTGAGCTGAGGCGGGTTGATGACGAAGGTGACGTCCGTGTGCCATTCGTTGGCCTTGGACGTCTCGCTGTCGACGGCGAGTACGTTCGTCGTGCCGTCGGTGGCCGGCACGTTGGGGTGGGCGGTGGTGAGTTCGCCGAACCACCGGGCCACGCGCTCCTGACCGGCGTTGTCGAGGTTCACGTCGTCGAAGACGATCGCCTTGTGCTCGTTGAGGGCGTCACGGAGCGCCGAGACCGTCGAGAGATCGGGGGTCTTCGTGAGGTCGACGCCCTCGACGACCGCGCCGATGCGGCCGGTGAGCTTACGGATGGACACAGGCATGAAGGGGTCCCTCCCGGACAGACGGGCACACCAAGGGGTGCTGAGGTTCAGGGAGTCGGGTGATGGAGCTGGTACTGCGCAGGACTGATCGACCACACGCGAAGCGCCGGTGGGCGGGCCGGCGAGAAAAGCACGTGGTCGCAGGACCGCTACAGCCGCGTTCTCAGCGACCGCGTCGGCGTGCGCGCGCAGGCTCCCGGCTCATACGAATGAGAGAAGGAGAGGAAGCGGGAGCCCTCAGGAGGTGGATACGACGATCCCGCGGGGAGGCATCGCGGTGCGGGCGGCCTCGCACCGCCGCTGCCCGGCGCGCGCCATGGGCGCGCACCGGCCGCTGCCGGGGACCACTTGCCGGATCAGCGACAACAAAAAGCGCTGGAGACGTGCGCCAGATCGATGTGGCGCCGCCGGGTCAGGTCCACGCGCGGGTTCATGGGACGGGAGTTCAGCAGATGTCCAGCAGGTTGGTCAAGAACTTCCCGGACCGGTCTTGCATTGCGGACACGGAGAACTTCTCCGCCTCTTCGGGACACGCCCACGCGGTCTGTCAGCAACGAACTCGAGGGCACGCACCCCGGGTCGGGCGTGATCGCCTGTTCCAGGTGCGTGCCCAGTGTCAGCGGACCGTGTTCTCCGGGCGTTCGATGTGCGACTGGAAGGACGTTGATGGTCGCGCGAGTCGCTGCCGCGCCCGGCCGGTCTGTCGCCGCACGTAGTTGCCGAGCCGCAGGACGCTTTCGCCGGCCTCTTGGCCGCTGTACGAACGGCACGGCGTCTTCCGCTACACCGGCACCCTCCGCTCGGTCACCTACCGCCCGGGCGCCCCCGGGACCGGACTCACCGGCGGCCGTGGCCAGACCCGGCGTGACGCGGCGGCGGCGTTCAGGTGAGCGCCGCGATGCCGGTGAGCGCGAGAAGAGTCAGCGCGGAGCGAAGAGCCGTCCCGTGTTCTGCAGGTCATACCGTGCCACGTTCGTGCCGAGCGTGATCCCCGCCTCGTCGGCCGACCTCGTGTGGATACCGGAGAAGACCCGGGCGTCGACGTTCTCGTCCGAGAGCTGCTTCCAGGCGGTGTAGGTCCGGGTCACGCCCGGCGCGGCGGGGCTGGTCAGCGCGAACGGGGCGGTACGCGGACCTGCGAGCGCCGACAGGATGGTCTGCGCGGCGCCCGCGTAGGTGTTGTGGCCGCTCGGGTAGTCCGGATGCGCCGGGGTGGTGTGCAACGGCGCCCAGCCAGGGTCGGGTTCGATGCTGCCCGTTCGGATCGCGGTCACGGGACGCCACCGTTCATAGGCGTACTTGGTGTCGGAGGTGGCGATCTGCGTGTCCACCAGCGCCACATGGAACAGCGCGATCAGCCGCGTCTGCCCGGCGATCCCCTGATGTGTACGGGAGAGGGCCACACGCAGCGGCTTGGTGTAGAGGGTGAGGGAGGAGCCGAGCCAGAAGGTGGCGGTCTCGGTCTGGTGCGCGCTGCGCACCGCGCTGTCCGCGGAGCCGTACGCCCGCACCTCCGCGAGATCGGAGGCATAGCGTTCGGAGTCCAGGGCGGGCGGCGGGGCGAGCCGGAACTGGCTCTGCGTCTTCAGCAGGAACGGCTTGGCGAGACGGTTGCCGTACTGGGCCGCCGGTGCGTAGTCGGGTGGCGTCGGCTGCCACACACCCGGCGCCGCGGGCTTGACGGAATAGGGCGCGTTGACCGAGGCGGGGTCGAGACCATCGCCCTCCCTCGACTTCAGGACGAGATCTGCCTGCTTCTCCCCCGCCGCGACGCCCCGCTCCTCCGCCGGGCCGTCGGGAATCGCCTCGAGGGTCTCCTTGAACTTCGCGTCGAGCTGCCCCGTTCGGCTCGGTGCCAGCGTCACCAGCGCGCGGTGCACAGCCCCGGCGAGCGCCGCCTCCTGATACGCACCGCGGTCGACACCGGCTGGGACGCTCTGGGTGGCCCGGGCGGCCGCGAGCCAACTGATCGCCCAGGTACGGCTGTTGGTGATCTGAGTCGACGCCCCGGCCGTCGCGACGGTCTCGGCTGTCGCGTCGTACCAGGCGAGAGCCGTGGACGTACGTCCGGCCGCCAAGGCCCGCGGAACGGCGACGGACGCGGTCAGCAGCGCCGCCGCGGCCAGGACGACGAGGGCCGGCCGGGTTCTGGTCAAACTCACGTGTTCTCCTTGGGTTGCGGTGGGGTGAGGGGGCTGGCGGGGTGGGGCACCCGCGCCAGGAATGGTCAGGTCGTCTTCTTGGGGGGGGGGGACCAGGCCGGTCGCCGGCGCGCATACCGACGGGCGGGGCGGAGTGGCGGCCCGGCACAGCAGGGACAGCAGCGGGGTCACAGCGAGCAGACCCGCGCAGACACAACAGGCCCCAGCGGGTAACAGGCCCGGGCGTGACCGCCTCCCGGCGGACCACAAGCGGCGTGCAGCTACACCGCGGGGACAGCACTGAGACAGTCGGCCACCGCGCTGCGCTGGGCCATCTGCAGGATCCCGTCACCCTTAGATGAGCGAGATCGCGAGCCGTCGAACGGCGATCAGTAACAGACCTGGTCGAACTGGTCGGCGCGGCGGCTCACCCAGAACGGGTCGAGCAGCACAGTGTGCGCGGGGCCAGTGGTTTCCATGACCGGATCAAAGCACAACGGGATAGGTGCGTCCACCACGCGTCCCGGCAAATGAGGTGCCCCTTCGCCGTGTTCGACCCTGACACTCACTGGGGTGGCGACTTAATTTTCGAGTTCGCTGCAACCGGGGGACCCCCGTCCGGCGCGCCGAGGAGTTCATCACCGTGGCCAGCGCGTTGTGGGACGGCTGGCAGGGCTTCGGCGTAGTCGCATGACGCCCGGTTTGTGATCATCTGAGGCCGAGGAGTGCGAGGGGTCGGCGAGGGGCGCGGGCGTTGCGGCGGATGCCGACCGCGATGTTCTTCACTCCGGCCGTGCAGAGGGCTCCGATGGCGAGGTTGCGCCAGGTGGCCATCGCGCGGGGCGCGTTGCCGGTCCGCAACTGGGAGGCGTCCTCGGCGGACGTGGTGCACGGCCTCGATCTTCCAGCGGTCGAGGACGAGTTCGGCGAGCTGGGCCGCGGTGGCCTGCTCGGCGGTCAGGCTGGTGACGGCGAAGACCGTCTTGACGGTGGTCTTGCCGGTCTCGCGGTCGGTGCGCCGGCGCTTGATCTGGACCGCCTGGCGGGCTCCGGGAAAGAGGAGGCTGTTCACGGTGGCGGCCTTGCTCCGGCGGATCTCCGACCGGCCATGGCCGATGCCCCGGATGCGTCCCCCCTGAAGGGGGATGTCCTTCCAGAGAAGGGAGTTGAGCTGCCGGCGGAGCTTGTTCTGGTCGCGCTTGACGGTACCGCGCAGCCCGGTCACCTTCGGTCGGCGGTCGGCGGTCGGCGGTCGGCGGTCGGCGGTCGGCGGTCGGCGGTCGGCGGTCGGCGGTCGGCGGTCGGCGAGCCAGTGTCCGACCGCCCGATCCAGCGCGTCGCCGTCGATGCGGGCCAGCGGACTCCTGACCGTCGTTTCCGAGGCAGGAGCCGCTTTGGGAGCCATGGGTCGAGGCGTATGCCGAGGCGTTCCAGGATGTGCCGTGGGGCGTCGGCGATCCACTCGCTGACTGCCGGCACAGAGGTCGCCTCCGCCCAGAACCGTGCACGCGGTCAGCGCGAGCACGGCAACCAGAGCGTGCCGTACGCCGCGTGGGTCCCGCCGGGTCGGGCACCTCAGCCAGTCGCTCCAGCAGGCGCGGGACCTCGTCGGACACGACCTCGGCCATGGTCTTCCCGGGCGCTTGGGGCTGTCGCCGCTGCTGGCCGCCAGGCCGGGCCCCGGCGGTGGAATGGCATCCGCGCCTACCTGACGGTGTTCCCCCGAGGCACCCCCGGGCCGCGCAACGGGAGAGTCTGGCTGAGGACGAGGTTGGTGGTGGTGCTCCCGAACTCGGCCAGCTCGTCGACTATCTCCTCCAGGTGGGCCATCGACGTGGCCGCCACCTTCATGATGTAGCAGTCGTCTCCGGTGGTGCGCAGGCACTCCAGGATCTCCGGGCGCTCCTCCAGCAGCCGGCGCAGCGGCTCGTGCCGGGTTCCCGGCCCCGGGTACTTGAGCCGGACCACCGCCATCACTGGGTAACCGGTCCGCTCCGGGTTCACCTCCGCGCGGTACCCCGTGATCACCTCGGCCTCCTCGAGTCGGCGCACTCGCTCCTTGGTCGCCGACGCGCTCAGGTTCACCCGCCGTGCCAGTTCGGTGAACGGGATCCGGCCGTCCCGTTGGACTTCTGTCAGGATCGCCCAGTCCGTCGCGTCGAGACTCTCGGTCATACGCCCATTTTACCGGCGGATCCACGGCTGAACCGCCTCTGAACAGGCGGGAATCCCTTCTGACGACCCATACGTCCTGCCTAGGGTTGGGCTCCGTGAAGATCGGAGTGAACGTCCCCAATTTCGGCCCGGGCACCGACCCCGGAGTGCTGCGCAGCTGGGCCCAGACCGTAGAGGGCCTGGGCTTCGACCTACTGATGATCTCGGACCACATAGCCATCACGCCCGATGTCGCCGAGCGCTATCCGGCACCCTTCTACGAGCCCTTCACCACCTTGTCCTGGCTGGCCGGCCTCACCACCCGTATCCAGCTCGGCACGACGGTCCTCATCGCTCCCTACCGGCACCCGCTGCTCACCGCCCGAATGGCGGCCAATCTGGATGAGCTGAGCGGCGGCCGGCTGGTCCTCGGCGTGGGAGTGGGCTGGGCACGGCAGGAGTTCGCCGCCCTCGACATCCCGTTCTCGCAGCGCGGACAGCTGACCGACGACCACCTGCGGGACATCCGGGCCGCCTGGAAGGACACCGCGTCCTACGGAGAGCGCCGGATCCCGGTGTGGGTCGGCGGAAACAGCGACGCGGGGCTGCGCCGGGCCGTACGACTCGGAGACGCATGGCATCCGCTGCGCCCCACCGTGCCGTGGCTGCGCGAAGCCGCGGGCAGGCTGGAGACGTACGCGGACGAGCAGCACTTGCCCGTGCCCGCCCTGGCGCCCCGCATCGCCCTGCGACTCACCAAGGAACCGGTCGACGGAGCGGGACGGCTCGCCGGTGAGGGAGCCATCGACCAGATCTTGGACGATCTCGACCAACTGCGGCTGCTGGGCGCCACGTCCGTCGTCCTCGACACCTACCCGGGCGACCCCCGCGCGACGTGTCACCCGCAGGCGGCTTGGCAGACCCTCGCCACCGTGGCCGCACACTTCTACGAGCCCGGCACCCCATCCCGCACCACGATGGAGCAGTCATGATCACACCCGACGACCACACACTCCTCCGGCAGGCCATCTCGCTCGCGGCCAAGGCACGCGCGAGCGGCAACCCGCCATTTGGATCTCTGTTGGCAGGACCGGACGGAACGGTCCTGGCCGAGGAGTACAACACCACCCTCACCGACAACGACGTCACTGCACACCCGGAACTCAAATTGGCGAGGTGGGGCGCAAGAGAGCTCGACGCGCAGACGGCGGCAGGCACCACGATGTACACCAGCTGCCAGCCGTGCGGGATGTGCGAGGCCGTCATCCAATGGGCAGGGCTGCGGCGAGTGGTGTTCGCCCTGTCCAACGAACAGCTCCTGGACATCAGGCCGGGCAGCAGCCGACTGCCCGTGCCTCAGGACGGCCCCGCGCTGCTCGACGAGGTACGGGCCGCGGTCGAGCCCTACTACCGCTGACCGCCGGGCCCGGGAGCGGAGCCCGCCACCACCTGCGGATCCTGCCCGGCACCGAGATCATCCTCGTCGCCACCGAGGAGGAGGGCCAGGAGAAGAGGCGCTGGATTCGGCTCCAACAGACCATCCCGGCGACGGCGTTGGGGATCACCGGGTCGCTGTGCGGCGTCAACCTCTCGGACCGCGACGCCGACGGGCCACTGCCGAAGGAGGATCCGGTCGTCACCGAGAACGACGGCTCCTTCGGCGCCCGGCGCATCGCCGACCCGCGCGGTCGTGGCGAGTGGCGGGGAAGGTGGAGGCGCACGGCTGGTCGCTGCGCGAGACCGTCATCGCGCTCGGCCGCCAGCGCGGGCACGTCGGCACTCCGTCCGGTCTTGCCGACAAGTTCGCCCACTTCGTGCGGCACGGCGCGCTCGGCGGTTTCAACGTCACGCCCTACCCCATCCCCGACGACCTCGACGACCTCGTCGACCTGCTCGTCCCGGAACTGCAGGAACGCGGGATCTACCGGACCGCGTACACCGGCACCACCCTGCGCGAAGACCTCGGCCTGCGCGAACCCTCACGCACCGATCCGCGCGGGACCGACGGCAGGAGGGCTGAGCACCGGGATGGCCCTTCCACTCAGGACCGAATACACATGACTGACAAGAAGCTGTCACACACGGACCGGAATGCGGGTTCGACCTACGCCCGTTCTGACTGACATGACTGTTGGAGTAGCGCTCAACGCGTCCGAGGCGCCGAACCAGGTCGACGCCACCGTACAACTGGCCCAAGAGGCAGCGGAGTTCGCTCTCACGTCGGCCTGGTTCGGGCAGACCTTCGGCGCGGACTCACCCCAGCTCGCGGCGATCGTCGGGCGGGAAGTGCCCGGACTGCAGGTCGGCACCTCCGCGATCCCCGTCTTCGGCCGCCACCCGCTGCTGGTCTCCAGCCAGGCCCAGACCGCCCAGGCCGCGACCCACGGCCGCTACCACCTCGGTCTGGCCCTGGGCACGAAACTGCTGACGGAGACCGGCTTCGGCCTGCCCTTCGAACGCCCCATCGCCCGGCTGCGAGAGTTCCTCACCGCCCTGCGGCAGTTGACCGAGACCGGCACGGCCGACTTCCGCGGTGAGCTGCTCACCGCGGCCACCCCGGTCCCGGCGCGGGTACCGGGTGCCGAGAGCGGTGTCCCCCTGCTGGTCGCCGCGATGGGGCCGCAGGCGCTGCGCGTCAGCGGTGAGCTGGCGGACGGGATCCTGCCCTACCTGGCGGGACCGCGCGCCCTGGCGGAACACATCGTGCCCGCCCTGACCGCCGCAGCCGAGGCCGCCGGCCGCCCCGCGCCCAGGATCGTGGCCCTGGTGCCCGGCGTGGTCACCGACGACGTGGACGCAGTGCGGGCCAAGGCCACCGAGAACCTCGCGTTCTACGAACAGATCCCGTCCTACGCGCGGGTCATCGAACTCTCCGGCGGCCGGCGGGCCGCCGACCTGGCCGTGATCGGCGACGAGAAGGCCGTCGAGGCCGAGGTACGCCGTTACCGCGACGCCGGCGCCACCGAGGTCGTGTTCTCGGGCACCGAGATCGCGGGTGATGCCGACCGCCGACGCACCTGGCGACTCCTCGGCGAACTGGCCCGCTGAGCACACCGGTCGAACCGACGGCCCGACCGGCCCCCTGCACCCCCTTGACGAAGGAGAGCCCATGACCACCGAGGCCACCGCGACCGACTTCCACGCCTTCACCGAGAACTGGCTGGCGTGGTATCGCGCCCAGGAGGCCCGGCTCGCCGACCCGCACGGGTTCCTGGCGATCACCGGCCTGCACTGGCTCGACGACCGGCCCCAGCGCTTTGCGGACGCGCCCGGTGCGTGGCGCACCGGCCCCGACGGGGTCGTCGTAGACCTCGACGACGGCGAGGAACTGATCGTCGACGGAACGTCGGTGCACGGTGAACACCGCTTCGGCGTGCTTCCCGAACGCGGCAGTGTCGATGCCGTCTGGGGAGACGCCGTCATCGAGGTCGCCAGGCGCGGCGGGCACGACATCGTGCGCCCCCGGCACCCGGACGCGCCGCTGCGCACGGCCTTCACCGGAACGCCCGCCTACGCCCCCGACCCGCGCTGGGCCTTGACGGGCCGATACGTCCCCTTCGACAAGCCCCGGCCGACCACCGTGGGCGCCGCGGTGGAAGGTCTTGAGCATGTCTACGACGCTCCGGGCAGGGTGGAGTTCGAGCTGTACGGGCAGCAGCTGTCGCTGACCACGTTCCCCGGCCATGGCGCGGGCCGACTGATGGTGCTGTTCACCGACGCGACCTCCGGGGTCACCACCTACGCCGCCAACCGGGCCCTGACCCTGGAGCCGCCCGCCGCCGACGGTACGGTCGTCCTGGACTTCAACCGCGCCGCGAACCTGCCGTGCGCCTACACGGACCTGGCCACCTGCCCCCTGCCCCCGGCCGAGAACCGGCTGCCGGTGGCGATCGAGGCCGGCCAGAAGATCCCCCGCGAGCGCGGCGGTTCCTGAGCTGGTCCCGGTACCTGTCCGACTGCCCTTGCAGGACGTCGCTTTGCGGCATTGACGGACGACAAGAGCCCTCCGTACGATCACGAACGGCATTGAGTGTCAGCGTCAAGCCCTGGCTCGCTGACCGGCAACCCTCCTACGCGGTGGGGTGCTCCAGGTGAAAGCCCGGCAGGATCACCGACGATCCCGCAAGCGCGTGGCCCCGTGACCGGGGCCGGAAATGTGGAGGACCGGCATGCGGCACGGTGGTGACCTCAGCGCCCGCTTCGTCGGCGCCACCGTGTTCTCCCGGCTCTCGCGTCGGCGCCACATCGACCTCAAGCGCTCGACCAGCTGCCTCTGTCAGGCCTGACGGACCCTTCCGCCGCCGGTCGCAGTCCGGCACGCGCCGGTCGTCACGGCACCCGCCTGCGGCTGACCTCCGCTCCCCCCTGATCCCTGTCTGCACAGCGGTTCCCCGCCACCGGTCTTGCACCGGCCGGGGCCGCACACCCATGCACGGTCGTGCCTCGTACGGCGCCTCCACGCCTGGTGACACGAGTAGGAGAACCCTCCGTGAACGCACTTCCGGCCTTCAGAGCCCCCCGTGCGCCCCTCGCCGCCCTGCTGACCACCAGTGTTCTGCTGACCGCCTGCGGTTCGGGCGACGACTCCAGTAGCGGAAGCAGCCGGCCGAAGTCCGGTGGCACCCTGACCTTCGCGGTGGGTTCCGACGCCGGCTGCGGGGATCCACAGCAAGTCGGCAGCAACGAGAGCATCTACTCGGTGCGCCAGACCGTGGACTCCCTGACGGACCAGGACCCCAGGACCGGCAAGATCGTGCCGTGGCTCGCCAAGAGCTGGGACATCAACGCCGACGCCACGGAGTTCACCTTCCATCTGCGCTCGGGCGTCACCTTCAGCGACGGCTCCCAACTGACCGCGCAGGTGGTCAAGGACAACTTCGACGCGGTGCCGAAGCTCGGCGCCCTCGGGGTCCTCGCCCAGGGCTATCTCAGCGGCGTCAAGAACACCACCGCGGTGGACCCGCTCACCGTCAAGGTGACCTTCAAGGAGCCCAATGCCCAGTTCCTCCAGGCGACTTCGACCCACTCGCTGGGCATCGAGTCGTCGGCGAGCGTGAAGAAGACCCCGCAGCAGAAGTGCAGCGAGGGTGTGATCGGGTCGGGGCCGTTCGTGCTCAAACAGTACGTCCAGAACCAGTCGATCGCTCTGGCCAAGCGCACCGGCTACGACTGGGGCTCCTCGCTGTGGTCCAAGAAGGGCGAGGCCTACCTGGACAAGCTGGTCTTCAAGGTCGTCCCCGAGGCGGGGGTGCGGGCCGGCAGCCTCCAGTCCGGGCAGGTGGACGCGATCAGCAGCGTCGGCAAGGCCAACGAGGCGGCGCTCGGGGGCGGTCAGGTCACCCTGCTGCGCCGGGCCAACCCCGGTGTGGTCTTCGGGCTCGGCGTCAACAACTCGCGGCCGCTGCTGAAGGATGTGAAGGTGCGTCAGGCGATCCTGGCGGCCATCGACCGCAAGCAGATCGCCGACACCGTGTTCCCGACCGGCACCCAGCCGGCGACCAGCGTCCTGGCGCACACCACGCCCGACTACACCGACCTCTCCTCGGACCTCGCCTTCGACGCGGCCAAGGCGAAGTTCTCCCTGGAAGCGGCCGGTTGGAAAGCCGGCAGTGACGGCATACGCGCCAAGGACGGCAAGAAGCTGAGCCTGACCATCGGCTGGTTCCCCAACGCCGCCACCAACCAGCCTGCACTGGAGCTGGTCCAGCAGCAGTTGAAGGCCGTCGGGATCGACGTGGCGCTCAAGCAGGGTCAGGTCAGCCAGTTCGCCACCACGCTCCAGGGCGGTGACTTCGACCTGGTGTGGAGCAACGTGACCCGCTCCGACCCGGACATCCTGCGTACCTCCTTCTCCACCCAACTGGCCAACTTCTACCGCCTGCCCGCCACTTCCCTGGACACGGCGCTGTCCGGCCAGGCCGCGACCACGGACACCGCCAAGCGCGAGCAGCTGGTGGACGAGGCGCAGAAGCTGATCGTGCAGAACGCGTACAACGTGCCGGTGGTGGAACTCCAGACCCAGCTGGCCGTGTCGAAGAAGGTGCACAGCCTCGACTTCGACTCGGGCAGCCGCATCCAGTTGCACGACACCTGGATCGGCTAGCGCATGCGCCGCTATGTGATCAAGCGACTGGCGCAGGCGGTCGGGGTGCTGTGGGCGGCGTACACGGTTTCGTTCCTGGTGCTGAACTGGCTGCCCGGTGACCCGGTCACCGCGATGGCCAGTGCCGGGATGGACTCGGGGGACGTCGACCCGACCCGGCTGGCCGCGCTGCGGCACGAGTACGGCTTCGACAAGCCGGTGCTGGTGCAGTACGCCGACCATCTGGGACGGGCGGTGCGCGGGGACTTCGGCGACTCGGTCGCCACTGGCCGTCCGGTCACCTCGACGCTGGCCGACGCGCTGCCGCAGACCCTCCAACTGACCGGTGCCGCTCTGCTGTTGGCGGTGCTGCTCGGCGGTGGGCTTGCGGTGCTGGCGACCTGCACCGCTCGGCGCTGGCTGCGGCAACTGCTGCTGTCGTTGCCGCCGCTGGGGGTGTCCGTCCCGACGTTCTGCGTGGGGCTGCTGCTCGTCGATACGTTCTCCTTCCGGCTGCACTGGTTCCCCGCGTTCGGCAACGACGGACTCGAGGGGCTGGTGCTGCCGGCCCTGACGCTTGCGGTGCCGACCGGCGCGCAGGTCGCCCAGGTGCTCGCCAAGAGCCTGCTCACCGCACTGGACCAGGCATATGTGGAGACCGCGCGGGCCAAGGGCGCCGACCGATGGCGGGTCCATCTGCGGCACGCCCTTCGCAACGCCTGCCTGCCGGCTCTGACGGTCGTCGGCCTGCTGGTGGGGCAGCTGATCGCCGGTTCGGTGGTCGTCGAGACGGTGTTCTCGCGCGACGGCCTCGGCCGCGTCACCGCGGCGGCGGTCACGGCCCAGGACATCCCGCTGGTCCAAGGTGTGGTGGTGTTCGGGGCGCTGATCTTCGTGACGACGAACCTGGTCATCGACCTGGTCTATCCGCTCCTCGACCCGCGGATCGCGGTGGCCTCGGGCAGAAGGGCGGCACTCGCATGAGCCAGAGCCTTGTCGACGACCCGGCCGAGGCGGCGCTGGGACTGGCCCGCCCGGTCGAGGCGGGGCCGGAGCCCGGACGCCGCGTGGACGTACGGCGGCTGCTGCGCTTCGTGGTGCGCCGCCCGGGTCTGGTGCTGTCGGTGGTCGTCCTCGCGCTGGTGGTACTGGCCTCGTTCTGGCCCGACCTGTTCACCTCCCAGGACCCACTGAAGGGCGTGCCGTCGCAGAACTTCCGCAGCCCGAGCGGCAGTCACTGGTTCGGCACCGACGAGCTGGGCCGTGATGTTTTCTCGCGGGTCGTCCATGGCGCCCAGCTGTCCCTGAAGGCCACGCTGATCGCGGTACTGGTGGCGTTCGCCGTCGGCGGGTTGCTCGGGGTGGTCGCCGGATTCGTGGGCCGCTGGGTGGACGACGTGCTGATGCGCTTCGTCGACGTGCTGCTGTCCATCCCCGCGCTGTTCCTGTCCCTGTCTCTGGTCACCGCGCTGGGCTACGGCACGGTGAAGGTGGCGGTCGCGGTCGGCATCGCAAGCGTCGCCGCGTTCGCTCGAGTGGCGCGCGCGGAAGTGCTGCGAGTGCGCCAGGCGGTGTTCGTGGAGGCGTCGCGCGCGAGCGGGGCCCGGTGGTACTCGGTGCTCGGCCGGCACGTACTGCCCAACGCGGCGGGCCCGGTGATCGTCCTGGCCACCCTCGACTTCGGCGCCTCCATCCTGGCCGTCTCCGCCCTGAGCTTCCTCGGCTACGGCGCTCCCCCGCCCGCCCCGGAGTGGGGCACGTTGATCTCTGACGGCCGCAACTACCTCGCCAACGCCTGGTGGCTGACCGCACTGCCCGGGCTGGCGATCGCCTCGACCGTGCTGGCCACCAACCGCATCGCCCGGGCGCTGGACGGCGAATGGTCCCGGCAGCGATGACAGACGAACGTGAGAACGGTGAGGACGTGACCACACCACTGCTGGAGATACGCGGCCTGTCGGTGTCGTACCGCACCCGGGGCGGCACGGTCGAGGCCGTCCGGGGCGTGGACCTCGACGTATGGCCGGGACAGGTGACGGCGGTGGTCGGCGAGTCCGGCTCCGGCAAGAGCACGACGGCGCACGCCGTCACCCGGCTCCTGCCGGCGAACGGCCGTATCGACGCGGGCACGGTCCGCTTCGGCCGGCACGACCTCGCCACCCTGTCGGAGGCGGAACTGCGCACGGTACGCGGAGCACGGATCGGACTGGTCCCCCAGGACCCGACCGTCTCCCTCAACCCGGTCAAGCGGATCGGCGACCAGGTCGCCGAGGTGCTGCGCATCCATGGTCTGGCGACCCGCCGATCGGCCCCCGCCGAGGCTGTCGCCGTCCTGGACCGGGCCGGGCTGCCCGACGCGGCCGTCCGGGCCCGGCAGTATCCGCACGAACTGTCCGGCGGCATGCGGCAACGCGCCCTCATCGCCATCGCCATCGCCGCCCAGCCCGAACTGATCATCGCCGACGAGCCCACCAGCGCGCTCGACGTCACCGTCCAACGGGTCATCCTCGACCATCTCCAGCGCCTCACCGAGGAGTCGGGCACCGCGGTCCTGCTCGTGACCCACGACCTCGGGGTCGCCGCCGACCGGGCACAGCGGCTGGTGGTGATGTCCCAGGGCAAGGTCGTCGAGGCGGGCCCCACCCGCCGCATCCTGGCCGACCCGCAGGACGACTACACCCGGCATCTGCTGGCCAGTGCCCCGAACTTGACCGCCGCCCGGCCCCGCACCCCGGTCTCCAGCCCCGAAGCACAGACGGCGCCTCTGATCGAAGTCCGCAACCTGGTCAAGGAGTTCAGGCTGCCCCGCACCGGGGACGCGCCCCGCACCCTGCGCGCCGTCGATGACGTCAGCCTTGCCCTCCCCCGGGGCCAGACCCTCGCCCTGGTCGGCGAGTCGGGCTCGGGCAAGTCCACCACCGCCCGCCTGGTGCTCCGCCTCGCCGACGCGACCGCCGGACAGATCCTGTTCGACGGCACCGACGTCACCACCGCCAAGGGCGCCCAGGCCAGGCAGCTGCGCCGCCGCGCCCAGCTCGTCTACCAGAACCCGTACGCCTCGCTCGACCCGCGCTTCTCCATCGGCGAGGTGATCACCGAGCCGCTGCGCGCCTTCAAGGTCGGCGACCGCGCCTCCCGGCTCGCCCGGGCCCGCGAACTCCTCGACCGGGTGGCGCTTCCCGCCGCCACGCTGGAGCGCCGGCCGGCGGAGCTGTCCGGCGGACAGCGGCAGCGCGTGGCGATCGCCCGCGCCCTCGCCCTCTCCCCCGACCTGGTGGTCTGCGACGAGCCGGTCTCCGCCCTCGACGTGTCCGTGCAGGCCCAGGTCCTGGACCTGCTCGCCGAGTTGCAGGCCGACACAGGGGTGGCCTACCTCTTCATCTCCCACGACCTCGCCGTCGTACGCCAAATCGCACACCAGGTCGCCGTCATGCGTGCCGGCCGCATCGTCGAGACAGGCCCGCCGGAGGAACTGTTCACCCGCCCTGGCCACGAGTACACCCGCGAACTGCTCGCGGCGATCCCCGGCGGCCGTGTCCCCTCGCCCACCCCCGAGACCACCACGAGCCGAGGACCAGCGTCATGAGCACTCCCGCCATCACCTCGTTGGCCTTTCTCACCCCGGGCAACTTCGCCGACGACGACCCCTATACCGGCCTGGAGGAAACCCTCCAGCTGTTCGAATACGGCGAACGGCTCGGCTACGACGGGGCCTGGATCCGCCAGCGCCACCTCGAGCACGGCGTCGGCTCCGCCGCGGTGTTCCTCGCCGCGGCCGGCCAACGCACCGAGCGGGTCGAGCTGGGGACGGCAGTCATCCCCATCGGGTACGAGAGCCCGTTCCGCCTGGCCGAGGACCTCGCTTTGGCCGACGTACTGTCCCGCGGCCGCCTCCAGGTCGGCTTCAGCACCGGCATGCCGCACGCCGAACTGCTCGGCGACCTGGTGTACGACGGGGACTGGCGCGGCTTCGACCTGTCGTACGGCAGGATCGCCCGCCTCGTCGACAACCTGCGCGGCGACTACCTCGGCAGCCCGGACACGGTGATCCACTCGCCCGGCAACATCCAGCGGCCGCGGCTGCAGCCGCACAACCCCGCTCTGGTGCAGCGGATCTGGTACGGCGGAGGCAGCCTGCGCTCAGTGCGGTGGGCCGCCGAGAACGGTCTCAACCTGCTGTCCGGCAACATCGTCTCCGGCGAGGACACCGACGACTTCACCACCGCCCAGCTGAACCTGCTCTCCCAGTACCGAGGCAGCCTGGGCGACGACCGGCCGGCGGCGCGGGTAGCGCTCGGACGGGTGATCGTGCCGTTCGACAGCGCCGACGCAGCCACCCGGGCCCGTTACCTGGACTACGCGGCCAGTCGACACGAGCGCACCCTGAAGCCGCAGACCCTGGCAGCGCTGGGCCACAAGCGGTTCCTGTTCGCCCGGGACGTGGTCGGCACCGCGGAACAGATACTGGAACAGCTGGCGGCCGATCCCGTCCTCGCGCAGGTGTCGGAGCTGCGCCTGGAGCTGCCGTACGAGTTCCATCGCGAGGAGTACGAACAGATCCTGCACGACGTACGGCATCTGATCGCCCCCGAGCTGGGCTGGCGCCGCGCTTCCCCGGCGTTTCAGGAGACGGGCCGGTGAGTCCTGTTCCGACCGGCCGCCTGGATGCACGCCTGACCTGCATCTTCGCCGTGATCGCCGCTACACCGCGTCAGGAACCTGTTCCCGACTACGGCACGCTTGGCGGCGACGCCCAGCCGACAAGGACCGGAACCCCCATGCGGGTGTCGCGCCCACCGTCGACTCCAGCAGGCCGCTCATCTGGTTGAGCAGTTCGTCGAACTCGACCAGGGGATCGAGAGGGGTGGGTGCCCAGACGGGCCTTTCCTGCAAACCGCCACCACGGTGGCGCCGAACGGGCATGGCCACCGCCGTCGCCTCCTTCTTCCTTCTCGTGATCTCATCGTCCGCCATACGTCATGCGAGCCACGCGGACTCCTTGTGACGTAGGCGTGCGGAGACGTCCGAGCCGTCCGCGGCACCGGACGTGCCCGTGGTGCAGGCTGCGGCCGAGTGCCCCAGGTGCCGGTGCACGAAGTGGATGGCCATCGCTCCCTCACCGGCCGCCGAGGCCACCCGCTTCACCGAGCCGCTACGGACGTCCCCTACCGCGAAGACCCCGGGCAGGCTGGTCTCCAGGGTCATGCACGGGCGCCCGCGGCCGTGCCACACCTCGGGGTGGGCGCAGGCCTCCTGGGCCTGCGGGCCGGTGAGGACGAAGCCTCGGGAGTCGAGGGCGATCATGCCGGCGAGCCATGGGGTGTGGGGGTCGGCGCCGGTGAAGACGAACAGGCCCCCTACCGCGAGCCGGCGGTGCCCGCCCGTGCGGTTGTCGACCACGTCGAGCTCCTCCAGCACCTCCTGGCCGATGACCTCGCTGACCTCGGTGTGCAGCATGACCTCCACCCGCGGATGGCGCTCGACCTGGTCGACCAGGTAGCGGGACATGTTGGCCTCAAGGCTGGGTCCTCGGACCAGCAGGTGCACCTTCGGCGCGTACCCGGCAAGGAACAACACCGCCTGGCCCGCCGAGTTGCCGCCACCGACGACGGCCACCGGGTCGGTGCGGCACTGCTGGGCCTCGTAGACGGTCGCCGAGTAGTGGACGCTCGTTCCCTCCAGGCGTTCGATGCCGGGCACCTGGAGCCGGCGGTAGCGGGCGCCCGTGGCCAGGACGACGGCGCGGGCGGCGATCTCACTGCCGTCGGCGAACGCCACCACGTAGTGGTCCGCGTCCTTGGGATGGAGACCGGTCGCCTCCACCGGAATGCTGATCCTGGCTCCGAACTTGTCGGCCTGGAGCACGGCGCGTTCGCTGAGTTCGGCGCCGGAGATGCCGGCGGGGAAGCCGAGCAGATTCTCGATGCGGGACGACGTGCCGGCCTGGCCGCCGGTGGCCATCGCCTCCACCACGGTGGTGCTCAGGCCCTCGGAGGCGGCGTACACCGCGGCAGCGAGGCCGGCGGGGCCGGAGCCGACGATGAGGACGTCGCCGTGACGGTCTCCGGCGGGCAGTGACGGCAGGCCGAGGAGCCGGGCCAGTTCCGCGTTGCTGGGGTTGCGCAACAGGGTGGTGTCCCGCCAGATGACGAGCGGTGTCTCCTCCGGGCCGACGCCGAAGCGGCGCAGCAGGTCCTCGGCCTCCTCGTCGGTCTCCAGGTCGATCCAGCGGTGCGGCAGCCGGTTGCGGATGGCGAACTCACGCAGCCGCCTGGTGTCGGGCGAGTAGCGCGAGCCGATGATGCGGAAGCCGGCGCCCTGTCCGACGAGCAGCGCGCGACGGCCCAGACACGCGCGCAACACGACGTCCCCGATGGTGGAGTCCTGGGACACCAGGTGGCGCAACTGGTCCAAGGAGACGACGAGGACCTCGCCCGGCTCCCTGGCGACTGCGGTGTAGAAGGCCACCTGTCCGTGCAGCAGCCCGAGTTCGCCGATGAAGCGACCCGGGCCGTGCACGCGCAGCACGTGCTCCTCGGGAGTGCCGTAGTCCTCGACGACGGCGACGGTTCCGCTGAGGACGACGAAGAACGTCTCGCAGCGCTCCCCCTCCTGGATCAGCACCTCGTTCGAAGCCATGCTCCGGCGTTGCCCGTGCTCCGCCAGACGTGCCGTCTGGTCCTCCGTGAGGCGCGGATACGCGCCGTAGACGTCCGGTGTCTCCCAGAAGACAACCTCGTCCGCTTCCTCCGGCACCGGCCCTTCGCCCGGCAGCGAGTGGTCGCCGGACATCAGACGAACGCCTCGTGAACGTAGCACCAGCGCCATTCCTCGCCGGGCTGGAACGACTGCACGATCGGATGGGCGTCGGCGGCTGCGTGCCTACGCGCGTGCTTGTTCGGCGAGGAGTCACAGCAGCCGACGTGCCCGCAGGTCAGACAGAGCCTCAGGTGGACCCACGGGGAGCCGAGCAGCAAGCACTCCTGACACCCTTCCGGGGTCAGCGGCTGGACCGGCCGGACAAGCGCGAGGTGGGGGTCTGCGTGCAGGGTCATCCGGATCACCCTTCCCGGGCCGTGATCGACTGTTCCACCCACCGGCGCAGAGCGGGAGCTGGCGCCGCCCCCGCCTGGCGGGCGACCGTCTCGCCCTGGTCGAGGACGAGCAGTGTCGGTACCGCCTGGACCTCGAAACGCTGCGACAGACGCGGGTTCTTGTCGACGTCGACCTTGACGAGTTTGATTCGGCCGGCGAGATCGGTGGCGACCTTCTCCAGCGCGGGGCTGACCATGCGGCAGGGGCCGCACCAAGTGGCCCACAGGTCGACCACGACGGGGACGTCGGCCCGCTCGGCGACCTCGGTGAAGTCGTCGTCGCCCGCGTCCACCATCCACGGCAGTGGCTGCTTGCAGTGGCCGCACTTGGGTCGGCCCTCCGCGGCCACGGGCACCCGATTGGTGCGCCCGCAGTTCGGACACCTGACGGTAGTCGCCTGCATCGTGCTCATGCCGCCCGCGCTCCCTTCACGTCCTCGGGCTGGTCGTAGGTGACCACCAGCTCTCCGTGCTGGGCGTCGACGCGGACCGTCGCGCCGTCCTGGACGTCGCCGCGCAGCAGGGCGCGTCCGACCAGCGTCTCGACCTCGTGGGAGATGTAGCGGCGCAGTGGGCGGGCCCCGTACACCGGGTCGTAGCCCTGATGGGCGATCACTTCCCGGGCAGCGGGGGTGAGTTCGACGGTGATGCGGCGTTCGGCGAGCCGCTGTCGCAGTTCGTCGAACTGCAGCTCCACGATCCGCTCGATCTGCCGCTCTCCGAGCGGCTTGAACAGCACGATGTCGTCGACGCGGTTGAGGAACTCCGGGCGGAAGTGCCCGCGCAGCTCGCCCATCACCAGGGCGCGGGCGTCGGGCTTGATCTCGCCTTCGGCGGTGGCGCCGTCGAGGAGGTGCTCGGAACCGATGTTGGACGTCATGATGATCACGGTGTTGCGGAAGTCGACGGTGCGGCCCTGAGCATCGGTGATGCGGCCGTCGTCGAGGATCTGCAGCAGGGTGTTGAAGACATCGGTGTGCGCCTTCTCGATCTCGTCGAACAGCACGACCGAGTACGGCTTGCGGCGTACGGCCTCGGTGAGCTGGCCGCCTTCCTCGTAACCGACGTATCCGGGCGGTGCGCCCATGAGCCGGCTGACGGTGTGCCGCTCCTGGTACTCGCTCATGTCGAGGCGGACCATGTTCTCCTCGGAGTCGAACAGAGTCCGGGCGACGGTCTTGGCCAGCTCGGTCTTCCCGACGCCGGTGGGGCCCAGGAAGACGAACGAGCCGATGGGGCGGCGAGGGTCGCGGATGCCGGAGCGGGCGCGGATGATGGCGTCGGTGACGAGTTTGACGGCTTCGTCCTGGCCGATGACGCGCTCGCGCAGGATCTCGTCGAGGCGCAGCAGCTTCTCGCGTTCGCCCTCCTGGAGGCGGGCGACCGGGATGCCGGTCCAGGCGGCGACGATCTCGGCGATCTCCTCCTCGGTGACGACCTCGCGCAACAGTCGGTTCTGCCCTTGTTTGGCGGCCAGTTGCTCCTCCTCTGCGGCGAGTCGGCGCTCCAGGTCCTGGAGTCGGCCGTAGCGGAGTTCGGCGGCGCGGTTGAGGTCGTAGGCGCGTTCGGCCTCCTCCGCCTCGAGGCGGACCTGCTCCAGTTCCTGGCGCAGTTCCTGCACGCGGCGGATCGCCTGCCGTTCGGCCTCCCACTGGGCGCGTTTGGCGTCGGCCTCGCCGCGCAGGTCGGCCAGTTCCCTGCGCAGCTCCCCCAGGCGGGCCTTGCTGGCGGGATCGGTCTCCTTGGACAGGGCCGCGTCCTCGATCTCCAGACGGGTCACCCGGCGGGTGATCTCGTCGAGTTCGGCGGGCATGGAGTCGATCTCCGTACGCAGCCGGGCACAGGCCTCGTCGACGAGGTCGATGGCCTTGTCGGGCAGGAAACGGTCGGTGATGTAGCGGTGGGAGAGCGTCGCTGCCGCGACCAGCGAGGTGTCCTGGATCTTCACGCCGTGGAAGACCTCCAGGCGTTCGCGCAGTCCGCGCAGGATGGAGATGGTGTCCTCCACGCTCGGCTCGTCGACCAGGACCTGCTGGAAGCGGCGTTCGAGGGCGGCGTCCTTCTCGATGTGCTTGCGGTACTCGTCGAGGGTGGTCGCGCCGATCATGTGCAGTTCGCCGCGGGCGAGCATCGGCTTGAGCATGTTGCCCGCGTCCATGGCCCCTTCGGCGGCGCCCGCGCCGACGACCGTGTGCAACTCGTCGACGAAGAGCAGGATCCGTCCCTCGGCGGCCTTGACCTCGCTGAGCACGGCCTTGAGGCGTTCCTCGAACTCGCCGCGGTACTTGGCGCCGGCGACCAGGGAGCCCATGTCGAGGGCGAACACCGTCTTGTCACGCAGGCCCTCGGGGACGTCGCCACGAACGATGCGCTGGGCCAGGCCCTCGACGATGGCGGTCTTGCCGACGCCGGGGTCGCCGATGAGGACCGGGTTGTTCTTGGTCTTGCGGCTGAGGATCTGGGTGACGCGGCGGATCTCCGCGTCCCGGCCGATGACCGGGTCCAGCCGCCCGGACCGAGCCTCGAGAACCAGGTCGCGACCGTACTTCTCCAGCGCCTCGTAGGCCACTTCGGGGTTGGCGGAGGTGACGCGCTGGTTGCCGCGGACCTGGGTGAGCGCGCTCAGGAACGAGTCCCGGGTGATGCCGGCCTGTTTGAGCAGCCGCCCGGCGGCGGTCGAAGAGCTCTCCTCGGCCAGCGCGAGCAGGAGGTGCTCCACGGACACGTACTCGTCCTTGAGGCGTTTGGCCTCCCGTTCGGCGGCGTCGAGCAGGCGGGAGAGGCGCTGGGTGACGAAGACCTGGCCGGGTGCCGCGCCGGGGCCGGTGACTTTCGGGCGGCGGGAGAGTTCATCGCCCACGGCGGCGCGCAGTTCCTGCGGCTCGGCGCCGGCCTGTTGCAGCAACCGCGGGATCAGACCGTCCTCCTGATCGACAAGTGCGAGCAGCAGGTGCTCCCCGTCGACCTCGGTGTGCCCCATGCCGACGGCCTCGGTCTGTGCCTCCTGGAGGGCTTCCTGGGACTTCTGGGTGAGACGGTTCATGTCCATGGGGGTGTGTCACTCCTCGTGCCGCGGCCGCGCAGGGCGGCTTCGAGCAGACTGATGCGGTCGAGCAGGTCCAGCACCAGGCCGATGGATGCGTAGTTGAGGCAGAGTCCGGTCCGCAGCCGCTGGATGCGGGCGAGGACCGCCGGGGCCGTGGGGTCGAACACCAGGCGCCCCGCGGCGTCGCGGTCGGCGTCGACCAGGCCGAGGGCGACGAACCTGCGGATCAGATCGGGGTGGAGGCCCGAGCGACGGGCCACGGCGGCCAGGGAGAGCCTTGGGACGGGCACGAGCGCGTACCGGACAACCGTCGAGGTGGTGAGGTCGGCGCCCGTCCGCACCGGTCGGGCGCCCACGCCGGCCCGGCCGCTGCCTGCCGCTCCCGCGGGTCGGTCGTTCATCACGTCCTCCTGGGGTCGAACGAGGAAGTGGCGGCGAGCTCCTCGAACAGTTCGCGCTCCCGGTCGCTGAGCTTGGGCGGCACCATGACGCGGAGTTCGGCGTACAGGTCGCCGTTCGCGCCGCGCGGGTTCGGCATGCCCTCGCCGCGCAGTCGCAGTCGCCGGCCGCTGGACGAGCCCGCGGGCACCGTGACCTTGGCCGTGCCGCCGCCGGGGGTGGGCACCGGCACGGTCGCACCCAGGGCCGCCTCCCAGGGGGTGACCGGAACTTGGACGTGCACGTCGCGGCCGTCCAGCCGGAACCGGGGGTGGGGCTGGACACGCACCCGCAGGTACAGGTCGCCCGCGGCGGCGTCGCCACTGCCCCGGCCGCCCTCACCCGCCAGCCGGATGCGCTGCCCGTCGGTGACGCCCGGCGGCACGTCGACCTCGTACCGCCGCGGCTGCCCGGTGGGACCGGCGAGCGTGACGGTGCGACGGCCGCCTCGGTACGCCTCCTCGACGGTGAGCGGCAGTTCGGCCTCCTGGTCCGCTCCGGGGACGCCGCCCCGGGCGGCGCCGGCTCCGAACATGGAGCCGAGCAGGTCCTCGATGTCGATGCCCTCCGCGCCGTAGTCGTCGCCGAAGCCGGTGGCGTACCGGGCACGAGGGCCGCCGCCTGCGGTCCTCCGACCGCGGAAGCCGCCGCCCGCTCCCGCCGCGACCCGTTCGTCGAAGTCCTCCGGGATCTTGCGGAAATCCTCGCCGAAGCGGTCGTAGCGGGCCCGGGTCTTGGGATCGGACAGGACGCTGTATGCCTCGTTGAGGTCCTTGAAACGCTCTTCCGCCCCGGGATCCTTGTTGACGTCGGGGTGGTGCTTGCGGGCGAGTTTGCGATATGCCTGCTGGATCTCGTCCTGGCTCGCGGTCCGCGACACGCCGAGCACCTCGTAGAAGTCCCGTGCCATGACCGGTCACTCCCGCTTCGCGACCGTCACGGCGGCGGGCCTGAGCTGCCGTTCGCCGTCCCCGTAGCCGGGGCGCAGCACGTCGACGACCGTGCCCGGTGGGACGTCGGGGTCCTGGACGACGCCGACCACCTCGTGCAGGGCCGGGTCGAAGGCGACGCCGGTCTCCGCGTGCCGCGGGTACCCGAGCAGCTCGAGGACGTTCACCGCCTGGTCGCGTACGGCCCGGACGCCCTCCACGATCGCGCCCGGATCGGCGCCGGCGTGGGTCAGGGCGAGTTCGAGGTTGTCGAGGACGGGCAGGAAGGCGGCCGCCGTGCGGGACCGCTCGACCCCCCGTTCGCGCTCCAGTTCCCTGGCGTGACGCTTGCGAAGGTTGTCGAGGTCGGCGAGCGCGCGCCGCCAGCGGTCCTCCAGTTCCTGGATCGCCGTCGTGTACTCGTCCTCGGCACGCGCGGGACCGGCGGCGTCGGGTCCCGGCTCGCCGTTCGCCGCTTCGGACCGGGGCGAGACCGGTTCGGGCAGATCCCCGCGAGGAGGGCGTCCGGTGCCTTCCGGGACCGGTACGGCCGGATCCGACGCGGCCCGGTCGGGTTCCTGGGGGTGGGTGGGCATGGCGCGCCTCAGCCCTTGTCGAACTCGGCGTCGATGACATCGTCGTCCCCACCGCCACTCGTGGGACCGCCGGCGGCGGCGTCCTGGCCGGGACCGCCGCCCGTGGCACCGGCGTCCTGATGAGCCGTCAGCCCGGCGAGCACCTGCTGGAGCTCGGAGGTCAGGGGCCGCACGCGCTCCACGCCCGCCTCTTCCTTGACCGCCGCCCGGGCGTCGGACACGAGCATCTCGGCGCGTGCCTTCTCATGCGCGGGCGCTGCGTCGCCCAGTTCGGCGAGACGCTTCTCGACCTGGTACGCGACGGCGTCGAGTTCGTTGCGGGCGTCGACGGCCTCGCGGAGTGCCTGGTCCTGGCCCCGGTTGCTCTCGGCCTCCTGGACCATGCGTTCGACCTCACTGCGGTCCAGGTTGGAACTCTCGCTGATGGTGATGCCCTGTTCCTTGCCGGTGTCCCGGTCGCGGGCCTTGACGTTGAGGATGCCGTTGGCGTCGATGTCGAAGGTGACCTCGATCTGCGGTTCGCCCCGCGGCGCCGGCCGGATGTCGGTGAGCTGGAACCGGCCCAGTACCCGGTTGTCGGCGGCCCGCTCGCGCTCGCCCTGGAGGACCACCACATCGACGGCCGGCTGGTTGTCCTCGGCGGTGGAGAAGGTCTCGCTGCGGCGCACCGGGATGGTGGTGTTCCGCTCGATGATCTTCGTCATCACTCCACCGCGCGTCTCCACGCCCAGCGACAGGGGGGTGACGTCGAGCAGCAGGACGTCCTTGACCTCGCCCTTGAGCACCCCGGCCTGGATCGCGGCGCCCAGGGCCACGACCTCGTCGGGGTTGACGCTCATGTTGGGTTCCTTGCCGCCGGTCAGCCGGCGGACCAGGGTCTGGACGGCGGGGATGCGGGTGGAACCGCCGACGAGGATGACCTCGTCGATGTCGCTGTCGCCGACCTTGGCGTCGGCCATCGCCTGCTGCACCGGTCCCAGGCAGCGCTCCACCAGGTCGCCGGTGATCTGCTCGAACGTGGACCGCATGATCGAGTCGGTGAGGTGCTTGGGGCCCGCGGCGTCGGCGGTGATGAACGGCAGGCTGACCTGCGTCTGCGTCACCGAACTGAGCTCGGTCTTGGCCTTCTCCGCCGCCTCGAACAGTCGTTGCAGCGCCTGCGGGTCCTTGCGCAGGTCGATGCCGTTCTCCTTCTGGAAGTCGTCCGCGAGGTGATCCACCAGACGCCGGTCGAAGTCGTCGCCGCCCAGGTGGCTGTCACCGGCGGTGGAGCGCACCTCCACCACGCCGTCGCCGACGTCGAGGATGCTCACGTCGAAGGTGCCGCCGCCCAGGTCGAAGACGAGGACGGTCTCGTGCTCCTTCTTGTCCATGCCGTACGCGAGGGCGGCCGCCGTCGGCTCGTTGATGATCCGCAGCACCTCCAGTCCCGCGATCCGTCCGGCGTCCTTGGTGGCGGTGCGCTGAGCGTCGTTGAAGTAGGCGGGCACCGTGATGACCGCCTCCGTGACCCGCTCCCCCAGCTGCTTGGAGGCGTCGTCGGCGAGTTTGCGCAGCACCTGTGCGCTGATCTCCTCAGGCGCGTACAGCTTGTCGCGCACCTTGAAGCGGGCGGCCCCGCCGTCGCCCTCGACGACGTCGTACGCCACCGCCCTGGCCTCTTCGGAGATCTCGTCGAAGTGCCGGCCGATGAACCGCTTGGCCGAGTAGATGGTGCCCTTGGGGTTGAGAATCGCCTGGCGGCGGGCCAGCTGGCCCACCAGACGTTCCCCGGTGTCCGTGAAGGCCACCACGGACGGTGTCGTGCGGTTGCCCTCGCTGTTGGGCACGACGGACGGCTCGCCGCCCTCCCACACGGCGATCACCGAGTTGGTGGTGCCCAGGTCGATGCCCACTGCCTTGGCCATGGGGAACTCCTCCCGGTACGGCGCCTGCGCCGACTCTCCGGATCACGTTCGTTCAGGTACGGGTGAGACCTCCGCCGGCGGTCTGCAGCCCGCCGATCAGCCGCACAGCCTCGTCGGCGACCTCCTCGTCCACGACGGCCTCGTACCGGCTCGGCTGCATCGAGCGGATCGATGCGAAATCCCGGCGACCCCCCTGCAGGGTGTGCAGCAGCATGCCGAACAGCGCGCCGACGATCGCTCCGAAGATCAGCCCGCACAGGGCGAGGAGCAGGGCGGAGACGACAGGGTCGAGCCAGTTCACAAGGCCGGACAGCCAGCCGATGAGGGCACCGGGGAGCGCACCGCTCGCCGCTCCGTGAAAAGCGGCCCTGCCGTAGTCCATCCGGCCGGTCACCTGCTCGACCAGGCGCAGGTCCTGGCCGGTGATCGCCACCCTCTCCACGGGAAACTCGTGGTCAGGGAGGTGGTCGACGGCGCGTTCGGCTTCCCGGTACGTCTCGTACGAGGCAACCGGCCTGCGATGCTGCTCTGTCATCGCCCCGCCCTTCCTGCCGGTGCGCACGGAGGTTCTCGAACGCTCCCCAGGGTGGCGAGCCGAGTGGCTCCACGCCTGCGCCTGGCGAGGCAGAAATGCACCGGTCCGGTCGCCCCACTAGTACGAAAGGAAATCCGAACGTCTCGGATGAGCCGGCCCGCCGACGGGTACTCGGAGCACCACTCGCCTCCCTACAGGCAAGGGAGAACGGAGTGATCCCATGGCCGGCAGCCGGGCGCACGACCTGTACCGCCTGTACCGCCTGTACCGCCGCCGCTCCGACCGGGAGGGCAGCCTCCCGCGGGGCAGCGGCGGGCGGCACCCCACGGCCGCGCGGGGAGGGCCCCGCCCACCCGCTCCCACGCCGGCCGACCATGCCCTGCACGACCTGACGGTTCTCTCCCGCGCCCTGTTCGACACCCCGGACGAAAGCGAGATCCTGCGCCTGGCCATGAACCACATAGCCGCCGCGGGGCCATACAGCGCCGAGGCCGGATACCTCATGGTGGGCGGCGACCTGGTCCCCAGCCCGAGGAACGGGCAGACCCATGCCTCGGCCGTGGGCCGGAGGGTGCGGGAGCTGGCCGGGCAGGACGGCCCTGTGACCGTACCCGGCAGGCCCTGGGGCCGGGCCCTGGGGCTACGCGGACTTGAGGGACTCCACGGCTATCTCGTGGTGACGTCCCGCTCCCGGCCCACCGCGGCCGAGCGATCCCTGCTCGCCACGGTCATCCAGCACACCGCCGCTGCACTGTCAGTCGCCTTCGCACACCGCCGCCGACGCGAGGACACGCTGGAACTGCACCGGCTGAGGGACGAACGCACAGCCCTCCAGGGACAGCTGATCTCCGTCGTGGCTGAGCGGGGCTACCAGCGGGCCGTTCACGCGCTCATGGCCGACGCCGCTGCCTCGGGCGGCGGCGAGGAAGCCATCACCCGCGCACTGCACGGGCTCACCGGGCTCCCCGCGCTGGTCGAGGACCGCTTCGGTCGGCTGAGGTCCTGGACCGGCCCCGGCCGCCCCGACCCCTATCCGGAACCGGACCCCGTACGCCAGGACGAGATGTTGCACGCCGTCGCCCGGGAGGTCGGGCCGGTGCGGATAAAGGATCGGCTGATCACCCTGGTCCGCCCGCACGGCGAGATCCTGGGCGTGCTGGCCCTGGTCGATGCCCGGGACGAGGCCGACGAGCACACCGTGCTCGCGCTGGAACACGCCGCCACGTCACTCGCCCTGCAGCTGGCGCACCTGCGCAATCTGGCCGAAGTGGAGCTGAGGCTGCACCGCGAGCTGGTCGACGACCTCCTGGCAGGGACGGACGAGGCGAGCGCCTACGCCCGGTCCGAGGCAGTCGGGTACGACCTGCACCGCAGCCACTACGTCGTCGTGGTGCAGTGGTCGAACCGGACTGCGGACGATTCCTTCGCCCAGACCGTGGGCCGGGCGGCCTCTGCCGTGGGCATGCGCTCGCTGCTGACCCGGCGTGCCGACCACGTGGTCCTGGTCGCCGACGACAGGCCGCACACCCGCGCGCTGTACGAGGCCCTCGCCCTGGAGACCGGGACACGGTCCGGGACGATCGGGGTGAGCGCTCCTTCCGACTCCCCGGACGACATTCCCCACCGCTACCAGGAGGCGCAGCGCGCCCTGGAAGTGCGCCGCCACTCCCGCGAGCGATACGGCACGACGTTCTTCGACGACCTCGGCCTCTACCGCATCCTGGGACCTGGCCACGACTACCGGGAGCTGGAGACGTTCGTCCACGAGTGGCTCGGGCAGCTCATCGACTACGACTCCATGCACCAGGCGGCCATGGTGGAGACCCTGTCCCGGTACTTCGACTGCGGCGGCAACTACGACGACACCGCCGAATCCCTCGCGATCCACCGCAGCACGCTGCGCTATCGGCTCCAGCGCATCCGCGACATCAGCGGCAACGACCTCGCGAACGTCGAGGACCGGCTCAACCTCCAAGTGGCGACCCGAGTGTGGAAGATCATGCTGGGCGGACCCGGCTGATACCTCGCCGGAACTCGAGTGCGAGTGGCGTCAGCAGCAGTCGGGCGGGCTGCCCTGCTGCATACAGCGCTGCAGCGGGTGGGCGGGCGGAGGAGCAACTGCCCACCCCTGCGGATGCCGGACGGCCGACGGCGATCCGGTCGAGCGTCGTTGTGCCCGTTCGCGGCGGTCATCGCTCGACCAGGTGCTGTACAACCTCTCCCGGCGCGGCATCGAGTGGGATCTGCTCCCCTGGTGCCGCGGGGCCGGGGTGACGGTCATGGCGTACTCCCCGATCGAGCAGGGGCGGCTGCTGAAGGGCGAGGCTTTGGCTGCCGTGGCCCGGGCCCTCGGAGCCACGCCGGCCCAGGTGGCGCTCGCCTGGGCGCTGGAACAGGGGGTGGCCGCGATCCCGCGTTCCGGATCACCCGACCACGTTCGGGAGAACCGCGGCGCGGTGGACCTCCACCTTCCCACCGTGGCGCTCGACGCCCTCGACAAGGCGTTCCCGCCGCCCAGCGGGCCCGCGCCCCTGGATGTGCTCTGACGGCGTTGACAGGATGGCGCGTCCCCGCTCGTCGCTCTTGCGGCGTTGCCACGCCGTGCAGCCTCCTGCCGACGGCCGGCCGAGGGATGCCTGCGCACTTCATGCTGCTCTGCCAAGGGAAGAAGGAGCGCCCTTTTTCGGCCTGGGGTGCGGAGGCGCTCAGCAGGGGGCTCTGCGAACCTCGACCGGGTAACAGCCGACCTCGGCGCGGGCGGGAGCGAACGCCGCAGTCCCTTCCCGGTAAGGAGGCGAGAGGCATGACCGTGATGGGTGTGTCGAAGTTCGAGAGGTTCTTCCGCGCCGCCGCAAGCCTCGACGTGGACAAGAACGACCTGAAGCGGTACGGCGACTTCGTCGACGCCAAGCTCTACGACCTCCTGGTCGTCGGCCAGGCGTCGGCCAAGGCCAACGGCAGGGATACCGTCGAACCGTGGGACCTACCGATCACCAAGGGCCTCCAGGAGAGCATCCACCGGTTCCGGCGGCTCGACGAGGAGGTCGAGCTGAAGCCGATCCTGGAACAGCTCGCCACGCACCCTCCCCTCGACAGGACACCCACCCAGGAGGCCGAAGAGCGCTACCCCGAGATCATCGGCGGTCTCAGCGTCGCCCTCGCCGAGACGTTCAAAATCATGTATCCGGATGTCAAGAACCCGCAGACGAGTCACTGGGAGGGCGTGACCGCGGTGTTCGACCGGCTGCTGTAGCAGTCGCGCCCCGGTGCGTGGCGCCGAACCGCTCCCCGGTCCGGGAAAAGGGATCCGGACCGGCCCTGCCGGGTGTCCCTGCCGCTCGCGTCGTACCACCAGCGACTCGCGAAGGGAACCGACCATGACACAGGAACTCCGGGGGATGCGGGTGGCAATTCTGGCCACCGACGGCGTCGAGCGCGTGGAACTCGACCAGCCGCGCGGTGCGCTGCAGGGCGCAGGGACGAAGACCGAGATCGTCTCGCTCCACCCCGGCGAGATCCAGGCCCGCCAATTCGACCTCACGCGGCCGGAACCTTCCCCGTGGACCGCCTGGTCGCCGACGCCTCCGTCGACGACTACCACGCCCTGCTGCTGCCCGGCGGCACCATGAACCCTGACCAGCTGCGCACGGACCGCGACGCGGTGCAGTTCGTCAAGGACTTCATGGCCGGCGGGAAACCGGTCGCATCGATCTGCCACGGCCCGTGGACCCTGGCGGAAGCCGACGCCGTGCGCGGCCGCCGTCCGACGTCGTGGCCCAGCATCCGCACCGACCTGCGCAACGCCGGCGCGGAGGGCGTCGCCGACCAGGAGGTGGTCGTCGACGGGCCACTGGTCACCAGCCGCGGCCCGGCCGACCTGCCGGCCTTCTGCGCTGCCGTCGTGGAACAGTTCGCCGGGGCGCACCATCCCATGCCCGGCTGACCCGGCGGCCCGGAATGGGATCTCGGGCTGTGAATGATCACGGTTCACGGGGCGGGGAAACCTCACGGACGAGCAGTGGGCGGTGCTGAAGCCGCTGTTGCCGAAGAATGCCAGGGATGCGCGGGCGAGCCCCCGCGCGGTGGTCAGGAGCGCGCGAGCCGGGCCGCGAGATAGGGCGCGGTGGCGCTGCGGCGGGCCCTCGCCACCTTGGCCGGCGGGCCCGCGGCGACCACGCGCCCGCCCGCGTCGCCGCCGCCCGGCCCGAGGTCGATGACCCAGTCGGCGGTGGCGATCGTGTCCAGGTCGTGCTCGACGAGGACGACCGTGTTGCCGGCGTCGACGAGCCGGTGCAGCTGTCGCAGCAGCAGCGCGATGTCCGAGGGGTGCAGCCCCGCCGTCGGCTCGTCGAGCAGGTAGAGCGCGTGCCCGCGGCGGGCTCGCTGCAGTTCGGTGGCCAGTTTGATGCGTTGCGCCTCACCGCCGCTGAGTTCCGTCGCGGGCTGCCCCAGCCGCAGGTACCCCAGTCCCACCTCGCGCAACGTCTCCAGACTGCGGGAGGCGGCCGGGACGGCGGACAGGAACTCGGCGGCGGCGTCGACGGACAGGCCCAGCACCTCCGCGATGTTCTTGCCGCGGTAGGTGACTTCCAGCGTCTCGACGTTGTACCGGGCGCCCTCGCAGGTCGGGCACGGCGCGTAGGTGCCGGGCAGGAACAGCAGTTCCACCGCGACGAATCCTTCGCCCTGGCAGGTCTCGCACCGCCCTTCGGGCACGTTGAAGGAGAACCGCCCGGCCGAGTAGCCGCGCGCCCCGGCCTCGTCCGTCGCCGCGTACAGCCTGCGCACCGCGTCGAACATCCCCGTGTACGTGGCCAGGTTGGACCGGGGAGTCCGGCCGATGGGCCGTTGGTCGACCCGGACGAGCCGGTCGAACGACTCGACCCCCGATGCGTCCTGGACGTCGACCTCCAGTTGCGCCTCATCGGGTTCCTCGGGTGCGAGTCCGAGGTGGCCGCGGACGACCTCGGCGAGCACCTGCGTCACCAGCGTCGACTTCCCGGAACCGGACACGCCCGTCACCGCCGTCAGTACACACAGCGGTACGTCGACGGACACGTCGTGCAGATTGTGGCGGGAGACGCCGCTCAGGTGCAGCCAGCCGTGCGGGGTGCGCGGGCGGTGATCGAGCGGCTGGGCACGCCCGAACAGGTACTGGCTCGTGGCCGACTCCCCGACCCGCTCAAGACCGGCGACCGGACCGCTGTACAGCACGCGTCCGCCGCCCTCGCCCGCGCCGGGGCCGATGTCGACCACCCAGTCCGCCCGCCGTACGACGTCCATGTCGTGCTCCACGACGAACAGCGAGTTGCCCGCCGCCTTGAGGCGGTCCAGCACGTCCAGCAGCGGTTCCGCGTCAGCCGGGTGCAGGCCCGCGGAGGGTTCGTCGAGGACGTAGACGACGCCGAACAGCCCCGAGCGCAGCTGGGTGGCGATCCGCAGGCGCTGCGCCTCGCCGGGCGACAGGGTCGTCGAGCGGCGCCCGAGGCTGAGATACCCGAGGCCCAGGTCGAGCAGTACGTCGACCCGCGCGACCAGATCGCCGCAGATCCGGACAGCGACCTCGGTCGTCTCCCCGGATCGGGCGGTCGACGTGGTGGCGCCGGCCTCGGACCGCGCCGCGACGGGCCGCAGCAGCGCCACGACCTCGGCGAGCGGCATCGCGTTGATCTCGGCGATGGAACGTCCGGCGAAGGTCACGGCGAGCGCCTCGGGCCGCAGTCCGCTGCCGTGACACTCGGGGCAGGGCACACTCCTGACGAACCGGAGCGCCCGTTCGCGCATCTTCTCGCTCTTGGAGTCGGCGAGGACGTGCATGACGTGCTGGCGGGCGCTCCAGAACTTGCCCTGGTAGCCGTAGTCGACGCGGTCCTCCTCCGGCTCGATGTACACGGAGGGCTGCTCGTCCGTGTACAGCAGCCAGTCCCGGTCCTTCTTCCTGAGCCTGCGCCACGGTCGGTCGATGTCGATCCCCAGGCCGTTCACGACACTGCGCAGGTTGGCGCCCTGCCAGGCGCCCGGCCAGGCGGCGATCGCCCCCTCGCGAATGCTCAGCGAGGGGTCCGGGACGAGCAGGTCCTCGGCGACGTCGTGCACGACGCCCAGTCCGTGGCACTCCGGGCAGGCGCCGGCCGCGGTGTTGGGTGAGAACGACTCGGCCTCCAGCCGTGCGGCCCGGGGCGGATAGGTGCCGGCGCGGGAGTACAGCATGCGCAGCAGATTGGACAGCGTCGTGATGGTGCCGACCGTCGAGCGTGAGCTGGGCGACCCGCGTCGCTGCTGCAGGGCCACGGCCGGTGGCAGTCCGGTGATTTCCTGTACGTGCGGTGCGCCGACCTGTTGCAACAGCCTTCGGGCGTACGGTGCCACGGACTCGAAGTAGCGCCGCTGGGCCTCCGCGTAGAGCGTGCCGAACGCGAGCGAGGACTTGCCCGAACCGGAGACGCCGGTGAAGGCGACCATCGCGTCCCGCGGAACGTCGACATCGATGTTCCGCAGGTTGTTCTCACTGGCGCCCCGGACATGCACGAAGGCGTCGGTCGCGTCCTTGTCCACCGTTCCTGATTACCTGATCGCGCCGGGAACCGCGCGACAGGCGCCGTCACCGGGCGCCGCTCACGCGAGCGTCGGGAGTATCCCGGATCCCTTTTCGATGCACGGCCTTGAGCGGCGCACACTCCGCTGTCGGCGGATGCCGACAAGGTGGCGTTGCTGATGGAGACCACCCTTCCCGTGGTTCTCGTCAAGCAGGCCCTGCACGGGGAGGACGAGGAGATCTGCCCGTACCGCCTGCACCTGCTGGCGGGGGCCAGCGTGTCACGCGGCGTCGGCGTTCCCTCGGGGGCATCCTGTGGGCACGTGCGAGCGCGGGGGCAGCCGACGAGGAGGCAGTCATGCGGGTGTCGTCTCAGGGCGTTACGGTCGTGGCTCTCCTGGCGGATCCGGACGCGCCCACGGAGATCGCGCAGCGCATGGCCCGGATACTTCCTGCTCGGCTCGCCGACAGGTCAGGCCAGGGACGACGGTTCGACGTCGAGGTGGTCAGTGAGCCCTTCACTGCGGGGACCGAGAACCTGCCCACCTTGATGCGCCGGATCATGGACCGCGGAAGGTCGGAGAGTTGGGACATCGTCGTGGCCCTCACCGACCTTCCGCTGCACTCACACGGGCTCAGGCTCGTGGTGGATCTGAGTCACGAACACAGCTTGGCACTGCTGTCTCTTCCTACCCTGGGGGGCTTGCGGCTGCAGACGAGGGCCCGGCGGGCCGTAGAAGAAGCCGTGCTCAGTCTGGCGGGTCCGCGGGCCAGCGAGGTGGAGGGACCTCCGCAGAGTCAGCCGTCGCTGGCTCCCTTCGTCAGTCGTTTCGCGCCTATTCACCCGGGCCAGGTCGGTGAGGAGGAGACCGCTGATCTTCGGTACGTCGTCAGCGGGCCGCGCGGTTACGTGAGGGTGCTCCTCGGTATGGTCCGCGCCAACCGGCCGTGGCGCTTGGTGCCGGGCTTGTCGAAAGCCCTGGCTGCCGCACTCGCCACGGGAGCAGTCGCCACCGTGAACTCCACCATCTGGAGCCTGGCCGAGTCCTTGAGCGCGCCGCGCCTCGTGATCGCCACGGTCGGGTCTGTCGTGCTCATGATCGGTTGGCTGATCGTGGACGCGCAGCTGTGGCATCGAACTGCAGAGCACTCGCCCGAGGCGAAGCAAAGGGCGAGGCTCTACAACGCCTCGACGGTCATGACGGTGGGTATCGGGGTGCTCGTCTGCTACGTGGGTTTGATCATCATCAACTTGGTGTGGGCCCTGTTCATCCTCAACGGCCAAGTGTTCGCCTCCACGACAGGAACCCCGCTCCACGCCGCGGAATACTGGACGTTGTCCTGGTTCGTCGCTTCAGTAGCGACGGTGGGCGGCGCGCTGGGATCAGGCTTGGAGAGCGACGAGGCGATCCGGGCAGCCGCCTACTCCAAGCGCGAACAGGAACGCCGCCACATGCTCCAGGACGACGACGGTGACCAGTCGGCGACTTGAGTCGGAGATCCGTCGGTGCCTGGTGATGATTGCCGGTCATCCGTGTACGAAGAATCCGCTGATCGATCGGTGCGTGGTTGTTTCGCGTCTGGAGCCGACGGGGACCCGGACGGCACGCCGCCGGAGCGCCGAAGCTTCGCCTGGCAAGCCAACGGCGGTGCCACCGTTCCGCCTGAACCGGGTGAACGGCCCACAGAGGCTTGCCCGAGCCACGGACCCCGTCGCACCAACGCACGGGAGTCAGGTTCTGTACGCCGTCTCCATCGCACCCGTGCTGCGGTCATGCTGCGGCACCGAAGGAGCGATCATGAAAGCCGCGGTATATGAAGGCCCGCGAACGGTCACAGTGAAGGACGTACCGGACGCGAAGATCGAACACCCCTGCGACATCATCGTCAGGATCACCACTACCAACATCTGCGGTTCGGACCTGCACATGTACGAGGGCCGCACCTCGTTCGAGTCCGGCCGCACTCTGGGACACGAGAACATGGGCCAGGTCGTAGAGGTCGGCTCGGCCGTCCGCAAGGTCCAGGTCGGCGAGTATGTAGTCCTGCCCTTCAACATCGCCTGCGGCTTCTGCAAGCAGTGCGAGCAGGGTCTGACCAACTACTGCCTGACCATGCAGCCGGAACCGGCCCTTGCCGGAGCCGCCTACGGATTCGCCGACATGGGCCCCTACCAGGGCGGCCAGGCGGAACTGCTGCGCGTGCCCTACGGCGACTTCAACGCGCTGCGTCTGGGTGAGGACGCCGCCGAGCGTCAGACCGACTACGTGATGCTCGCCGACATCTTCCCCACCGGCTATCACGCCACCGAGATGGCCCACGTCAAACCGGGTGACCAGACGATCGTCTTCGGGGCCGGCCCCGTCGGGCTGATGGCGACCTACTCCGCCCTCCTCAAGGGCGCCGGGCGCGTCTGGGTGGCGGACCACCAGCCCGACCGGCTGCGCAAGGCGGAGGAGATCGGGGCCATCCCGATCAACACCGCCGAGCAGAACCCGGCGGAGGTCGTCAAGGAGGCCACCCTCGGTCTGGGCGCCGACAACGGCTGTGAGTGCGTCGGTTACCAGGCACACGATCCCGAGGGACACGAGGACGCCAGCCTCACGCTCAACGGGCTGATCGACTCGGTCAGGTTCACGGGCGGCATCGGCGTGGTGGGCGTGTTCCTGCCCCAGGACCCCGGCGGCGAGGAGGCCCAGGGCGAGCTGGAGGCACAGGGCAAGGTCCCGATCGACTTCGGCATGATGTGGTTCAAGGGCCAGCGCATGGGCACGGGGCAGGCGCCGGTGAAGAGGTACAACCGGGCGCTTCGGGATCTGATCGCCGGTGAGAAGGCAAAGCCGAGCTTCGTCGTCTCCCACGAACTCAGCCTGGACGAGGCCCCCACCGCCTACGAGCACTTCGACGCCCGTGACGAGGGCTGGACCAAGGTGGTCCTGCATCCCAACGGACACGGGAACGGCCACAAGCGGTAGGAGAGCCGGGGCCGCCGCCCGTCCCCCGGACGGGTCCGGGGAACGGGCGGCGATCTGCCCATCCTCCGGCCGGGGCTGAGGGCAATCGCCCGCGCTCCGGTCGGACCTGAACCAATTGCGCTTGCCCGCGCTCCGGCCCGGAGGACGGACGGCGGACGCTCAGCAGTGTCCGCCGTGGCGGCACCCCGTCCAGCGGCTGCGGCCGCCAGCCAGCTCGCGGGCCGTGTGGGAGGCTTCCTTGCCCAACGGCTGCCGCACCACAACCAGGCCGACGCGACCCGGCAGGACGTTCCGGCCAGGCGGACACCCGTGACGTGGCTGCGGGCCTTCGGGGAGGTCGTGCGATCCGGGCTCACGATCGAGGAGACGCGGCTGGAGCCCCTGCTCGCGCTGCGCACGGCCGCCGGGGTGGCGATCGTCATCGGGCTGGCGCTGTGGCTGGTCTCCCCCGCGTATGCCGCGTCCGCCGCCCTCGGCGCCTACTCCGCGGGTGGAGCCACCTTCCAGCGCACCTGGCGTCCACGCAAGGTGATCGCGCTCGGCGCGGGCGCCGGTCTGGCGCTCAGCACCTTCGTGGGCTATCTGGCGGCGGGGCGACTCGTGACGTTCCTTCCGCTGCTGGCCGTATGGGCCTTCGCCGCAGGAATGGCGTGGGCCGTCGGATCGACCGCCGGGGTCGTCGCAGCGACCACGGTCGGCAGCATGCTGGTGACCGTCACCCTGCCCACAAGTGTCGGGCGAGCCCTGGAGCACGCCGGGGTCATCGCGCTCGGGGGCGTGACGCAGGCCGTGCTGATTCTGCTGTTCCCGATCCGGCGTTGGGGAGCGCATCGTGACGCGCTCGCCGACGCCCTGGCTGCCGTGGCGGACTACGCCCGCCGGCTGCGGCACGACCCGACCGCCCCGTTCGACCCGGAGCCGTTGATGACGGCCCGGGACGCGGCCGCCGTGACGCCGTCACAGGCCCGCACCCGCCCCTCCGTCCTCCACGGCCCCCGGGGACTCGCCGAGCGCATTCGGCCGGTCATCGCCGCGCTCGCCGACCCCGACGTCGGCGCCCCAGCGGATGGACCCGGGCGTGACCGCGCACGGGAGTTGCTCGACGCGGCCGCCGACGTCCTGGACGCGGCCGCCCGCTCTATCCGCCGCGGCACTCCCGCCGAGGTGCGGCCCGAGAGCACAGACGTCCTGCACGTCGACGAGGAGCACGAGGTGCTGGAGGGCCCCGCGCGGCAGGCCGCCGAGCGGCTCGTGGAACTGCTCGGCGAGGCGTTGGAGATCGCCGGCTGCGGCGGCGTGCGCGGGAGAACGCCCACCCCGCCCGGCTCCGCGGGCGCCCAGTTCCTGGTGCGCCCGACCATGCTCCGGCTGGTCCCGGTCGTCGTCCGAGCGGTCCGCCGTGAGCTCCGGCGGGACTCGCCCGTGTTCCGGCACGCCGTCCGCCTGGCGGCGGTGGCCACGCTCGGCTATCTGATCGCCGCCCGGCTCCCCCTGGGCCATGGCTACTGGGCGCCCATCGCCTCGGTGATGGTGATGCGGCCGGACTTCCACCAGACGTACGCGCGTGCGGTGGCCCGTCTCGCCGGGACCCTGGCGGGGGTCGCCCTCGCCAGCGGGGTGGCGCGGGCCCTGGGCCCGGACGCCCATGTGTTCGGCGCGCTGACGGTGGTCTCGGCAGGCCTGTCGTACACGCTGATCCGTACCGGCTACGCCTACTCCCAGTGCTTCACTGCCGCATACGTCGTCTTCCTGCTCGGCATGGGCGGCCAGGCATGGGAGCAGACGGTCCCGGAGCGCGTGGTGCTCACCCTGCTCGGCGGGGTCCTGGCAATGCTGGCCTACGTGGTGTTCCCCGCGTGGGAGACGCCTCGGCTGCCGGGCCGGCTTGCTGACTGGCTCGCCGCAAACGGCCGCTACGCCGCCGCGGTGCTCCGCAGCTACGCCGAACCGACCCGAGAGCATCACGCCGCCATGCGCCGGGCACTGCTGGAGAGCAGGGAGGCACGTGCCGCCTGGCAGGAGACATACGACCGGGCAAGGCAGGAACCGGTCCGCCCCAGGGGTCTGACGTCGCGCGAGGCGCAGGAGGCACAGGAGGCGCTCAAGGGGCTCGGCCGGGCGGCGATGCTCATGGAGAGCCACGTCCCGCGGGCCGACAGCCGTTTCGTCCCCGAGGCCGAGCGATTCGCCAAAGCCCTGGAGACGGACACCTCGAAGGCAGCAGACGCCGTACGCGAGCACAGGAATCCGGACTGGGGACGCGTGGAGGAGGCGCTCCACGCGTGGGAGGACGCCGCCGCCGACAACGGGAGCCCGGTCGTGCGGCGCGAAGCGGAACTGCAAAAACGGGCCTTGGAAGAGCTCACGACGGCCGTGAGCCGCACGCCCCTGGAACGGGACGTCGGCTCTGCTCGCGAGGAGCAGCGGGTGCGGGCCGCCGTGGCGGCGGAACGCGACGGATCAGAATCCGCGCACCGTGGTGGGTGACGAAGTGGGCCACGGGGAGCGCCGTGCCTCCGGGAACGGCAAATGAAGATCATCGCGGTCACCGTGGCCCTGTCCGTCCTCCTGGCCCGGAACACGCCTTTGAGGCGGCAGTCGCGGAGGGTCTTCCAGGTCTTCATCCGGGCGCATACGCGCCCGACGCGGGCACCGACCTGCTTGTGGGACTTGTTGTGTTCCTCTTTCCAGTCCGGGAGCTCGGTCCGGCCCGCGCCGGCGGCAGTGCGGAATGACGAGTCCGGGTCCCGGGTAGCCACCGTCGGTGATGGTGAGGGTCTTGCCGACGACGACCTTGACGCCGGACTCCTCCCATTGGAGTCGTTGCGGTTTCCGACGAGCGGTCGGCCGACCACGACCACCAGGCGGGTAAATCAGCCTCTATGACAACTTGGTCGTTGGTGGAGTATCGGTAGTTCTTCGACCGCTCGGCGATGCTGTGGTCGCGGGTGGGGACCAGAGTGCCGTCCACGATGAGCACGGTGTCCTTGGCGAACCGCTTGCGGGACTGGAGCGTGAGCAGGGGCCCGATGGTTGATGACTCGGCCGACTTTGGACTTCGAGACGCCGAATATCGGAACGATGGCGCAGCGTCAGGTTGGTGCGTCAGTATGCCGTGACCAGCAGCGCCCGGTCCCCCAACAAACAGACTCCACGGCAGGCCCCGGTGAACCACATCTGCTCCGTCGCGCCGCAGTCTGGTCACCAGCTTGGCGAAGCAGCGCGGACTCAGCCCGATGAACGCGGCTATTCAGGAGGGCTCCGAAGCCGTGATCACGCTCGCCACATCATGATCACCGCTCAGGCTGGCCCCATGCCGAGACGATCTCTGCAGCTACGCTGATCGAGGTAGTTGACAGTGAGCCAGACCGGGGGCAACCGTGAACCGACCACTGCTCTTCCTTGACGTGGACGGGCCGCTCAACCCGTATGCGGCCCAGCCGGAGCGGCGTCCCGACGGCTACACCACACTCAGAGTTCCCTGGAACGGTCCCCGTGAGCAGGACAGGGGACTCTCGTCCCGGTGGCGCCCACTGCGGATCTGGCTCAACCCAGAGCACGGACGATTCCTGCTCCAGCTCGGCTTCGAGCTGTGCTGGGCCACCACATGGATGGACGACGCCAACCGGTGGATAGCACCGGTGCTCGGCCTTCCGGAACTTCCCTTCGTCGACTTCGGCGACGTCTTGCTCCAAGAACGCCCTGATGGAGTCCACTGGAAGACCGGTCCGCTAGTGAACTACGCCAACGGGCGTCCTTTCGCGTGGGTGGACGACGAACAGAGCGAGCTGGATCAGACGTATGTGACCGCCCACCATCGAGCGCCCGGGCTCCTGCACCATGTCAACCCTCGGGTCGGCCTACAGGAGGACGACTTCCACAAGCTCGCCGACTTCGCCCGATCTCTGGACACTCCACGAGCCACCGGCTGAGCGGTCGTCGGCTCTTCAGGACGTCATTGCGATTGGCGCCGGATTGCGATTGGCGCCGGTTGACAGGACCGCGAGCGGATGCCGTGTCCGTCGGTGATGAGGTGGTGTTTCGAGCCGGCCCGCCCATGGTCGACCGGCGACGGACCTGTCCGGCTCCCTGTTTCAGCGGCCCTGACGTGCGAGGAGCGACCAAGCAGCGGGACCGGTCCAGCCGGGAGGCCGCGATAACTCGGCCAGTAGAACCTCATGCAAGCGTTGCCAGACGCCGGCCTCGTTCCAGTCCCGCAACCTGCGCCAGCACGTCATGCCGGAGCCGAAGCCGAGCTCTTCCGGGAGATGCTCCCACTCGATTCCGGTGCGTAGCACGTACAGGATTCAGCGGAGCACCTCCGGTCCGACAGCAGCTTGCAGGAACCGGGATACCGCAAGCGTCGCTCAAGCTCCGGCAGCAACGGCTCCAGGCGGGCCCACAGCTCAACCGGCACGGTGACGTCCCCACACGGGGACGAACGCTCAACTCCGGCCCGGACACGGCCGACGCCGCCTGCCCACCTCATTGTGGGAGCCGTCAATGCTGTGTCTGAGGCCGGGGCCCCGACCGGCCCCCTGGTACAGGGGGCCATGCTTGCCGTACAACGAAATCACGGTCACCCGCCCAGAACCCGACGATCTGTCACCGCCGGAAGACTGGAGCGCTCCTGAGCGCCGCCTGTGGTCGGCTTTTCAGGACGGTAGCAGGCTGGATCTTCGTAGGGGATCGGCCGTTGACGACGATCCCGCGAGTGGGGCAGCGTGGGGCCCGGAGCGGCAGATCAGAGCGCACGTGATCGCGTGCCTGCTTCTCAACGGACCACCTGCGCGTCCCGGAACGGTGCGTGCGCTCCGTGTCACGGGCGCACGAGTGACCGGTGAACTCGACCTCACGTCAGCGACCATCGACTGCGAGATCGACTTTGCTGCCTGCTCCTTCTCCGATGTCCTGAGCCTTCGGCACGCTACGACTCTCGCCGTCTACCTGCAGAAGTCCCGCCTGCCCGAGTTCAGTGCGGAAGCGCTGCACTGTCCGGGCCTTGACATGCGCGACGCGGTCGTGGAGGGCAACGTGTGGATCCAAGGGAGCGACATCACGATCGATGTGAACCTCGATCGTGCGAAGGTCGGTGGTTGGATCAACGGAAACCTCCTCACGATCGGGTCATGGTTCAACGGCCGCTTCGGCCTGTCCGTAGGCAAGTGGCTTTCGCTCGCCAACGCTCGGATCGGCGGTGTGGACCTGCGCCAAGCCGACATCGGCCATGCGGGAGCCAGCGAACAGGTGCTCGGCGCTCATCTCCTGACCTGTGACACCTTCTGGGCTTCGGACATCCGGGTGGCGCACGGCATCATCCTGAGCGGCGCACAAATCAACGGTGAAGCAGTCTTGTCGAAAGCCGTTGTGCACGGTGCCCCCTCCGACGAACCGGCGATCCGCCTCGATGAGACCCACGCGCGACGCCTGGACATCGGCACCGCACGGGCGGACACGAGGTCGGTCTCGCTGCGGGGAGCGACCATCGGCAAGCTGGTCGACCGTCCTCAAGGAGGTCCCCTGTTGGAACTGGACGCCCTCACCTACGAGCGGCTCGAACCGCTTCCGCCTCGCTCGACCCGCGTTCGGCTCTCCTGGCTCCAAGAGAACCTCAGCGGTCAGTACTGGCCTCAGCCTTACGAGCAATTGGCGGCGGCCTATCGCGTCCTCGGCCATGACAGCGAAGCCCGCAGAGTCCTGCGCGCCAAGCATCGTCACCACCGCTCAACTCTGCCGTGGACAACCAAGATCTGGGACTGGTTGCAAGACGCTGTCGCAGGCTACGGCTACCGCCCCGCCCTCGCCGGTGGCTGGCTCGTCGCCCTCACGCTCCTCGGCACACTCGTCTTCAGTCTCAGCGAGCCACAGCGCTCCGAGCCGGGCAGCGGTCCGGCCTTCAACCCCACCGTCTACACACTCGACCTACTGCTGCCCATCATTGACTTCGGCCAGGAGAAGGCGTTCCTACCGGCGAGCGGACTGCAGTGGTTCGCCTATGCGCTCATCGCCTTGGGCTGGATACTCGCCACCACACTCGTAGCCGGCCTCACCCGCGTACTAGGGCGCTCCTGACGCGACGGGGAACCGAAACGGCGCCCCTCTATCCGCCGAACGGCGGGCGCGTCCCAGGCGTATGCGTCCACGCCTCATGAAGGGCGAATCTGTGACTAATCGTGTCCGGACGAGCTCGGTCCAGGGAGCCTACCCAGGGATCAACGATATCCCCTGCGCCGTCTCGACGGCGGGGGCATACCTTTGCCGCCGGCACGTGCCGTCGAACCCCTCGCCGGCTGCAAAGGAGCATCCGGCCTGCGCCCACGCCAGCTGCCTTCCGACCGCGCCAGAACCTGCTGCGTAGCACCGTCAGGAAAGCGAGGGTGTGTACGGTGCGGCGTGCGAGGGGCCGGCGCGCTCGATGGCGACGAGGGCGGCGTCGTCGCCGAGGTTTCGGCCTGTGTGGGTCAGGAGATCGCTGCACAGGTAGCGGAGAAGGTCATCCGGTCCCCGCCCTGACCAGGCAGTGAGCCGTTCGGCCAGCGGATAGAAGTCGCCCTTGCTGTTGCGCGCTTCGATGACCCCGTCCGTGTAGAGCAGGATGATGTCTCCGTCGGCCACGGTGAAGTTCTGGACGGTGAAGGGGTTCTCCATGTGTCCGGTCAGCCCCAGTGGTGGGGCAGGCTGGCGAACTTGCATTTCGTGGACGTTGCCGCGGGTCCACAGCAGTGGCGGCGGGTGACCACAGTTGATCATGGAGACGGCTGTGGCGTGGTCGGGGATGTCCAGGACGGCTGCGGTGGTGAAAGCTTCCAGATCCTCCATGCCATCGGTCCAGTCACCCGGTGTGTCGAGGTCTGAGGAGACGGCGTCCTCGAGGAAGGCCATCAGAGCGGGCAGTTCGGGCTGCCGGTGCGCTGCGGCGCGGAAGGCACCCAGGAGCCGGGCGGCATCTCCGATCGCCTCCAGCCCCTTGCCGCGGACGTCGCCGATGAGGACACGGGTGCCGTGCGTGGTGCGGGCCGTGGCATACAGGTCTCCGCCGATCTGCGCCTCGGCTTCCGCGGCCAGGTAGACGGAAGCCAGACGTAGCGGACCCATCCGGCGCGGAAGGGGCCGCAGCACGACCTCCTGCGCCGCCTGCGCCACCGAGCGAAGCTGCACCAGCTGCCGCTCATGACGCTCGCGCCGGAAGGCGAAGAGAGTCGCCAGTACGGAGATCAAGGTCAGGGCGAGGATCTGGAGGGTGTGGTTGAGGTCCGTGAGGCTGGTGCGTGTGACAGCGACCGTGACCTGAGCGAGGACGGCGAGCGCTCCGACCAGGGCCGTCAGACGCGGGCCGGCGAACGATGCCGTGATCGCGGGTGCCGCCACCAGGAAGGGACCGAGGTGGACGTCGGGAGGGGCAAGAATGTCCACAACGGTGACGACTGCAATCAAGGCGAGAGGCAGCACAAGCCGACGGCTCGACGCATTCCACGACCGGATCACAGGTCCCAATTGTCGGCTGGAGTCCACGCCTCCTGCATACACCCCAGTACGCACATGGCCCCAGGACGGCCTCCGTGTGCCACGCCACCTTGACCCGCCCGGCTGGCGGACGGCGCATTCCGCAGCACGGCGCATCCCGGCCCGGCCGGCCAGCCGCGCGCTCCGGGCAGACACCGAGTCGACATCAGGACATTCGTGCGATGCGGCCCGGTTACAGATTCCTCATCTTCTGGTGAAGGCCCAGTGAGCTGACCATGATGGATGCATGACGTTGGCTGCGCGCCCTCACGCAACTGTCCGCCTGGGACGACCTCACTGAGGCCGAGCCAAGCTGCGGCCCCGTCCGGGCACTGCGCTCACCCCAGGGCGAGATCGCTCATTTCCATTCCGGCAGCGACGTCGACCTGTACCTCACGGCCCGGGCCATACGGCGCTTCGAAGAACAGTTCAGCCAGTCCGCCGCGATCCGGCTGGTGCCCGGATCGCAATGGCTGACACTGCGCCTCGACGGGGAAGCGGACGTGCACCTGCTCATGACCCTGGTCAGCCTGGCCCTCCAGGCTCACCAGGCTCATGAGGCGTGGCCGGTTCCCGGCGACGCTCCGCAAACAGAATGCAATGATCACCAAAGCGCGGTACGTATCCGCGAAAACCTCAGCGGGGGCTGAGAAGCCCTCCTCCGAGGAGGTGACACATGACGAACAAAGCACGCGAGGACGACGCTATCTCCGGAGTGGTGGAGCGCCTGACGAACGTCTTCAGCGCGACACACAGCTCGGGCGAGGTCCAGGCTGCCGTAGCCAAGGCTCACGCGTCTTTCACCGGCCGACGCGTACGCGAATTCGTGCCCGTGCTTGTCGAGCGCAAGGCGCGGGCTCTGCTGAGCAAATCATCCGGCTGACGACGTACGGCTGGGCGCAACTCGGCGTCCAACTCAGAGGAGCGCAGCACATCGCGCAGTGCCTGCCGGGGGCCGAGCTGTTCCGTCAGGATGCGGGCGGCAGCGTCGCTGCTGAGATTCTTCAGCGTGGATCCGGCACTGGAGGGACCCGCCTCTGAGCAAGAACCCATCCCGGTGCTGGTGCACTATGCGCGGGCGGTGTGGATCGACGTGCCGCTCGACGGCGAGATCAGCTCTGGAATCCGAGCGAAGGGCGAAGGCATCTCTTCCGAAGGCGTGCGACACCTGGTCGAACGCGTCCGTGCCGCGCTCGGCCAGCAGCGAACCGGCCTTGAGGAGGTACATGGCGCCTGGGTGGTGTTCATGCCGCAAACAGGGTGGGCGCTGAGTCTGGACGATTTCCTCGTGACCCGGATGGTCGAGCTCGCTGTGCATATGGATGACCCGGCGGTCAGCGTGGACCTCAGCGCGCCGGAGCTTCCCGGTGCTGCCCTTGATCCCGTGGTTGCGCTACTGACCGGGCTTGCCGTCCGGCGCCATGGCCAAGCGGCACTGCTGCGTGCCCTGACTCGCGCGGAGCGAGCACCATCCGCGATCAACGTGTTCTGAGCGCTGCGTCAGCTCGCGTCAGCGCGTTCGACCTGGGCCTCCCTGGTCAGCCTGGAGGGCGATGCTGACCAAGGTCATGGGCAGATCCGATGTCCGTGTCGCATTCCAGCCGTATGGTCACCCAGTGCGAGCCCGGCACGAGCCGGATGGCGGTCGAGTGCCGCAGGTCGCTCTCGAAACGGTGGATCACCCTGGCGGTGAGGTGCAGGCCGACGCCTTGGCCGGAGTGGGACTGCACGATCTCGGCTGTGGCTGAGCGCGAGGCCCGGCCGGTGCCGCAGCGGGGCCGGGCTTCCGAAAGGTCCGGCCGGCTCGCCGGTTGCGTCATGGCACGCGATGCCGTGGGTCATGACTTCATCATGGTGCGCTGAACGGACGACGGCGCCGAACTTCTCGAATCACCGCCCCGGCACAGCCCCCGCACCGGCCCCCGGAGCGGCGCATTCCGGTACGCGGAGGTAGGTGGAAGGCTTGATGCATGGCCCTTCGACCGTGGTTGGACTTTCGGCGTCCCTGGAGGCCGGGTCACTCACCCGCGCTGGCCGTGATCCCACTGGCACTGATCGTCACGGTCTGTGTGGTCGATGTGCTGTCTCCGCCGCACATCCATCTCGGGCCCTTGCTCGTGGCGGCGCCGGCGATCACCGTGGCGTTCGCCGGCGCCGGTGTGACGGCGCTGATGGGGGTTCTCGCGGTGGCGGCCCAGGTGCTGATCGGCTCGCTCAGAGGGGTTCTGGGGACCGCCAATATTCAGGCGCAGGTCGTTGCCCTGGTCGTGGTCTCCGTTGTCTGTGTCACCGTCTGCGTGGTGCGGGACCGGCGTGAGCAGCAGTTGCACCGGGTGCAGTCGGTGGCTGAGGCAGCGCAGAGTGTCCTGTTGCAGCCCCTGCCCGCACGCACCGGCCCGCTGCAGATCGCCGGCCTGTACCTGCCCGCCGAGGAAGAGGCCGACCTGGGCGGAGACCTGTACGCGGCCGCACGAACAGCTCACCACAGCACGCGGCTGCTCATCGGCGACGTACGCGGCAACGGCCTGGGCGCGATCAACAACTCCGCCCTACTGCTCGGCGCCTTCCGCGCAGCCGCACATCGACAGGCCACCCTCTCCCGCCTCGCCATCCACCTGGACGCCGCGTTCCGCTGGGACACCAGCCAGTGGCGATCACAGATGGAGCAGGACACCAACGAGGACTTCGCCACCGCCATGCTGCTCGACATCCCCGACCACGATCCAGTCGTCCACCTCATCAACTGCGGCCACCCACCGGCGCTCCTCCTGCGGGGAAAACGCCTCACCCCACTCACGCCCGAGGCGAGCCACCTCCCGATCGGATTCGGCGGACTCTTCGGCATCACCGCCTACGACGTCCAGACGTTCCCCTTCGAGGTCGGCGACCTGCTGCTCCTCTACACAGACGGCGTCATCGAAGCACGCAATGCCGGCGGCCTCTTCTACCCCTTCACTGAACGGGCGCCCGCGTGGACGAAGGACGACCCCGACGAACTGCTGCGCCACCTCCAGGACGACCTGCTGGCCCATGTCCACGGACACCTCGACGACGACGCGGCGGTCGTCGCAATCCGCCGCCTGGCCGTCTGATACCCGCCTGCCGTGGCGACACCAGCCGCTGGAGATCCCTCCTGGTGTCCTCCAACGTCCCCCGCCACAGGTCCCGATCCCTCGGGCGGACAAAGTCAACGCTCCACGCACTCAGCGAGACCCGAGCCACGCGAACCGTCGTCGCCCAGGCCACTGCCTTCCTGCGCGCCGGACTCGGAACCGGCTGAGGCACCCGCCAGACACCACTGAATCAGAACACGGCCCACCAGAATCGGGCGCGCCCGGATTGCGCAGCGGTCGCACCTGTTGTGGCGCAGTCTTGTGCATGAGCGGCGCGGCTACGTGGTGTGCAGCGGTTCCCTGAACGACTTACGGAACACCGGCCCGGCAAAGGGAATGATCGGGGACATCATCTTTGACTTGAACGAGGTGGGGTGCCGTTCGAGTGTGACGTCGACGCGGGTGCCGATATCCGTGGGAGCCATCTGAAACTGCCAGCCCCCGGGGCCGAAGGGCACCGAGTCACGCGTGGTGACGGTGACCCTGTTCGTCGAGGGGTCCCACTCGTAGCGTGCGCGCTCCCACGACTTATCGTTCCCCTCGGTCACCTCCGCCCAGGTATCGCCCCGCTCGTGGACCTGGAAGTGCTCGGCATCGATGGAGGGCCACTCCTCGACACGGGAGGGGCTGAAGTTCGTCAGCACGCCCATCACCTCATCCGGGCTCATCGAGGAGTTCACGTGGAAGTGTAGGGATGGCATGACGTACTCCCTGGGTTCGAGAAGACCGTTGTCTGTCGGGGGCCTCGGCACCGAGGCCGTGCCTGGCTCGCTTCGCCGACGCTGGTTCGCAGACCCGGCCCCGCTGCTTGCAGGGCCTCGGCCTCGTAATGGCCTGACTGGGCAGGTTCACTGACCTGAACGTCCACCTTCCAGACTGCACCTTCGCCCAGCACTGCGCACCAGCAGGTTCCCGGCCCGCACCGGTGTGATGGTGTCCGGACCATCGGGAACCTGTGCCCCGTGTGACCGTCGGAACCGGACCTCCATGCCGACGTCGGTGCGGCCAGTGCGGCGCCGGCGAACGAGGCGAGAGCGGAGGCTGCCGTGCTGGGCGCGGCGAGTCGTCCCGATCGACACGCTGCCCGTCGCCACGGAAGACCGCACCGGGTACCAGCGCGAAACATCGTTCGGGGGCTGGATCGACGCCGACCGCGACGTTGCCCCGGCCCGGCAGGAGGTGCACCTGGCAGAAGCCTCGAGCCGCCGGCGGTAGGCGAACGCTGCACCCTCACCGGGGGTCTTTGCTACTCCTGGTACGACGACACCGGCCAACCACCTGGACGACGATCGCCACCTGGTGGCGGTCAGCCAGCGCTCCAACCGGCAGAAGTCCGACCAGGACGTCACCTCCTGGATCGTGCCCGACAACCCTACCCAGCGGTGCCGCTACCTGGCCGACCAAGTCGCCGTGAGACTCGGGTGGGACCTGAGCGTGGACCCGGCCGAACAGGCAGTCATGCACGACATCGCAGGCGAATGCCCCGGCACCGAGGTCACCGTCAGCCCCCGTCCTCTGGCCCGGGCGCCGTGTCGGTCCCGTCACCGGGAGAGGGCGGAACCCCAGTCCAGCTCGCGTGAGGGTCGCCCGTCGGGAGGCTTGCTGGCCTGCCGACGGGATGCGTGCCTGCGACCTCTACTTGGTGATGCCGTATTTCCTCAGAATGCCTTCTGCAATCGCGACGAGTTCGCTGAGACCGGCGCCCAGCGGCTCTTCGGCGGCCTGGGCGGGGGCCGCCGGGGCGCCGTTGAGGGACTTGGGGGACAACGGGGTTTCGGGTGCGGTGGCCTGGGCGGGAGTCGCCAGGAGCAGGGGCATGGCCGTGAGGGCGATGGCCCCGAGTACGGTGCGTGGCTTCATGCCGTGATCAACGGTCCAGGGGATCACGAGATACGCACCCCGCCATCCGATTGGCCAGATGCCGCCGGCCCAGGCGCCTCGGTACCGCTCTCGTCTGGATACTGCCAGTGCCGACTGCGCTGAGGCTGATGGTTCTGGGCTGTGCGCGAGCTTCCCCGCCTCCACACCTTCGTCAACCGCCTCGAACGGGACTTGGCCGCTGTCACCGGCGGCCTCACGCTGCCGTGGAGCTCCGGCGTCGTCAAAGGCCACGTCAACCGAACCAAATGATCAAGCGTCAGGTGTACGGCCGGGCCGGCTTCGGCCTGCTGCGGAAGCGAGTGCTGCTTGCTTGACCACAGTTCTGTCGCTCGACGAGCGGGGCCGTTCAGCTGATCGCGAGCGGCGCGGGATCCAGGCCCAGCTTGTTCCGACATGCGCCGACGGCCCGCGTGACCCAGGCGGTCACAGCGTCGTGATCTGCCGCAATCGTGCGAAGCTCACGCGCCTTCTCCTGGGCTTCGACCATCCACGGAGCCAGCGCGTCCTCTCGAAGGATTCGCTCGAAGTGATCGCGGGCCGCGTCCGGGTCCCCGGCCAGAGCGGCCGCGATCCCAGAGTCGAAGCTGTCCCAGAGGAATCCCCGCCGCACTGGCCTCGACGTCAGGTACCGGGTGACGTCCGGCAGTGCCGGGAACTTCTCCCTCAGCGCGGTCACGTTCGCAGCCGCCTGCCGACTGAGTTCGAGTGCCAGCGGCGTGAACTGCTCCTGGGTGCGAAACAGCTCGGAGCCGATCCGGACTGCGTCCAAAGCACCGGACTGCGATCTGCCATGACCGGCATTATCGACTGTCCCACCGACACACCGCCTGCTCGATCAACAGGTCCTCGGTGACGGCCTTGACGATCTCCAAGCCATGCTGGCCGACCCTGTCGGGATCGGCGGCCCGGGTCGCGGGCACGATGGGTTCGCTGTCCCACACGACGACGTCCACGGCATGGGCGTTGATGCGCAGTTCCATCAGGACGGGGCCGGGGGCGTACTTGAGGGCGTTCGTGACCAGCTCGCTGACCACCAGCTGGGTGAGGCCCCTGGCCCGTGAGGGCACGGGCAGGTGAGGGTCGCCATGGGTCTGGTCGAGGAAACGCCTGCCCCGGACCGGACCAGCAAGACACCCCCAGTATGGCGCGAAGATCACACAACGGTCTCGGGGAGCTCTTCGCCGACCACTGTCGGCGAAGAGCCGCGAGAGGCTGTCTCCCCAACCCCTCCCCTGCCGAGTCGCCCATACCTCCACGCTCACACTCGCTGCGGCGGCTGCGGTGTCTGTCAGGGTGAGCACTTGTTTCTGACGGTCAGGCCGCATCCCCACCGCACCGGCCATGGCCGCCTCCTGGACGGCCAGCCCTGTGGTGCACCCGTTTGCCGACGCCAGGCGCTCTGCCCACGGGCAACGATCGCCTGGCGAGTTGCCAGAGGACGCCGGTCTCACGTCGCTACACCTGCGAGCGAGCCCGCGGATCAGAACAGGCACCAACCGCCCGAGCGCATCTGCATAGGTGGTCCGGAATGTCGTCCTGGTCGAGTGCCGCTGCACGGCCACGTCCAGCTCCCGTCCGACCGACTCCGCCAGTGGCTACTCCAGCACCCCAGCCGATCACCCTCTCAGCGACCGTGTGCAGCTTGATGTGGACGGACGAGCATCAGTGAAAATCCGTCACAAGCTGTTCTGTGTGGTGGCCTCGGGCCGGTTGGGGCGGCCGCGGATCGACGTTAGACCGCGGCGAGGAAGCCGCGGACCGCGGCCGTGAAGCCAGCTGGGTCGTTGGCGTAAACGAAGTGGTCCGTCTCCAGCTCGACGAGGCGGGTGCCGGGCCGCCGGGCGACCATCTGCTCGGCCTGCTCCGCGGACAGCACACCACCCTTGGTACCGCGCACCAGCAGCGCCGGGCAGTCAGAGCCGGTCCAGTCGGCCCAGTGGTCGCCGTGCACCTTGTCCTCGGAGTCGTAGATGTCACGGGGGTGAAAGTGCAGGCACCAGGCGCCGTCCGGCCGCTCGCGGACAGCGGACTCGAGATGCGAGGCGAACGGGCCGAGCTGCGCCACGAGCGCCTGGCGGCTGGGAGCGGTGCCGTCCGGCAGGTTCAGGACGAAGGCCAGCGGATTGCTTCCGTCCAGGCCGAGCTCGGCGCAGCCCTCGGCGTTGATCAGCGCGGTCACGCGTTCGGGGTGGCGGGCGGCGAACTGGTAGGCGTTGATCGCGCCGAGGGAGTGGCCGAGGAGGACTGCTCGGTCCAGGCGCAGGTGGTCCATGAGGGCTTCCAGGTCGGTGAGGTAGCCCTCCCGGCTGTAGTCGGCCGCGCGATCGGAGTCGCCGTGGCCGCGCTGATCGGGGGCTATGAGCCGCCAGTCCGGGGCGAGGCGGCCGGCGAGATCGGCGTACGACATGCCCTCGGACATGTGCCCGTGCAGGGCGATCAGCGGGAGGCCCGGGCCGCCGAAGTCCACGTAGGAGAGAGAGCGGCCGTCGATGGTGAGCGCGGAGCGCTTGGCGGTGTCGGTGGTCATGGGATCACCGTAAACCACATCTATACGTTTGTACAATACGCTCGTGTAAGACGATCGTATGAATCTCGGTGTTCTCGGCGCTCTATGAGCTAGGGCCCCGCTAACGTGGTGACGAGGTTCGGGGACCGCAGGGGGGATCCATGGACAGCGACCAGTCCCGGTCGAAGGGCGGAATCCGGCCGGACAAACCGGACGACGAGCGGTCCGGATCGGCGCGGCGACTGGTGGTTCTGGCCGCGATGGTGCTTGGCGCCTGGGGCGCGGTCGTGTCACTCGCCCTCCTCGTGGCGATGTTCCACGGGCACTGCGGCATGGGCGGCCGGTGCGGGGACAGGGGGCGCTATGCAACAGGGCCATGGGGGGTCGTTGCCGCGCTCTTCCTCGCCGGCTGGAAGCAGCCACGCAACCGTCACATCGGGCCGCAGCCCTTCATCGCCATCCTCTACGCGCTGGTGGCGGGCGCCGTCGTGGTCTTCGCTTGGCCAGCCCTCTCCCCGGCGTTCCCTTGGCCCTGGCGGGTGTTCACGGGCCTGCTCGCGCTGCTTGCGGCAGGCCTCCTTGGATGGTTCGTCCACCAGACGGTGAAAAACGGAGTGTGGGAGGTGGTGCGCCGTATTTTCTGGCTGCAGAGCAGTGAGCACGTCGGAAAGCGCCACACCTACCGCTACCCGCGTACTCGAGACGAACGGGTCGCCGCGGCAGTGATGGCCGGCCACATCGTCATCGGGCTCGGCGCGGGGACGGCCCTGGGATTCGCCTTCCTGTAGTCCGTAGCCGCGGCCGAACTCCCCACCGACCGCGACGGACGACTTACCGAGGCACTGTCGCGCGGTGCGCGGGGCCGATCTCCGGCGTCAGACGGCCGCCTCCCGCGTGACCGTCCCACCCTCCTCCGCTACCGTGCGCACTCCGCCACGGTAACCGGCCGGGGGCGGGCTCCCGTCCCGGCTCGGGGGAAACACGGAACGGGAGCCCTGCCTCCATGTTCCTCGCACCGCGGCCGTATGGCTGCGTCACGCGCTGCGCGGTCTGCGCGCCGGCGTCTTCTTCGCAGTCTTCTTGGCAGCCGCCGTCTTCTTCGCGCCGGCCGTCGCCGTGGTCTTCTTGGCCGGCGTCTTCTTCGCGTTCTTCGTGGCGGCCGTCTTCTTCTTCGGCTGTTCCAGGTCGTGGACGTCGGCTCCGGCATCGTCCGTCTCGCCGCGGGAGGCCTGCGCCTTGCGCACCGACTCCTGCAGCGCGGCCATCAGGTCGAGGACCTGGCCCTGTTCCTTCGGCTCCGGCGCCTCAGGCAGCGGCCTGTCCTCCCGCTTGGATTCGATGATCTTCGCTATGGCCTCGGTGTAGGAGTCGCGGAACTCCTCCCCCTCCAAGTCCTGGCGGGTCATGGTCTCCATCAGCGCCAGCGCGCCCTCGATCTCGTCCTCGGACACCTCCACAGGCGGTGGCAGCAGCTCGGCGGGGTCACGGATCTCGTCCGGCCAGCGCATCGCGTGCAAAACGATCGCATCCCCGCGCACCCGCAGCAGACCCAGGCGCTCGCGCCCCGACCACGCGTACTTGGCGACCGCCACCTTCGCCGAACGCTCCAGCGCCTGGCGCAGCAGCTTGTACGGTTTCGCCGCGACCTGCCCGCCGGGCTGCAGGTAGTAGCCCTCCCCGATCCTGAGCGGGTCCACCGACTCCAACGGCACGAACGCCTCGATCTCGATCGCCTTGGCCGTCGGCAGCGGCAGGTCGCGCAGTTCTTCGTCCGTGATGGGGATGACCTGGGTCTTGGTGAGTTCGTAGCCCTTGCCGATCTCGGACTGAGAGACCTCGCGGTCCTCGATCTCGCACATCTTGCGGGTGCGGATCCGGCCCATGTCCTCCAGGTGGTACTGGTGGAAATGGATGCTGTGGTCCTCGGTCGCACTGACCACGTTGATCGGAACCGTGACCAGGCCGAAGCTGATCGCGCCGGACCAAATCGTTCGGGGCACTGCACACCTCCACCGCCGGCCCCGAGCACCTCCAGCCTAATTCCCATGGAAGGACAGCCGGGCCAGCAGGATCGGGCTTGGTGCTTCGAACAGCGGGACCGTCACGCCTTTTCCCATGCGTGGCCTGTAGGCCTCAGCGGAGAGCAGCGGGCGGTCCTGCGCTTCATTGGTGGTGGTCAGGCGGGCGCCGATCGGATGGCTAACGTCAACCAGGGCAGCAAGCACTCCTACGAGACTGGCGACGGCCAGCGCCTCTCTGGCGACCACCACTCGATCAACCGTGGTGCGCTGCGTGGGCACCGGGTGGACATCTCACGTCGACCAGGCACTCCCATGGCCTCTTACGAGACCGCTGGCCCCCGGTGTCCTCGGAGCACACCACGGCGTGGCAGGCGTTAGCGCCCACGGGCATCGAGCGGTCGATTTTGTTTCACGCCTCCCTCTGAGGGTTGATAGGAAGATCGCTCGCCGCCCGGCGCCTCCAGACGTCAACACCCACCGTTGATCACTCGTGGAGTTGGTGGTGCGAGCCCGCGGCACCGTGACCTCTTGTGAAGCCCGAGCCCTTGAGTTCCTGCCAAGACCGAGGCCCGCGAGGCGAGCTGGTGCCACGAACAGCTACTGAGGTGGCGGATCAGCCGTCGGCCCTCACCGGTGTGGACACGGACCGTGGCACGGCCCGCCAGACGGTAGTCCTCGAGGGTCCAGCCGTCGAGGTTGACCGTGTGACGGGTGGTGTTGGTCAGCTCCACTCACTCCTTGTTCAGCGAGCGGTTGGAGCGGTCGTCACGGCCCGGGAAGCCGTACTGGACGGCAGAAATCTCCACCTTCGCCCGCGGCCCACGCGCGTGGTCGGCCGCGAGCGCAGCAGCGGCCAGACGACGGGCAGTGACAGAAACAGAAACGGACAAGAGTGCCCCAGATGGCACGGGCACCCCCGCCGGCGGCCTTCACGGCCGCCGCAGGGCGGTGCGGTCTGCGGGTGACGGCCGGGCTGGCCGCGCTCACACACTCTGTCCACGCCGTGCGGGAGTTGGGAGGGAAAATGAACTGTGTTACCTGTTGCCCATATTTCTGTAACTCTCGACTACATTCTCCATCTATGCCGATCGTGCACGAGGTTGACGAGGCAACAGCCCCTGACCTCTTGCAGCAGTTGACCGCGTCCCCGAGATCGCCACGCCACCCCAGCGCCGTGCGGAACGTCACCCGAAAGTGAGTAACAACCGCCCGCCAGGCCAGGCTGCGCGCTACGTGTAGAGAGGTGCACAGCGCCGTGTTTGGACGCTCAGTGATTCCCTAGACCTGACAAGAGGCCCAGGGTGGCGGGTCGCGAGCGTGGTGACTCGGAGCGGTGACCGTGCGTCAAGATTCCTGAGGCCTCAGACGGTTGCTTCTGTCTCTCCGGGGTGCGTACGCGTTCATCAGATGGAGCCGAGTGCGTGGGCCAGCCTGTCGCTCTGCTCTCGGGTGAGGCCCTGGGTCAGGCGAGTGCCGCACCGCGGACTCAGGAGTCCGTCGCACTGCAGAATTGCGGGAAAGGGCTCCTGGCTGTCTGAGAGCGGGGAGGCTGCGGGGAAAGTCCACTCGGCCGGCTCCCACAAGGGATGGTCCGCCAGGAGCGCTTCTGCGAGGCCGAGGGTATCGGGCAGGCCCGCGTGCGCCAGGGCGTCGCTCAGTATCTCTGCGGCGTCCTCGGGCAGGTGCTGATCGCCCAAGGCGGGCAGCAGAAGGAGCAGCCGTGTGTGTTTGTCGTGGACTCCCGCGGCGTCGAGGTCGGGCGTTCGGGCGATGTGCGTGAGTTCACTCCAGGAGAGTCCCGGGCCGGCCGGGTGGCCGCCAAGGGTTGCCAGATGGCCATGCCGTCCCCAGTCGGGGTGAGTGATGAGGTACTCCGTTCCCGGGTCCTCGCGGAGGTTGCAACTGAGGACCACCGCTGTGTGGCCGCCGGCGAGCGGGATCCGGAAGACGGGCCACCGGTCTTCCTTGCTCAATGCTTCCCAGGCCGCAGCGGCGTCAGCTTCATCCACACCGAACCATTCCGGCACGGCGTCGTAGTCCCGGGTATCGCCCAGCCACATCAGATAGGCCGCCCAGAACCCCTGCAGCTCGAGCAACTCCTCCCCCGCTGCAAGAGGGGCGTTCTCGAATCCCTGTATCAGCACCGGTCCAGCCTCTCAGCTGCCTGAGACAATCGCTGCGGCGCACTCTGGCCCCCGCCCCGCGAAAGCAGCGGGCTGAGAATCGCGTTTCCTACGTCCACGGCTCCGTGCCTGAGAGAGTGGCGTTCCTGGAAATCACCGGCGGGCGGCCGTCGCACGCGGGTCGCGGGAGCTGGAGGACGGTCTCGGCGGCGCATGCGGCACCGCTGTACCGGCGGCGGCGACAGGCTCCGGTCGCGCGGGCGGAGGCGGTAGTCCAGCATGCCCGTCGTCCCTACTGCGGGCCGAGGGACGCGCATCCCATGTCGCGGGGGCCGACATGGCTCCGCAGCGCTCCCACGATCGGCCGGGCCGAGCCGGGAGTCGACTGACGCGTGGCCATGCTCGTGGGAGTCACGTCCACCATCGATGTCACATGACGTCAGAACGGAACAGGCCAGCCCTCCGCCCCGTGTCGCCTCGACCGCCATGGTGAGCGGACGGGACTAGTGGTGTGCGTGCCCCAGGACAGCGCTGCGCGTCGGAGGCTGCCGCACGGGCAGCCGCCTCCGGGATCACCCGGCATCGGTATGCGCCCAGAGCGAGCTCAGCTGTCACAGGAAGCTCGCCACCATCGCAGCCTGCCCAGCAATGATCTCCTGGACCAGCCCGGCGACGTCCTCCCCATCCAGGCCGACTGTTTCCGCGGGCGCGGCCAGATGCGGCGATCTGTGGCTGCGCCGCTGGCGCGTGTGCGAGCAAAAGCGATGCCGTGGATGCGGCGGGCGGGCCGGGAAGGATTCCGGCCGCCCACCCGGAAAGTGCATCAGACCACGGCGAGCCGGTCCACCAGCAGTTCCACCCGCCGCTCGGCGTCCCCGGGCGGCAGACGTCCCGCCCGGGTCAGGGTCGCCAGTCCGTGCAGGGCCGCCCAGAACACCTCGGTGAACAGTCCCGGGTGGACACCGTCCCCGGCGACCTCGCCAAGGCTTTCCAGCAGGGCGGCGAAGGCGTCCTTCAGCGGCTCCGGGGTGTCCTCCTTCGCGAACGCCAGTCCGCCGTCGAGCTGGAACATCGCGTCGTAGACCGCCGGGTTGCGTTCGGCGAAGTCGAGGTAGGCCCGGGCGAGAGCGGTGACTCGGGCGCGCGGACCGTCCGCAGCCGAAGCCGCGGCCCGCACCGCGGCCGCCATCTCGGCGGCACCTTCCAGGGCGACGGCGCCGATGATCTCGCGCTTGCCGCGGAAATGGCTGTAGAGGACGGGTTGGCTGTACTCGATGCGCTCGGCGAGCCGACGGGTGGTTACCGCCTCCCAGCCCTGCTGCTCGGCGAGTTCGCGGGCCGTCGCCACGATGAGGCGCTCGCGGACCGCCCGTTCGCGCTCCTTGCGTTCCTGTACCGACATAACCCGATCCTAGCATCGCTAGACAATCGAGCGGCAGCGGTACTAGCGTTGCCTCACCAGCTAGCAGTGCTAGATCCTTGGAGGGGTCGCCATGCTCAGCGCACTCGAAATCGTCACCACCGTGATCGTCGGCCTGATGGTCGGAGTGGAGTTCTCCGTCGCCTTCGTCATGAACCCGATCTTCAACGCACTCCCCGAGGACAGCGACCAACTCGCCCGCGCCCACGGCGGCCGGATGCTCGGCGCCGTCATGCCGGTCTGGTACATCGGCTCGCTCGTCCTCAGCGCGGTCTGGGCCATCGCCGGACGGCACCACGACGGCACAGGCCTCGTCGTCACCGCCGGCGCGCTGCTGATCCTCAGCGTGATCATGTCGCTCCTGCTGCTCGTCCCGATCAACAACCGGAACAAGACATGGACCCCCGAGAACCGGCCCGCCGACTGGAAGCAGCAGATGAACCGCTGGGACCGCTTCCACTACATCCGCGTCGCCGTCATCATCGCGGCCTTCACCCTGCTCGTCGCCGCCCTCGCCTGACCCCGCCGACCGACACCACGCCGGCAGCGCACAATCCCCAGCCCCGCAGACGCAAACCGGCACCCAAAGTCCTTCACCCCCCTGCAGAACGCATCAACTCCCCCTCGCCCCGACAACTCGACCGGCAGGTACGCAACATCCCTTCGCCACAGGCGACGTCTGGAAGGCAAGCCGTCCCTGAAGCGCCGTCCGCGGCGGGGGCGGCGCCGCGGACCGTACTCCGGCCGGCGAGGGAACGGCCGTGCGGTCGGCCGCGGATCAGCTGATCATCGGCCGTTGTCCGGGTGGTAGACGCTGAGGTCGCCGTAGGCCGACAGAACGCCGGCCAGGTCTGCGGGTCTGTGCCGCAGGGTGGTGTCCAGGAAGGCGAGAGTGGTTGCGGCGACGAGGTGCGGGCTCCCTGTGCGGCCCAGGGAGCCGACTATCGAGGGCACAGGCGGCAGGTACAGGGGGCCGTCCATGAAGGTGAGGTGCGCGGCGCCGGGGATGGTGAGCCGGTAGCTCGTCGCGGTGCTGAGCCCCAGGGCCTTGGTGAGGCGGGGCATGTAGTGCGGGTCGGTTCCGGGGGTGATGGCCTGGGTGAGCGCGAGCGCCGGCTGGTGGAGGGAGGGGGAAGCGGGGCCGTGGGGGTAGCCGTCCAGATCTATGACGGCGTCGAACCGGTGGTCCTGCCGGGCGGCCTGCAGGGCGGCAGCACCACCCATGGAGTGGCCGGTGACCGCGACTCGTCCGGTGTCCAGGCGCCCGGTCAGCGGGCCGGCCATCTCACCTCGGTCCAGACGTTCCAACTGGGTGAGGACGAAGCTGAGGTCGGCGGCCCGAACAGCCGTCCAGCCGGCCGCCAGCTTGTCGTCCTTGTCCCGGTCGCCGGTGGAGACGGTCCTGGTGCGAATCGTTCGGCCGTCGGTGAGGACGACGGCGGCGCAGTCGTACGGGTGGTCGACGGCGGCGACCAGATAGCCGTGACTGGCCAGTTCCTCCGCCCAGGCCGTGTTCTGGGTGCGCACTCCGCCCGATCCGGGAGAGAACAACACGACCGGGAACCGTCCGCCCCCGTCCGCCACCGCGGCGTTGAAGACCGCATGGGTGCGGGCACGTGGGACGCCGTCGACCAGGAAGCCGGGCAGGCCGACCGCGCGGGCGAGGGCGTCGGAGACGGTGCGCGCCTCGTGCTCCGTGCGTCCGAGATACCGGGCCCGCTGCGTGCCTGCGGAGCTCTTCTGCGCGGGATACCAGAGCTGGACCACGACCGTGCGCCCATCGTGCGGATCGGCGGTGAAGGTCTCGGGGCGCCGCGGGTCGGTCCACTGCACCACACGGGTGCCGACCGCGAAACGGCCCGACGGCTCGGGGAACACAGGGACAGGAAAGGCCCAGGCGGCCACCGGCCCCATGGCCATCAGACCGACGCAGGCCACCGACCCGGGCAAGGCCAGCCACCACCGGGCCCGCCACACCCGCCGGCCGGCACGGCGTCGCAGCAAAGGAGACAGGGCGAACGGCAACACGACGGCAGCGCCTGCCAGTACCGGCAGCATCTGCCACCGGATCCCGACCACACCCAGCACGATCGCCGACAGCACGAACACCGCCCCCGCCGCGATCGTGACGCGTCGGCGGGCAGCCGGAAGCCAGCGCGCCACCGCCAGCGCGACGGCACCCAGCAGGACAACGAATTCCAGAGGGGACATGTACAGCCCCGCGATGATCTCGGTCACCCGGCCATCCTCAGGGCGGGGCACGCGCTGCCACATCGACCCCGAGTGGCCCTCGCATGCCACCGCAGTCGCAATCCCAGGCATGCCCCGATGCGACCACAGTCGCATCCAGGAACCTCCACCGTGCAACCGCAGTCGCACTCGAGCACGCCAGGTGAACGACCGCCTTGCGACCCCGGAAGGTAGCCGGACTCCTCCTGCAGTCGTACGTGCCCGCGGTGCCATCAGACGGTGGACTCATGTGCTTCGCACGCCCGCAGGCCTACCGTTGCAGGGCCGCGGTTCACGGCGGGGAGCGCGGGGTGTGCGCTCCTTGCACTCGACCCGGCTCCGGCTGTACGCGGTCGCGGCCCCCGGCGGGGGCACCATGACGCCGAATCGACAGGGACGTGTGATGACCGAGGCGCCCGCAGAGCGCGGCAATGCCCACCCGGTGCGCCACCGGCACCACGAGCGACGGACGAGGACAGCCGTACATCTGGCACGGTACGACGGCGCGGCCTGCGTGCGAGCGGCGCGACTGCTCACAGCCGCCCGGCGCTGGAGCCTCCAGCCGCCCCCCATGGTGCGGGACTCGACTCTGCCGGCGCTGCTCCTGCTCCACATCATCACCACGCGCACGCCGCAAGAGCTGCCGGTGGCCGTGGCCCTCACCGCAGCCCTTGCGCTGCCCCTGCTGTGGCGGCGCCGGGCCCCGCTCACGGTGTTCGCCGCTGTGACAGCCGCGGCCTTCGTCCAGTGGCTGATGAACGTCCAACTACCGGCGGACATCGCCTTGCTGGTGGCCCTTTACACAGCAGCCGCCCACTCAGGCACGCGCGGCACGCTGGTCGCCGGTGCCATCGTGGAGGGCGGGGCCCTGCTGGCCTGCCTGCGCTGGGCGACGGAAGGTGCGTTCCTGGCCCCCTTCGTCGCGGTCAGCGCCACGGTCGTCGCCACCGCCGTCCTGGGCGTGAACGTGCGAACCACGCGCGCCTATCTCACGGCCCTGCAGGAACGGGCCGCACGCCTGGAACAACAACACGACCAGCAGGCACAACTGGCCGTCGCCGAGGAGAGGACACGTATCACCCGGGAGATGCACGACATCGTCACCCACAACCTGTCCGTCATGGTCGCGCTCACCGACGCCGCGGTCTACGCGCAGCACCGCTCACCCGACAAGGCCACCACCGCGATGCTCCAGATCTCCGAGACGGGCCGGCAGGCCCTGACCGACATGCGGCGCTCCTTGGGCGTCCTGCGGACCGACGAACCAGAGGCGGAACGCCACCCGCTGCCCGGCATCGCCCAACTGCAGACCCTCGCCGACCAGATGTGCGCCGCCGGCCTGCCGACCCGCGTCGAGATCCAAGGCGGCCACACCCGCATACCCGCCACCGCACAGCTGACCGTCTACCGCCTGGTACAGGAAGCCTTGACCAACACCCTCAAGCACACACCCACCGGCACCCACGCCAAGGTCCGAATCCAGTGCTCAACCGAGACCGTCACCGTGGACATCACCGACAACGGTCCCCACCCGCCACTACCCGGCACCACACCAGGCGGCCACGGCATCCCCGGCATGCGCGAGCGCTCGGCCGCCTACGGGGGAACGTTGCAGGCCGGACCGCTCCCGGGCGGCGGCTGGAAAGTCCACACCCGCCTCTTCCTCGACACCAGCAAGGCGGCGTCCGCATGACGATCCGCATCCTGATCGCCGACGACGAAGCACTGCTCCGCATGGCCTTCAGCACAGTCCTGGAAGCCCAGCCCGACATGGCACCCGTCGGCGAAGCCGCGGACGGCATCCAGGCCATACGCCTCGCCCGGGAACTGCGCCCCGACGTCGTCCTCATGGACGTCCGGATGCCCGGAACCGACGGAATCGAGGCGACCGGGCAGGTCATCCGGATCTCCCCGCAGAGCAAGGTGCTCCTCCTCACCACCTTCGACCTGGACGAATACGCCTTCGCCGGACTCAACGCCGGAGCCTCCGGCTTCCTGCTCAAGAACACCAGACCCGAAGACCTGCTCACCGCGATACGCAGAGTGGCAGCGGGCGACGCGGTGGTCTCCCCGCGGATCACCCGCCGCCTGCTGGACGACCTCCGCCCGCACATCCCCGACGGCAGCAGCGCCGACCGCGACGACCGGCTGAGCCGGCTCAGCGCCCGTGAGCGCGAGGTCCTCGTCCAAGTGGGCCACGGTCTGTCCAACACCGAGATCGCGGCCACCCTGTACCTCGCGGAAGCGACCGTGAAGTCCCATCTGGGGCGAATCCTGCACAAGCTCGAACTCCGCGATCGGATACAGGCCGTGATCTTCGCCTACGAAAGCCGCCTCATCCACCCCGCATGACGGCCCCAGCCCGCGGCCCACGGCGATGTCCCCACCCCGGGCGTCACCAGCCCTCCACGATCGCCAGACGCAGCCATAGCAAGATGACGACAAGTACGGCCCCGCAGCACATGCCGGATTCACTGCGGCAGAGCCTCCTCGATGATCACCGCCACCTGCGGCCGGCCTCCCGCCGCCGCAGGTGAGGTGCACGCATCACCTGCGGCAACGCCCGGGAGAGCGGGGAGCCGTGACGATCCAACCAGTAACCGCCCGGCAGCCGAGGCGAACTTCCGTCGCCGCACCCCCGGGCGGCACCCCTGACCGCCCCTCCCTGCACGAACACGGGCCCGGCCGAGCGATATCTCACTGGAGCACGTGACCCCTAAATGGGCTTGTCTCGACGATCCCCGGTTCATGCATCATGACCGGATGAACCAAAGCGACCAGCGCTTCCACGTCATCGTGCTGTCGAACTTCGCGAAGGGCTTCGACAAGTACGCGTTCGCCTACGGCAAGGCGGGGATTCCCGAGAGTACCTATCCCGACCGGTTCCACCTGCTGACGCGTGCGGAGTTGGGAATCGGCATCGGCAAGGCGAGACGCCTGCTGGACCGTCTGGCCCTTCCGGGCGACCGGCTGCTGGTGCTGGAAACCACGGTGGACCCCGACCAGCTGGTGCCCAACGAGTCGACCGGCCTCGGCATGGAACTGCACGAGTCTCGCATCCGGTTGTCAGCAGTTCACGAGCTCGACCACGTTGGCGACGAGTTCACTCTGCTCCCGACCACCGTCGAGGATGCGATGGCGGCCTCCCTGCACCTGCACGAATCGGCACAGCGTCGCTACGCCGACATGCGACCGCGCTCGGTTTCCCTGCTGCCGGTCGCCTCCGCCTGCCAAGCCCGTTGCTCGTTCTGCTTCTCCTCGGCTTCGATCTCCAGCGACCAAGCGCCGGCACGACTCCCGTGGGACGCGGTCGCCCACTGGCTGGAGCGGGCCCGCGCGGCGGGTGCCGAGCGCGCAGTGATCACCGGCGGCGGGGAGCCCACGCTCATACCGTTCGAACAGCAGCTGCGACTGGTGTCCGCCTGTTCTGCGGCCTTCCCGAAGGTCGTCCTGATCACCAACGCGCACACCCTGGCGAAGGGCCGGCACGCCGACCGGGCCGACCGCCTCGCAGCCCTGAGCGCCGCAGGCCTGAGCGTGCTGGCGGTCTCCCGGCATCATCACGACGACGCCGTCAGCGAGCGGCTGATGATGCTGCGCACGCCGGTGAGCTCTGTGATCGACACCTGGCGCGTGGAACGTGAGCGCTGGCCGGGGCTGCGGATGAGGCTGATCTGCGTGCTCCAGCACGGCGGCGTCGCCGACGCAGCCGAGGTCGCCGACTACCTTTCCTGGGCCGCGGCCCTCGGTGTCGAGGAAGTCTGCTTCAAAGAGCTCTACGTCTCCACCAGCACGGAGTCGCTCTACTTCGACCGCGCCGCCAACGTCTGGAGCCGAGAGCACCAGGTTTCGCTGTCCATCATCACCCGGTTCGCCGAAAAGCACGGCTTCGAACTGGCGAGCCGCCTGCCCTGGGGCGCACCCGTCTACCACGGCAGCTGGGACGGACAGCCGATGCGGATCGCCGCCTACACCGAACCCAGCCTGCTCTGGGAACGCACCAACGGGATCGCACGCAGCTGGAACGTCCTGGCCGACGGACGCTGCTACGCGTCCCTGGAAGACCGGGCCAGCGAGATCATGCCGGAAGGCGCACCAGCATGAGGTTCGAAGAGTTCCAGGAATTGCGGCGGCGGCAGCTCAGGGCCGGTTCGTTCCTTCTGGATGCCGCCGAGACCAACGTGTACCGGGCGCTTGCTCCGTTGCGACCGGATCCGCCGACCCACATGACTACGGTGCACCGGTGCGACCTCGCCCGTGCCTGGCTGCGGCGCTTCGAGCTGCCGCAAGAGTGGTCCGGCCGCGCCATGGTCTGTCGAGGGGTCCGTCACGGGCTCGGCGTGATCTTCCACTGGCTGCGCGCCGTGCAAGCGCGGGTGTGGCTGCCCAGCGACGTGTACCCGGTCTACTTCGAACTGGCCCGCGCTGCGGGCCTGGCACCCGCGACCTACCCCACGCTGCCGGAGCCGGCCCTGCCGAGGACGCCGGCGGACGACCGGCCCGAATACCTGCTGCTCGCCAACCCCAGCAAGCCGCTCGGCCGGTACCTGTCCGACGCCGAGTGCGCCGCGGTGATCTCGTGGTTGCGGGAATCACCACGCCGCCGCCTGCTGATCGACAGCGTCTACGACCTGGGAACCTCCTTCGCTGCCGGCACGCGGCAATTGCTGGACACCGGTCGTGCGGTCCTGCTGCATTCGGTCACCAAGGGATGGCTGTGGCCACGCACGTTCGGCGTGGTCCTGCTGGATCCGGCGCAGGTCGAACTGGCCGAAGCGTTGCGGGCGGATCCACCGACGCCGGCTCAACTGAGGCTCGCGGACCGTCTGCTGACCGAGCACAGTGACGTGCCCCGGCAGGCCGTCGACGAACTGGCAGCACGGGCTGAGCGGTTGTTCGAACGGCTGCCGGACGAGGTGGTCGGGGCGATTCCCGCAGCGAGCCGGACCTGTCCCGGCAACTACTTCTTCCCGGTTGAAATCCCCGCGAAGACGCTCCAGCGCGAGTGCGGCGTGCTCGCCGTGCCGGTCAGCGTGTTCGGGGAGAGCAGGTGGTCCGGCTCCATCCTGACCAGCCTTGCCGACGCTTTCGGCCCGACGTCGGCGGTGGCGCGATGAAGCCAGTGAGGGACCTGGCCTGATACGACGATGTGGACTACTACGACCACGAGAGTTCGCCGCGCGGCCCACGACATCGCGTTCTCCCCCGGCCAAGCGATCCGGGCGAGCGGCCCGGTCCTGGAGGTGTCCAGCAGTACCGGGCGCATCACCCTGCCGATCGCGCGGGCGGGCGTCGAGGCCACAGGGCTCGACGTCATGCCCTTGATGCTTGCACGTGCCCGTCAGCGGGCCGAGGACGAGCGGCTGACAGTGGTCGAGTGGCTGGAACAGGACTGCCCAGCCATCCCCTCCGACACCGCCGTTTCGCCCTGGTGTTCTACGGCAGGAAGGCCCGGACGTCGCGAGAGTCGGACGCCCGGCCGGCCCGCACCCGGCCCGGGCAGTGGCGGAATACGGCAGGCGACCGCCCAACAGACGTGGAGTCCTTCGTCGCCTTCGTCGCCGAGGGCGGCGCGGTCGTGGTGCCGGTCGATTACCGGCCGGCACCGAACACCCCGCTCCCGTCGAGGACTGCTACGCCGGACTGGTGTGGACGGCGAAGTACGCGGACTGACTGGGCATCAACCTCGAACGGCTGCTCATCGCGGGCACGAGCCCAGGCGGCCGGCCGACGGCCGGAACCACGCTGGCTCGCCCGCGAGAGTGTCTCCCCCGAGTTCAACCATCAGGAATCGGCCGGGTGCTGGTCCGTACGGCGCTCAACCCCTCGCGCAGCCAGGCCCACCCCCTGCCCTGCCCCCTGTTTTCTCGCCTCCCAGCAAATCCGCCACCACCACACCCACTGCACCTCAGCCTCGAACAACCGTAACGCCGCGGTGCAGCGCGGGCCGGCTCGCCGACCGCTCCTTCGTGCTCTGCCAGCCCGTCGTGGCGTGGCGCGCGCGCTCGCTGTCCGACACGGGTCGCCCGATCCCCAACCGGCTGGACGTATGCCGGCGGCGATTCGGTCAGCCCGCCCACCGTGAGTCGAGCGCGATGGTCTGCAGGCGGTCGAGCGTGAGCGGGGGTTGCGGTCGCGTCACCGCGCCGCCCTCGGCGTAGGAGTTCACTTCCTGGACGATGACCCGGCGGCCGTCGGGGTGGAGGGTGTCGACCAGCCACACCACGGCGGAACCGCCCTTCTCCGATGCCCGCTTGGCCCGCTTCACCTGGGTGCCGTCGGCCAGGGTCAGGGCCTGGCATTCGATGTATGCGCCCTCGCAGCCCATGTGCCCGGCGAGGACGTCGCCCATGTCGTGCTGGGAGTTCACCCCGATCATGCTCTTTCCGTGGCCGTCGTCCCAGACCAGTGCGGCGTAACCTTCCTGGCTCTGCTCGGCGGAGATCTTGCCGCCCTTGGGCAGCAGGGACTTCAGCACCCGGATCATCTGGCGGCCGGACAGCGACGCGTCCGACTCGGAGAGCGCTGTGGACGGGGCCGAGGCGCTGACCTTGCCGCCGGCGGTCCGCGGTGCGGCGGCGGAGGCCTGCGCCGCAGCACCGAGCCCGAGGGCCAGGACAAGACCGGTGGCGACGGCCACACGGCGGCCCGGACGGCGGCGTGCGGGGAGGTTCCTGTTCATGGTGTGGCTTCCTTCTCTGGTGTGAACGCGGGTGTTCCCTGCGTCGTGGGACGGCCGTGATGCGAGGCGCCAAACGTCGCCCGGGCACAGACGTCTCCCGGTGCACAGGCGCAGGGCGGTTGTAGTCGTGCTGCCGGCCGCGGCGATCGTGCCGCTTCGGCCGGTGCGACATCCACAGACTCCAAGACGCCGGGAACCGCGACAACAGCTGCCGCCACACCCGGGACAGTGAAACCGTCCCACCCATGTTGACCTGGGGAGACAGGGAGACCTGGGATGCCGTCCCGGGACGCACGGACGACTCGCGCCGTCGGCGGACCACCGGATGCGGCCGACATCGCACGTCACAGTCGCCGGTTTCCGCATGGTCGTCGGTGGTGCGGCGGCCGGCCTGGGCGAGAAGCTCATCAATGCGCCGGAATGACAAGGGACTTGATCTGCTGGCACTTGGGGCCACGACGTGGCTGAGGTGGTGGTTGAGCAGTCGGCGGAAAGCGAAGGGGCAGTCCTGTGCGTGAACCTCGTCCGCGGTCACCCAGAACGCCGGGAGCCCGGCTGCCAGACATCGGCGGACCATGGCCTTGGCTAGCTCGCCTTGGTGGCAAGCTCCCGGCCGGTCAGGGGCTTTGGCCTGCTGGGACGCTCATGGTCCTTCGTTTGCCCGGCGTCCCGAAGGCTGTGGTGATGCCACGCCGGAACGGTGCGACGACTCGACCCCGTGTCGGAGGACCGCGCCGCTCAGTGTCGGCGGCCCCAAAAAGGGGTGTCCCAGCGTTGTTCCCGGCGGTACTGCGCGGACCTTGTCTCCAGGTACTCGGCGTGAACGGCTGCCATACGGCGGGCATAGTCCGTCATGGCGTGGGCGTCACCGGCCCAGGCAGCCAGAATCGCCCGCGACCCGACCAGGCCGGTGGCCAGGGCGGTCACGATTCCGCGGGCAGCCAGCGGGTCTGTGGTGGTGACGGCGTCTCCCACCGCTACCCAGCCCGGACCGGCCGCGGGCGCGGCGCAGGCCGAGCCGGCCGCGAAGACCCGCAGCCTCCGCCGCGGTTTCTCCCAGCCGACGATCCGCTCCCGGATATGACCGGCGCCCTGCGCCTGGGCCCACCACACGGTCGGGTCGAGCAGGCGTGAGCCGGCGAGGAGATCGGCATCGGTCATGGCCATGAGGATCCGTTCACCGCGGGGTAGCGGGGCGGTGTACCACCATCCCCAGCGAGTGGCCTGCACCAGCGACATGCAGTCCAGGTAGGTGGCCTGCTTCGTCGGCGGACCCAACAGCCCGGCTACCGCGATCAGGCGGTCGGAGCGGGTGCGTGCCGCGCCGAGGCGACGAGACAGCCGAGCGGCGCGGCCCGTGGCGTCCACCAGACAACTGGCCTCCAGTACAACGCCCTCGCCTGTGGTGATCTGCCAGTGGCTCCGATGCCGACGTGCGTCGCGGACATGTCCGGGGAGCCAAAGAGCACCAGCGGCGCGGGTCGCTTCCAGGAGGGCGGCGTCGAACCGGGTGCGGTCCAGTTGCCAGCCCTCGCCGTAGGGACCGAGCCGGTGGTCCACCGCCGTGAGCGCATCCTGGCCCCAGGCGGCCTGGTTGCCGTAGCAGGGAGCGTGCCCGGCGTCGGCGAGCCCGTCCAGCACCCCCAGTCGTTCGAGAAGCGGCCGGGCGGTGGGAGCGAGACTCTCCCCCACCCGCCAGTCGGCGCAGCTCACCGGGGAAACGAGGACGACGCTCGCCCCTGCCCGCACCAGGTGCAGCGAGGCTGCACACCCGGCGGGGCCTGCGCCCGCGACGAGGACGTCGAAGCGCCGGCTCCTCCCGCGGCCGCTCGGCCCGCCGCTGTCCAACGCGCCGCTCCCGCTTCTGACCGGTCTATCCGGCCTCGTGGTCGGTCCGCTCCGTCTCGACCAGGCTCACGTCGCCGTTCGGTTCGGTCCGGGTGACGATGAACCCGAGAGTGCTCCACTTCTCGACCATCTCGTTCATCCCTTTTTCGGCGTTCTCACCGTCGCCGACGCCACGGTCCCACTCCTGGAACGCCCCGGCCGCCGCGTCGTGTAGCAGCCCGTCGTGGGCCGGCTCGGGAAGGATCTCGTCGGGGCGGGAGGCTGGCCACCAGTGGTCCCTGCACAGGTAGAAGTCGGCCTGCCAGGGCAGCGCCATGTACTTGGTGACGTCTCCGGCGACCAGATCTTCGCGCAGCCTGAAGGGCGCTGCCCAAGTGGACTGCCGGTCAGCGATGTACGTCATCTCGATGCCCGGGAAGAATCCGCCGCCGCTCGCCGTCTCCAGCGCGGCCCGCACCAGGGCGTGGGGCTGTTCGGCCGGTGCGAGAGCCTCGAGCGGGAGCGGGACGGGCACTCCCGTCCAGTCGGCCCGGAAGTCCCCGGCGGCCCAGCGCTGCATCCGCGCGTACTGGCCGGGCAACAGCGTCAGCCACGTCCGTGGCTGGTTGGGCTGAGCGTCCCCGCCATCTCCGGACAGGACGGGCATGAATCCTTCGTTTGCCTGGCTGGTGTCGTCCACCAGTCCGGGCTTGCGCAACCTGTTGAAGACGAGCTGACGTGCGGTGGCGTCGTCCGGGGCGTTCGAGGACAGCCGGGCGAGACGGCCTGGTGTGAGGAAGTTGCGTCGAGGGTCGCCGTGCATCCGTCGCGCCGTTGTGTTGACCCAACCGAACAAGACCGGGCGGGCGAGCAGCGGGAAGATGTCGCGGGTGAAGGAGACCTCCGGCGGCGTGGGCAGTCCGCCCGATGCGCGGGCGACCTCCAGGGCGACGTCGTACAGGGTGACCACGCTCGGGACGGTGGGGGCGTAATCGGGCGGGCCCACCACGCACCAGGCCGAGGCAACCGGGACCTGGCGTCCGTTTGGGCCAAGGCGCACGGTTGCGCTGACCCGGCCGTCGGAGACGTCGTCGTACCAGCGGTCATTGTTGGCGTAGTGGCGGAGCGGATTGGCGGGTTCGACCGAAGCCGACGTGCCGAAGCCGCCGAGGACGAGCAGCCGGCCGGCCTCGTCGGTGCGCAGTTCGCCCAGCGGAACCGGGGTGTCCAGGAAGGTCCCGGTGTCGAACCTGGCATCCCTGCCGTCCTGGGACGGACCGGTCACGCTGCGCGGCCCCGGCCGGATGACCAGCCGCGCCCGTTCGGCGGGATCAGCGGGATTGATGTGCGGATTACGACGGTCGGAGTCGGCGGTCGACTCATGGAAGCGCCCGGCGAACTTGAACCATTCACCCTTGGCATTGGCCAGTTCGGCGGTCCAGACTATTTGCGCCTCGGCCGAGGTGAGCTCGCCCAGGACGGTGCCAGCCCGGTCGTAGGCGTACACACGGAACCGGGCGGCCTGACGCTTGATCCGCCCCTCGGCGTCCTTGAAACCGCCGGACGGACGCGACGGGATCCCGGCCGTCTCCGGGCCGATGAAGAAGCCGTCGGGGCTGTTGCCCACCCGGGCGATGCCGATCGTGGGATGGATCTCGCAGCGTGCGACGTCATCGAGATTCACGTCAGCTCCCTGTGCGGGTGAGAGATTCGGGAGGGAAAGGCCCGTGAAGCTGCTCCGGCTCGGCCGGGCGCGGAGCACATGACGACGTCCCGGAACGGCTCTCTTCCGCCGGCGGGTGCTGTGCGCCGCTGTCATCCTCGCGAGGTGCGGCAGCTGAGCGTTCGCATGCCACCCGCTCGAGTCCGGCGATAGGAACCAGCCGTGGAGGATCCATCCATCGTCGCGCCGATCGGGGGCGGTCGCAATCCGGTGGCAAGCCGCTCTGCCCCGGTGCCGGCATGTGCTTCGAGGCGATGTCCTGTAGGTACGAGCGGCAACTGGTCGCTTCAGGTGAACGGCGTTGCGCGCCTGGCACACCGCGGCGGGCCGACCTGTTCTTCTGTGCGGGTGTGCCGGGCCGAACGGCGACTGACCAGGAGGAAACATGGGCGTGATCAACGTCGGCAACGAATCCGCCGAGTACACCGCCGCCATCGAAGAACTGCGCCGGGCGGAGACCGAGATGATGCGCCAGCGTGAGCACGTCGCCGAACTGAAGCGCCGTCTGCCCGAGGGCCCCGTGGTCGAGGACTATGTGTTCCACGAAGGGCCGGCCGATCTGGCGGCCGGGGACGATCCGGTGCGCGAGGTCCGGCTCAGCGAGCTGTTCTCCGGCCCTGACAGGCCTCTGATGCTCTACCACTTCATGTACGGCAAGGAACAGGACCGTCCCTGCGCCTCGTGCACGATGTCGATCGACGGTTTCCATGCGGTCGTCGGCCACCTGGCCGGCGCCCTTGATTTCGCCGTCGTGGCCGCCGCCGAACTGCCCGCGCTGCGCGCGTACGCCAGGGAACGGGACTGGACAGGACTGCGGCTGCTCAGCGCGGCACCCAGCCGCTTCAAGTACGACCTGGGCAGCGAGGACTCCGACGGCGGCCAGGACGCCACCTTGTCGGTGTTCACCCGCGACGAAGAGGGCGCGGTCCGCCACTACTACAGCACGCGTGTGCGGATGGCCGACGGCGACGGTCAGCGGGCCAGCGACCTGCTCAGCCCCGTCTGGCACCTGCTCGACCTCACCCCGCAGGGCCGTGAGGACTGGTATCCCCGGCTCTCCTGGTGACGGTCGAAGGGCACCGCTGGGTCAGCGAAGTGTCAGATCGCCGGTCTCGAAATACAGCTCGGTGCCGGCCGCGAGCTCGACCGTGACCTGCCCGCCGTCGACCGCGGCGACGGCAGCCGTCCGTTCACGCTCCCTGAGCTTCCCGCCGGGCTCGTCAGGACGACCGGTGACGGTGACCTCGATGCCGTGGCGCAGCTGGTCGTCGGACACCTGCAGGCCCTGGACATCGGCCGTCATCAGGTGATCGAACTCCTGACGGCTCGTGGGCTGGAAGGGGCCGGTGATCCAATGCGCCAGGAACCGCTCGGGCCCCTTGCCGAACAGGAGATACGTCAACTCCTCCGGCTGTTGGTCGCTCGCAGTGAATTTGTGGTGGTTGACCACATTGGCCACCTGCACCACGACATCGGAGGCGATCTCAACAGGCGTCTCGGGGTGGGCTTCCGGCTGTTCGAAGTGGTTGCGGAACAGACTCCCGGTGAACGAGGTGCGGGCGGGCGGTTCGCCGCCCGCACCGGGATAGAGGTCGGAGAGAGTGAACACCTCGGGGGCAAAGGTGTAGAGCCGGGCTTCCGGATGCGCCTTGCGATCGTCGCGATAGGCGCGGTGGGCAGCCCCGAACGCGGCTTGCACGATCGTCTGCTCGTTGTGCGGTGGGTGCGGCATCCCCAGATGGGAGAGGAAGGGGGTGTCGCCGCCGACCACCGCCATGCCGTGGAAGGCAGGGGCGTCGGGTTCCGGGTGTCCGCCTGTGTGGTGCATGTGGCCGCCGTGTTCGTCCATGGCTCTCCACCTGTTCGTTCGGACCCGCCGGGGGCTGCCGTGGATGGCGGCGGTGTGTGGATGAGAGCGCCGTCAAGGATGCCGCGTGCGGGGGAAGCACCGGGCCGGGTCTGCGGGCAGCGTCCTGACGTGCCTGCGCCCCTGCCTCAAGGATGTGACCGGCCGGGGTGTGACGCATCTTGGGAGGCCGGCCCGGTGCTGGCGTGGGGAATGGATCCGTTCAACGAACGCCGACGGCCATAAGCCGCTGTGCGCAGACACATCTGTTCGCCGTCGTTCCATCGAGGCGTTGGACAGCGAACCCGGGTTCAGGCTTCCTTGTCAGCCAACCGGTCGCTCTTCGGCCCGATGCCGTTGATCCTGGTCGGAGTTTCGTCCGGGGCGAATGAGTGGTGGAAGGTGAAGGCGTGCGGCGCGGAGCCGTGGACGTGGAGGTGCTCCAGTTTGGAAACCCCGTCCTGCCAGGTGGGTATCACGCCGTCAGAGACCCACCAGCACACGTGGTTCGGGTGTTCTGTCCTCTCGAACCAGTCGTAACGCCTGTTCAGCGCCTCACGGTGCAGACCGGTGTAGACGGCGTCGAAAGCGGGGTGCAGGTCGGTCCAGAGTGAGAGTGTCGCGGCCAGGGCGGTGGTTTCCACCGTGCGGCCCTTGCCGTACCAGGTCGGCACGGCGAACTCTCCCCATGCACCCCAGTCCGCCTCGAAGAGCATGCCCCGGTCACCGTCTGCCGCTTCAGCCCGCGCGAGGTATCCGGGGTGCTGACTGATCTTCTGGTAGACGGCCTCACCACTGTCGTAGAACTCGCGCGTGAGAGGCGCGGGGTCGGCGAGAGGGGACTTCAGGACGCCGAATGTGTACAGAGCAAGTTGGGGCATGCGTCTCTCCCTGGTTGGGGCTGCCTGGCGTGGACCCGGTTCGGTGGCTTACGCATGCGGGCGAGGGTTCGGGGGGCGTGACCAACTCATCCCGTCGCGGGTGGATCAGCCTGGAGGAACTCCTGCGCGACCGTGGGCGATCGCCGAAGACCAGGTGAAGGTAGCTGCTTCCGCGGGCCCTGTCGAAGTTGCGTTTTCCTTGCCCAAGTGGCCTCTTGCACCGGTCATTGCGGGGGCCGGGGCGGTGACGGGCGGGGCAGGCTACGGGGCAACAGTGATCCGCTTCCGCCGATCGGTTCGCCCGCCATGCCCGTCCACACCCCCTGTCCGAGCGCCCCGAGTGCCGCCGAACGCGTGCGGTCGAAGAAGACGGCCTACGGCCACAAGAGCGGGCACCGGCTGCGGGTGGGTGCACAGGCGGTGCTGCACGCCGCGCGTGGACGCTCCAACGGATGCGTCGCCCGGGAGACGGGGCTGCATGTGGACACCGTGCGCGCCGGCGTGGCCGGTTCGCCCAGGCGGGCCGCCTGGGTGCTGGGCATGTGTTCGGCAGCGCGGAGAACCCGGCCGACCTGACCGACTTCGGCCGGGGTCCTGGGGTCGAGCTGTACGTCGAGAGCACGGACGCGCCGGCCACGACGGCGGACCCGCACTCTCACGAGATCCTCGGCGCCGACGGAGGCCCATTTCACGATGTGCCCAGCGCCTTGGCTCGGCGCTCCATGCCCTCTCAACCCCGGAGACGACTGTCCGAGGCCGTGGCGAGCAGGCCGTTGACCACCAAGCGCGCGAGGGATTCCGCCGTGGCCGCCTGCTGTTCCGGTGACGTGGGCTCGGGCCTGCCCAGACGTCGTGCGAGAGGCAGCTCGACCATGCCCGAGACGGGCGGGACGACGGCGAAGAAGAGCACGTGCATCGGAATGGGCGCCATGCGTCCGGAGGCGACGAGCCGGTCGATGCACGACGCCATGAGCTGCAGGGTCGGAGCGATATAGCGCTCGTACAGGTGGTCCAACCGCTCGGTGTCCGAGCTGAACTCGCTGACGAAGATCCGTCCCATCATCGGCGTTCCCGCCGCGGCCTGGTAGAAGGCGGTGATGATCTGCCGGAGCTGCTCGGCGTCGTCGAGCGAGGGATCGGTCTGCGGCAGACGTGCCAGCTCCTCCCCGAGGGCGTGGTCCACCGCGGCGCGCCAGAAGGCGGCCTTGGACCCGTACCGGTCGTTGATGAAGTTGTGGCTCACGCCCAGACGGCGCGCCAGCTCGCGAGCCGAGGCGTGGTCGTAACCCAGTTCCGCGAACGCCTCCAGCCCGCGCAACAGGATGTCGTCCTCCTCGGGAACCGCGGGGGTGCCCGCTCCCGGGCGCCCGGGCCGTCGACCGGATCCGGCTCGTGCTCCCACTGGTGCCTCCCGCTTGTGCTCTCGATTCAGACGGACCCTCGATGTTCGACGGCCTACGCACAGCTTACTTGACACTCGTCAGATTCAAAGTAATCTGACGAGTGTCAGATAGGCGCCATTCGGCATCACCCGCGGCTGGACCAGGCACTACGTCTGCCTGTCTCGCTCCCCCACCCCGAAAGTGAGAGCCACATGACCGCGCACTTTCCGCCTCGCGAACCCATCGAGCGAGTGGCCGGCACGCAAGCGACCCTCCGTCGGCACGGCGCGCAGGCCCACCACCTGCTGACCCAGCTCACGGCGGGCGATCCGCTCGCCGACGCCGTCGTCGCGGAACTGGACCTCCACGGCACGCGGGCTCGGCAGGCCCTCGACGCGGGCCTCGCAAAAGGCCTGGCAAACCTGGACGACGAACCCCCCGCGGCTGTCGCCGCACTGCTGAGGCAACTGGAGACGACCCCGTCCTGGGTCGACCCCCTGATGCTCCATCGCGGCGACGTCGTGAGCCTGTCCGTACCCCCCATGTGGTTCACGCTCTGCTCGATCACCAGCGCCCTCGCCCACACCTACGCGTCACCGGCCACCGCACGCCAACTGGCCCGAACCGGCAGGCCGACGGCCATGGCCGCGCCCCGGCTCACGTCGGCGGGAGTCTGGGCGCGCCAGACCATACGGCCGGGAGGGCTGCTGCGCGGAGGCCCGGGATACCTGGCCACGGCCCAGGTCCGGCTGCGCCATGCCCGTATGCGGGCCAGGGCCGTCGAGGACTGGGACGCGGGCGCCGAGGGTCTGCCGACCGGCCGGCTCGATCTGACCCGCACCTGGCTCGGATTCACCCTCGTCGCCTTCCAGGCCCTGGCCACCGTCGGCATCGACATCACTGCCGAGGAAGAGCGCCACCTCTACCGGTACTGGTCGTACGTCGCCCATCTCCTGGGCCTCGACGAGAGCCTTCACAAGGAACTGGTGACCCACGACGACGCCAGCCGTCTGCAGTCCCTGCTGGACACCGCGACCCCTGCACCCGGCGAGGACTCACGGGTGCTGACCGCCGCCATGGTCGACGCACAGGCCCGCACCACGGCCGGCACGCCGGGCGTGGAGTTGACCGAGGACCAGCTGCGCTTCCTCATGCACAGCATGCTCAGGCAGGCCTTCGGAGCGCGGTGGGCGGAGCGCCTGGACATCCCCGCGGTCTCCCCCTCGACCGATCTCATGTCGCTGATCAGCCGGCTCAACCGCCAGGCCCGGTACTGGCAGACCTACTCCGCCGCCTCGGCCCACGAAGCCCGCCGACAGGCACTACGAGGCCCGGAGAGGGAAGCGAAGTCAGCCGTCATCCCCCGCAGCACCTCTCGCCGACACGAAGCGACGACCGATCGCCCGGGCGCCTGGGCGGCCTGATCCCCCCTCGACCACCGACACCGACCGCGTGACGGGCTCCGACGACGCAGCCGTCCCCCTTCGCACCATCACCCTTTCCGTTCCCCTCAGTTCCATGGAGTTTCCGTCATGCCGCAGATCTCAGCCGACGCGCCGGACACGGCCACCGTGTCCACGCTCCCGCCCTCCGAGGCACCGCCACGTCACCGCTGGTGGATCCTCGTCGTCATCGGCCTGGCCCAGCTCATGGTCGTCCTGGACGCGACCATCGTGAACATCGCCCTGCCCTCCGCGCAGAAGGACCTGGGCTTCTCCGACGGCGACCGGCAGTGGGTGGTCACCGCCTACGCGCTCGCCTTCGGCAGCCTGCTCCTGCTCGGCGGCCGCATAGCCGACCTCTTCGGCCGAAAGATGACCTTCCTGATCGGCCTCGTCGGCTTCGCCGGCGCCTCCGCCGTGGGCGGCGCGGCCACCAGCTTCGAGATGCTCATCGTCGCCCGCGCCGGGCAAGGCCTGTTCGGCGCCCTCCTCGCCCCGGCCGCTCTGTCGCTGCTGACCACGACGTTCACCGACGGCAAGGAACGGGCCAAGGCCTTCGCCGCCTTCGGCGCCATCGCCGGTGCCGGCGGCGCCGTCGGCCTGCTGCTCGGCGGCGTCCTGACCGAATACCTCGACTGGCGCTGGACCCTCTACGTCAACCTGGTCTTCGCCGCCCTCGCCTTCGTCGGCGGGGTGATGCTTCTCCAGCGCACCACCCGCGACAAGACCGCGACGATCGACATCCCCGGCGCCGTCCTCGTAGGCGGCGGCCTGTTCTGCCTCGTCTACGGCTTCTCCAACGCCGAGTCCCACGAATGGAGTTCACCGGCCACCTGGGGCTTCCTGGTCGCCGGAGCCGTCCTGCTCGCCGCGTTCACCTGGTGGCAGACCCGCGCCGCCCACCCCCTGCTGCCGTTGCGGGTCCTGCTCGACCGCAACCGCGGCGCCTCCTTCATCGCCGTCCTGGTCATCGGCGCCGGCATGTTCGGCGTCTTCCTGTTCCTGACCTACTACCTGCAGCAGGGCCTGGGCTACACACCCGTCAAGACCGGTCTGGCCTTCCTGCCCATGGTCGGCGGCCTCATGATCGCCTCCACCCTCGCCTCCACCGTGCTCGTCCCCCGCTTCGGCCCAAAGCAGGTGGTCCCCCTCGGCATGGGCATCGCGGCCGCCGGCATGGTCTGGCTCACCGGCCTCGGCCTGACCAGCGACTACGCCACCGACATCATGCCGCCGCTGATCGTGGCGGGCCTCGGCCTCGGCCTGGTGATGGCCCCGGCGATGAGCCTGGCCACCGCCGGCGTGGGCGCCGAGGACGCCGGCGTCGCCTCCGCCGCCGTCAACACCATGCAGCAGGTCGGCGGTTCCCTCGGCACCGCCCTCCTCAACACCCTGTCCACCACCGCCGTCACCAACTACCTCGACGGCAAGAACCCCAAGGACCCCATGGTCCTCGCCCAGGCCGGCCTGGAGGGCTACTCCACCGCCTACTGGTGGTCCGCCGCCTTCTTCGCCGCCGGACTGGTCCTCAGCGTCCTGCTCTACCGCCGCGGCATCCCGGCCACTGACCCCGACGCGGCGCCCGTCGTCCACATGTGAGTCCCTGAACGGCCCACAACGGCCCCGACCGATCGAACTGCTCCCGGACCGAGACGCCTCCGGGGGCAGCTCGCGCAGTTCGGCGACACGGCCGCCCCCGGCCCCCGGGCGAACGCCCCGCTGCCGGTCCTGGCCACCGGGTATGGCGGCACCTGGGCGATCAACCAGTCCTACCGCTAAGCCCCCGGGCCAGCCCGCATCCCCGAGCCCATCCGGCTCTGGACCGACTGCTCGATCGTCTGGACGGCCCTCCGACACCCGCGGGCCCCGACACCCCGCGAACCCGACGTGCCGCCGGCGCACGCCTTCTGCCCCTCATCGCCGTCCGGCAAGGCGGCGCAGGCCCCGCCTCGCGCTGATATCGGAGTGCGGAGTGGCTCAGCAGAGTGTCACAGTCACTGTCGTGACCTTGATGGACGTACTCGTCGGCTTCTCCCTCACCGGCTGGCTCGGGCCCCTGAACTGCGGAATGACTCTGGCTGAGGCAGAAGACCTCCTCGGCCCGGGGCGCCCGCACCCCGCCCACATCTTGAAGGGGCCCGACATCGACGGCTACCCGTACTCCTGGGACGGGCTCGGGCTGGTGGTCACCAAGCGGGCCGTCAGCGGTATCTGGATCAACCTCTGGCCCGGTTCCACCGCCAAACTTCCGCCGCTCGTCCTGCCTGATTCCGAGTCGTTCGACGCCACCGTCCTCCGCGAGGAGCTGATCGCCGCCCTGGACAACGCAGGCTGCCGGCATGAGGTCAACAGCGCCCTCACCTTCGGCCGGCAGTCAAGCCTCATCACCCAACCCGCTGACGTCTGCGCGGTCTTCAGTCTGCCGGGACGGGACAACCACGTGCCGCACCCTGATCGGCACTACCTGGATGTGATTCACAAGCACACGGCTCGACCCGGCTGATTGCACAGGAAGACGTCGAGCAGGACGCGACCCTGCGCCTCCTGCACGCCGAGAACGGCAGAGAGGGGCCACGAGGACAGCACGCGGGACACACGCGTTACCCGAGGGGCCGGTCCGCGACCGGCCCCTCAGCTGTGGCGCACCCCCATGGGGGCCGTCTGCCGGCATCCCGGAGGGTCAGGCTGCCGGTTCGGGAAATTCACCGGGTCGGACGAGCACGATCTCGACTCGGGTGCAGCCAAACTCCTTCAGCGCCTTCCGCCGACGCTTGGCAGCAGGTTTGTCATACCTGCCGGCAGAGGCCTGCGGCACACCGTCGCGGTCGGTCCAGAGCAGACCGTAATGAGGCGTCACGGTAGTCATAGGGCCCATCCTCCCTGGCAACACCAGTCCCCCGGCGCGTGGTCCGGGCCGTTCATCATCCGTAGGATCCAGCAGCGTCACACGAGCTGGCGAAACCCCGAAGAGCGCCCCGTACCTGCCGGGGCGTCGATGCGCCCCGGAGGGCGGGCCGATGCAGACGGCGATGCGTCTGCCAGACGCGATCGACAACCCCGGGCCGCCCGGAATCCGGCGTTGAGCACATGAGTGAAGCGGCCCGTTGCGCTCATCCCTCGACCCCTGTGGAGGTGTGGGGCGCGCCGACGGGTTTGGACTCCGGGGAACCGCGCTGGCGGAGGTAAACGGAGAGGATGGCCATGGACGCGACTGCCAGGAGCTCGGACTGCCAGTTCTGCAAGCTGCGGCTCCAGAAATCGGCGGAGGCGATGTACTGCGTCCAGCTGACAGGAGCCTGCAGCCGTCTCAGCTGCTGCTCGTTGTACGCGGCGGCACCCGCGATGGACTGGGCCAGCCAGGACAGAAGAAACAGCGCGGCCATCACCAGGCCAAGCGACCGGGAGAACACCGCCTGGCGCACTCCGCCCACTGCCGCCCAGCGTGGGGAGTCCGGGCCCGCGTGCTCGCCGACTCGCTGGTCCTCATCCGATTCAGGGCCGGCCTTGTGCATCTCCTTCGACTCCGGCGAGCCGCGCTGAAGCAGCCACACGGTGGCGAAGATGTACAGGAAGAACTGCAGGTATTCCGACTGCCAGTTCTCCGTCACGTCCACGGCGAAGTCCGAGGACGCGAGGTAGCCGAGAAAGCCGATCTGCGCGAGCCCGTCGGTGGCGAGCTGGTTGTTGAACTCCGTCCAGCCAGCGATCGCCTGCCCGGCGAGTGCGAGCAGGAAGGCGAATCCGAAACCCAGAGTTATGCCGTTGTCCCGTACGAAACGGCGCATGCCGTGTTCCCTTACGGTGCCGGAGCCGTCCCGGTCCGAAGAGCCGGGCGGGGGCGGCGGCGTGGCGGCGGTCATCGCTGCATCAGTCCCACCGCGATGAAGTAGGCCAGGCCGCCCAGGACGACGGCCAGGCAGAGGGTGAACATGGTCCGCATGCGTCAGCCTCCCTTGACCGAGCACTCGTAGGGCTGACCGGGGTGAGGCGTGCATCCGGCGGCGACGATTTTCCACCCGTCCGGAAAACGCGAGAGAAACAACGTGTCCGAAGCCAGCACGGCGCGTGCCTGACGGCCATGGACGTCTACGCCGCGGACCGGACCCCCGGCGGGCAGTTCCTGCGCACTGACGGCCTCCGCACATGCCTTCTTCGCTGAATCCTCCACCTCCTTGCGTGTCTGCGGGGCGAGAGCCGCACACAGTGCCGCCCGGTCGCCTTCGCTCAGTGCTTCCTCGAAGGCCGTGGCCGCAGCAGAGACTTTCGCACTGCGCTGCTCGGTTCCACCGCAGGCGGCCAGGACCAGCAGGAGCGCGCAGAGCGGGAGGGCCCGGGCCCTGGTGAGACGTACGCCTTGTCCGCTCACGCTGGCTCCTCTCGGCAGATGCACGTCCTGTCTCATCGTGGCGGCCGTCTACCCCCACCACTGCCGGACACGCCTTGTCTCCCCGTCCGTGACACGCGCATGGTCGTTCCTGACCTTGAGAAGACGTCCACCGCGGGCGCGCGGTGGCCGTCCACTCATCCGTTCGGTGGCTGCCTGCTCGCACACCCCGGCTCCTCCCCATCAGATGGGACCAAAGCTGCCCGGATCCTGTGAGGAGCGCCGGACGGCGGGTACGCAGAAAATCAAACGGTAAGCCGGTACGGCCGAACGGGCCGTGTCGGGCCTGAAAGGAGAGCGACATGCCGCAGGGCTCCAGCGCGAAGCGTGAGCGTCAGTACGAGCACATCAAGGAGAGCGCCGAGAAGCGCGGTACCTCCAATGGCCGGGCGAAAGAGATCGCGGCGCGCACCGTCAACAAGGAACGAGCCCGCTCCGGCGAGTCGAAGACAGCGAGCAAGACGTCCACCCAGGACACGAAGTCCGCTCCCCAGCGCGGCGGTGAGCGCTCACACCGCGGCTCTCAAGGACCCACGAAGGACCAGCTGTACGCGGAGGCGAAGAAGCGCGGCATCAACGGCCGCTCGTCGATGAACAAAGAAGAATTGGCCAACGCGCTGGGCCGCTGACTGAAACCACGCCCCAGACAGAAGCGGGTGTGCCGCTGCTACCCCGTCGACGGGATGCCGTAGAGCGCGCGGACCGGGCGGCCCGCGAACCCGGCGGCCGGCGGGATCCGGTGGGTCGCGATCAGGACACCGAGGGCCTGGTCGACTGTCGGCGTGGGAGTCGACCGCATGTCGCAGCTGGGCGTTCTCCTGCAACTGACTGACAGGCGAACACGCCCCCTGGGTGAACCACCGACCCAGTGGTGGGGCGGTCAGCTGCTCGATTCGAAGACGGTTCGTGTCCGAGAAGGGGTGTGATCGTTGAACCGCCCATGATGACGCGCACTCTTGTCCGTGGTGGGGCTGCTGTGGTGACGGTGTCCCTGGCGGGGGTTTTCCCAGCTTCATCCTCGGCTTGGGCCCAGGGCGCGGACTTCCTGTCTCCAGCCTTGGGTACCAGCTGTGCCGACCCGGAGGGGGCCCACCCCGTGAGCCGGCCTGGCCCCGGAGCGGCCCTCTCCCTCGACGCGCCCCAGGACCTCCCGCTCGCCCAGGGCCCGGACGAAGGCTCGGTCGGCCGGCAGACGACGCGGCCCGTGAGCAGGTGACAGCGGAGAGCAGCCCATTGGCCCCCGTCATCGTGGAATGACGGGGCGTTGGCCCAACGACCGTACAGTGGCTCCCACTTCGCTATCGGGCGACGTAGCCGCCGTCGACCGGGAGGGCGACGCCTACGACGAAACTGGCACCCGGGCTGCACAGCCAGAGGACAGCCTGAGCGATCTCCTCAGCCGTGCCGAGGCGGTTGATGTGCTGGTTGGCCTCGGCCTCGGCTCGCTCGAGTTCCCCCCTGGCGATCATGTCGCTGACCATCGGGGTGTCGATGGTGCCGGGGCAGACGGCGTTGACTCGGATGCCGCGAGGGGCGTACTCGAGGGCGGCGCTGGTGGTCAGGCCGATCACGCCGTGCTTGGAGGCGTGGTAGGAGGCACGGCCGGGCAGGCCGACCAGGCCACCGAGTGAGGAACAGTTGACGATGACGCCGCTGCCCTGGGCACGCATGTGCCGCAGTTCGTGCTTCATGCACGCATGGCACGGAATCCAGCGGCGAAGGCAGGAAGGATTTGCCCCTGGTCGCGATTTGCTACTGGTCGGCATTTGCTTCTGGTCGGGATTTGTTCTTGACCGGAGGAAAAGTCCAGGCAGGGCATGGCAGAAATCGCGGCGGCTTGTTCGCGCCGGGCATCTCACGCACCATTTCCCTGTGCAGGCGGGAAAGGAGGCAGAATCCGTCAATTGACGGCGTCGGCCACGGAGTCGTCGGGCCGGGTCGCCACCCAGGAGTAGAGGAAGCGCAGCCCCTCGGAAGGGTGCGAGTCCTCCAGGAATTTCCCCAACTCCTTACGGCGCGCACTGCTGTTCATACTGCCCAGTGTGCGCTGTCCGCCACCCGCCTGGGTAGGAGGGTTTCCTCCCTGGCTACTTCTGCCCCAGGGTGGAATTCTCCTGTGCACGGCCCGTGCGGGCGGTGAGAGAGCGAGAGACCGGCAGTTTCTTTCACAACCCGTCGACGCTTCTGCATACCCCCTTGGCCATCGTCGAGGAATCCGGCAACTCCGGGTGACACCGCTGCCCAATCAGCGGCGCCACAGCAACGCAAGAAGAGAACACAATGGAAATCCTGAAGCGTCCGCCGACCGGCAAGGGCCACCCACCAGCGCGAAGACACCACCCGCGCCAGAGCCACCCCCACCCGAGAAACGCGTCAGGAGAGACGACATGCGAGCAACTGTGATCCACGCTCCCGGTGACATCCGGGTGGAGGACGTCCCCGAGCCCAAGATCCTCCAGCCGACGGACGCGATCATCCGCACGGTCGCCACCTGTGTGTGCGGCTCGGACCTGTGGCCGTACCGCGGCCTGGAGCCCGTGGGCGACCCGCACCCGATGGGCCACGAGTACGTCGGCGTCGTCGAGGAGACCGGCAGCGAGGTCACCCACGTCAAGCCCGGCCAGTTCGTGGTCGGCTCCTTCGCCACCTCCGACAACACCTGCGCCAACTGTCAGAAGGGCTGGCAGTCCTCCTGTCTGAACCGCGAGTTCATGAGCACCTGCCAGGCCGAGTACGTGCGCATCCCCAACGCCCACGGCACGCTGGTCGCCACCGACGAGCACCCCTCCGCCGATCTCGTGCCCAGTCTGCTGGCCGTGTCCGACGTAATGGGCACCGGCTGGTACGCGGCCCTCGCCGCCGAGGTGAAGCCGGGCTCGACGGCCGTCGTGGTCGGTGACGGAGCCGTCGGCCTGTGCGGTGTCATCGCCGCGAAGGAGCTCGGCGCGGAGCGGATCATCGCCATGTCCCGGCACGAGTCCCGTCAGAAGCTCGCCCTGGATTTCGGCGCCACCGACATCGTCAGCGAACGCGGAGAGGAAGGCATCGCCCGCATCAAGGATCTGACCGACGGCATCGGGGCAGACTCCGTCCTGGAGTGCGTCGGCACCGCCCAGTCCATGAGCCAGGCCCTGCACTCCGCGCGACCGGGCGGCAACGTCGGCTTCGTCGGCGTTCCGCACGAGGTGGCCGTCGACGGCCAGGAGCTGTTCTTCTCCCAGGTCGGCCTGCGCGGCGGCCCCGCCCCCGTACGCCGCTACCTGCCCGACCTGATCGACCGCGTGCTGTCCGGCCACATCGACCCGGGCAAGGTCTTCGACCTCACCCTTCCCCTGGACCAGGTCGCCGAAGGCTACAAGGCCATGGACGAACGCCGCGCCATCAAGACCCTCCTGACGCCCTGACCCGGTCCCCTCGTTAGCGCGAGCTGCGTCGGCAACGCCCACGACAACCTGTACCGGTCGCTGCGCACGACTACTGCCCGGACCGGGCTCCGCGGACGGGATCGGCCCTGAAGCGCTGGCCCATGGCGATCTCGTCGCCCACCACCGACCAGAGGGTCTCGTCATCCTGGAAGGGGAGCGGGTCAATGCCGCTCGTCTCCTCACGGATCCGCTCGACCTCGCCTTCCAGGCGCTCGAAGTCGGCTTCCTCGTCGCCGTCGTCGCCGCTGAAGGCGAACTCTTCCAGCAGGCGCTGGAACCGGAGGGTGACCTGGACGAGGGAGGAGACGTCCGTGTGGAGTTCCTGCGCGCTCTCCTCGTCGGGGTCGAAGGCGTGCACCTTGCCGGAAACGGGGTCCAGGGCGAGGTGCGCGTTGAGCAGCCAACCGATCACGGGCCAGTCGCCCGCGCCCTCCACGGTGTCCTCGAAGTCCCCGATGGAGATGACGTCCTGGACAAGGGGCAGCAGGCCGTCGTCCTCATCGGGCTGACGCAACAGGAGCGTCCCGGTGGGGACGCCGACGGTCTGCAGCAGGCGGGCGCCCTCCGCGTCCGCGGAGGCGGACGGGAAGGCGGTGGCGGGGATGGTCGCGAGCCGGTCCTCGCCGAAGATGTCGACGAGTTCACCGCGGGTGAGGTCGAAAAGCACTGCCGGGACTCCGAACTCCGCGGCGGCGCGGACGCCGTGGGACAGTCAGTGGACGGAAGCGGTCACAACAACAGCGTTGCGGATCGAGGCGCTTCCGATTCCGCCTGGCCCGGACACCCCTCCGCTCACAGGTTCCCACTTGCTCGCACCGGACATCAAACGGATGACATTCCACATCTCCCGACGGACGAGCAGCATCGTTCCCCGAACGGTCCAGTCCCTCTCCTGCGGCGCGCCGCCATCGCCTCTATCGGTTTCAGCGAGCCTGAAGAGCAGGTGAAGCAGGCCCGCGGCGGATGGAGTGACCTCGGTCGGCGATAGTCGTCCTTCGGAACGTGGGGACGGCGGCGCGGCAGCCTCATGTCGCTCGACGTCGTCGTCTCAGCTCGGCTCGGCGAGCCACGACCGTACCTGTGGGCTCGTAGCCGGCATCCGCGATCCGGCCGTACGGGCATGGCCGAGGATGCTTCACACGGGACTAGGCGTCATGCCCACCGGCAGCACTTCGGTCAGCACGCCGTCCGTGTCCATCGCCCAGCTTCCGGACTGGACGCCGTACACCTGCTTGTCTTTGAGCCACTTCCAGGACATGTGCTGCAGGGTACGGGCGGCTTTGCGTTCCCAGACCGGATTGTGGTCCCAGCCCTCGACACGGAACATGAGCTTGCCGGTGCCCGGGATGCTCTCGTAGAGCTTCGGGACGGAGAAGTGCAGCAGCGGACCCATCTCCGGTGGCGTGTTGGCCGTTTTGTCCTGGTCCCCGTAGACGATGCACACCGGCACGGTGTTGCCGAGCGTGGAGCCGTGCGGCACGGTGCTCGTGTTCCAGCCCCACCAGTAGGAATTGCGCCACCGCATGACGCCTTCCGGTGCTCCCGGGGTCGAGCCGCCCCAGGTCTTGCCGACGCTGTCGCACTCCATGATGATCCGCCAGACGTTGTCGGCCACCGTCTGATCGCTGATGCCGCCTTGGAGACCCGCCTTGCTGGTCAGGTTCATCGGAAAACCGAAGACGGCGGGCGGCTTGGACTCGGGCTTCGTGGGCAGCTGCGTGCCGGGAGGCGGATCGAAGGGTGCGTTGATGTTCGTCGACCATCGGCCGTTCGGAGGGAACATGGGCGCGAGAAGGAACATGCTCGCCACGTCCCCGGGATTCTGCAGCGCGTACGGACCCATGACGAACGCGGCTGCGGACCAGCCGATGAACGCGACCTTCTCGTTGTTGCACCGTTCCCTGATGAACTTGACGACGGTGCCCAGTTCGCCCCATTCACTACTGGAGTTGCCGAGCTGGTTGGGGTAGTTCGCCGTCGGTGAGCAGTTCGCCGTACCCGGATTGGTCTCCAAGAGACCCCGCTGGGCCGGGTTGGCGTTGCACGGGTCGTCCATCTTCGGGCGTGGGGAGAGCCCGGACCCCTGGAGATCCATGATGAACACGTCGTAGCCGTGGCCCGCCAGCGCCTGTGCCCAGCTGTAACTGACGTCCGGGTGCGGGGAGCCGCCCTGCGGAAGCAGCGTGAGGTCGAAGCCGGGGAGAGCCGGAACGCTCCTGCCGTGGAGCATGAGGACCGGTTTGGGGGCGCCGCCGGATCCGCCGCTCTTGTATTCGCGTACGAAGAGCTCAATCTCCCGTTCGGCGTTCGCCGGGACAGTCGATCTGTGTTTGACCTTGTGATCGATGGGAGTCATGTGCGGCATCGTCGCCTCCGATGGCTGTTCGCCCCGAGGAACGGTTGTTCCTGGGGCCGGTCAGCTTCTCCGCTCACCCGGGGGCGCCACGAGGAGCCGGGACGGCGGGTCGCACGGACAGTGCCTGATCGGGTGGGGTGTCCTCCTCCGATCGGCGGGCGCGCGCGGGGAGGCGCGTCGGCGGCGGCGCCGCGAGTTGGGGGAAGCCGGGAAGACAACGAGGCGGGGCCGTACGAGTCGGGCGGGCCTCGTCCCAGGCGGCGCGAACCTCTCGGGGAGACCGTGCCGAGCGGCATCGTCCCGCTTCCGTCGAGGCTGCCGGGGCCGTCTTACTGCGTATGGCCCCCACCCCCCGGTGTCAGAGGGCGGCGTGGCGCTCCAGCAGGGACCGGACACTGTGGGGCTGCACTTCGCGCAGGACGATGGTGGTGTTGGACCGGACGACCCCGGGTGCTTCCAGTAGCAGGTTCGTGATGCGGTGCAGGTCTTCGGTGTCCCGGGCCACGACGCGGGCGAGGAAGTCGCCGTCGCCGGTGGTGACGAGCAGCTCGATCACCTCGGGAATGCGCAGGATCGCCTCGCGGGTGGGATGCCCCACGCGCTGGCTGATCGACAGCGTGATGAGGGCCAGCAGCGGATAGCCGAGAGCCGCGGGTGCCACGCGCCGGCTGTGCTCCCTCAGCTGACCGCTTTCCTCCAGCCGCTTCAGACGTGCCTGCACGGTGTTTCGGGCCAGGCCGAGTCGCTCTGCCAAGGCAACCGTCGTGGCCCGGGGATCCGCGTCGAGCGCCAAGAGGATCCGGGCGTCGAGGGCGTCGACATTTCGCATGGTGCTCAGTATGGCACGGCACCGACTCACCCAATTGAGCATTGTGCTCAAATAAAATTCAGGATATTGCGCATTCCGCTGCACGTTTCTAGGTTTCCGCCATGCAAAAAGCGCAATGCGACAACACCTCTGCGAACAGGGCGGACAGCGTGGACCGCCGGGTGTGGGCAGACGAGGACGAGATCGTGGCGGCCGCCGTCGACTACGCGCGGCGGCGCATCATGCAGGCTCCCGATCCTGTGGCCGGCGCCCGACCCGCCGCCGACCTCGCCCTCACGGCCGGCACTGCCGTCACCCCCTGGGGAATCGGCGGAGCCGCGGCCCTCAAGCTGTTCGACCGCGTCCTGGCGCCTGCCACCCGCGCGCAGAACGGATCGATGAACCTCGCGTACATCGCTGCGGCTCCCACCCGTGCCGCGCTCGCCTTCGACGCGGTCGCCGGCGCGGCGAACATCTTCGCCGGTACCTGGGAGGCGGGGGCCGGCGCCATCCACGCCGAGAACGAGGCGTTGGCCTGGCTCAGCCGGTTGCTCGGATGGCCCGGCACGGCGGCAGGATGCTTCGTCAGCGGCGGCACCATGGGCAACCTGTCGGCGCTCATCACGGCCCGCGCCGCTGCCGCCGCCTCCCGACCCCGGCCGAAGGACGGCTGGAAAATCGTGTGCGCCGACAGTGCCCACTCCTCGATCAGGTCCGCGGCACAAGCGATGGACGTCGCAGTCGTCACCGCACCCGTGGACCGGCACGGACACCTCACCGGGAGCGCCGTGGACGCCGTCCTGAACTCCACGCCCGGGGTGTTCGCCGTGGTGGCGAGCGCCGGGACCACCAATGCCGGTCTCGTCGACGACCTCGATGACATCGCCGACGCGTGCGAACGTCACCAGGTGTGGCTGCACGTCGACGGCGCCTACGGCGGAGCGGGCCTGGCGGCGCCCAGTGTGCGGCACCTGTACTCCGGCATCGAACGCGCCGACAGCTTCATCGTCGATCCCCACAAATGGCTCTTCGCCCCCTACGACTGCTGCGCGCTGCTCTACCGGGACCCCGCAGCGGCCCGCGCCGCGCACAGTCAGTCGGCGAGCTATCTCGACGCCATCGACCGCGACGCCCACAATCCCGCTGACCTGGCCCTCCATCTCAGCCGCCGCGCCCGCGGTCTGCCGTTCTGGTTCAGCTTGGCCGTACACGGAACCGAGCGGTACTCCCGCGCCGTGGAACAGACACTGACCACCAGCCGACGGGTGGCCGACGTCGTACGCACCAGTGACTGGCTGCGCCTGACCATCGAGCCCGAACTGTCCGTCGTCCTCTTCGAACGCCCTGGCTGGGGTCCGCGGGAGTACGCGTCATGGTCCGCCCGTACCGCCCAGTCGGGGGCCATGCTGTGTGTGCCCACCCAGTGGAACGGCGCGACGGTTCTGCGCCTGGCCTTCGTCAACCCGGACACCCGTGCCGGCGACGTCGTAGAGGTGCTCGGCTCGCTCCGGTAGTGCGCGACGCCTTGGCCGTCGGCGAAGGCAGAGGGAGTCGGTCCGCTGCAGCGGGATGCGGCAGTCCCCCGGCGCCAACCTTCGTCCAAGCGCCCGGCGATCTGGTTGACCACGCGCTTTCCGCTGTCCGCACCTCCGAGCGGCATGGGGCTGAGCTGAGCCCACGGCGGCCTCGAACGATGCCCTCACGTGATCGTCCGACGGGGATGCGGATTCCCGGGCGTCAGCACGGCCTTCAAGCGTTCTTGTGCGGACTCGAGCTGGAGCGCACCGGCCGAAACTCGAGCAGAGGCCGGGCGGGAGCCGCCCGAAGCGGGGAGTCGTCGGGCCCCTGCCGGTAGGGCGGCGCTCCAGGGGCGGCGCTTGGACTCGGCACGAGGGGCGTTCAGGCCCCGCGCAACGCCGTCTCCAGGTGAGCGGCCCAGCGCAGGGCGACGGCCGCGCACTCCGTCGTCCTGGGTTGCAGGCGCCGTCGTGGTCCGACGACCTGGACGGCGGCCACGACCTCGTCGGTGAAGTCGCGGACCGGCACGGCCAAGGAGTACAGGCCGGGCTCGGCCTCCTCGTCGACGATCGAATAGCCGCGCTTCCGGGTGGCCTCGAGACGGCGCAGGAAGTCCTCCAGGCCGGACGGTGTGTTGGGGCCGTGACGCAGGAACTCCGTGCGCGCGAAGACAGCGGCCACCTCGTCGTCGTCGGCGTCGCTCAGCAGGGCCTGGCCGCAGTCGCTGCAGTAGGCCGGGTAGGGACGGCCGATCCACGAGCCGAGCTGCCGGCTGCCGTGAGGCACCCGTTCGGCGATGGTGACGGTGGTGTCGCCGACCAGGACGCCGAGGTAGCAGCTCTCGCCGATCTCGGCCGCCATGCCCTCCAGGGCGGTGAGCCCGTCGGTGCGCAACCGGTGGGCCGTGAGGTCGCGCGCAGCAGCGTAGAGCCGCCAGTTCAGGACGACACCGCCCGAGACGTCGTCGCGGGTGACGAACTCCTCCGCGGCCATGGCGGTCAGCATCCGGGACAGCTGGCTGCGGTCGCGGCCCAGTCTGCGGGCCAACTCCGAGACGGACTCGGCAGCGCCCCCGGGCCGGCCGTCGCCGGGGCCGTCGGCCAGGGCCGACAAGGCGTCCAGGCCCTTCGTCACGCTCGAGTCCACGTGCTCCTCCGCCGTGCCGACGCCTGCATCCACCGGGGGTGCCGCCCCCGTCACTGTCGGTCCGCACTGTACCTCCGGTCTCTCCCCAGACCACAGAGCGTGCAGAATATGCATCTTGCCGTGCATTTAATGCACGCCTAGCATCTTGGCATCAGCCGCCGTCGAAGCCGAAGGATGAACCGCGCATGGCCACGACCACGATCACGCCGGAAGCCCCCGGAGAGAACCGGGAGGCAGCCCTGGCGTCCGTCCGACGCAGGAGAGTCCGCACGATCAAGGTGTTCTGGCCGGTCGCGACGGAAACCCTGACCGCCTGCGCGACGGGTGACCTCCACGCGCTGCGCGCCGACGAGTCATTCGCCTGCCTGCTGCGAATTCTCGAAACCTCCCCCGAACTCGGCGACTTCGGCGTCTACGGCGACGTCTTCGAGGTGGCCTTCGGCGCGGAGGGCTTCACCGTCCGACCCGGCGCCCGCCCTTCCCTCGGCACGATCGGCGGACGGTTCCTCTCCTCGACCCTCGCCGTCACCACGTACGTCGACGCAACCGCCGACGACGACGCCCTCTCACGCGTCCTCGCCCGCCTCACCGACGCCCACCCCTGGGAGATCCCGGTGATCGAACTCTCCGCCCCACTGGACCTCGTCTCCCGCGCCTGACCTGCGGCCCTGCCCCCAGCGAGCCCCTCGCCCGGCCCGGGCGCCCGCCCCCACCCGTGCGCGACCACCCCGACGCGCACCCCACAGCCCGAAAGCGGCCCCACCCTCAGCCATGCCGTGCCGATCACCCCCACCCCCCGCCCACCGCTCCCCCGCTCCTCTCCGCCAAGGAGACCGCCATGTCCGTCTCACCAGCACCGGAAAACGCTCCGACCGCCGCCGACCCCGCTCACCACCCGCCCGGCGAGGGCCCGCGCCGCACCATGCACTCCCGCCATCTCGTCATGATCGCGATGGGCGGCGTCATCGGCTCCGGCCTCTTCCTCGGTTCCGGTCTCACCGTCTTCGGCATCCCGTTCGTCGCGGGCTGCTACCTGCACCACTGGCTGCGGCACGGCCGCATCCGTGCCACCCGGGCGGCTGCGTGAAGCCGCCCACCTGCGTCCTGCTCGACCTCGACGGCACCCTCGTGGACTCCGCCCCCGGCGTGACCGCCAGCGCCGCCGCCCGGCGGGCCGTCGGCGCCCCGGTCCCCGACGCGGCCACCCTGCGCGGCCGGGTCGGCCCGCCGATGTGCGACACGTTCCGCCACGTGCGACGGACTCGACGAGCCGGCGCACGTGCCGCACTCGCCGTCTACCGCGCCGAGTACGCGCGCAGCGGCGCATCGGCCGCCACCTTGTACGACGGCGTCCCCGAACTGCTCGACGCCCTGGCCGCGCGCCCACTGCCCATGGGCATCGCGACCTCCAAGATGCAGGACCAGGCCGAGCTGATGGCCCGCCGCTTCGGTCTCGGCTCCCGGCTGCTGACCGTCTGCGGCGCCTGCGACGAGACGGGCCGTACGACGAAGCGCCAGGTGATCAGGGAGTGCGTCGCCCGCCTGCGGGCGCGCGGCGCCGACGTACGCCGACCGCTCATGGCCGGCGACCGCGCCTACGACATCGAAAGCGCAGCCGCCGAAGGAATCCCCGCCGTCCACGTGCGATGGGGCTACGGCAGCCACGCGGAGTCGGCTCACGCCGTCGCCTCCGTCGCCCGCCCGGCCGAACTCGTCGGGTGGGTGGCGCTGTTGAACAACGCCGAGACCGGCGCCGAGAAAGAGGATGAGCACGCATGACACCGAACACGGCCGTCACGGCCGCCGCCCCGGCCACCGCCGAACCGCCGCTGTGGGCCCTGCACCGGGAACTGATCGGCCGGACGGTCCGCACCGACCTCACCCACGCCTTCCACCCCGGGCAGCCGCACTTCCCCGCCTTCCCCGACGAGAAGCGCGAGATGCCCTTCGACATGTCCCGCGGCGACGGCTTCAACGTGCACCTCTATACGATCGTCGGGCAGTGGGGCACCCACGTCGACCCGCCCGTGCACTTCGTCGCCGGCGCGCGGACCCTGGACGAGATACCCGTGGACGAGATGATCCTGCCGCTCGTCGTCCTCGACATCGCCGAGCGCGTCGCCGCGGACCCGGACGCGGTGCCGGACCTGCAGGACGTGGCGGCCTGGGAGGCGCGCCACGGCCGGGTGCCGAAAGGGGCGTTCGTGGCCCTGCGCACCGGCTGGAGCAGCCGCTGGCCGGACCCCGCGGCCATGGCCAACAAGGACGAGGCTGGCGTCAGTCACTGCCCGGGCTGGTCGGCCGAGGTGCTGCGCTACCTCTTCGAGGAGGCCGGCGTCACCGCGATCGGGCACGAGCAGACCGACACCGATCCCGGAATGGCCACCTCCGCGGGCGACTTCGCTCTGGAGGACTACGTGCTGCGGCGGGACCGCTGGCAGATCGAGCTGATGGCCCACCTCGACCGGGTGCCGGAGGCGGGAGCGCTGATCATCGCCACCTGGCCCAAGCCGCACGGCGGTTCGGGCTTCCCCGCCCGCGTGTTCGCCCTGCACCACACGAGCTGACCGGGGTCGGAACCGGCACAGCGGCTCCGGTGGCCACCATGCCACCGGAGCCTTCGCACGTCAGGAGACGCACAGCGCCATGGACGCCATCGGCGAGCAGATCATCACCGAGCTCACCCGCAACGCCCGGATCTCCCACGCCGAGCTGGGACAGCGCGTACGGCTGTCCCGCAACGCCGTGCGCCAGCGCGTGGAGCGACTGCAACGGCAGGGGCACATCGGCGGCTACACCATCGTCCGTCCCTCGTGCAGGGCCGACCGCACGGCGGTGGCCCCGCACGTCCTGGTCCACCAGGAGGACCGCATGCGCGGAGCGGAGGTCCTCGCCGCCATGGCGCGGGTCCCGGAGGTGGTCTCCTGTGACGTCCTCAGCGGCCAGTTCGACGTACTCGTCAGCGTCGAGGCGGCGTCCCTGGAACGCGTACAGGGCATCTGGGAGCAGACAGCCCAGATGCCCGGTGTACGGGACACGGTGACGGCGTCGGCGCTGTCCAGGCCCGGCCCGGCCCGAAGATCGGTGATGGCCACCACGTGCAGCGCGGATCCGTTCGTCCTGTGCACAGGAAGCGGACCCTCGCGGCGGCCCCGCACCGGCGCGGGGCCGGCCACCCCGGCCACCGCCCCGAGCCGGTGATCACCGGCTCGCATATAGTGCGGTGGTGACGACGAACGGCCCCTCCCCCGCACAGACGGGCATGGGAACGGCCTCCTCGCTGCGGATGGCCCTGCGGGTGGTCAACACCGTGCTGGACCGTGAGGCTTCCGGCCGGACCGGCTTCAACGTCAGCAGGCTCACCGGCGAGGTGGGCATCGAGCGCAGCAAGGCGTCACGCACCACTCAGGACCTGTGCGACAAGGGTTTCCTCGAACGCCTCGACGACTCGACGCTGCGCGCCGGTAGCGCATTCTTCTCCACGGCCGCTTCCTTGCACCCCGGCCTGCTCCGTCGCAGCCGCCCGCTCCTGCGCCGACTGGCCGTGGCGCACGGCGCCGGCGCACGCCTTTCCGTACGCGAAGGCGTCCAGGTCCGGCTGCTGCGCGCCGAGTCCGCGGCGGGCTTCGCCCACGAGTGGCAGGGACGGGCGAGCCTCGTCACGCCGTGCTGGTGCACCGGCGCCGGACGCGCGCTCCTCCTCGACCACACCGCCGAGGAGATGGCCGTCCTGCTCGACACCTACGAGCTGATCGGCGTCGGCGGTCCGAACGCGGCCCACACCGTCGAGGAGCTGACCGCGGCCAACGACCGCGACCGTTCGCGAGGCGTCGTCGCGGCACACGGGGAGTTCGAGCACGGCGTCACCGAGTACGCGGTGCCCGTGCGCGACCCCGACGGGCGCATCCGGGCCGCCGTGTCGGTCGTCGGCAGAGAGCACGATCTGCTGCCGCACGAGCAGGTGATCCACGCCGACCTCACGGCGGCGGCAGCCGCGCTGGGGGACGCCGTCGGCGGCCGCGACACACCGCGGTAGGGCTTGCACCACCCCAGACGCCGGGCAACGACAGCCCCAAGAGGCCGTCGCGGCGGGACTGCGCCTGATGGAGGCCGTACCGCGGGCTCGGCTCAGCGCTGCTCGGCGTCGTCCGCTTCCCGGACGGCCGCCGGCGTCCCCCTCGGAGCGCTGGCCGCCGTGGCCGGGGGTGCCTCCGGAACGCCTGAGCAGGCCGCCAGGTGCATCAGGACGAACCGAGGCCGGCTGAACGGGCTCAGCCGGCGCGCACCTCCGGCGCTGTGAACCCTGTCCTCGCGATCTCCAGCAGTTCGGTGGCGGTGTTGCTGCCGTCGACCGGATCGGGCGTGTTCATCAGCCAGGCGGCAGTGTCGGCCTCCGTCGCGGGAGGAATGACGAGCAAGGTGCGAAACCCCTCACGATAGGAGCAGAGCAAGATCTCGTTCTGCTCGTGACCGGAGACGAACCATCCCACGGTCACGAAGTTCTTGCCCACGGCGACCCGGTGCGGGACGTCAGGCCACAGCTCGATCCCCAGAGTGACCCTGGTGAAGCTGCCTGTCCCGTCCATCGCTTTCACCAGAAGGGGCAGTTCACCGACGAGATTGTGGGAGTACGGCCACCAGGCGCCGTCGAGTCCACCCGGGGCGGTTTCGTACGGCGCCAGAGAAAGCCGGACCTGCGGTGGTGGGGAGGGGCGCATCGCGGTGGTCGGGGAATGATCGGCAGTCGGTTCCATGACGTGAACCTGCCTCCAGGCGCGGTCTCACCGGCCGCCTGGCATTGTCGTTCACCGAGAACGGCGCCGGCACGGCCACCGGCGCACGCATTGCCCTCGGTGATTGCAGCCTACTCCCCACGGGACTCGCCACTGCCTGGCCGTGTCCGGGGCGTACCAAAACCGGTCGGGGTTTTCTGAGATCGTCCCGGGCTCCTGCGGAGCACTGCTGGGGTCTATGCGACGAAGCGCACGTGGGCTGCTCAGACTTGCGGGCGGCCGAACCACCGGGAGGCCGCTCGTTCGAACTCGTCGGCGGCGAAGTCGTGGTCGTCGGCCCACGCGACGGCGCCGTCCGGGCGGACCAGTACGGCACCCACTCCGAGGTCGTCCGCCGGCGTCCCGGTCACGTGACGCAGTCGGCCCCGCCAGGCTGCCGCCGGGCCGCCCAGACGGCGGTCGGCACTGAAGTCGAGGACGACGCCCAGCCCGTCCCGCATCATCTCGCCAAGACACGTTCCGTCACCGAGGCGGAAGTTGGGGGCATCACGGCCCACCAGCGGATGCGCACTGCCGAGGTCGTAGCGGATCGACGACCCCGACATCCTCTCGAAGACATACGTCGTCCCGTCCTGGGTGCCGAGCAGCTCGCGGACCACGCCCTGGATCGCCTGCGCGTGCTTGTCCGGCCTCATGATCGACACCTGGGCGCGCGACCAGTCGAGCACCTGGGCGCCGATCGGGTGTCGCTCCTGGGTGTAGGTGTCGAGGAGTCCCTGCGGCGCGTGCCCCCGCACGGTCGCCGCGAGTTTCCAGCCCAGGTTCACGGCATCGCCGATGCCGGTGTTCAGGCCCTGCCCGCCGAGCGGCGAGTGGATGTGAGCCGCGTCGCCCGCGAGGAGGACGCGGCCCTGCCGGTAGGTCGTCGCCTGCTTTGCCCGGTCGGTGAAGGTGGAGGCGAGCCGGACGTCGCTCAGGGTGACGTCGGTGCCCGACACACGGCGCAGCACCGCCTGGAGATGGTCACGGGTCGGCCGCCGCGAGCGGTCGAACGCGCCGCCGTCGAAGTCCATCATGGCGATGTGCCCCTCGACGGCCATCCGGACGTACATGCCCGTCGGCGTCAGATTGATCCCGGGACGCAGCTTGCCCGGATCGGCGAGCGTGCCGAGCACCGTGTATCCGGTGAACTCCGGCTCCGTGCCGGCGAAATCGAAGCCGGCGAGACGTCGCACCGCGCTCCGCCCCCCGTCGCAGCCGACGGCCCAGCGCGCTTCGAAACCGACCTCACCCGCGGACACGACCACGTGGTCCTCGTCCTGCGTGATGGCGTCCACAGGGGCGCCGCGCCGGATGTCGACGCCCAGTTTGACCGCTCGCTCGGACAACAGCGACTCGACCGCCTGAAGGCTGATCATCGTGAAGTCAGGGGCCGGGCTGGGCAGCCGGAAGGGCAGGGCGGCCATGTCGACCTTGCCCGGATCGAGCAGCATCCCGGCGAAGTGACCCACCGCACGCGGTGGTGACGATACGTCAGATTTGGTGTGGACGTCGCGTCCGTCGACGAAGGACGCTGCCACCAGCGCGTCCAGCAGACCGCGACGGTAGAACGCACCGACCGAGAAGCCGAACAGGCCGCGCGTGCCGAGCGGTTCCATCCGCCATGGTGACTCCGGCTCCGACTCCCTCTCCAGCACCAGCACCGAGCAGCCCGCGAGGCCGAGTTCGCAGGCCAGGAAGAGACCGACCGGACCCGCGCCCACGATCACTACATCACGCATGAGACATCCCTTTTCCGAAGTCGCTGCCGGACGGTCACCCGGCCGGACTTCTCGAAAGGTCTCAGTCCCCGCCGACACCGGACCGATACGACGCCGACACCCCCGACAGATCACCGACAACGTGGTGCTCGCCGCTGTACGGAGCACCCGGCCAGAGCGATCGCGTCCACGCGACGAGCCGGCCGGCCGCCTGGCGCCGGGCACGCGGTCGTCGCGGTCGCTGAAGACGACGTTGACGGTGGTGCTGAGCCGTCAAAGCGACCCCCCTCCCTCGGGCAAGCGGTGCACTGGCGCGGAATCCGGGTCATTGGAACCAGACGACGAGTCGTACATGTTCAGCTCCGTGGAGTTCGCTGAGCGTCCTCATCACGCTCCAGACCGGTCCCCAGCCGGTTTCATCTCCGGCGACCGATTCTCGGTTCCGCGTGCCTGAGCTGTCTGTTTCCTGCCAGTCGGTGGCGGTCAACTCGGCCCAGGAGATCCACGTTGTGCCGTGGACGTCAGGAGACTCGTCGTAGGCGGCGTATTCAGTCCGCAGATCCTCGGATGCGTCACTCGGAAAGCCGCGGCCTTCGGCCAAGGGACGAAAGCCGATGTAGTTGCGGATACCGAAGAGGCAGGCATTGCCCGCCCACGGCGTCACCTGCCCGTTCCCAGCGCTCAACGGCGCCTGGAGGACAACGACGAGATCGTCTGCATCGCCCTACGGCTCGAACACGGCGACGACCCGGACGACGACTCCGACGGCCGCACCGACCTCGACAAGCAGGCCCTCGAAGCGATCCACAGCTGACGGGCTCTCCGTGCTGCCCTGGCTACAGCCCTGGCCCACCGCCGGGGCCGGAGCGGTCGCCGGTCACTCAACTTCGTCGCACGAGGTGCGGGCGGCGCGCTGCATGTCCGCCTGCGCGGTCCGCGGGCACACCGCGGACCGGTGCTGGGCCTCACGGTCTTGTTCATCGTCCAGTGCGGGGGCTTGCCGCCGTTCGGGTCGCCGTGGACGGGTTCAGCTCGCACCCTGCGGTCGACAAAACCCACCCGGCCGCAGTCACGATTGCGACTTGATGCGTCGGGAGTCAGCGATCTCGATCCCGGCTCCGCCCGTCACGGCTGGTGTTTCGGGCGGCCGGCTGAAGCCTGCCGCGTGTCCGCGCCGGAGCTGACGTGCCGCTGCGTCTCCTGGGGACCGTGCCAGTCCAGGCACATCACGGTGGCATCGTCTTCGAGCAGACCGCCTGCAGCGTCCCGGACTGCGGACGTCAGCATCAACGCGGTCTCCCGCGGATGCAGTTGCCGGGTGCGTTCCAGCAGGGCAGGCAGGTCGACCTGCTCCCCGTGACGTTCGACCATGCCGTCGGTGAACATGAGCAGACGGTCACCATGGCGCAGATCGAGGTCCTGAACGCGGTAGGGGCGAGTCGCGAACTCGGACAGCCCGAAGGGATGGTCCACCTCGCAGGCAATTACCTCCACCACCCCCTCACGCATGCGCAAGGGCCAGGGGTGGCCGGCGTTGACGAGCTGGGCCTGCCCGGTGTGGAGGTCGATGCGCAGCAGTTGCCCGGTGGCGTGCCCGTTGCCGTGGCCCACCAGCGCCTGGTCCGCCCGGTGGGCCTGCTCGGCCAGGTCGGCTCCTGCGCGGCGGGCGCCGCGCAACGCGCTCACCAGGACCGTGGCGGCCAGGGCGGCATCGATGTCGTGGCCCATCGGGTCGGTCACCGAGACATGGAGGGTGTCGCGATCCAAGATGTAGTCGAACGTGTCGCCGCTGAGGCCTTCGGAGGGCTCCAGACTCCCGCACAGAGTGAACTGTGCGGCCTCGCACGACAGTGCCGGGGGCAGCAGTTGGTACTGGATTTCTGCTGCCAGTGTGGGAGGCCTGGAACGCTTGCCCCAGGTGTAGAGGTCGGTGAAGCGCCCGTTGGCGATCACGACGTAGGCCAGAACGTGGGCGGCTTCTCTGACCTCGTCAAGAACATCCTCGCCGGGCCCGGTCGGCAGAAGCAGTTCCAGCAGCCCGATCGCATCTCCCCGGTTGGTGACCGGAACGATCACCCGCTGCCCCTGACTCGTCGCCTCCTGATACAGCAGCTGGGTACGGATCACCTCCTCGTAGACGCTGCCGAACAAGGGAATGCGCTCCGGTTTCCGCTCACCGTCCGCAGGGCAGCTGGAAAGCCGCGCCACCGCCTTGCCCGTCAGGTCCACGATGAGGAAGGAGACCGTCATCGCCTGGAAACGCCGCCGCAGGTCCTCCGCGATCACGTCGACGGCCTCCACAGGCGCCGCCGTCTCCGCTGCCGTCAGCAGCCGGGGAAGTCCCCTGACCCCACCATTCACGACCACAGCCCCTTCCACCGGAACAGCTCCAGGTGGTATTGGTGGAAACGGGTGCTGTGGTCCTCACTCCCGCCGATCACGTTGATCGCCACCGTGAGCAGGTCGAACGAGTCGGTGCCGGACCATACACATCGGGGCATGGCACACCTCCGCAGCTCACCCCCGAGTATCTCCAGCCTAAGACTCACACACCCCCTGAAGTAGCTGGGGGTGCCGCACCATCGGCGACCCGGCAGAGGGCCGGCGCGGCGGCGGAGCCAGTGCGACGCGGCGAGCAGGCCCCTGACCTCCGGTTCCGGCCGCGCCGCCCATCCCGCCCCATGGCTTCATGGGCAGTCGGTCCGAGCCGGGGTGAGTCGTGACGGTTCGCTCCTGACGCGAGAAGGCCGAGCGGGACGCCGCGGGCATCAGTGGCGACCGAGCGCCGGCAGTGACGATGTGTACGTGTGGGGCGACGGGGTGCACCCCAAGGTCCGGCTCGGGCATGCGCACTCCTGTTCAGGGGCTGATGGGGTGCGCCCGGACGGCACCAGGAGCCGAAGCTCGTCGAGCACGAGGCCTACCCCAGCGGTCTGCGGAAGAGCGTCTTCAACCTCGCCCCCGACTGGGCTCCCGTGCTCGCCGCTGGGCCGCGCCGCCGAACGGGGCGCTTCTTCAGTGAGACGTCAGCGCCGTGCGCAACGCTCCACGCTGAGTATTCGGCGATGCTCCGCTGAGTAGTCGCACTCATGTCACTGCCCGGTTACCGGCTGCAGGGTGGCTCCATGAACGTGACCCGCAACGTCAAGCCTCGCGACCTGGCCGACTGGCCCGCGTGTCGTTTCCTGGCCCTGTTCTTCTGGGGCTGGGCGGCACTGATCACATGTGGCCCCGTCCTCCTCCTGGCTGTTCTCTCCCTCGCCTGGATGCAGCCCTTGACGTCCGTAGTCCCGTTGGCCAAGGCGACCGTGGTGCAAGTGGGACTCATCGCAGCCGTGGTGACTCCGCTGTACTTCGCCCCTGGCGTCCGTCGTCTCGCCCGCGCCGCCCGCCTCGCGCTGCTGGGGCCGGCGGCCGATGCCATCGCTCTGGTCGTCTTCCTGTGTCTCCGTCCTCATGGATGACCGGTGGGCATCCCGCGTGTCCTCCGGGGCCCCGGTCGGCGGCCGGAAGCCGACCCGCGCTCCACGGGCGAGGTCGGTGACGACCCCAGGGGCAGCGACGAAGACGGGGTACCGGAAGGCTTCCCTGGCTGTCTCGTGTGCGGCTTTCGGATCCGTCCCCGGCCACAGGTGGGCGAGCATGAGGCAGGCAACGCCTGCCTCATGGGCGTACTGGCCGGCCATGCGTGCGGTCAGCAAATACGGTGCGTCGGCGGTCGGTACCTCACGGAGGTACGTGGCTTCCGACAACAGCAGGTCAGCGCCTCGAGCGAGGTGCAGGATGTCAGGGCCTGGACCCGTGTCGCCGGTGCAGGCGAGCACGGCTTCCGGGTGGGTGAGTCGAATGCCGGCGGTGGCGTGTCACTCAGGCCCCGCGCACGCAGGAGAGGGTTGAGGTCAGCGCAGTGGTCGGGGCGCCCGTGACTGATCAGCACCGCGTCAATGGCGTCCACGGTGCTCTTGTCGAGCAGGCGTGGCAGCGTGGCGTAGCCGGGGTCGATGAGCAGGCGGAAGCCCACGTACTCCATGAGATAGCCGCTGCTGCCTGGACTGCGGTGGGCCACGCTCCGCAGCCGCCGAGAACTGTCCGTCGCACGCCAAAGGACATCGGCTGCCATGTCGTGGTCGTGAGCAGGATTGTTTCCAGGCACGGGAGCGGACGTGATCGAGACGTTGGGTCCGAAGACTCCGTGAAGGTGTTTCATCGCGTGCGCAAAGGCCGCAGCACCGGAGGACTCGATGCCAACGCCACGATGTCCCACCCGAGTCGGCGGTCAGCAGGACTCCACGCCGACTGGGGAGACGTAGATCGCGGACAGCACCCCGTCGCCGTGCACCTCGACCGGAACGGGCGCTGTCGCGTCGATCAGCTCCAAGTTGTACGGCAACGAGCGCAGCGGAATGTCTTCGCCGAGGTAGACCACCGAAACCGTGCCCTGGCAGTCGCTGCTCCCCGGCGGCGCGGTATCGGGGACCCTGCCGTCCTGCGGGCCGACCTTGTGGGAGGTGACGCTGATCGGCGTGTACCGGTACTCGTAGCGGGCCGGGGTGACGGCAGTCGCCTCCCTCGCCTTCTCCACCTCGACCCAAAAGCGGGCGAGTTTCACCGTGACTGCCGCACACGGCCTCTGGATCGCTTCGGGGGTGAAGTTCAGGCCGGAGGAGTCCAAGGTCAAACCCCTGGACCGGTATTCGCCGCTGCCGCTGCGCAGGGTCTTCAGATAGTCGGTCAGCTGCCCGACGCTCATGCCACTGGTCTTCACGCACTCCGCGGACGCGGCCGTTGTCGGGCTCTGCGCCGGAGTGGCCGGGCCGGGAGCTGCCGTGTACTGAGCGAGCTCGGATGGGGAGGCCTCGGCGGCCGGCTCGTCCTGCGAACACCCCGAGACGCTGAGTAGCGCTGCTACGGCGGCTGGTATGAAGAACCTGCGTGCGCTTCCCATGCGTTACCCCGCCTGCCTCGAGACCGCTTTCCTTAACGGCGGGCCTCAGTACGAGCTGGATGAACAGGTCCACCAGCGAGTCGGTTGTCTGCGTCGCCGACCTTCGCACAGAGTAGCCAGCCGTAACGAGCGGCCGTAGTGGATACCGTCACGGTTTGACCCCAGGGCAACGGGCCGATTCCTCCGCTGTGTTGAGGGGTGCTCAGCAGGTTCACTTCGACGAGATGCGGATGCCGTCGGCGAAGGCTGCGACTCGTCGGCGAGGAAGGACGTGTGGCTGTCGTCCTGGGCGCGGGCGGTTCCGGACTGCCTCACGGTCCTACTCCGACGGAGTGCACCGCGTTGGTCGAAGAGGGCGCCCGGCGGGCACCCTCTGTCGCGGTCGGTCGCCGAGCAGGACTGCCCGCCGTCCCCGCGGGACGGGACGGCGGCCGCACGCCTTCGCTGCCGGAAGCACGCGCGCGGGGGCCCGCGGCGTACGCGCCGTTCAGCGCACGGCTCCCGCACCCGCCGTTCGCGGCCTGTCGCACAACGGCCCGCGCTAGACGACGCCCTGGGCCGTCATCGCCTCCGCCACCCGCAGGAAGCCCGCGATGTTGGCGCCCAGGACGTAGTCGTCGGGGGTACCTCCGTAGAGCTCGGCGGTGGTCCTGCACTGGGCATGGACACCCCGCATGACAGCCGCCAGACGGGTCTCGGTCTGCTCGAAGGTCCACACGTCGCGGGAGGCGTTCTGCTGCATCTCCAGCGCCGAGGTGGCCACTCCGCCCGCGTTGGCGGCCTTGCCGGGGCCGAACAGGACGCCCGCCTCACGGAAGATCTCGATCGCCTCCGGGGTGCACGGCATGTTGGCGCCCTCGGCGACGGCCAGAACGCCGTTCTTCACCAGCACCCCCGCTTCCTGTCCGCCCAGCTCGTTCTGGGTGGCACACGGCAGCGCAAGGTCGCAGGGCACCTCGAAGACCGAACCCCGATCGGAGAAACGAGCCGCCGGTTTGGCCTCGGCGTAGGCCGACAGGCGTGCGCGCCGTTGCTCCTTGACCGTCTTCAGCAGCTCCAGATCGATGCCGTCCGCGTCGAACAGATAGCCGGAGGAGTCCGAACAGGCCACCACGGAGCCGCCCAGGGCGTGCACCTTTTCGATCGCGTAGACCGCCACGTTCCCCGAGCCGGAGACCACGGCCTTGCGGCCGTCCAGACTGTGCCCGCGCGTGGCCAGCATCTCCTGCGCGAAGTACACCGCACCATAGCCGGTGGCCTCGGTCCGGGCCTGCGAGCCGCCCCAGGAGACGCCCTTGCCGGTCAGGACTCCCGCCTCGAAGCGGTTGGTGATCCGCTTGTACTGGCCGAAGAGGTAACCGATCTCACGTCCGCCCACTCCGATGTCACCGGCGGGGACGTCGGTGTGCTCGCCCAGGTGTCGGTACAACTCGGTCATGAACGCCTGGCAGAAACGCATGACCTCGTGGTCGCTGCGGCCCTTGGGGTCGAAGTCCGAACCGCCCTTGCCGCCGCCGATGGCCAGTCCGGTCAGCGCGTTCTTGAAAATCTGCTCGAAACCCAGGAACTTCACGATGCCGAGGTTCACGCTCGGGTGGAAGCGCAGACCGCCCTTGTAGGGGCCGAGGGCGCTGCTGAACTCCACCCGGAAGCCGCGGTTGACCTGGACCCGCCCCGCGTCGTCCACCCACGGCACCCGGAAGATCAGCTGCCGCTCGGGCTCACACAGCCGCTCGGGGATCAACGCGTCGACGTACTCCGGATGCGCCTGCAATGCCGGCGCCAGCGTGTGCAGCACCTCTCCCACCGCTTGGTGAAACTCGGTCTCACCGGCGTTGCGTCGGCAGACCTGTGCGTAGACGGCCTCGATGTGAGCACTGGGGTTCATGCGCGCCTGCTCTCCTGTGGTCCGCCAGGCACTCTCTCGTCCCACGTGCCTGGCCGCTGTCCTGACAACGAGTACGGACGACAGGAGTCGCTGTGTCAGCGAAGAAGGTCACCAATATCAGCGCACAGCCTTGCCGTCAGCGCCCGGCAAGCCGGGCTCGACGACCGTGTTCTCGGGGTCCGCCCAGTTCGCCCTGCTGGCGACCCGGGGCTCCGGCGGCGGCCTCGCCGGCGCCGTGACGTCCGCGGCACTGATCAACAGCCGTTTCATCCCCATGGGCATCGCCGTCGCCCGGGACCTGCGCGGCAGCCGGTTCCGCCGCGCGCTCGAAGGCCAGACCGTGGTCGACGGATCCTGGGCCGCCGCCCATCTCGGCGGCGGACGGTTCGACCGGTACCTGCTTTTCGGCGCCACCGCGATCCAGTGGCCCGCCTGGGTGGCGGGCACCGCCCTGGGCGTCGTGGTCTCCCCCCGACCCCGATGTCCCACCGGCTCGGACTGGACGTCCTCACGCCGGCGCTCTTCGTCGCGCTCCTCTTCGACGAAGTCCGCCGGGAACGGATCAACCGACTGCCGGCCCTGCTCGGCGCCGTACTCGCGGCCGGCCTCATCGTCGTCCTGCCCGCCGGGCCCGCCCTGGTGGGCGCGGCGCTCGCGGCCCTCGTCGCCCTCTTCGGAGCACCCGCCCCGCCGCTCGCCCGGTCCGAAGAGACCGAAGGAACGGGCCGGGCCGAAGCGGCAGAAAGGGCCGGGCAGGCCCAAAAGCCTGAAAAGGCCGTCAACCCCGTCCACTTCGACGAAGAGGTCTCCCCATGACTCTCTGGCTCGCCATCGGCGCCGTCGCCCTCCTCAGCTTCACCTTCAAAGCCCTCGGCCCGGCCCTCTTCGGCGGGCGCACCCTGCCCCCCCGAGCACAGTCGGTGATCGCCCTCACCGCCCCCGCCCTGCTCGCCGGCTTCATCGTCGTGGACGTGATGGGCCCCCGCTGGAGCACCTTCGACCTCACCGTGATCGCCGGACTCGCGGTCGTCCCACTGCTCCTCTGGCGCCGGGCCCCGCTCCCCGTAGCCCTGATGGCCGCGGTCGCCGTGACCGCGCTCCTGCGTATCTAGGACCGGAGCCCACGCACCGTCCGGGCCCCGCAGGCGACGGCAGCCGCCCCACCCCTGCGCGGAGTGGGGGAAATCGCCGAGGCTGGTGACAGGTCACGCAGCGGGCGCTGGGCGCACTCCATCCATCGTGATCATCACTCGATGTGTCCGGTGCCGGGGTCGACCTGCGAGAGGAACTCCCGGATGGCCTCCTCCAGATCGGCGCTGCTGCACTGCACGGCAGGGTGGGTGCTGAACCCGAACCCGTACTGGGGGTCGGGCCCGGTCAGCCAGGTGAAGTCGTAGCTCCCCGGCCTGCCCTCCCGCTGACTGACCTCGAACTCCTCACCGGCGACCGACATCCGCCACGACTCGCCCACCGACATCACCGCCTGCCTTCCTTCAGCCTCGGAAACGAGCGCCCACGCGACACCAACCGGCCACATGCCCACCCTCGCATGCGCGTGTGGATCACTCAACAGTGAAGTCGGCGGCGTCCAGCGCCGAGTCGCCGTCCTTCGCGGTGACCAGGAGTCGCCCTGCGCACCTCACATTCCAGAGAAAAGGATCGGGACGGTCGCCGGAAATCCTGGTCGAGACGAACCGCCTGCCGGGCGGCGGAGTGAACTCCGCCTTGCGGTCATGCCAACTCATCCTGTGCACAGTAGAGTTGACAAGTGCAGTGGGACATTCTTCACGAGGGTGACGAACATAGGTCCGACATCGCGTTTCGGGTGGGTAGAGCTGTGGTCGGAGAGACCCGAGGCGATTCATTCCGCTATTCCGGCCTGACCGAGCTGATCAATTCCTGTCGCCAAGAAGCACAAATCATCGACCATGACACGGACGCAGAAACAGAAGCAGAAACAGACCTGGATCTGCCGGCGCTCGGTCGCGCCGCGCTGACCGCCTGGCGCATCTGCGCGGAGCCGGACCTGCTCGACCCGATGGACGAGGATGACCGGCAGGCACGGCTGGAGGAACTGGGTGTCTTCCTGACCTGGCTCGTCGTCCGTCGCATCCCGCATCTGGCGCCTCAACCAGTGGGCAACTACCCCCGATTGACAGCCCGTTTCACCGACGGCGAGAAGATGGCCTACTGCTGGCAGGCGGCCTCCCACCTCATATTCGAGACCGGCGCGCCGGACGCTCCCCAAGCCGCCGTGACGCAACTCGAAGAGCACCTGGCGCACCTCCCGCGCGCCCTCGTGCGGCGGTTCGACGAGACCTTCGACGACATCTCCTCCAGGTTGCCGCTCGCGGTGGGCCGGTCCCTTCTGGAGGAGGCCGAACAGCAGTCGCGCCGGTACACGGACCTCAAGGCGCTGGTCGAAGGCGTCGTGGACCGCCGGGACCTCGGGACCGCAGCCCCCGACGATCCGGCCTTCGCCGTGGGCGCCGTCGCGCTGAGCGCCCTGTCCCTCACCCAGGATCCCGGCGCCTACGCGCGCGCCCCACAGGAGCTGCGTACGGAGCTCCTGCGGAGCTTCGAGCTCTACATCCGCTTCGTCGTCGAGCACCGGCTCTGGCATCTCGCCCCGCTGCCGCTGTCCCGTTACCGGGAAATCCTCGACGAGTACGAGGACGAGCGCACCCGGGCGGAGGTGACGCTTCCCGCCGCCTCCGTCATTCGGGAACACGGCAAGCTGGAGGAGTCGCTCGACGTCATCCTCACTCTCGAACCGCACCTGCCCCGGCTGACCCCCGCACTGATCATGACCTTCCATGTCCACACCGCCAACACCCTGCGCGATCTGCGGCGCTTCGACGAGGCCCACGGGCACTACCGGCTGGCCGAGGACGCGGCGGCCGGCCTCCCCGAGGAAGAACAGGGCGACTTGTTGCGCGAGATCCGCCACCAGCGCCACCGGCTCGCCCTCTACAACCAGGACGAGACACATGCGGCGCAGGACGACGCCGCGCCCGGCGCCGCGGACCGCGAATTCGATCCCAATCCCCTGCGCCCCGGTTCCGTCTTCGACGCACCCGAGCGCTGGCGCGGCCGCCCCTGGCAGTTGCTGACCGTCGCCCAGAGCGCGTCCCGCACCGGCGACTTCTGGACGGCCCACTTGGCGCTGTCCGAAATCGCTGAGGCGGCCGCCCCCGATGACTACGACCTGCTCGCCCCCGTGCACCTCGAACTGGCCAACGTGGCGGCGCACGCCGGCGCTCCGACGGCCATCGTGCGCCGGCACAACCAGCTGGGTCTGTGTGCCCGTCTCCTCAGTGGCAACCACCGGGAACTGGGCGTCAGCCTTTCCTCCCAGGCCCGGCATCTGGCCGGCCGCGGCGATCCGCTCGGCGCGTACAGCCTCGCCCGCTGGGCCCAGACCGCCCCCCGGGTTCCGCTGTACATGGGCGGGTTGCAGGCCGACCTCGGGTATGTCCTTTACCGCAATGGCAGTCTGGACGCCGCACGGTCGCAGTTCGACGCCTCGCTCGCCGTCGAGGAGACGGATCTGGTGCGTGCGCAGCGCGAGATGGTCGGCGCTCTTCTCGGGGAGCGAGACGAAACCGACGCCGAGCAGGGATCTCTGCGTCCGGACTCCTGGCCGCAGGTGGGAGCGGCCCGCTTCCGCGCCGCCGCCCGCCTGCTGACCGAGCCCGGTGGCGACGTGCACGACTGGCCGGACCTGTTGCTGCACTCCAAGGGGGACGTCACCCGTTGGTCTCCGTCCCTCCAGGTGCTGCTGGAGTCGTTCCACATGCTGCGGGACGACTCATCGATGCCGGACATGTTCGGACTGCGGGCCATCGACCGCGTCAAGGCCCAGGTCTTCGAGAACCTGATGGTCCTGGGTCTGCTCGGCATGCTCGACACCTGCTGGAACATCCCGCCCTGGGCAGGGGCCGCATGGGTGTTGTCGTCGGACGTTCCCCCGCACGTCCGCGAGCAGGTCGGTCTGGAGGTGACGCGTTCGAGCACGCCCGTACCGCTCGTCTCCCTCGTCATCGACGACCTTGCGGGAACGCCCGCCGGAGATCCCGTCCGGCAGCGCGACATCCAGGCCAGGATCGACCGGCTCCTCGCGCTCACCTTCCAGCCCGCCGTCTCGGCCTTCGCCTTTGGTGATGCGGCAGACGCCGCCCAACTGCGGCAATGGGCCGCCGAGTTCGTCCGTGTCCACGGCAAGCGGCCTGCCTTCCGCCTCCGTGACGCCCCTCCCCCACACCCACTCGACCGCCGCAGGCAGAGAGGGCTGCGCCGCTTCGGGCGCGCCGCCGCCCGGCTACCGCAGCGACTGAAGATCAGTCTGGCGGTGATCGAGTTCGGCAAGCAGACGGCCATCGCCATGGGCCCCATTCGCGACGTCCGCCTCCTGGAACAGATGCACCTGCTCATGCTCGAAGAGCGGGACGGCCGCCGCCTGAAGAGGCTTTACGACTCACGGGTCACGGCGCCCCAGCTGTTCGCACCCCACCTCGCACGGCAACGGGCTGAGGTGCGCTCCTGGTTCACCCGCCGTGACCAGGCCACCGTCGACCTCGTCCAGGGCCCCGAGGAGGCGCACCTGATCGGCTGCCGCCGCTCCCGTGACGTCGACATCACCGTGTCCACCTTTTCCCTGCCGCGAGCCCGCGCACAGTCCGTCGCCGACCTGCACCGCCTCGCCCCCTCGGAGCCGCTTCCGCGGTCGGCCGACCAAGCGGTACAGCAGCTGGCGGACCATCTGCACGAGGCGGCGGGCGATGCGACCGAAGTCTCCCTGCGCCTGCCCGAGCCGTGGCAGGCACTCCCGGTGGAGAACATTCCCGATGCCACCGGCCGTGCCCTGGCGCAGCGCCGCGTGGTCGTCCGCAGGCACGGCACCCGCCCCCGGTTCGGCACCGCGACCCGCCCGCTGCCACGTCGCGCCCGGGTACTCGGCGATCCGATGGGCGGCGCGCCCGAGAACGGGGAGGCCCTGCCCGGCTCGCTGGCGGAGGCACTCGAGGTCGCCGCCCTGCTCGGCGTCCGCGCCCACGTCCAGGACGACGCCACCTTCGACTGTCTGCGCGCCTGCGCGGCGGAGGCGGAGCTCCTGTGGCTGTCCACGCACTGCGAGGCGGTGCCCCACCTAGGCGGCACACCCGCTCTGCTGTTGCGGGACCGCTGGGTCCTGCCCGCCGAGATCGCGGCGCTGCCGGTCCATCCGCGTGCGGTGGTGGTACTGACCGTGTGCGCCGGAGGCCGTGGACCGTCCCTGGGCGCGGTCAGCGGCCCGCCGCCGGCGACCTCGTTCCTGGCGGCGGGAGCCCGCCTGGTGATCTCGCCGACTCGGACGATCAAGGACAGGCTCTGGGGTCCGCTCATCGTCCAGGCGATGCGCCAGACCTTGGCCGACCGTGGCACGCCGGCCGACCTGGTCCGGGCCCTGAACGCCCGGGCACCGGCTTCCGGAATCGCCCCTTGGGTGATGCACGCCTAGATCGAGGCGCACGCGACAGCCATCAGCTGAATCGGAGGTGTCATGCGGTACGAAGTGGAGAACAGCGGTCTGGAACCGGCGGAGCTCAAGGAGACACTGCCCGACGCGTTTCCAGCGTTCCAGCGAGTGATCGGGAACACGGGCCGGCGCGGAGTGCTCGTCGACACCCTGGCCGGCGTGGGGCAGAACCTCGCCGCGGGCGGGGTGAGCGCCCTGCTCGCCGCCGTGTGGGTCGCCGTACGGCGGCGTCGTGAGCGTGAGTTGCGGGACGCGTCGGCCGCCATGGTCCGGGTCGAACTCCTCGACGACGAGGGCACCGTGCTGCAGACGATCCTGGAGTTGCGCGGTGACGGCGGCGACGCGCTGCGCTCGTTCGAGGTGGAGGCGGGTCCCCTGTTGCACAACGGCCGCCTCCAGCGCGTCCGCATCACGTTTCCCGAGGAACGCTGACGCCTGTAACCACGGCCGCCATCAGGCGCGTCCAGGCGCGCACATCGCCCCCGGCAACCAGGTGCCGGCTCGCCACCGCCGGGGTCCCGTCGCACTGGCTGACCGCCACGTGTCACGGGGCAGTGCGCAGTCGGCCTGGTCACTAGTGCGGGTAGTGGCGGGGCGGGCGGGTGACGACGGATTCGCGGAACTCGGCTATGCGCGAGTGGACTTGGCGCATCAGGTGGGTGTCCTCGATCCGATCCAGATAGAGGCAGCGGGCTGCCAGACCCGGCAGATCGAAGGCGAAGTACAGGGACATCAGCGGGTTGACGAACAACTCACTGCCCCGGGTGCGGTCAGTGAACCGGACGTCGCCGAAGGATCCGCGCACGGCTGCCGCGATGGAACCGTTCACGATGCTGGGGTGCTCGGGGGTGTGGTGCTGAGCGTGTGTCACCGCGTCGAGGTAGAGAGCGCCCTCACGAGTGGCGCGCGGTATGGAGAACGCGCCGAGGTAGGCGCCGTCGCGCTCCAGCGCGGCGATGTTCTCCAATACCTGTACGTGGTTCACGCCGTGGTACGCGTCCACACCGAAGCCGACTGAGACGACGAGGCGGGTCGGTACACCGTCCAGCGCGGCCAGCGCCGCAACGCTGGTCAGGTCCTCCTCCGGGGTGCCGAGCCCGGCTTCGTCGCCGCGCATCAGGATGTCCGTACCGCCGTCGACCAGCACCACGGCGTCGACGTCGTGCAGATCGATCAGCGCTTGGTAGGCGGCGCGCAGCGGCCGCACCCCGGTCTGGGGGAAGGCGTACACGGTGAACGGGTAGCCGTGCCGGCTCAGCCACTGCGCGAGGGTCCGCTCGGGGAAATAGCTCTGGTGCAAAGCGGAGTCGGGGGTGATCGCGGCCAGGTCGGGGGCGACCCAGTCGTCGATGGGAAGACCCTCGAGCGCGCTGAAGGAGAGGTTCGCGAGATACACCTGCTTGCCCTGGTGCAGCAGCGACAGAGCCAGCGGAAGGCCGGAGTAGATGTCGAATCCGCCACCCGCCCCCGCGACGAGGATCCGTTCGGCATCGGCAAGCCGAGTGAAAAGTGGGTTCGCGTGGAGAGACGTCATGCCGATCATTGTCCCGGGGCCCGGCACCGGGCGCTCCTGAGTTCTCGCCCGACGACGAAGCCGCGGAGCAACTGGAAAGGCTCCGCGGCTCGTCCGCCCCCAGCAGACCTGATGCGGTGACGGCCCTGACTGACACCCGCTCGTGAGGGGCGCCGAGCAGGGTTGGGAGAGGTCGACGAGGGTTGCGCCGCACGCTGCGGGAAGAAGCGCGACCGTGGTGCTCGACGCCGGCGGCCCCGCCTTCCTGCACCTGGTGCCGCGCATCCACCACACGGCCGCCCGGCACGTGGCTGCACCCTCCCCGTAGCTCTTGCCTTGCAGGGCCAGGCCGAGCGTCCCGGCCTGGTCCTGCACGCCGCGCCGGCCTCCGCCTTTCCTGCTACCTCGACTGTCGGCCGTCAAGTTCCCGCCGGGCGGCGAGTGCCCTCGAAAGCACCTTGGCCCGGTAGGGATTCGCCCCGTCGAGGGCCGTCGCCACCGCCACTGCCTCGTCCAGGAGGGCCAGTCGTTGCGCGGGCAGCTCCCGCACCAGCGGCGAGGCGCTTGCCTCCACCAGGACGTACGCCAGCTTCGACCCGTACACCTCCGGCTCGACCTGTGTCAGCAGGCGGTAGATCCACAGCCCTTCGACGCCGCGCACCACCCGCCGGTTGGCGCCGAGCAGCTCGACCCTCGCCCGCAGAACCATGTCCTGATCCATCGATCCCCCTTCGTTCCCTCACCCCCCGGCCCGCCTCGTCACGCGACGAGACAGCACAGCGAACGCGTCGGCAGCCGGAAACGGATGCCGACACGAACGTCGGAGAGTGGATGACGACGAGTCTGCGGGCGCACCACCAACTGCGACAAGCCCGAACGGACGTGCGCTCCGTCCTACCGCAAACCGCCTCCGAACAGGCATCATGGATCTGACACTCGCAGGGCTCAGGCAGGCCGTCCGCCGCCACCCGAAGCCACGCTCCTTGGGCGCGAGCAGCGATGTCCGCGCATCGTGCAGACTCCGCAACTGCGGAAGCCGACGCTCCGCTCGCCCCGGCTGATCCAGGACGATCCGGTCGGGTGAAGCGCAGGTGAAAGCGACGGCGCTTGGACGACCACGTCCCGCTCGCGAGCACCCTGCGAGTGTCAGGGTCGTCGCAGATCAGGTGGACCACCAGGTGCGCGGGGGCCTCCTGGAGGTCGGGTGTTCAGCGCACGGGAGTCAGTTCTGGCGCCTGTTGAGGCTCCTCCTCCAGGTGCGCCTCGTGCCCGCCGAACCACGCCACCGCGACCGCGCCCGACACCGCCAGGACGAAGCCGAGCATCGCCATCCAGGCGAGACCGGCCCGTGAGGCGTCACCAAGCCACAGCACGCCGATCGCGCCGGGCAGCACGGTCTCGCCGACGACCAGGGCCGCCGTGGCCCCGTTGACCGAACCGATCTGCAAGGCGACGGTGTGCAGGTACATCCCGCCGACGCCGGCCGTCGCGATCGCGTACAGGGCAGGATCCGTGAGCATCGCGGCCGGATCGAAGGGGGCGACGCCGTTCAGGACACGGACACCCACGCCGAGCGCGCCGAATCCGAGTCCGGACAGCAGGCCGGCAAGGATCGCGGCGCGGGCACCGAGGAGGCGTACCGCGAGCGTGCCGCCCACGATCAGAGCGAGCGAGATCGCCAGGAGCCACCAGTGCGTGGAGATGGGGACGCCGTCTCCACTTCCCTCCTCCCCCGCCGCCGTGGCGAGCAGAACGAGTGCCACGCAGACCGCGCCGATGGACGTCCACTCGGCGCGGGTCAGCCGAATACGGAGGAGTCTGACGCTCAGCACGGCGGTGATGATCAGGTTGGCGCTGATCACGGTTTGCGAGAGGAAGAGGGGCAGTAGCCGAGCGGCCAGCGCACCCAGCGCGAAGCCCACGAAGTCCAGGACGGTGCCGACGACGAATTCCCAGGTCATCGCCGCCTTGGCAGTCGAGGAGAGGCTGGGCCCGCCGTACTGGGTGCGGGCGGTTGTGGCCGCATCGCTCCGCGCGGACCTGCGGGATCCGACGGCTTGCAGGACTGAGCCTGTGCCGTAACAGACGGATGCCGCAACGGCGGTCAGCAAGCCGATCAACACTCTTCGCTCCGTTCCTGATGGGCTCCGACTCAGCCCCATCTCGCTTGACCAGACGGTTTATGGGCATGGAGCGTTGCCTCGCGGCGGCGAGGACCATTCCTGGCACACGGGAGGATCCGGGTCACCGGTCACGAGGCCCGACTGCGCGTAGCCGACCAGTGCGCAGGCAGGCAAGGATCGCAGCGCGGGCACCCGGGGTGTTGCCGGCACCACCCCGTGATTGGGGGGTTGGGCCAACTGCATTCCGGGCGACCGCACAGGAGAGTCGTCCCCGTCATCAGGAGCCCGGCCGCAGGAGCCGGACACCGACACCGGAACGGGGACGCATGATGGCCAGTCATACACGGCGGACAGTTCTCAAGGGCGCCACGCTCGCGGCGGCGGGCAGCGTGGTCGGCAGCGGCCTCGGTCCTGGCTTCCTCCTGGCCGCGGCACAAGCGAGCCCTCTGGCCGGGAAGGACGGCGACAGCGGCTCGCCCCCGTTCCTGGCAGGGGCCTTCGCACCGGTCACCGAGGAGCTGACCGCCTTCGACCTCAAGGTGACCGGCCGCATTCCGCACGACCTGGACGGCCGCTACCTGCGCACCGGCCCGAACGCGCTGGGCCTCGAGGACGTCCGCGCCCACCACTGGATGCTCGGCGACGGGATGGTGCACGGAGTGCGGCTGCGCGGCGGACGCGCGGAGTGGTACCGCAACCGCTGGGTGCGGTCCTCACAGGTGACGGCGAAGCTGGGCGAGACCTACCCGGGTCAGGCGCCGCCGGACGACTTCGCCTGCAACACGCACGTGATCCCGTACAAGGGCCGCATCCTGGCGATGCAAGAAGGCGGGCCGCTGCCCTACGAGCTGGACGGCGAGCTCAACACCGTCCGCCCGTACGACTTCCGCTCAACCCTCACGGGCGCGTTCACCGCACACACCAAGTGCGACTCCGCGGCCGACGAGCTGCACGCGATCGCCTACTACCCCACGTGGGACCACGTGCGGCACATCATGATCGACCGGACAGGCCGGGTGGCGCGGAGCACACGGATCCCCGTCGCGGATGCGCCGATGATGCACGACTTCGCCCTCACCGAGAAGTACGTGGTGATCGTGGACGTACCGATCACCTTCGACGCTGCCGCCGCGGAGTCCGGCGCGGTGGTGCCGTACGTGTGGAACGACAGGCACCCCGTGCGCATCGGGCTGCTGCCGCGCGCCGGCGGCACGACACGCTGGTTCGAGATCGCCCCGGTCTACTACTCCCACACCCTCAACGCCTACGAGCAGGACGACACGGTCGTGGTGGAGTACAGCGGGTTCCCCGCCCCGTTCCACGCCGCCGGGCGCGGCATGGGCGGCCCCTCCGCCACCGGCGCCCCGACGCCCGACCGTTGGGCGATCGACCCGCGCGCGGGCCGGGTCCGCAGCAGCCGGCTGGACGACCGCCCGCAGGAGTCCCCCGCATCAACGAAGCCCTGGTCGCGCGCCGACACCGCTACGCCTACACCGCGAGCACGGCCGAGATGTGGCGCGCGTACGAAACCGTCGACGGGGCGCCGCCGGACGAGAAGTTCACCAATTACCTCGTCATGCACGACATGCTGCGTGGCAGCAGCCGGCTTCACCGCTTCCCCGAGGGTGCGGCGGTCAGCGAGCCTGTGTTCGTCGCGCGGCGCGGCGCGCGGGACGAGGACGACGGCTACGTCCTGTCGTACGTGAACGACCCCGACCGCGGCGCGACCGACCTGTTCATCCTCTCGGCCCAGGACTTCAGCGGCCACCCGCCGGCCCGCATCCACCTGCCCGGCCGCGTGCCGCTGGGATTGCACGGCAGTTGGATCGCGGACGCCTGACGACCTTCCCTCATCGTCCGTGTCGGCCGCCCGTTCTTGGGTGCCCATGCGGGGGCGGGCGGTGAAGCGGACGTGCGGGCGGCCACGGCGCTTCCGTGGCCGCCCGCACGACGTCGTGCGCCGCTGGTGAAGGCGTCGGCGACGGGATGTCAACGAAGCTGACAGGCATGGCCGTTGAGCTTTTCCGGACTAAGAGATCGCCCTTGGCTGTACTTCTAGCAGGGCCCGGGCGGCTTCGAGGGTTCGCCCGCCATTGCCGGTGACGGGCTACAACGTCTTCATCTGTGGTCGCGCAGGAAGGTAGGGATCTCGTCGCGGGTCGGGTAGTTCGGCAGGGGGGCTGGCTTGTCCTGAAGGAACGCAGTGATGACGGCGGCGGCTCGGTCGTTCTTGTCGTCCAGGCCGTTCCACATGTGGTGTCCGACTCCGGGCATGTACTGCGTGCGCTGGATAGCGGGGTCATGGCCAAGGATGGCGGTCGCCCATTGACGGACTTGGGAGGAGCATTCGGCGATCATCAGCATCGCGGGGGTCCGGGACTGCCTCAGTTGCGGGGCGATGGAGGGTGAGTCCTTGACTGTCTGCTGGACACGGAGGCTGGCAGCGGGGCTGAAGGAGAAGTTCTGTGCGGTGTCCTCGGTGGGGATGCGGTGCGCGTCGCGCGCGCAGTAGGCGGATGCGGTGTCGCTGCCGAGGTCTGCGGCGGTGAAGGCGTTGTCGCCTTCGGCCTGTCCGATCAGTCCGGTGTCGGGGGTGAGGAGTCCGAGTCGCATGAGGCCGAATGCCACGGCGTACCGGGGGACGTGCGTCGATCGCGGTCCGGTCGGGGCCGGGGCGAGGCCCCGTGCGGATGCTCGGCCCTTGTGCCCGGTGATGTGTGCGGTGGGGCCGTCCATGGGCCCGGGCTCGGCGATGATCGCCCGGTGCAGGCGTGCGGCGACGCCAGGTTCGGCCAGGGCTCGGGTGAGTACGACTCCGCCTGAGGAGAATCCGAGGATGTCGACCTTGCCCTTGTCCAGGCGGTCGACGAAGGCGGCGAGGTCACGGACCGACCTGGAGATCGTGTACTGGTCCATGGTGAGCAGGTCGCTTCGTCCGCCGCCGGCCTGTTCGTAGGCGTAGACGTCGTAGCCCTGGCGTGCCAGGAGTTGCAGGAACCGGTGGTCTTGCACGGAGATGCCTCGGACGGGTCCTCCGTGGAGGTACACGAACGGGACGGGATGCCGGGGGCCGGGGTTCGCGGGCGGGTAGTGATACACCGCGACCCGGCTGCCTGTGGCCAGGTTCCAGTGCTGAGTGGACACGAACGGCAGCGCGGGCGGGTATCGCCGGGCCGTGGGCACGGTCGGGATGCAGACCGTCGCTGTCAACGCCGCCGCGATGACCACCGGTAGGAACGGCACGAGCCGCGCCCGCCAGGTGCGGTGCCGACCCCACCACAGCGCGAGGACAGTCCCGGCCCCGAGGGTCGTCAACCAGGCGGCGAGCCCCGAACCTGCCCCGTCCATGAAGGCGATCAGTGCGAGAAAGACGACGACCAGCGTCGCGACGGCGGCCAGGGCCAGCAGTAAGCGGCCGGTGAAGCGGACGAGGCGCAAAACGGGCGTGGGCACGGCGGACCTCCGACAGTTTCAGAACACTGTTTCAAAACGACGTTATCAGAGGGGGTAGGCTGCTGGCCGTGGGTAGGCCGAGAACAAACGACGAGGCCGTCAAAGAGCGGCTTGTGGAGTGCGCAACCGAGATGCTCGCCACCCGTCCGCAGGAGTCGGTCACGGTCCGCGCCGTGGCCGCTGCCGCCGAGGCGTCGACGACGGCGGTGTACTCCTTGTTCGGTGGTAAGGACGGGCTGATCGGTGCGGTGCGCGACACAGCCGTCGCCGGCCTGTTCCAGCACGTGTCGGCGGTGCAAACCTCCGCGGACCCTCTCGCCGACCTCTACGCGCTGGCCGTCGCCTACCGTCGTTGGGGGTGCGGATACAGCCACCTGTACACGGTGCTGTTCGGTGGTGTGCAGTCCTTCGACCCGTCGGGGGAGGTCGGTGCCAGTGACCCGATCCGCCCGCTCCTCGCGGCGATCGATCGCGCCTTGACGGCGTCCGTCCTCGCTGGCGACGCAACGGCGATCGCCCTGTCGATCTGGGCAACCCTGCATGGGCTTGTGACTCTCGAACTGGCCGGGGCCCTCGACGCCCCCACGGCCGAGGCCGCATTCCGCTCGTCGATTCACGCCACGCTGCGCGGATGGGCGACCGCGGAGGTGTTCCGCAGTCTTCGCCAAGCCGAACTCGCTCGGTGACAGGATCAGGGGCGGTATCCGGGCTCTCCCGATCCTGGCTGAAGCAGTGGTGTGTGGTCGGTGAAGACCGGCATGCCAAGGTCAATCAGCTGCGGCCGGCCATCGGTCAGAGCCCGTTTGAGGCTGTTGAGCTTGGCCATCGCGGCGTCAAAGCCGACTTGAAGTCCTTCGACCTCGCCAAGCCAGCCGTTGGCGCGGGCCTCGCGGATGCGCTCGCGGAGGTTCTGGATGATCTCCAGGAGGCGGGGCCGCCGGTGGGGATCCAACTGGAGGACGGGGCATCGGATGCAGGCGTGCTCGTGCTTGCAGGGAGTTCCGTAGGGTCACCCGCAGGTGCCCAGTGACACCTTGCGGAGCTCGAAGTGCTGCTGGAAGTCGTGCCACTCCTGCTCGATGGGCTCGCGGTACTCGTCCTGAGGTCGGTCAGCCCGGCGCCGGTCGAGGAAGCCGCGGTAGGTCCGCACCAGGTCGTCCTGGAAGACCGCAAGGTATGCCTGAGTCGTGGTCAGCGTCTTGTGTCCGAGGATGCGGGCGGCGATGTGGACGGGCAGCCCGCCAGTCACGGCCTCGGTGGCGAACATCCTGCGGAAGTCGTGCGGTGTGTAGGTCAGCGGCTGTCCTGCCTGGTCGCGCAGGCCGGTGGCTTCCAGCGTTCGATCGAGCCTGTGCTTGACGGCGGCCTCGCTCATAACCTGCGGCTGCCAGTAGGGCCGCCGCTGGAAGGTAGATGTCGGCGGTGGTACTCAGGTGCGCGTGTCCAAGGATGGTCTGCACGTCACGCAGCGAAAGACGCTTGTCGCGGGCCAAGCGCAGCGCGGCGGTGTGCCGCAGGTCATGCATGGACCAGTTCGTCTCCAGCAGGGCGTCGGCGCGGCGGAACACCGCCCGCAGGGCCTCGTAGTTCATCGGCTGATGGTTCAGTCCCGCCCCGCGATCACGTCGGCGCAGGGTCCACCACAGTGGAGCCTGCGGGTCCAGCGGTGTGCCCTCGCTCTGATAGAGCCGGACCCAGATGAACGCCTCCGCGCTCGCGGGCAGCCACTGCTCGCTCTGGGCACCTTTGCGCACCACGCGTACGAGCTGGTCGCCCCAGTCCACGTCGACCCCCTTCATGCCCAGGAGCTCCGAGGCACGGGCGCCGTTGCTGATGGCGAGCGCGACGATCGCCCGGTCCCGGTTGGAGCGGAGCGCGGCGAACAACTCGTTCCACCGCTCGTCCGACATCTGTCGGGGCCGGCGGCGTGCGACTTTCGGGTTGTATCGGAGCCGGCCCTCGCCTCGATACGGATCGAGCGGGGTTGTGGTGGGCGTGGGGACGGCGACGCTCGGAGCGCGCCAGCGGCACCGGGTTGATCAGCGGGCCTTCGCCGGCCTCGATCCAGAAGGTGTAGAAGCTGCGGATCACCGCGTTGCTGTGCCGGATGGTGCGGGGCTTGTACCGGTCGTCCAGGTAGGGCTTCTCGGTGATCGGGTTGATGGTGCCCGCTGTCGCGGTGGAAATCGTCCGCCCAGCATTGGGGACCTTGACCGTCGCCCCCAGCCACAACGCGAAGTCCCGTCCTTCGGCAGGAGTGGCCTGGTTCCACGGAACATCCACCACGCGCAGCCACCGCAGCAGGTCGAAGGCGTAGCTGCGTACGCTGCCGGGCCGGTTGTACCGGGCGACGAAATCGATCAGGTACCGGCGAACCGGCTCGACAGCCCGCCCCTCCTCATCGAAGACCAGCCATGGCACCACGCCCGGGTTCGCGGCCACATGCCCCCACGTGGCAGGCGAATCGATCGGACATCGCGCGAGAGATCGTCCAACTTTGCTGCGCTCCTTGCTCGTTCGGATGCGCAACATCTACCGACTAGACCGACCGGGGGATGCGCCGCGGCCCGGCGAGTCGCTCGGTAGTCCGGTCAACACCTCTGTGCCGTCCCCCTTTACAGGCAGGCGCCGGCCATCCAACCCGCGCTGGTTGGTGCCATATCACCGGACCTCAGCGGCCAACTCGCTTCGGTGCAGGGGCGGCCAGCGCCCGGAAGGCCTCCCACTGCACACGAGGCCGTTGCAGGCCACGTCGTTGCAGGTAGCGTGCCGTGGCCTGTTTCGTCCGACGCAGCACTCGCGGCGCGTCGCTCGGACGCCCGGAGCCCATCGGCTCCACCACTGTTCGGGGGACCACCAGCCAGGCGTCGCCGGCCTGGACCAGCTCGCCTCGGACGAGCGTGTTCTGCATGTGGTTGAGCCGCTCGTCATGCCGGTGCACCAGCAGGGAGGCGGGGCCCGCCGTGACGGCGCAGTCGGAGGGCACCGTCACCGCGAATCCCGTCGGCGTCGCCACAGGCCGGGTCCGGGCGAGGACGGGGGCTCCCGTCCTGTCGCGCGCGGCCAGCACCGCGCTGGGGTAGCGGGCCAGTTGTGCGGCGCCGAGGAGCGAGGCGTCGGGTCCGTGTGGTCCGGTGACGGCCTCTGACGGGGGCAGGGTTGCCGACGGAGGGCGGACCATCACCTGCTCAGGGGTGACGATGATGAGAAGGCGCAGGTAGTACCACTCCATCAACCGTCTCACCCCCGGCAGGAGGTAGGACCGGCTGTGCGGCTGCCGCTCGAAGAGCATCCGCCAGTAGTCCTCGGCGCCTTCGGGACCCGTCATGACGTCGTCCGGGCACACGGCCCGTCCGCTGACGAAGATCTGGGGGGCGTGGTCCAGGCCGCTGCCGGTGGGATCGGAGTAGAGCAGGGCCACGCGCCCGTCCCGGCGCACGTTCAGCGCCTTCTGCGCGAACGCCAGCGACGTGGTCAGCAACAGCGTCCCGTCAGTCCGGCGGCGGACCGCGGCGGGCCATACCACCGGTGCGCCGTCCGGGGTGAGCGTGACGAACTCGCAGGTGCGGTAGGCGTCGAGGACATCGAGAGGAGCAGCGTCGAGCGCGGTCACGGGCCGCTCTCCTCGTGCAGTACGCCGCGCAGGACGCGGCATGACGCGGCGTACTGCCTCCGGCCGACGGTCTTCCACAGCAGGCGGCCGAGGAAGGGGGCCTTGCCGAGGAAGTAGGCGCGTTCCTGCGGCGTCGCGTCCTCGAGGATCGCGCCGAGCGCCACCAGCACCTTCTTCTTGGGCAGTTCCTCCAGTCCGCGTTGGCCGACCAGGTCCCACTCGGCGACGCTCAGATGTTCGGCGACCTGGGGCAGCACCAGCCGCTCCTCGTCGTCGAGGTGCTCGAGCAGCACGGTGCGGTGCTCGAGCAGGGCGAGGGCCAGTTCCTCCCGGGCGATGTGGTTGGCCTCCCGCTGCCAGGCGGGGAGCCATTCGGCGACCACTGCCAGCGTGCGGTCGATCCGCTGGTGCTGTTCCTGCATTCGCTCGACCAGTTCGCCTCCCGCACCTCGGGCGTGCAGCAGGGGCCAGACCAACTCGTCCTCGAGGGAATGGTGATGGTGCAGCCCCATCACGTAGTCGTCGAGGTGGGCCGCGATCCGTGCCGCGCGTGCCGTGTCGCCGTCCGGCACGGCCCGTACCAGTCGGGGTGCGAGGGCCGACTCGCGTCGAAAGACCCGATGGACGACCACCATCTCGTGGGTGTAGGGGCGTTGGTCGGAGGGAGGGGGGAAATCTGTGCTGCGGGACACGCCTGCTTGCTCCAGCAATGAGGTACCGGTGGGACGCGCTCACTGTTCTCCGGCCGACTTGGCATCGGCTTGGCGCCCGACTTGGCGGCCGGCTCGGCGACCGCTCGACCGGGGTCGTTCAGCGTCTGTTGACGGCCTGATACCGCCGCTCGGGTAGATTCGCGCGTCGTGCTGCGCATACGTGTTCTGGGCTGTCTGGGCGCCGAGGTCGGGGGGCGCCCGGTCGAACTGGGGGCGCCGCGGCAGCGGACCGTCCTCGCCCTGCTGCTCGCCGCGCGCCAAGGGGTGGTTCCCGTCGACCGCATCGTCGACGAGCTGTGGCGCGGGATACCCCCGGCCAAGGCCACCGCGTCGCTGCACGCCTATGTGTCGAATCTTCGCCGCCTGCTGGAGCCCGAGCGGCTCCCGCGCACTCCCGCGGCCGTCCTGGTCACGTCACCGCCGGGCTATGCCGTGCGGCTGCCCACCGAGGCGGTGGACGCCTGGCGGTTCGAGGCCCAGGTGTCCCGGGCCCGGAGCTCCCCGCCCGACACAGCGCGAGAACTGCTCGCCGAAGCGCTCGGATGGTGGCATGGTCCGGCCTTCCTGGAGCACGGGGACGAGTCGTGGGCCGCGTCCGAGGTGGCCCGGCTGACCGAACTGCGCGCCCAGGCCCGCGAAATGGCGGTGACGGCGGACCTCCGCACGGGCCACGCGGCCGAAGCGGTGCTGGCGGCCGAGATCCTGGTGCGGCAGAGCCCCCTGCGGGAAGAGGGCTGGCGTCTGCTCACTCTGGCCCAGTGGGCATGCGGCCGCCAGGGCGACGCCCTGTCCACGCTGCGTCGCGCCAGTGCGGTGCTGCGGGAGGAGCTCGGCTGCGATCCCGGGCCGGCCCTGACCGAGCTGGAACACGCCGTCCTGAGCCGGCGGCTCGACGTCCTACGGGAGGTCGTGCCGGACCACACGGTCGCGATCGCCGCGCCGGACCCGGTGCCCGTCCACGAGTTCGAGACCGAACACGTGGACCAGGCCGGACTCTTCGTCGGCAGGGAGGCCGAACTGGGGGCCGTGGAGGCCGCCGCACGGGCGGCGCGACGCACGGGCGGCGTGGTGCTGGTCACCGGCGAGGCCGGAGCGGGGAAGTCCGCACTGCTCGCCCGACTCGTGGAGCGGCTGGAGACGGCAGGATGGACGGTGGTGGTCGGCTCCTGCCCCGAGTACGAGGGGGCGCCGCCCGCCTGGGCCTGGGGGGAGGCGCTCGGCGCCCTCACCCGTACCGCGCCGTCGGCGCACCCCGAAGAACTGGCCGCCCTGCTGCACGAACCGATCACCGCATCGACCATGACACGCGATGCCGCCGCCGCAGGACGCTTCCGCATGCACCGCGCCTTCGCCGCCTGGCTGCGGGCCGCAGCCACCGCACGCCCCCTCGCCATCCTCCTGGAGGACCTGCACCGCGCCGACGGCGAGACCCTGGCCCTCCTCGAGGCGGCCGCGCAGATCACCGGCGTCCCCCTCTTCACCGTCGCCAGTTACCGCCCGGCCGAGGTGGGCGCGGACCTGATCAAGACCCTCGCCCACCTCGCCCCGCGTGCACCCCGGCGCATCGCGCTCGGGGGCCTCTCGCCGCAGGATGTCGCCACCGTGGTCGCCGCCGTCTGCGGAGAGCCCGTCGACGAGGCCATCGTGACGGCCCTCGCAGAACGCACCGGCGGCAATCCGTTCTACGTGCTCGAAAGCGCGCGCCTGCTGGTCAGCGAGGGCGCCCTGGTGGCGGTGTCCGAAGTCCCGCAGGGCGTACGCGACGTGCTGCGCAGGCGTCTGGCGCTGCTGCCCGCCCCGGCCCGCTCAGCGGTGCGGTCGGCGGCCGTCGCAGGGCTGGAGACGGAGGTCGCCCTCCTCGTCGACGTGGCCGACACCGACGAGGACGTGGTGCTGGAAGGACTCGACGCCGCGGTGGCCGCCGGCCTTCTGACCGAGCCCGGCCTGGGGCGGGTCCGCTTCGTGCACGCACTGGTCCGAGACACCGTGTACAGCGACCTGTCCAAGGTGCGCCGAGCCCGTCTCCACGACCGCATCGCGCAGGGACTGCGCCACCACCGCCCGACAGATCTGGCGGCCCTCGCATTCCACTTCGCCCGCTCCGGCAGGACCGCCAACGCTCCCCTGGCCGTCGACTACGCCCTGCGCGCGGCGGAGCTGGCCGAGCGACGGTACGCACACGACGTCGCCGTCGAACTCATCGAACAAGCCCTCGAGACCCACCAGGCGGCCGTGAACGACTGCGACGCCGACCCCGACGACACGGTGGCCCTCTTGGTGCGACTGCTCGGAGCACAGGTGCGGGCCGGGTCCACGGACGCCGCCCGGCGCACCCGGCAGCAAGCGGTCGACCTCGCAGTGCGGGCCGGCCGGGACGATCTGGTCGCAGCTGTCTACGGCGCCTGGACCGAGCCCTCCCCCTGGCGCAGCCGACTGGAGGGCTTCTTCGACCGCACCGCGCTGACCCGTCTGGAACGTCTCGCCGACGACCGCACGCTGGACGACGCGACGCGCGCCCGAGTCCTGCAGGTCCTCGTCGACGCCGTGGCCGCCGAGGAAGCGCCGCGAGCCGTCGAAGCAGCGCACGCACAGCTGGCGCTGGCCCGAGCCGCCGGCGAACCCCGCCTGCTGGCCTCGGCGTTGATGACCTCCGCCAAGCTGCTGCCCCACGAGACACAGGGCACCGTCCGTGCCCCGCTCGTCACCGAACTGCGGCAGTTGGCGCAGACACACGACCTACCGGCGTACCGCTGGGTGTGCGAGCACCTCGACGGCATGACGGCCGCGACCCGCAACGACCCGGACGGCCTGCGTCAGCACAACGCCAGAGCCCTGGAACTGGCGCGCCGCTACCGCATGCTGTGGGCACAGGGCATCGCTGCCGCGACCTCAGCCATGCTCGCCACCGTCGCCGGCCGCTTCGACGAGGCGGAGGCCCTCTACGCCGGCGCCGACACCCTGTTGCAGCGCGTCAAGGCGCATCACGCCACGGGCCCGCGCACGCTGGGCCTGATCACCATCCGTCTGGCCCAGGGGCGGGCCGCCGACATCGAACCGGTCGTCCGCGACCTGTACGCGGCGATCGGCGCTCCCGTCGCGGTGGCGCACGCCCTCGTCCTGGCCCACCTGGGACGGCTTGAGGAGGCGGCAGCGGTGTCCCTCCCACCGCGACCCGTGACCGACCACCTCTACGGCGTCGAGCTGGACTACCGCTCCGAACTCGCGGTCCTGCTCGGCGACACGGGCGCGGCGGCCATGCTGATCGAGCATCTGCGCCCCGTCCGCGATCAGTTCGCCGGGACGGCCGGCGCCGCCTACGCGACCCGCCCGCTGGCTCATGCCCTCGCCGATCTCCAACGGTTGCTGGGGGATCACCGGGCCGCGGCCGACAACTACGCGCTGGCCGAACGCGTAGCGCTCGCCTGGAACTCCCCGCACCGCGCGGCCGAGGCAGGACAGGCAGCCGCACAACTGGCCGCAGAGCGTGAGCATCGACGTAGTGTGGCGTACTGAAGCGCGTTGGGCTTGTGCGTCGGCCTGCTGCTTCACCGCGTCCGCGAGCGAGAGCGTCGGGTGAGCCCGCATCAGGGAGGCGACGGTTACCAGACGGGTCTCACGTCGTGTCCGAAGCCGCCGCCGGCCGGACGCTTCTCGAAGTGGAGATGCGGGCCGGTGGCGTTCCCGGTGGAGCCAACCTCCCCGATCTTCTGGCCGGCCTTGACCGAACCGTGTTTCACGGTCTGTTCGGAGAGGTGGCAGTACCAGTAGTCGGATCCACCAGCGCGCAGCACGAGGTAGTTGCCGAAGCTGGGGTCCTGCCCGCTGCGGGCTATGGACCCGCTGAGCACGGCAACACATGGTGTGCCGTTCGGAGCGGCGTAGTCCGCGCCGGTGTGGTAGCCCAGGCTCCAGTGAGGCCCTTTTGCTCGGTATGCGGTCGTGACGTGGTGCCCCGGTACGGGAGATGCGACGTGGCCACCGGGAGCAGGCGCTGCTGTCGGGACGCGGAGCCGGTCCCAGGAGGTCCTACCCGGAATGCCGTTGGCTTCGGGCCCCTCGAATCCGATTTTCCGCTGCCAGGCCGCGTACGACTGTTGGTCGACCTCGGTCCACTCGGGACCCGGGCCTGACCGGTATTTTCCGCACCCTTCCTTCACCAGGCGTTTGCCCATCGAAGCGATCAGGGGACTGCGTTGTCCCTTGTGGAAGAATTTCGCTCCTGGGAATGGAGCCACAGGCATGGCCCTCTCCTTTCAGTAAGGAGCCGGATCACGATGCGGATTGGCCTGTTGAACGCGCAAGATGTCACGGCAGTGGCGCCAGACTCAGTCGGTCGCCGCCACGCGCTGTTCGCCACCGGGTCGTAGATCCGGTCAGTCGTGCCCGCCTGGTGGTTCTCGGCGAACGTCCGCGAATCACCTGGGCGTAGCCGTGTGAAACAGTTGAGCTTTGCACCGTCCGACTGGACCGGGCCTGTCCCGTTCGCGTCGCCCCTGTTCACCGCGCTCGGGTTGCAGGACGACTCGTCCACAACGCATACGGCTCCGGCTCCGATTCTGGCCAGTGACGAGCAGTCGGGGATTCCATCGGCAGCCGGGCCGGTAAATCCCAGCGGGCGCCGCCCTTTCGCGTAGGCCGCTCTCGTCTGCTCGCCGAAGAATCCGGTGGCGCCCGCGGGTGTGCGCACTCCGATTGCGATGAGTGCGGCTTGAACGGCCTTGATCTCATCGTTGCGCTTACGGAAACGCACAGGGGACAGGGCAACCATCGCGCCTCCTCGGGAGAATGGAGGCCGGTCAAGGAGCGCGCCCGCCGGTCGGTCGCAGTCGCCTTACTTCCACCATGCGGCCGATGCGAGTCGCGCGCAAACCCGGAACCCTACCGTCCAGGATCTTCTGACGACCAGTTCATCAATTCCCCGGCGCTTCGGGAACAATGCGGCGGTAGCAGGCTGAAGGATGCGTTCGGCGCAGGCGTCCGTCCGTTCGTCCGACAGTGCTGTCGCCGGAAGGGACCGCGGGGGGGCCGTACTGACCCGCGAAGGGGTGGTGGCGAGCGAGCTGTTGGTTCTGGTCCTCTCGCGCCGGGCAGTCAGGACGGCTGGACTTGGTCGAAGAGGGCGAGGGCTTCGGCGGGGTCCGGACTCACGAGGCGTTCCAGACCGGCCGTAGTGATCTCCGCCCACCTGCCGGCCCGTGCCCACATCTGTTCCTCGAAGGCGCGGACGGCCTCATCCAGGTCTCCGGCGCCGGTGGCGATGGACTCGGCGAGTTCCGCGCCTTCCAGCATCGCGAGGTTCGCACCGACCCCCAGCGGGGGCATCAGATGGGCGGCGTCGCCCAGCAGCGTCACCCCGGGGACGTGGGCCCAGGTGTGGGACACGGGCAGGACGTACAAGGGGCGGTGGACGAAAGGTGTGCCGTGGCGGAGGAGGTCGAGGAGGGGAGCGGCCCAGCCGTCGAACAGAGCCAGCAGGCCCGATCGCACGGACTCGACGTCGTCCAGGTCCAGGTTCGTGTGCCAGTCCAGCGGCGCGCGGAATTTGGTGTACACCTTCACGTGGCCGCCGCTGTTGCGTTGGGCGACGAGGCTCCGGTTCACGCCATACACAGCCACGGAACCGTCGCCGATCAATCGGGCGAGGTCAGGGTGGCGGGTGTCCACGTCGTCCAGTGAGGTCTCGACCGAGGTGACGCCGGTGTAGTGCGGCGTCACCGGCGAGACTGCCGGGCGGATCCGGGACCAGGCGCCGTCCGCGCCGACCACGAGGTCGAACGTCTCCTGTCGCCCGTCCGCGAAACGGACCAGTGCGCCGTCCCGGGCCCCCGGCACCACCTGTGTCACGCCCCGCCCCCACTGGACGTCGAGAGGGCCGAGCAGCAGGTCACGGAGTTGCCCCCGGTCGATCTCGGGATTGGCCCGGTCGTCCGGACCGGGTCGCCAGTCGCGCAGAACGGTCCCGGCCGTGTCCAGGATGCGCATGGCCTGTCCCTCGGGACGGGACAGCCGCTGGAACTCCGCCAGCAGCCCCGCCTTGTCCAGTGCGAGCTGGCCCAGCCCTTCGTGCAGGTCCAGCGTGCCGCCCGGAGGGCGGGCGTCCGGCGCGGGATCGCGTTCGAGGACGGTGACGGGATGGTCATGGCGGTGCAGGACACGGGCGAAGGTAAGGCCGGCAGGTCCGCCCCCGACCACTGCGATGCGCTGTCTCATGCCGATACACTGTATTGCTTCTTTACGATGCATCGCAACGTACGGTGTGACCATGACTGTGTGGGACCGGCCGGAGCCGCCGACTCAACCCGTGCCGCTCGACCGGGAGCGGATCGTCGCCGCCGCCATCGCGCTGGCCGACGAGGGCGGGCTGGAGGCGGTGTCCGTGCGCAAGGTCGCCGCCCGCCTGGACGCCGGCCCGATGCGGCTGTACAGATACATCTCCACCAAGGAGGAGCTGTTCGACCTCATGGTGGACGAGGTCCAGGCCGAGATTCTCCCCGAGGAGCAGCCCGGTGACTGGCGGGAGGCGTTGCGCGTCCTAGCCCAGCGGACCAGGCAGGCCGCTCTCCGCCACGAATGGCTGGCCGACCTGCTCGGCGGTCGCCCGGCCCTGGGCCCGAACGGCCTCGCCGTGACCGAGGCCACGCTGTCCGCCCTCGACGGCCTCGCCGATGTCGACACCGTCATGCGCGCCGTGGAGACTGTCAGCTCCTACTTCATCGGCGCGATCAGGCGCGAGATCGCGAACGTGCGCGCCGAGCGCGCCACGGGCCTGTCCAAGCGCGACTGGCAGCGGGCCTCCGGCCCGCATGTGACGAGAATCTTGGCAACCGGCCGCTTCCCGGCACTGGCCAAGGCCGTGTACGACGGCACGGACGTGGACGCCGAGACATCCTTCGCGACGGGCTTGGACTGGGTCCTCGACGCCGTGGCCGCCAAACTCACCCAGCCGCCGGCGTAACGCTCAACTCCTGCCGAACGCGCGCGAGGTCGAGGTCGAGTCCCCACTGGCCGTGCGGGCTTGCGCCGCCACCACTTCATCACACTGGCGCCACTCACCGCTGTCGCCGACCTGCATACAGGCGAGCACGTCCTGGACCCCGGCTCCGGCGCCGGCGTCAGCGTCCTGCCTCCGCGCGCCACGAGCCTGCCGCGCACTCCAGAGCCTTGCCGGCGGCGAGATGGCCCGCGATTCTGAACGCCAGTTCGTGAGAGCCGAAAGCATCGGCGCGGGCACCCCGCAACACCACTCGAGTGGCGACCACAACTCCGTGCTCGGGTGCGCTCAGCCGCTCCTCGATCCCCACGGCAACAGCAGCGAAGAAGCGTGGCAGGTCCTCGGCCGGTTCATAAACCACCGTCAGCCCCTGGGCCGGCTCGAAGGCGAAGCCCTCGGCCGCGGGCTCGAAATCCACCTCTATCTCCGCGAAATGTGGCGCGCAGTTCTGCTTCTGGTGCCGCACGCGGACGCCACGGATCGGATACGGCGGAAACCGGGTCAGCGCTGACGTCATGACGGAACGCTACCCCCAGCCCGGTACCCCGGCTCCACCATCGACGTCGGTGAGCGTGCATGACCAGTGGATCGATGACCGGTCCAGCGCGTTTCAACCCGCCGCATGATCCGCTTACCGGCAACCGTCCGCGGGTGTGGGCACATCCGCGAGTGCCCGCGCTGAGCGCCGGGTGTCCGGGTGGTCCTCGCCCAACACGCTGCATCGCCGCTCCCACGGGCCACGAGAGGAGGACGACTCGGGCATCGTCCGAGGAAAAGCGCGGCGATAGGCGCCGGGCGACACCCCCACCTGTTTGAGAAAGTGGTAACGGAGGTTGTTCGCGGTGCCGAGCCCGCTCAGCTCCCCGACCTTCTCGATGGGCAGGTCTGTTGTCTCCAGCAGGCTTTGGGCACGTGCCAGGCGCTGGTTGAGGAGCCACTGAAGCGGTGTCGTGCCGGTGGCTGCCTGTAGTCGTCGGTGGAAGGTTCGCGGGCTCATCGCTGCGCGCTGTGCCAGGCCCTCGACCGTCAGGGGATGCTCCAGGTTGGCACGGGCCCAGGCCAGGACGGGTTGCAGGCTCTCGTCGTCGGTGCTGGGCACGGACAGGTCGATGAACTGCGCTTGGCCGCCGGATCGGTGAGCGGGCACCACCATCCGGCGGGCCAGCTGATTGGCGACGTGCGCGCCGAGGTCTCGGCGTACGAGGTGAAGGCAGAGATCGAGGCCGGCAGCCAGTCCGGCGCTGGTGAGCACATCTCCGTCGTCCACGTAGAGCACGGAGTCGTCGACTTGCACCTTCGGGTATCGCTCGGCCAGTTGAGCGGTGTGCATCCAGTGCGCGGTGGCGCGTCGGCCATCGAGCAACCCCGCTTCGGCGAGTGCGAAGGCCCCTGTGCACAAGGAGACCATGCGGGCGCCTCCTTCGTAGGCGTGGCGCAGCGCGGTGATCAGTGCCTGGGGCAGTGGTGCGCCCTCGTCCACACAGGGGTCGGGCACCGAGGGAACGATGACCGTGTCGGCGCCGGCAAGGTCGTCCAGGCTGTACCGAGTTGACAGTGACAGCCCGGCTCCGGCCGGAGAACCGTCCTGATGGCGCAGGCCCGTACTGCACAGCCGGAGGTCGTACCAGGAGTCGGCGAGGCCTGGCTGCGGCCCGAACACCGTGCAGGGAATGCTCAACTCGTACAGATCCCAGGAGGGGACTCCGATGTTCTCGGTCACGACCACGGCCACGGAACCAGGCTTCATGCCTCGAAGGTTATGGCAGGTATTTGGTGGTTACCGACACCGCTGTCACTGTCTCCGATCACGACCTGCTGCGATCTTGATTCCTACGTGACCGACCGCCGCCACAGGCGGACGCAACAGGGAGTTGTGGCATGCATTCTGATCGCCCGGCAGTAACCGTCCTCGGTCTGGGCTCCATGGGCTCAGCCCTGGCCACTGCACTGTTGAAACGGGGCTACAACACCACCGTGTGGAACCGCTCGGCGCACAAGGCCCAGGCGCTGGTCGACCGGGGCGCACATCTGGCCTCGTCACCCGAGGAGGCGATCACAGCGAGCCCGCTGGTCATCGCTTGCGTGCTGGACTACCAGGTGCTGCACGCCGTCCTCGACCCCGTCGCGGCCTCCCTCGAGGGCAAGGTCCTGGTCAACCTGACGTCAGGTTCCCCCGAGCAGGCCCACGGAGCCGCCGCGTGGGCCCGTTCACACTCCGCCGACTACCTCGACGGCGCGATCATGACGACCCCGCCGGGAGTCGGCAACTCAGAGATGATGTTCCTCTACAGCGGTTCCCAAGCCGCCTTCGAAGACCATGGTCCGACGTTGGCGACCCTGGGCGATCCCCTGCACCTCGGATCCGACCCGGGCCTTGCCTCCCTCTACGACGCCGCGCTGCTCGGCCTGATGTGGTCCACCATGACGGGCTGGCTGCACGGCACCGCGCTCGTCGGCGCGGAGAAGACACCGGCCGTGGCCTTCACTCCGATCGCCATCCGCTGGCTGACCGCCGTGGCAGGATTCCTCACCACTTACGCGCCCCAAGTGGACGCCGGCCGCTACCCGGGTGACGACGCCACCGTCGACGTGCAGATCGCGGCCATCGACCATCTCATCCACGCCGCAGCAGCCCGCGGCATCGACAACGCTCTGCCCGAGCTCCTGAAATCCGCCATGCAACGGACGAAGGCCGCCGGCCACGGATCAGACAGCTACGCGAGCGTGATCGAAGTTCTGCGAGGGCCGACAGACGGCAAGTGACCCTGCCGGCGACGCCGGGGGAACGACCCACCCAGTCGACGGATGCGGTGCCGGCAGGGTCACCTGCCGGCACCGCATCGGCTCGCTCCTGGTGGGCGGCCGCCTGGCTACCCCCAGACCAACACCCGCCACGACACAGAAGGCTGCACCGAGAGCCGCATCACGCGGTCGCTCTTCACTGAGGTGAATCCCGTCGTGTACGCCGCCGTGGCATTGCAGCCGGCCACCTCCAGGACGGAATCGCCGGATCCGTCGGTCACCTTCGCGTCACCCGGCCCCAGGCAGATCATCCGTACCGTGATCTGGGAACCTGCCTTCGCCAACGGCACGTCTATCGTTTCAGCCGGGTGTCTGGTGATCCGTCGCTTCTCCGCCGTTCAGTGCCTTACTGATCTCCAGAAGGCGGCCCTCGGGCAGAGCGAAGGCGTTGCCGGGATTGCGGTACGAGTGACCGCCGTCGTTGACGCAGACGCCGTCCGCCATCCTCCAGTGAGCAGGAGCCCATTGGCCCTGGTTCTCGAGGAGCATGCCTGCCACGTTGGCGGGCTCTTCGATCGAGGTGAGAGTGCTGAGCGCGGTGGCGAGGGCCAGGGTTGCGTCGTCGGGAAGTCGCGCGTCGCCGAGTGTGGGGAAGAGCAGCAGGAGACGGGCGTCGGGGTCGTCAACGCCCTTTGTCGACGGTTGTCGAGCAGCAGACAGCAACTCCGGCCAGGCCATGCCAGGGCCCATGAAGTGACCGTCATCCACAGCGAGGGTTTCCGCGGCCCGCCAAGTCGGGTGATGTATCAGGTAGTCCACCCCTCGGTCCCCGTCGAAGTTGCGGTAGACGACATAGATGGTGTGGCCGGAGCGGAGGGGCACGCTGAACATCGGCCACTCCTGCTCGGCGGAGAGCACGCTGTAGAGCTCCATGGCCGCGTCCCAGTCAGCTCCGAATGCGGCTCGTTGCGCGTCCTCGCCGCGCAAACAGGTGCCGAGGTGCACGGGCCAGAACAACGGATCGTCAAGGTAGGCACCGCCCTCGACCAGAGGGCCGCCTTCATATCCGGGGATCATGAACACACGAAGATGATGGCACGAGGGACCGACACCACAGGGGCGTGAGGGTCGTCCCGCTCCGCCTCGGTTTCCCTCTCATCTAGTGCCGTTACCGCCGTTCAGACGAGACCCAGGAGCCGCCCCGCCCCGGTGGCCGACCGCCATGAACGCAGGTGAACGCCGGGGGACGACGCCCACCACCGCACCACCACAGTTGGAACGGGTGCGTCCGCCCCCGGGAGAGGGGTGCGCGGCCGGCGCTGGCAGGTCACCTCGTGGCCATCGACGAAGCCCGGCCGTCGGTTAGGTCCCGGACGAGTCTCCGAGCCGCCCCCAGACAGGCCGGGGATGAAGCCATCCCTTCAGAGCTGGAACCCCCGGAAGCCGACCGCGCGCTTGAGACCATAGGCGCAAGCACTGACAACGCACCTGTCGGGCATCGACCGTTGAGCGAGTGTCTAATTGAGTGACAACGCAGACGTACAACGGCGGACGCCCACGCACGTCTGCCATCCTGACTCAGAAGTACAAGGTCAGAGCCACTTAGACCGCCAGATCACCTTTCGTTGCAGGAGCCTCGAGCGGCTACGCTAGGCGCGCGATTGCCAGGGCAGCGAGAGCTGCGAGGTGGCGACAGAGCTTGGGGGCGGAGTGCAGCCGGACAGTGGCCTGAACGTTGGTCTCAGCCCGAGGGAGGCAGCCGCCCTCCTGTTGGACAAGATTCGTCAGGGCAACGGCTACGCCCGCGGCAAGAAGAAGCGGTTCAGTCGAAGTGCCGCCGTCACGAAGGTGGCGACGCTTGTACTGTCCGCTGCGTCCACCGTCATCCTGGGCCTGCAGAACCTCAACGCGTGGGCTGGTCTGGCCTTGGCGTGTGTGGCGCTGGTGACGTTGCTGGGAGCCGTCGAACCGTTCTTCAACTGGCGCTCCCGGTGGGTTCTGATGGAGGAAGCGCAGTACCGGTTCCAGCGACTTGCCGATGACCTCGAATACCTCGTGGCGTCGACGGCCGCCGACGAGCTCACGTTCGATCAGCTGAACGAGATCTTTGGCCAGTATCAGGCGATCTGGGGCGACCTCAGCCGCACATGGCTGGAGCATCGTCGGGAACCCGCGCCGTCGACCAATGCCTAGAGGTGCGCGTATCCACCGGCTGCGGCGCGGTCAAACACACCTGGTGCGCGATCAAGATCACCTACTGCGGCGTGACGTCCAGAGTTCCTGACGCACCACAAGCGCACCAGATATGGCGGGGAACAGCAGGGAACTAGGGTGACAGCGACGGCGCTGACCGAGACCGCGAAGCGGCCGTTCGCCCAGCTCAGGGACCGAATCGACGATGTAACGACTCAGCTTCCCAAGTTGAGGGCGCCCTACGCTGAGATCAAGGCCAACTTGTCAGTGCAGCGTGCGAGCCTCCGGGGATGAGCTACGACCTGGCTGTGTGGGAGGGCGAACGCCCTGCGGAAGAAAAGGCGGCCACGCGAGCGTTCACGGAGCTCTATGAGCACTACGTCGACACGGATGTTGAACATCCGCCGACCGAGCGCATAGCAGCCTACGTCGCCGACCTCCTGGAGCGGTGGTGTGACCTGACCGAGGACGAGGAGGACGCCTCCCCCTGGTCGACTGGGCCGTTGATTGGAGAGGCATGCGGCCCGCTCGTCTACTTCCCGATGCGCTGGAGCATGGCTGAGGAGGCCTCCACCTACGCGGCGGCCCTTGCAGCTCGATGGGGCTGGTCTGCTTCGGCCCTCAGCAGAACCGGCTCAGGCCCTGACGCTGCGAGCGCGCGCCCGTCTCAGTTTCCGTCTCATTCAGCGCCGTTCACGGTCGTGCAGACCGGACCGAAGCCGGTAGCCACGACCGGCCGTCCATGAACGCAGGTGAACCGCCCCGGCCAACGCACCTGGGACCACCAACACAGTTGGAAAGCGTGCGTCCGCCCCCGCGAAGGGGGCAGAGCAACCCGGCTGGGCCGTGCACGGGCCGTGCATGGGCCGGCGGAGGATGCTCAACGACGACCAACGCTGACAACCAGCGGCAGCTAAGCCACAGTTCACAGCGGTGGTCGTTTTTATGGACGCAAGTCAGAGATCCGGCCCTTCACTTCTTCAGCTGCTTACCGTCTTGCCGTCCCTCGAACACAACCAAAGAGCCATCCCGCTCGAACCGCAGCACGCGGGGCCGGGGAGCTTCCTGGGCTGAGTTCGGCTCAGGATGAAGCTCTCCGTAGCGCTGATGGTAAAGATCAACCGCTTCGCGGAGCTGGCATCCTCGTGCCTCACGAATCGCCTTCACTGCGAGGATGGTGCGCCCCTCCAGAATGTCGCGATCTACGCTGTCCGGCAGTTCTGCCACACGTCCTCCCCGGTCCGGCATCGCAGTAGAGCAACTGCGGCTCCTGCGGTCAACTGAGTTGAGCAGTCGACCACGGAAGCCCTCGGCCGTGCTCTGTGCGTGCCCATATGACGGGTGCGCCGCGCGGTCTCACGGGGGAACAGCGGGCCTGAAACCCCGAACCCCTGGACGGCGCCGTACTGCCGTGACAACGCGAGCCGCAGATTGATGCCTTCCTGGAGAAGACCGAGGAGTGGGTCGAGCAGTCCAGGGCGACGATCCGCGCCGATGTTGTTCACGAGAAGCTGGTGGAGATGGGCTACCGGGGCAGCCCGCGCTCGACCCGGCGGGCGGTGAACGCGGCGAAGACCGCATGGAAGGCGGGCAAACGGCGGACCTACCGTCCGTGGATCCCTGAGCCGGGGCGGTGGCTGCAGTTCGACTGGGGCGCGGGCCCGCGCATCGGCGGGCGGCGGACGTGGTTGTTCTGCGCATGGCTGTCATGGTCCAGGTTCCGGGTGGTGATCCCGGTCTGGGACCGCACTCTGGGCACCCTGGTCGCCTGCCTGGACACCACGTTGCGCCGGATTGGCGGGGCGCCCCGCCCGGCTACACCGGCGCCCGGGTGTGGTGCCGGGTGGTCGGCGAGGAACTGTCCATCACCGCACACACCCACTCCGGTGACCTGTCGGAGATCTGGCGCCACCGGCTCTCCACCCCGGGGGGGCCGCAGATCATCGACGCGCACTATCCCGACCACCCCGACGGCCGCAGCGTCCACCAGCCCCGCCTGCAACCCCGCTCGGAAGCGGAGATCGCGTTCGTGGGCATCGGCCCGGGAGCCGGTCGCTGGCTCAAAGAGGCCGGGCCCGCCGGCGCGGTCCGCATCCGCGCCAAGGTGGCCCGCGCCGTCGAGCTCGCGACTGTCATCGGCTCCGACCAGGTCGACCAGGCCCTCGGGCTGGCGGCCACCACCGGACGCTTCGCCGACGACGACCTGCTCTCCATCCTGGAGCATCTCGCGGCCAGCAAACCGACTGCAGAGGTCGTACGCGCGAACGAAGGCCCACTCCGTTCAGAGCGGCACCATCGCCTGGCAGGCCCTGGTCCAACAATCAACGGCAACAAGGAAATTGACGGAAGACTGACCGCGGTCAGTCGCCGACGAACCACAGGTACAGGTGTGTCCCGCGCTCGACGACCTGGCACAACTCGCGGGCCTGCCCGACCCATTCGCCACCGCAGGGAGCGGGAAGCCGGTCGAGCTCGGCCAGCAGCAGCGGCATCTGCCGCTGGTTGAAGACCGCGTCCCCATATGGAGTCAGGGCCCACAGCATCGGGAACTCCGCCGCGCTCAAATCCGGGAAGCCGACGGTCCATTCCACACCGGCCTCGGCGCGGGCCACGGCCTTTCCGCTGTCTCCACGCACCACCAAATTGATCACCCGTCGAGCCTATCGGCGCCCTCCGTGACCCGCGAAGGAATTTTCGACCACGTTGCCCCAGGCTCCGGCACTGCCCGAGGAGCTCGACAGGCTGATGCGCCGCATGCGCCTGCCCTGCATGCGCAAAGCCGCACCCGACGTGCTGGCCACCGCCCGCGCGCAGCGCTGGGACCCCGCCGAGGTCTTGCGGCTTCTGATCACCGAGGAGGTCACCGGCCGGGACGCCGCCACCCGCCGACTGCGACGCACCACGGCGAACTTCCCCACCGGCAAGACCCTGGCCTCCTGGCGGGCCGAGGACTCCACCATCCCCGAACCAACCCAGAACTCCCTGGCCACCCTGGAATGGATCGGCCGCGCCGAGAACCTGGTGATCGCCGGGCCCTCGGGCACCGCCAAGAGCCACTTCACCGAGAGCTTGGCCCAGGCCGCGATCGAGAATGACCTCACGGTGGCCTGGTTCAGCCTGGAGACCCTCAGCGCCGCGATCGGCAAGTCCAAGGTCGACGGGTCCACCGCCCGCACCGTCGCCCGGATCTGCCGCGCGGACTTGATCGTCGTGGACGACATCGGCCTGCTGCCCGTCGGAGAGACGCCACCGAGGCGTTCCACCGCCTCATCGACGCTGCCTACGAACGCCACTCGATCGCGGTGACCAGCAACATTCACCCCTCAGGCTTCCACACGATCATGCCCAAGACCCTCGCCGGAGCCGGCACCGACCGACTCATGCACCACGCTCACCTCGTCACCACCACCGGAGACTCGCACCGCCTCGCCGAGGCCCTCGCCGGCAAGGGCGTGGTCCCCTTGCACTGCCCCCGCCCCAGGAACACCACTGGCCACAGGCATGGATTTCCGATGGCCACCAGCCCCGACACTCACCGACCACCCACCTGGGCATCTCAATGACCGTTGACAGCGGGTCGCCTCGGCCATTGAGGCTGCGCCATCCGAGCGGTAGTGGGCTGCCAGAACTCGGGAAGGAATCAGGCTCGAGAGTCGACGTAGTACGGTCTCCCCTCCCATGACTGACTCAATTCACTGGGGAGCTCCGCATGGCCAGCTACGAACAACACTCCCAAGCCGCAAGCGATCTATTGGCATCGATGAAGCTTGGAAAGCTGGCCTCGTATGAAGACCGTGCCCGGGCCGCACAGGTCGAAGCCCTACTGGCACTCGCCGCAGCCATCATCGGTCGTCAGACGGGATCGTCATTGCATCCGCCACAGTCCGAGCGGTAGCCGGCTTCGATGTGGATGACGCTCCCGGGCCCTTACGCCGAGGCGAGCCCCAAGTGATGGCGGCTTCCCAAGCTGAGGGCTCACCGCCGTCGTGGCCCCGTCAGTCCAGCCAGACAGCAGAATCCACGCCACTGACGACGGCGATGGCCGCCCGACCAGCCCACCAGACCCGGATATCCGCCCAGTCGAGAGTTCGGGACGAAGAGGTCGCTGCAGAACTGTTCCGCGCGGGGTAGCCGCCCTTTCCTCACGCCTCCCGCCTACGGTCCGCCGTCGAAGAAGCCGGACTTCAGGTTCCCGACGATGGCGTCGAGTGGATGCCCACTGACGATGAAGGCGCCGCTCCAGGGCGCGCTGAGTGCGAAGAGCAATGCCAGGCTCAGACCCACCACACTCGCGACACCTACGATCAGCAGCGACGTTCGCAGGCTGCTGCGGAAGACCAGTGCGCCGGAGTTCACGATCAAGGCCAGTCCGCTGACTACAAGCGTGACGAAGTAGAGCGCGGGAACGTCACGCGAGGCGGCCGCGATCCGGGCGCGACGGCTACTGGTGACACTGTCCATGGAAACCACCAACTCCGTGCCTGTCGGGGTTCCCACCTCGGGCCGGGCCGCCTCGGCGCGCACGCTCCGCTCCAGCTGCGCGATCGCGCGAGCGGTGGCGGGGTCGTCACCGGACGCTGCTGCTGTGGCCTCCCACTCCCGGGTACGCGTGTTCTGCAAGTAGTTCAGCAAGGCTGCATGGATCGGCTCCGACTGGACTCGAGGACTTGTCGCCGCCCATGCCAGACGGGAGGCCGCGGCCGCCTCGTCGCTCACCAACCCCTCGGCCGCGCGCAGGTAGCCGGCCTCGCTGGCCAGTGTCAGTGCCGCAAAGATCGCGAAGGCGGCGCCGAGTGTCGGCATAAGGGGCGTGGCGATCTGCGGCACCCGATCACGTTCCTCGACCGGTACGAGCGCCCGGACGGCGACCCGCGCCACTGCCGCGACCATTAGGGCAAGGAAGAGCCAGCCCACAACCAGCACCGCCGCCGGCAGCGAGGTCAACCAGTTCACCGCGTCACCTGCGGCGTGCCGTCGAGAGTGCCACACCGCGGCGGCACATCGACCCCGCGACCTGGAGCACCTCGTCGATCGCTCTTGGACTCAGCGCTCGCACGCCCTCAGCCGGCGGCCTTGGCGATGATGCGACCCATCTCCTCCGTGCCAAAGGCCCGCAGGGTCGTCGTACGGACGTTGCCCACCCCGCCGAGCTGCAGGAGCACCGCGGTGGCGGTTTCGTCGTCGGGGGCCTCCACAACGGCCACGAGGTCGTACGAACCGACGGTCCAGTAGATGTTGAGGAGCTTCGCCCCGAGCTTCTGTGCCGCCGCGGCGAAGGCCTCGGCACGCTTCGCGGTGTCCTTGTAGTTCCGGATCCCCTGATCGGTCCAGTTCAGCAACGTCACGTACGTCGGCATGGTCTTGCACCCTCCTGTGGGAACATATGACAAGGTCAATCTTGGGCATCACTGCCAAAAGGCGCGCACGGTGTACCCCCGAATGAGCAACAGGGGCGATCACAGGTGATGGTCACGGTGGCTGGAGCCAGCGAAGTACGCGGACGAGGTCCGTCTGTTCGGCCCGCCAGCGCCGCGCCGGAACGGTTTATGGGTCGGGCCTGGCGCTGGGGCGCGTGACGAGTTGTTGCCCTTCGTTTCATGGGCGCCGCCGGCAGGTGCTCGGGCCTCACGGCCGGCTTCTCAGACGTCGAGGCGGACGAAGCCCGGGAGGGTCTCTCGAAGGACTCGGTTCACTGAGCTTGTGCTGTTCGGGAGATTCAGGTCGCGGGTGTCGTACCAGTTGTCGGAGGCGAGGCTTGGGCGGCGATCCTGTAGTGCTCGTGCTGAGCCAACTCGGACAGGGCGAGGGCCCCGCAGTCATCCGCCAGGGCTTTCGCCTGTTCCAACTCGGCGAACGCTTCCGACTGGCGGCCGGAGGCGGACAGTGCGGCGCCTGCGGTCAGTCGGGCCATGGCCTCGTTGAGAGGCATCCGGGCCACGCGAAACTCGGCAGCGGCCCGGCACGCGGTGGGACCCGCTGCGGGGTTTTGCTGGGCGAGTTGTACCTCGGCGCGCGCCTGCAACGCGAAACCGCTCCGTCCGGTCGGCAGGTAGAGGTCCGCGGCAGCGGCCGCGCGGTCCGCCCACATCTCGGCAGCCTTCATGTCTCCCAGGGCCAGTTCCGCGACAGCCAGCAGGCGGAACCACATCGGGCGGACCGGGGCTTCGAACCCGAGCAGGTGCGGGCCGCCGGCTTCGAGCACCTTGCTGACGCAGCCCTCCGGATCGCCGTTGAGCAGCAGCGTCTGGCCGAGCATCCCCACCATCGCCGATCGGCGCGCACCCAGCACGGGACCGGCCTGGGAAAGGGACTCCTCACAGATCTTCAGTGCCCCGGCGAAGTCTCCCCGCCACATCAGGACTGCCGCGCTCACCACCTCGGCCAACGAGCGCGGCTCGCTGCTGCCGACGAGGGACGCCGCCTCCAAGGCGTCCTCGGCGTAGGTCGCCGCCTCGTCCAGGCGTCCGAGCCACAGGTAGGCGTAGGCGGAAGCGGCGAAGAGGTCGGCGAGCACGAGGCTCTGGCCGGTGCGGCTGGACACTTCCAGGCCCCGGCGGAGGTGGCGCAGTGCGGCGTCGTAGCGTCCGTGGAGCATCTCCGTCCAGCCCGTCATGACCAGCGCGTCCATCTGCCCGGCCAGTTCCTGGTCGCCGGTGTCGTCGAGCGCTTCCACCACGGGGTCGAGGTAGTCGGCCGCCCGTGTGTCGCCCGCGAAGGTGTGCGCCAGTGCCAGCAGAGCGCGGACCGCGGTGGTCTGCAGCGGGTCGCCGATACCTACCGCCGAACCCAATGCGCGTTCGCCCCAATGGATCGCCGTGGAGAAGTCGTTCTTGCGAAGCGCCACCACCGCGACGCCCAGCTCCAAAGCCGCGGTCTCCGGCAGCAGTTGGCCTTCGTGTTCCGCCAACTCCCGCAGCAGCAGGGCCGTGGCCTGTTCGTACCGGCCGAGCGCCCACTCCATGGTGGCTCGCAGGGCGGTCACCCGGGCCCGTCGGTCCCGGGCCCGCGCGGGCAGAAGGGCTGCGGCCGTGCGCAGGATGTCGCGGCTTTCCAGCAGTCGTCCGGCCATGCCCAGCGCCTCGGCCTGCTGGAGCCACAGCTCGGGCCGCAGTCGGTTCTGCTCACCGAGCAACCGCAGGGCCTCCTGCGTCCAGTGCGCGGCGGTTGCCGGTGCGACCGTCATCACCTGACGGGCGGCCCGAGCCAGTACGTCAACGGCGTGTTCGTCTCCTACGCGGGCCGAGCGCTGAATGTGCGACGCCTGGGCGGTCAGTGGTGCGCCGCGCAGCGCCAGGCCGTCCGCGGCCCTGGTATGCGCCTCAACCCGCCAACCGGCGCCCGCCCCCTGGTACACCGCCGCTCGCACCAGCGGATGGCGGAACCGGAACTGGCGCGTGGAGCCGATCTGGCGTACCAGGTCCCGCTCCGCGGCCTCGTCCAGGGCGGCCAGGGCCTGTGCCTCACCCGTTCGGGCCACGACTGCCACCATGTCGGCTTCGAAAGAGTCGCCGAGCACGGCGGCCGCCTGTGTACAGATCCTCGCGGTGGTCGACAGACCTCCCAGCTCCTCCAGCAGTGCGGCACGCACCGATCTCGGCAGATCGTCGGCGACAGGCGCCGAGCCCTCCGGGACCGCCTGGGCCACCGGGACCGCTGGCAGGCTGTCGTCCCCGGTGCTCCGGGTCAGGGCCTCCAGGTAGAACGGGTTGCCGCCGCTGGCCTCGTACAACCGTCGGAAGCGCCAGTGATCCGGCCTGGCCCCACACAGTTCCGCTCCCTCGGCCGGGGACAGCGGCCCCAGCTCGACCCTGGCCAGCCTTCCCTCCGTTCCGGCCCTGGCCAGTGCCGCGGCCAGTCGCTGTGGGGCCTGCCGGGGGCGGTGGGCGAGGGCGAGGAGCAGCGGGGTTCGCGGCGGATGCCGTATCAGATGGTCGATCAGCTCGGCTGTTCCGTCATCCGTCCACTGCAGGTCGTCCAGGCTGAGCAGGAGCCCGCCGTCCGTACTCAGCGTCTCCAGCAGCGTCCGCACCGCCCGGTGGAACCAGTACCGTTCCACCGTCACCGGCTCCGGCCCGGTCGGGAAGCGGTCACCGAGCGCGGGGAAGACCGTGCTCAGCAGGGCGAACACGCCAGGCGATGAGCCGTCGTGCCGAAGCCGGCGGAAATCCACCGTGCCGAGGTGGTCGTCCAGGGCGTCCACGAACGCACCGTAGGGAACCTGGTCGAACTCCCCGCTGCGGCCGGCCAAGGAGAGGAAGCCGCGCTGTCGCGCGCGCTCGCCCAGTTCGCCGAGCAGCCGTGTCTTTCCGATGCCCGGTTCCCCGACCACCTCGACCACCCCTGGCGCGCCTGCCAGGGCATCGTCGATCGCACCGTCGAGAACCGCCAACTCGGCTGCCCGCCCTACCAGGTGGCCCCTCGTCCAGGTGCGCTGCGGCTTCGGCCGACCGGGCACGGCACCGCCGTCCCTTGCGGTGGGCACCGGCGGGAGCGTGGGTAACGGACGTGGCCCGAGGACGGGTGCGGATCCCGGGGCGCGCCCGCCACCGGGACTGGGTGCCGGGACGGTGGCTTGGCTGACTGTCCGGGCCGCGGCTGACACGTCCAGCGCCGGATCGCTGGTGAGGATCTGCTGGTGCAACTGCCGCAGCGGGATGCTGGGGTCACAGCCGAGTTCTTCGGCCAGCAGCAGCCGGGTGCGCCGGTAGTGGTTGAGGGCGTCCGCCGGACGACCACAGCGGTACAGCGCGAGGATGAACTGGCCGGCCAGTCGCTCGTCCAGCGGGTGCACCTCGACCTGGGCGGACAGTTTGGCCAAGAGTGCGGTGTGGTGACCGCAGCGGAGCTGAACGTCGGTGTGGTCCAGTTCGACTGCGACCCGTTCCTGGTCCACGGCGTCACGGAGGGCGTTGATCCAAGGGGTGTCCAGACCGGCGAAGGCCTCTCCCCGCCAGAGGCCGAGTGCCTGCCCGAACAGCGTTGAGGCCTGCTCGTCCTGGTCGTTCTGCGCGGCCGCGCGAGCCTGGGCGGCGACCTCGTGGAATCGGTGCAGATCCACTGCGGTCGCCTCGACGTCGAGGACATAGCCACCGGACCGCCGGACGATATGCGCCCCCTCGGCGATGGCCAGCGCTTGCCGCAGACGGGAGAGGTAGCCGTAGAGCGTGTTCCGGACCCGCTGCGGAAGACGGTCCGCCCAGACGCGCTCGACAAGTTGGTCGACCGAGACCACACGGTTGGCGTCCACCAGCAGCACCGCGAGCACACACCGCTGCCGAGCGTGCCCCAACTCGACGATCCGGCCGTCCACGTGCGCCTCGACGCTGCCGAGCACAGCGAAGTCAACCGTCACAGCACGCCCCCGAGTCTCAAGTCCCACCCTGGCATAGCACCTTCGACCAGCCCGTTCAACGTTTGTCCAAGGTTTGCCGAGGGTCGACCGCGCACCTTGGTCCAGGACAGGAACCGCGGCAGAACACCGGCTGTCGCGCCGATCGCACGGCAGCCCACCCCGCCGAGGGGCGCGGAAAGGCCCTCGGGCTCTGCCGTGCCGTCCCCCAGCCGGGCAAAGTCCCGGTCACCCCGCCACCACCACGCAGGAGGACTCTCATGGTCAACGGCAGCACGCTCAAGGGCATCGGGAAGAAGCTCGCGGTCGCGACCGCGGCCGCCGGCCTGGTCATGGCCGTCTCCGGCCAGGCCCAGGCCGCGAACTACTACCAGAGCACCTACGACGGCTGCGCCTCCGTCAACGGCTCCTACAACTACTGGCAGGTCGGAACGGCCGGCGGCTACGCGCTCTACGACACGAACTGGGACTTCACGATCTACGACAACTGCGCCGACGGCAAGGGCGCGGGGCTCTACACCACGTACCAGAAGTGGGAGAACGGTTCCTGGCATTACCACGGCTACACGAAGCTCGGCGCCGACAGCAACGGCGCCAACAGCACCCCCGGCTACGCCAAGAGCAACGGATACAGCGTCCGTGACGTGAAGCTGTACGTCTGCTTCGTCGGTGACGGGAACTCCTGCGTGGCGCTGTTCTAGCGTGTCAGGGCGTCGGCTCCGGGCAATCCTCGGAGCCGACGCAGGTCAGCCGGGCCTCGACACCTCGTAGGGCGATCCCGCAGAACGGCCCGGTTCGGCCGCGTCCGGTGTACGGCCTGAGGCCAGGCCCCGGCCTCCCGGCCGCAGGAAGCGAAGCCATGGGCACCGGCGCGGTCAGACGTTGGGGACCTTCAACTTGTCCCAACTGACCTGACCGGGAATGCCGTTGGCGTCGTCACCTTCGAAGCCGAGCTTCCGCTGCCAGGCGGCGAAGGACTTCACGTCGCCCGGGCCCCATACGTCGGCGCCGGCGCTCGACTGGTACCGGTCGCAGCCTTCGGCGACGAGCCGATGGTGCATCGCGGCGACGACCGGCGATTTCCGTCCGGTGTGGAAGAACGACGCACCGGGGAAGGGCTCCGTATCCGGCCCGGGGACGGGGTGTGAATCCTTGAAGTGGTCGTACGCCTCCTGAGCCGCCGCGAGGACCTTGTCGTAGAGCTTGTCCATGTGCGGGCCGGCGCAGGCGGTCGAGGACCAGTGGTGGTGGTAGAAGAGGTTGCTCTTGCTGGGGCGTTCGCCGATCACCTTGGCGAAGTGCCAGCCGGCGAGACGTGCCGCGTTCTTCCAGGTGGCCTCGGCGATCGTCCAGCCGGGTGCGAGCGTCGCGTTCGCCATTTCGATGCTGATCGTGCTCTGGTTGCCTGCCATGTTGCCGACGGCCCAGGCGTACTCGTTCACCTTGACGTACTGGGCGACGGCACCGGCGGCGTCCACGTCGAAGTGGGCCGAAGCCGGACGCGTCTTCCAGACGTTGAGCACACCTTGGTGCGACAGCCGGGCGCCGTTGTGGTGCAGCGTGACCGACGTCTTCCTGTAGGACTTGTGGGTGACGTGGCCCGTCGCGCTCAGCTCGTCGATGAGGTTCGAGACGGGACGGTCGTAGGCGATGGTGGCGGTCACTGGAGGTCCTCCGTGTCGTTCTCGACGCCGTCCTCGGCGAAGGCGACGAAGTCGCTCTCCGGAAGGTCATCGAGGTTGTCGGTGCCGGGGCCATCGCCGGTGTCCGTCTTCTCGAGAGCCGCCTTCACGTCCTCGTCGTCGAAGTTCTCGGGCATGACGCCGTCCTTTCAGTTCCACGATTTCGTGTCGCCAGTGGCACTCAGGATCATGAATTCTCGCGTCGCGTCGCCGGTCGAGATGCCGTCAAGCCCGAAGCGTCCGCACGGCGCTGAGCGCGGTGGTGTACTGCTCCTCCGCTCGCTTCCGCGACGCCATGGCCTCGGCCATTAGACGTTGGGGACCCTCAGCTTGTCCCAACTGACCTTTCCGGGAATGCCGTTGGCGTCGTCGCCTTCGAAGCCGAGCTTCCGCTGCCAGGCGGCGAAGGACTTCACATCGCCCGGGCCCCATACGTCGGCGCCGGCGCTCGACTGGTACCGGTCGCAGCCTTCGGCGACGAGCCGATGGTGCATCGCGGCGACGACCGACGATTTCCGTCCGGTGTGGAAGAACGACGCACCAGGGAACGGCTCGAAACTGGTGGGGCCGACGTGCCCGCCGCCCATGTACTGCTTGTAGGCCCCGCTCACGAACGTGGACCATTGGTTCCAGTTGTGTGCGTCCTTGATGGCCTTTGCCGTCTTGGCGTTGTAGAGCGGGTCCTTGAGCTTCGCCTCAATCCTGAGCGTGTCCGGTGGGGAGAACTGCCCTGGGTGCTTGAGGGAGCGGATTTGGAAGAGACCAATGGACGGCCCCCACTTGTGGTCGACCAGTTTCTGGTCTCCGATGACACCTGGGTCGCCTTTGGATTCCGCCATGGCGACGGCCGCCGAGATTTTGATGTCATTTCCGGTGAACCCTGCCTGCGCGGCGAGGGCGCGCAGCTCGGTCAGGCTCATTCTCATATTCCGACGCCCCTCTGACTTGTTGATCAGAAGTCAAGCCCACATGGCGCATCACGATGTCGGATCGAGGTCCGGGAATTGGCCGGAATTCTCGACCCGGAGGACATGTATCGAAATGCGATAGCCGCGCCTGCAAGTAAGGGACGAATTCCCGCTTGAGCTTCCCCTGGTGGGCACGTATACACATGGAAGACCACGGATCCTCTGAGCCGCACCTCCGTGGCACGAGGCGGCTTCACGAGGCGTGAAAAACACTTATGTCCATAATATGGCAATGCCAGGGACCGGGCAAACAGAGTGCCGGTGAGTTCGTGCGCGGTAGGCGGTGAGACGTCGGGGACTTCGGTGGCGCTCGGTGTTCACATGTGCCGCGCCGATGCCAGGTCGGTGATCTGCTGATCGTCGACGACCTCGGCCACGGTTCGCAGCCCCACACCCGGGCTGACGGTGCAGCCTCGGCTCGGCGATCAACGGCCGCACCTCGCCGATGGCCCCTGTGATGGTGGAGTGGTCCGCGCCCACAGCCTGCTCGCCAGGCCCGCTGTCCACCGGACCCGGAGCTACACACACCGCTCGACCGGCGTCCGAAACGGCACGAAGGCGGCAACCCGGCCACCCACGGCCGCTGAGCTGTTTGCAGCAACAGAACGCGGCGTCGACTTCCGCGGCCGGGGAGGCTTGACCTGCACCGCCGTCGCCCACCTTCAGGAGCCTCGATGCCTCTGTGCCCCCTGCGATCTCTCCGCGCCGTTCTGCGACCACGTGCCGGGTCCGTGTTCGCCATAGTGGCCGCCTCTTTGGCGGTACTGGTACCGGCCACTGCGGGAGCCGCCGCGGGCACTTCAGCCGGGCCGGTGGACGACCGCACGTTGCAGCGTCAGATCGACCGGCTCGTCAGCGAACCGGGCGGGCCTCCCGGAATCATCGCCCTGCTGCGCGACGGCCGCCAGACCCGCGTCCTGCGCGCCGGCGTCGCCAACCTGGCAACGGGCCGCCGGCCGCATGCGACGGACCACATGCGGATCGCGAGCACGGCCAAGGCTTTCAGCGGAGCAGTAGCGCTGTCCCTCGTCGACCGCGGCACACTGCGCCTGGACGACACCTTGCGCAGGCGCCTCCCACAGCTCCCGCGTGCCTGGGGCGAGGTGACTCTGCGGCAACTGCTGAACCACACCAGCGGCCTGCCCGACTACTCGCAGTCCCGCCAGTTCATCGCAGTGGTCGCGGCCGACCCACACCACCACTTCAACTCCCGCCACCTGCTCGACTACGTGGCCGACAAGCCCTTGCGGTTCAGACCCGGCAGCCGGTACGAGTACTCCAACTCCGACAACATCGCCGTCGCCCTCATGGCGGAAGCGGTGACCGGTACCCCGTACGAACAACTCCTGCGGCAACTGGTCTACAGGCCGCTCGAGCTGCGCGACACCAGCCTCCCGCAGGGCTACCGCATGCCCAAGCCCTACCTGCATGGGTACGACGTGAGCGACCCCGCGTCTCCCCAGGACGTCAGCGAGCTCCTGAGCGCCTCAGGCGCCTGGGCGTCGGGGGGCATCATCTCCACGCCGGTCGACATGACCCGTTTCATCCGCGGCTACGCCTCGGGCGCGCTCTACGGCTACGGCAAGGACGTCCTGCGGGAGCAGCGCCGGTGGATCGCGGGTGCATCCCAACCCGCCGGCCCGGGACGCAACTCCGCGGGACTGGCCATCTTCCGCTACACGACACGGTGCGGCGTCGTGCTGGGCCACACCGGCAACTTCCCGGGCTACACGCAACTGATCGCCGCCACTCCCGACGGCCGACGCTCACTGACGTTCTCCATCACGAGCCAGATCAACGGGGCCGACGATCCCGCGCGGCTCACGCGGCTCACGCGGCTGCGCACCATCCAGGAGAACTTCGTCTGCGCGCTGCTGCGCGACGGGCGGTGAGTGCACCACGCGGAGAACGACCCCGGCGTGCCCCACATGGGACCCGCACGCCGGGGTCGATCGATTGGCTTTGATCGAGGCGGGCGGCGGGCGCGGTTCCCTTCTGCCGCCCGGGCTCGCCGACGGTGGGGCCGCGCGGCTTCCCGGCCGCGGCCGGACGGTCATGTGCGGCCTCCCCCGGGTCGGGGTCGGCGGAGGACGGGACGCTCCCCCGTTCCCGGGTCAGGCGGCGGGACGGGAATGCACGCTGACGGCGTAGCCGCCGCCCGGACGGTAGGGGTCGCCCGCCCAGGTGGCGAAGCGCTGCCGCAGCGTCAGCCCGGCATCCGCGCACCACTGGTCGAACTCCGTCAGCGTCACTGTCGGTTCGGGCAGGGGCAGGTGTTCCGCGTCCAGCCCCATGCCGGTGATCAGCAGCCCGCCGGGGCGCAGCACGGCGGCAAGTTGCCGCACGACGGCGGGCTCCGTACCGGGGGCCAGCAGGGGGATGACGTTCCCGGCGGCGAGCGCCAGGTCGAAGCCGGGTTCCAGACCGAGGCTGTCCAGTTGCGCCAGGTCACCGTGGAGCCATTCCTGCGTGGGGGCGTCGCGGCGGGCGACGGCGAGCATGGAATGGTCGACGTCCACACCCGTGCAGTGGTGACCCAGCTCGGCGAGTCGGATCGCGATCCGGCCTGTGCCGCAGCCGGCGTCGAGTACACGGGCGGCCGGCGTCAGGAGCGCGTCGCAGAAGGCGGCCTCGCCGTGGATGTCGTGGCCTGAGTCGGCGAGCCGTGCAAACCGCCGGGCGTACTCCTCTCCGGCTTGTCCGCCTGTCAGTTTCGCCCAGCGGTCGCTCTGGCTGCTCATGGTCTGCGGGCCTTCCGGTCGAGGGGTGCGAGGACGGTGTCGTCGCACATTCTTCTTCCTCGCCGCCTCCAGCGCGGCAAGCAGCGCGACCCTCTGCCTCGACGGCGCCTTCCACGAACCCCACCCCTCCCCCACGGGTTGACGAAACCCTCAGGGGGACTTCCCCCCGAGGGTCCGTCGACCGTCCGCCCTGGTGCGCTGTCCCGGGCGGGCAGACATGCGGAGCGGCTCCGCCGTCAGCGGGCGCTCGTGGTGGTGATGTCGGCGATGTGGTTGTACCGCTCCACCAGCACGAAGAGCCTGGTCTTCTGCGTCGCCTCCCCGCTGCCGAAGGTCAGGGTGACGATGACCTCATGCCCGTGCCCCACGGTGCCGTTGTCGGTCACCGTCCAGCGCGCCGGGATGTTCTGGGCGCGCAGGACGCCGTCCGCCTGGTTCTTCGTCTCCCAGGCCGCCAGCCGATTGGCGAAGTCGGGCGTCAGGTAGTGCTTGCGGAGCGTCGTGGCCAGCGTGACGTCCGGGTCCGCGTAGTCGCCCTTCGCGTCGATGTACGCGCCGTAGAAGTCGGCGACCCGAGTCACCGCCTGGCCGGACGTGCCGCTGACCGACTGCGGTGCGGCGGTGGACGTCTTTGCGGGGGCAGGGACGGAGGCCTGTGCCGAAACCTGTGACGACACACCGAGTCCGACAGCCAGGACGAGGCCGGCGGCGACGGCCGCGCGGCGGCCCGGACGACGGTGTGCGAGGGACTTCCTGTTCATGTGCGTCTTCCTTTTCTGAGCAGATTCAGCATGTGGAACGGCTGGAGATCTTTATTCCGGTGACGTGGTAGGTGCTCGTTCCGAGCCGGCGGTGGTGGACGGCCATGCGTTGCGGATGCCGCCGGTCAGGAGGGACGAGGCCGGGGTGCGACGAGTGCGGCGACCGGCATCGGGAGCGTGTGTGACGGCGCATCAAGTTCGGTGCCCATGGAGGCCACCGTTCGTGATGCCTGTCGGGTGTCGCCCTACGCCGGTTGGTCCAGCGGTGTTCGGTGCGACACCAAGAGCATCGGCGGTCACCCAAGTGCCGCGCAACGGCTGACGCCCCTGCGGCGACGGTGGAACCATCCCAGCCCATCTGACGTGCAGGGATATGAGGGCCTGAGATACGGGATCACGGGCGGACGAACGGAGCAACGGTGTCGATGCGGGACGAGGTCGAGGAGTTCGCGGCGCTGCTGCGCCGGCTGAAGGACCGCACGGACCGGAGCTACGGCTCCCTGGCCCGCCGCGTCAACATGAACACCTCCACACTGCACCGGTACTGCGCGGGCGCGGCGGTGCCGCAGGACTTCGCACCCGTGGAGCGGCTCGCGGCCTTCTGCGAGGCCACACCACAGGAGCGCCTGGAGCTGCACCGGCTGTGGCTGGCGGCGACGGCGGCTCGGCAGCAGGTGCGTACGCCCGATTCGGCAGAGGAAGCCTGTCCGGCCCCGGCGTCGGACGCGAGCGGGTCGCTCGACGAGCAGAGCAGCTCCACGGAGCAGCCGGAGGACGATCCCACCCCGGACGTGACCGCCCCCTCCCCCGCTCCCCTCCCCTGGTACCGCCGCCGACGGGTCCTGGCGTCCACCGCCGCCGTATGCGCGCTGCTCGCCACCGTGGGCAGCACGGCCGCCCTGTCGGACGACCGCTCCTCCGAGGCGGACGCCGTTCGCTCCGGGGGCCCGCGGACGACGGCCCCCGGCGCCCCCCGCCCTTCGGGGAATCCGTCGGCCACCGCCTCCCCCTCCCCTTCCGGCAGTTCCGTGTCGCCCAGCCCCCGGCAGCAGAGCCCCGCCCCGTCCGCCACCGGCCGTGGTCCCTCCTCGGCCGGGAAGCCGGCCGGCGGTCTGCCCCTCACCTGGAGCACCGACTCCCTGGTCTGGGACAAGGGCTGCGACCACGACTACGTCATCGACAAGCCCCGCGCACAGGTGCCTCCGCCGCCGGTGGAGCAGGACGCCGGGGTGTGGGCGGCGACGCAGGGCGCGGTGCACGGGAGGCAGACGAGGGTGCAGATCTCGGTGCAGGGGCGGTCGTCCACGGCCGTGGTCCTGGAGGCACTGCACGTCCGCATCGTCAGCCGCGGCAACCCGGCCGCCGGGAGCGCGTACGCCATGGGCCAGGGCTGCGGCGGGGACCTGACACCCCGCCTCTTCACCGTGAACCTCGACGCCGACCGCCCCCTGGCCCGCCCGAAGGACGGCGCCGACCTCGGAGAGACCATCCCGGCCGTGCACTTCCCGTACCGCGTCTCCGCCGCGGACCCGGAGGTGCTCCTGGTCGCCGCGACGACACAGACGTACGACGCCCGCTGGTACCTCGAACTCGACTGGTCCTCCCAGGGCCGCACCGGCACGATCCGCATCGACGACCACGGCCGCCCGTTCCGCACCACCAGCATCAAGGGAATGCCGCGCTACTGGTACGGCACGAACGACGCGGGTGAGCGTGCCTGGGTCAAGTACGACGGCTAGTGTCCTGCGCCGCAGATCCGTCGGCGGAAGCGGGCGAGTTGAGTCGAGGACGTCCTCGGCTGTCCTGGCCGAGGACAACGGCTCGAGGTCTTCGTGGAGGCCGCCGACGTCGCGAGGAAGCGCCGACACCACCTGTGCCTGGGCCGGGGGTGATGCGGCCCGACGCGTCCACCGCTCCGACCCCGCCCGCCTGTCGGCGGACAGCCGCAACGGCTCCGGTCACGGGCCCCGAGGAGAAACTGACGCACCAACAGCAGAAGTCGCACATCCCCGGCACGGAGACACCCGTCGGTGTGAGTTCGTTAGCCTGTTCGCCGACCTGTGGCAATTCATCCACCACCTCGGCTCCCACTTCTCTGACCTGCGTGAATACCCCTGTTCGGGCAGCCGATACGCCTGTCCGGACGATGCGTGTGGCGATCCGTCAGGTTGCGGAGGTGACACAGCGTCGGTTGCCTCGGCAGTGGTGCACGACTCAGGCGCCGCACAACAGACCGGACACCGCTCCGCTGAAGGGGTTCTCGTGGGCAAGACACGCGTTGGCATCGGTATCGGCCTGACGGCCGGCTTCATGGCTCTTCAGATTCCCGTCGCTGCCGCCGCCGGCGACTCAGGTCTCGACATCCACTCGCGGCAAACCGCCCACGGGTCCACGGTCACGGTCAGCACCACCGCGTGTGGTGCCGACGTGACCTACGGCAAGGGCGAGTCCGAGGCGGGAGGGGCGTTCCACCTCTTCGAAGGCGAACGCAAGGGTGTGCTCACCGGCGAGTTCACCGTGCCGGAAGGTTCGTTGGGCACCACTGACACCATCACCGTCAAGTGCCCGCCGCGGATCAAGATCACAGATTCGTACGAGCTCCCGGCGCCTCGACCGGACGGCGCCGTCGAGGCCGGTTTCGGAGACGACGGGCAGACAGCCCCGCAGCTCGCCCTGGGCGCCGCGCTGGTCGCCGCAGCCGCCGCCGGGGGGCTGGTGCGGATGCGTCACCGCTCGGGCTCGCACCGAAGCTGACCGCCCGCTTCGCTACCGGCTCGCTCACTCCCGCCGGCTTCCGGAGCCCCTGGTTCCGGAAGCCGGCGGGAGCCCATCACCTTCCCTCTCCCCTGCCTCAAGCAGAGAACCGACCGCGATGGCTCCCAGGCGCACCACCGGCTCTTCCCCTTCCTCCTCCTCTTCCTCGTTCATGCCTTCGGCCAGGCTTCTGGCCTGGACGCTCATGGCGGGAGTCGTGCTGGTGGCCGGCGCGGTACACCCCGAGCAGCCACCGCAGCCTTCGGCAGACCAGGCCTTCGCCCCCCTGCCAGGCGCCACGGCCCACCGCACCGCCGCCCCGGTGGACCCCCCGGTTCCCTCGCTCCTGCCCGCGGAACCGCTCTGGATCCGGATCCCCGCCATCAACCTCAACGCCCCCGTCGCCAAGCTGCACCTCGACTCCTCGGGGGCGCTCGAGCCGCCGCCCGCCGACCCTCCCAACCGCGCCGGGTGGTACAGCGAGGGCACGGCGCCGGGGTCCGTCGGGACAGCCGTCACCGCGGGCCATGTGGACCTGCCCACCGGCAGGCCGGGCGTCTTCTACGGGCTCGGTGCGCTGGCCAAGGGCGACACGATCGAGATCGACCGGGCAGACCGGCGCACAGCCGTGTTCACCGTCGACGCCCTCGAGATCTACGACAAGGAGCGCTTCCCGAGCGACAAGGTGTACGGCAGCACGGATCGGGCCGAATTACGGGTGATCACCTGCGGCGGCGGCTACACCAAGCAGACGGGATACCAGGGCAACCTCGTGGTCTACGCGAGCCTCACCGCGGTCAGATGAGGCCACCGCACGGCGTCGGTCCGGCACGGTTCCCGCCTGCTGTGTGCGGTGCCGTCCTGGTTGACGCGCTCACCGTGCCCCACCGGGTTCGTCGCCCCTGTGGGCGCGTCAACCCCTGCGCCGCGCGATCACAGGGAACGCTGGACCGTTTTCCAGCGCCACTGGGTGAACTGCTCCAGGTTGGCAGTGCCGCCGATGCGGGAACCGTTGCCCGATGCCCCCATCCCGCCGAAGGGGGCGTTCGCGGCGTCCTTGGCGGACACGTCGTTGAGGTGCACCATGCCGGTGCGCAACTGCTCGGCAACGGCCGTGGCGCGCGACGCCGAACGGGAGTGCACAGCCGCCGTCAGGCCGTACGCGGTGTCGTTGGCGATCTCGACGGCTTCCTGGTCGGTGCGGAACGCGATGACGGGGGCGACCGGCCCGAAGATCTCCTCGGTGAAGGCCGGCATGGTCCGCTCGACGTGGTCCAGGACGGTGGGCGGGTAGAACAGCCCGTCGCGGCGTCCGCCCGCCAGTGCCCGCGCACCGGCGGCCACGCTCTCGTCCACGATGCGTTCGATCCTCGCGGCCTGGCGCTCGCTGATCACGGGACCGAGGGCAACGCCCTCCTCGCGGGGGTCTCCGACCCGCAGCTCCTTGGCCTGCCTGATCAGTGCCTCGGTGTACGGCTCCACGATGTCGGCGTGCACCAGATGACGTCCGGCGGCGACACAGGCCTGCCCCTGATAGCCGAACGAACTCATCGCCCCGGCTGCCGCGGCGGAGTCGACGTCCGCGTCGTCGAGCACGACGACCGAGTTCTTGCCGCCCAGTTCCAGGGCCACCCGCTTGAGCCCGTCGCCCGCGGCGCGGGCGACCGCCCGTCCCGCCTCGGTGGAGCCGGTGAACACGACCATGGCGACGTGGGGATCAGCCACGACCGCCTCACCGGTGCCGGGGCCTCCGGGCAGGACATGGAGCAGCCCTTCGGGCAGTCCGGCCTCCTCGAACAGCCGCGCCACGACGACACCGCCGGACACCGGTGTGTGGGGATCGGGCTTGAGCAGGACGGCGTTGCCCAGCACGAGCGCGGGCGCCAGCGCCCGCATGGCGAACAGCAGGGGCGCGTTCCAGGGGTTGACGACGCCGATCACTCCCAGCGGTACCCGCCATGCGTAACTGGTCTGGCCAGGTGCCGACGGGCTCAGGATCTCCCCGAGGGGAAGCGACGCGAGGCCGGCGGCCTGCGCCAGCTGGCTGAGTCCGGCCGCGATCTCGTAGTCGCCCTTCGCCGGGACGCCTGCGGACTCCCTGACGATCCACTCGCGTACCGCCCCGCTGTGCTCACGCAGTGCCCGGGCTGCGCGGAGCAGGACCTCGGCGCGCTCCTGGGGTGCCGCCTCGGCCCAGGCCCGCTGAGCTCGGGCGGCCGAAGCCCCGGCTCGGGCGACATCCGCGGGCGCTGCCACACCCACCTCCGCCAGCCGCTCTCCCGTGGCGGGTTCGATCACCGGCTGGACCCCGCCCTCGGACTGCCGCCAACCGCCGCTGTAGATCTTCCCGGTCCATTCGGCCGCGTTCGGCCACGTCTCCTCGCCGGTGGAAGTCATGGCACGACCCTCCAGCCCCGATGTATGGACGTCTCTTTTATCTTGGTATGTCTTTTAGGCTTATGGCCTTATTGAGCATATATGTCCCACCACTCCCCCATCGGTTGCTCGTCTGACCGGCCGGGACACACAGTGGAAAGACCGAGGTGAGGGCGGATGAACGCGATGACGGGTTCTGACACCGCCGGCGACGACCGGGCGGCGCGGCGGCCGGACGACCCCATCGACGAGTCGGCCACCGCCAGAGCCCACATGGACGCGAACGGCATCCTGACCGGGTGGAGCGAGGGAGCACGGCGGCTGCTCGGGTACCGGTCCGCGGAGGTCATCGGCCGGCCCGCGGCGGCGCTGCTGTCCGGGGAGCCGCCCACCGAGACGCTGCGCGCCCTCAGGACTCTGCCGAGGTGGAACGGGACGGCCACCCTCCTGCACCGGGACGGCCACCGCCTCGCGGTGCACCTGCTGGCCCACCGCCGGGCGCCCGACTCCGAGGACAAGGGGGGCGGCTGGCTCCTGGTCGCCCCCCTGACCCGGCCGCCGTCGCCGCTCCACGACGACTCGCTGGTGATGTGGGCGTTCACCCGCTCCCCGGTCACGACGGCGCTCTACGACACCGGGCTGCGGCTGCGGCGGGCGAACGCGGACATGGAGCGTGTGATCGGGCTGCCCGAAGCGGCGATGCAGGGGCTGCGTGTGTCGGAGATCGTGGTCGACCCGGAGAGCGACCGGACGGAACAGTGCATGCAGCGGGCGCTGGAGACCGTCGAACAACAGCATCTGCAGCAGTCCCTGCAGCTTGCCGGCCATGGGAGCGAGAGCGTCTGGACGACGTTGCTCACCCCCGTGCGGGACGCCGGGGGCACGGTACAGGGAGTGCTGCTTTCCGCACACGACGTGACCGAGGAGCACCTGGCCCGAGGGCGCCTGGCCCTGCTCAACGAGGCCAGCATCCGCATCGGCAGCACCCTGGACCTCGCCCGCACCGCACAGGAACTCGCCGACGTCGCCGTCCCGTACTTCGCGGACTTCGTCACCGTCGATCTGCTCCCCGCCATCGAAGGCGGCGACGACCCGCGCGCCGGCTCGCCACCCAGCCCCGTCATGCTGCGCCGGGTCGCCTACCAGTCCGTCCTGGAGGGCTGCCCCGAGGTCGTGGTGGGTCGAGGAACGGTGGCCGCCTACCCGGACGAGTCGACCGCGGCCAGGTGCCTGACCACCGGCCGGCCGCTGATCGAGAACGTGACCGTCCCCGTGATCGACCAGGTGGCGAAGCAGGCCCCGGCCCGGGCCGAGCAGATGCGCCGCTTCGGCTTCCACTCGGTGCTGGCCGTGCCGATGCGCGCCCGCGGCATCACCCTCGGCGTGGCGACGTTCTCCCGCCACCGGCGCCCGGAACCCTTCGAGCAGGACGACCTGCTCCTGGGCGAGGAGATCACCGCCAGGGCCGCCGTCTGCATCGACAACGCCCGCCGCTACACCCGCGAGCGCCGCACCTCCCTCACCCTTCAAAGCAGTCTCCTGCCGCAGCGACTGCCCCCGCAGGCCGCCGTCGACGTCGCCTCCCGCTACCTCCCCGCCAGCACGCAGGCCGGCGTCGGGGGCGACTGGTTCGACGTGATCCCCTTGTCCGGCGCCCGGGTCGCGCTCGTCGTCGGCGACGTCGTGGGACACGGCATCCAGGCCTCGGCCGCCATGGGACGACTGCGTACCGCCGTGCGCACCCTCGCCGATGTCGACCTCCCGCCCGACGAGCTGCTGACCCACCTGGACGACATGGTCATCCACCTGTCCGCCGAGGGCGACGGCGCGGCCGACACCGTCGGCGACATCGGCGCGACCTGCCTGTACGCCGTCTACGACCCGGTCTCCCGACGCTGCACCCTGGCGCGCGCGGGCCACCCCGGACCCGCGCTGGTGAGCCCGGAAGGCGCCGTGGAATTCCCCGACATCCCCGCGGGCCCGCCCCTGGGACTGGGCGGCCTGCCCTTCGAAGTCGCCGAGATCGAGCTGCCCGAAGGCAGTCTCCTCGCGCTGTTCACCGACGGCCTCATCGAGGCCCGTGGCCGCGACCTCGACGAAGGGCTCGACGTGCTGCGCAAGGTGCTGGCCCGGCCGGCTCAGTCCCTGGAGGGCACCTGCGACACCGTGCTCCAGGCACTTCTCCCGGACCACCCCACCGATGACGTGGCGCTGCTGCTGGCCCGCACCCGCGCCCTGAACGCGGCCCACGTCGCCACCTGGGACGTGCCGCCCGACCCCTCAGCGGTCGCCGAGGCCCGCAAGAAGACCACCCGGCAACTGGACGCCTGGGGCCTGGACGAGGTCGCCTTCGTCACCGAACTGGTGGTCAGCGAACTCGTCACCAACGCCATCCGCTACGGCGGCGCCCCCATCCAGCTCCGGCTCATCCTCGACCGCAACCTCATCTGCGAAGTCTCCGACGCCAGCAACACCGCCCCCCACCTGCGCCGCGCCCGCACCTTCGACGAAGGCGGCCGCGGCCTGCTCCTCGTCGCCCAGCTCACCCAGGGCTGGGGCACCCGCCAGACGTACACCGGCAAGACGATCTGGGCCGAACAGGCCCTCTCCATCCCCCGTTCCCCACCGTCGACCAGGACGGACTGACCGGGGCGGCCGTCCTGCTGCCGTGGGCGAGCGCTGCTGCGCACCCCGGAGCGGAGTGCCCGCCGAGGACACCTCGAACGGCGGGTCCCGCCCCGTCGGCCCCGACCGCTTCGCCACCCGGCCGCGTGCTCTCCTCGACGGCCGCTCCCTCCACGTGATCGACCCGCGCGGCACGGGCCGCGGCCAAGTGCCTTCGTTCGTACGACAGTTCCTGGACGGGTCACTCACGCTCCCGGCCGTCGCGGAGCGTGGAGGGAGCGGCCGGGTGACCTCCCCGGGCCTGAACTCCCTCTGCCGGGCGCGCCTTCACTGCCCCCGGTGCACCACGTACCCACCGGTGACGGTCAGCCGCACCGGCGCCTCCGCCAGCTCGTCGGCCGGCGCCTCCACCGGATCCAGGGTCAGAGCTGTCAGGTCGGCACGGTGACCGGGGGCGATGCGGCCGGCCGTCTCGGCCTCCCCCGCCGCCCGGGCCGCATGGGTCGTGCAGCCCTCCAGCGCCTCCAACCCGGTCAGTCCCGCCCGCATGGAAGCCGCACCCCTCGGCGCCCGCGCCGCAGCCAGGACGGCTCGGACGTCGTAGTGGGCGATGGGCCAGTCCGAGCCCAGGGCCACCATCGCGCCCGCGTCCCGCAGGTCGCGCAGGCGCCAGGCGTGCCCGGCACGGACGGCGCCCAGGCGGACGGACCACTCGTCCGTGCCGTCGGACCGCGTGTACGCGGTGTGCGGCGGCTGCATGGACGCGGCCACCCCCAGCTCCGCGAAACGGGGCAGCAGGTCGTCCGGCGCCGTCTCGATGTGCTCGATCCGGTGCCGCCCCCGCGCTCGCGGTCCCAGCCCCGCCACCACCTCCAGAACGTGCCGTACCGCCGCGTCGCCGATGGCGTGCGTGGCCGTGCGGACCCCGGCGGCGTGCAACTGCCGTACGGCGGCGGCGTACGCCTCGGGGTCCGGCCAGAACGCCTCGGTGCCCTGACCGTGGCAGTCGGCTTCGTCCAGCCAGGCCGTGCCGCCCTCCACCGTGCCGTCCATGAAGAACTTGACCCCGCCGACCTGCCAGTGCCGGCCGGCTCGGCCCTGGAGGGCGATCAGTTCCTCCAGGCCCGCCTCGTCCACCCCCGGCATGCACCAGGGCGCGAACCGCAGCCGCACCGGCAGCACCGTCTCGCGCGCCACGGAGTCGACCAGCTGCGGATCACCGGCGTCCATGACGTGCGCCCCGGTCAGACCAGTCGCCGCCATCGCCGACAGCAGCTCGATCAGGCGGGCACGGCGGGCCGCGTACGACGGCCGGGGCATGACGCCCGCGAGCAGCTCCATCGCGGCGTGCTCGACGAGGTGTCCGGTGGGCTGACCCGACGCGTCGCAGACCACCTCCGAACGCTGGGTGAAGTCCCGCGGCCCGGTCACGCCGGCCGCTGCGAGCGCCGCGCCGGTCGCGAGGGCGGAGTGGCCGTCGTAGAGCCGCAGGAAGGCCGCTGCTCCGCCCACTGCGTCCTCGATGAGGGCACGGTCGATGGGCCGGCCTTCGAACGCGTTGTGATCGAGGCCGAAGCCGAGCACCCACCCGTCGATCCGCTCGGCCTGAGCGAGAGCGGCCCTCAGCCCCGCCAGGTCGGCCACTCCCGACAGGTCGACCCCGGTCGCCATGTCCAGCCCCCACACGGGGTGGCTGTGCGCGTCGACGAGCCCGGGCACGAGGTGCGCCCCCTCCAGGGTGACGACCTCGGTGCCCGGACCACGCCAGTCGCGTGCGTCGCCCTCGTCGCCGACCGCGGCGATCACCCCGTCGCGCACGGCGACGGCGGTGGCGTGCGGCCGGGTGGGGTCCAGGGTGCGGACCTTGGCGCCGGTGAGGATCAGATCGGGCGTGGCCATGACTCGGTGAACTCCTTTGCTTCGTACGGCTATTCAGCGGGCTCGGCGGCGAACTCCGCGTACACCCGCGGTCGTGCGCGGCGCAGCCACCAGGCGAGCACGAGCCCTGCGACGAACACGGCGGGCGCGGTCGCGACCAGGATGGTGTTGACGGTGGCCGAGGCTCCGGTGAACAGGTCGATGTGGGTGACGACGAGCCCTATCGCCGTCGCCAACAGCACCGCGGCGAGGACCGGGGCGACGACCGTGCGCAGGGCGCCCTCCTGGTGGCGTACCCGCCGGAAGTAGCAGGGCACGGCGATCGCGGCGAGCAGCTGGAGCGCGAACAGGCCGATCATTCCAGGCGTGTTGACCCAGAGGAGCAGCTGTTGATACGGGTCGGCGCCGGCCGCCCAGAAGGCGGTGACGACGACCGCGCCGAGGGCGGTCTGGGCGATTCCGGCGACGTACGGGGAGCGGTGGCGGGAGTGGACGCGGCCCAGCGCCTTCGGCAGGACGCCTTCCTCGGCGAGTGCGAGGACGTACCGGTTGATCGCGTTGTGGAAGGCGAGGAGCGAGGCGATGACGCTGGTGACGATGAAGATGTGCATCAGGTCGGACGCCCAGCCGCCGACGTAGGTGGTGATGGCGGAGAAGAAGAGGCCGCCGGGGTCCTGGGCCGCGGCCGCGATGACCTCGTCGTTGCCGAAGGCCTGGATGACGATCCAGACGATGATCGCGTAGAAGACGCCGAGGAAGCCGACGGCCGCGTAGGTCGCGCGCGGCACGGTGCGCTCGGGGTCGCGCGCCTCCCGCCGGTAGATGACGGTCGACTCGAAGCCGGTGAACGCCGCGAAGGCGAAGGCCAGGACGACCGCCGTGCCGGAGACCAGGACGTGGCCCGGGGCGAAGGAGGCGCCGGACAGTCCGTGCGCACCGCCCTTGACCAGCACGCCGCCCGCGAGGAGCACCAGGATGCCGGTCTCGGCGAGCAGCAGGACGCCCAGGAGTCTGGCGCCGAAGTTGATGGAGCGGAAGCCGCCGTAGCCGACCAGCAGCAGCCCGGCGAGGGAGATCGGCAGCCAGGGCACGTCCGCGGAGAAGAGGGCGTGCAGGCTGTCCTTGGTGGCGCTGGCGAGGAGGCCGTAGACGCCGATCTCCATGCCGTTGTAGCCGATGAGGGCGAGCAGGGCGGCGCCGACGCCGACGGGTCTGCCGAGGCCACGGGTGATGTACGCGTAGAAGGCGCCGCCGCTCTTCACATGGCGGCTCATGGTGGTGAAGCCGACCGCGAAGACCGCGAGGGTGATGCTGGCGATGAGGTAGCCGGCGGGGGCGCCGATGCCGCCGAGCAGGATCGCGAGCGGGGCGACGCCGGCCATGACGGTGAGCGGAGCGGCTGCGGAGATGACGAAGAAGGCGATGTCGACGGTGCCGAGGGAGCCGGAACGGAGGGTCGCCGTGGTGGGCGGCGCGCTTTCCTCGGAGGCGTCGGAAGTGGTCACGGACATGGGCAAGCCCTTCGGGCGCGGCGGACGGGGAGGGATCCGGGCGTGCGGGTGGCCGGTGTTCCGGGGCGGCTGCGAGGTGACGACGGCCCCATTAATCTAAAGCCTTTCGGTTTCGGCAATGTAGCCTCGTTCCGGGCATCCGGGAAGCCCCATCTCGCAACCCCAGGGGGAACACACACATGGGACGGCCGCGCACACCGCTCCTCGACCGCGAGCGCATCACGACGACGGCGCTACAACTCGTCGACGAGCAAGGCGACTTCAGCGTGCCGCAGATCGCGAAGCGGCTCGGGGCCCAGACCGGTTCGGTGTATCACCACGTGGACGGCCGGGACGGCATCGTGGAAATGCTGCGCGAGCGGGTCGCGTCCGCGATCGACCCCGGAACGCTGGACGTGACGCCGTGGGACGTGGCCCTGGAGGCCTGGGCCCGCTCGTACCGGGCCGCGTTCGCCGCGCACCCGAAAGCGATCCCACTGCTGATGACGTCACCCGTACGAGCGCCGCGGGTACTGGAGCAGTACGAGCGCGCGGTGACGCTGCTGCTGGACGCGGGCTTCGCCCTCGTCGACGTGATGCCGCTGATCGTGGCTTTGGAGAACCTGGTCCTGGGCTCGGCCCTCGACCTCGCGGCGCCGGAGACGATGTGGGTCACGACGGAGTCGGCACCGACTCCCCGACTGGCCGAGGCCCTGGCGGTGGTGGGCGAAGGACGCGCGGACCGGGCGTTCGAGGTGGGGCTGGCGGGATTCCTCAACCACGCGAGAACCCTGCGGTTGGACGGGTGACCGTACGGGACGCGACCCGCAGGCCGCCGAGCGACGACCTTGCCCCCCACGCAAAGGCTCCGCCCCCGGGTGCCGGGGGCGGAGTAGGTGGCTTGCGCTTCGAGACGCGGTGACCGCGGCTCGCGCCGGCGATGCCGAAGCGGCAGGGGATCATTCACGCCGCTCTGCGGCAGCCGCCACCTGGTGGGCTCGGGAGGCCGTCCCCGTCAGAGGCCGCACGTCGTAGCTCTGCCGCACGGGCGGCGGGCCGCCGATCACATCGTCGTAGTGGCGAGTGACTATCGCGGCCCCGGTCACCTCGGAGGAGGTCGTATCTGCCTCGAACCCCGTTTCCGGCAGAAGCAGACTCAACGTGATCTTCGTGTTGTTGCGGCTCGCTTCCAGAAGGACGACGGTGAGGAGCATGCCGTTCTCAGTGACCGCCCTACCGATCTGCGCGGCGTCTTTGTGGAGGTCCTCGCCCAGCGGGATGTCGTCCCCCTGGATGTGAAGATCACCACCACGATATGTGATCTCGATTCCGGGACCGCGCAGGTGATAATCCATCAGTTCACTCATGGCCTCTCCCTGGATGGTGCCGTTCCGTGGGACTCGGAAAGACGAATGGAAGTCCGGCACCGCGCCACCGCGTGCGCCCGCATACAGCCCACGTACAGCGGCGTCAGCCCGCGCTCACGAGCACCCGGACCATCCCGGTTCCGGACTCCAGATTGGTGAGCGCCTTGCCCACGATCGAGCCGGTGGCACGCTGGTGGTCGGTGACCCGACGGGCGTGGCCGGGCCTGGAGGCCGTGGTCAGCCGGTCCCCGCAGCGGATCGGGCCGGCGGACGCGTCCGCCAGTGCCCACAGCTTGCCCATGAGGGCGACGGGGGCGCCTCCCTCGTGACGGTCCAGGACCATTGCCGGGCGGACCCCGCACGCTCCCGAGACGATCCCGGCGACACGCGGATCGTAGTCCTGCTCGCACGGCCGGATCCGGCCCTCGTCGTCAATGACCACCACGGTCCCGGGGCAGATCGCAGGGGCAGCCGTCGTCAGCTCCTCCGCGTAGTCGGCTCCGGGGAGGACGAGGTCACCGCGCACCTCGACGCTCTCCTCCACCAGGACCTCACCCAGGCCAGTGCGGGAATGTGCGGAGGTATGACCTTCGCCGCCATGGACTACTTCGCCGCCGGCAAACTCCCGCCCGCCGAGACGACGGCACCGGACTCCGAAGCCGACCCGGTCTTCCAGTTCATCCGGGACCGGCTCCTGGACAGCTTCGACATCACCGGTTCCGGGCACCGGTGGCTGGGGTACTCCTCGCCGCACTACCCCAACGGGGATGAGGGCTTCATCCAGACGGCCGGGCTGGCCCGTGGCCGCGCCTGGGTGACCTGCCGCGACGAGTGGCCGCGCATCCGGGACGACATCGACGCCGGGCGCCTGTCGCCGATCGGGCTGATCCAGACCGATTCGCTCGACATCGGCAAGAACCACCAGGTGCTGGCCTACGCATACCAACAGAGCGGCCAGATAGTGGAGTTGTGGGTGTACGACAACAACTACCCGCGCGAAAACGACATGCATCTGCGGTTCGACATCACGGACACCTCAGGCGGGGTCGACGTCCAGCGTCTTGGCCCGTACAAGGCCGACGAGCCGCGGATCTTCTGCATCTTCCGCACCAACGGCTACAACCCGCATGCAGCTCCGGGCGGACGTCAGCTGTCGGTACGTCAGAAGCTGGAGCGTGCCACCGGACGCCCATCCGGCCGCCTGCCCGGGGACGTCGGCCTTCCCCGACCGGCCTCCCTGCGCCAGTGGATGAGCAGCGTCTGACCGGATCACTCGGGTCACCGGTCAGGTCGGTGAGGTCTGCTCATTCACGATCAGCATGGGCATCTGCCGGTAGAGCGCGGGGAGCGTGCCACCGGACGCCCATCCGGCCGCCTGCCCGGGGACGTCGGCCTTCCCCGACCGGCCTCCCTGCGCCAGTGGATGAGCAGCGTCTGACCGGATCACTCGGGTCACCGGTCAGGTCGGTGAGGTCTGCTCATTCACGATCAGCATGGGCATCTGCCGGTAGAGCGCGCTGCTGCCGGTGGGCGTGCTCGCGACTCAGGACGTGCCCCGCCGGCTGAACGGAGGCGATTCGGGCGAAGACGTGCTCGACACGGGCAAGTGCCCGCCCACGACAAGACGTTCCCGGTGCCGGCGGGAACGTCTTGTCGTGGCCGCCGCGCGAGGCTTCCGAACCCATCGGGCGTCAGGGGCGACGCCGATAACCGGCCGCCGACGCATGCGGCCCTCTTGACTCGCCATATGGACTGAACCGTACAGTACATCTTCGACCGATGCCGTTCGGTGCCGTCGCGCAGCCGTCCTGTGCACTGCACCGGCCCCGGACCGAATGGCGGGCGGGCGTCACACCTCGGCCACGGAAGGACGACGATGTCCCCGAACCCTCATGCCGACCTCACGGCACCCGACGAACTGACAGACAGCAAAGGCTCCCTGCGCGCGTATGTGGCCTCCCTGCGGGGCTACGCCGCCCCCGCATGGAAGGCCGCGATCGCCTGTGTGCTGGCCATGACCCTGAGCCCCGCCGCGTCGAGCTCCACCATCACGTTCTTCGTCGGGCCCGTCTCCCGGGACTTCGGCTGGTCGCAGTCGCAGGCGCTGACCATCCTCAACATCCCGATCATCGCCGCTCCACTCATCCTTCCGCTGGCCGGCCGCTGGGTCGACCGCTGGGGCACCCGCGCCGTCGCGGTGCCGTGCGTCGCGCTGTACGGCCTCTTCACCGCGGCGATCGCGCTCGCCGCCGGCAACGCCGTGTTCCTGCTCCTGCCGATGCTGGCTTCCGCCCTCTGCGGATACATCGGCATCATGGGCCTGACCTACAAGGTCGTCGCAGGGTGGTTCCCCCGCCACCGGGGGATGGGCTACTCACTGTTCATCGGCGGCGCCACCAGCCTGGGCGGAGCGGTCATCGCTCCGCTGTGCCGGCTGTCCATCGACGGTCTCGGCTGGCGCCAGACCTACCTCGTGTTGGCCCTGTGCATCCTCGTGATCGTCTTCCCCGCCCAGTACTTCCTGCTCACCGAGCCGACTCGGGACCCCGCGGAGGTCGCGGCGACGAAGGACGGACGAGGTCCGAAGGAACTCCCCGGAATGCCGCTCGGCGCCGTGCTGCGCACACGGGCCTGGCTGATCACGGTGGCGGCCATCGTCCTGACCGCAGGGGTGGCGACGAGCGTGCGGTCGAACGCCGTCGCCCTGTTCGGCGACCGCGGCTACTCGGCCACGACCGTGTCCCTGTCGCTGTCGGTGCTGCTCGTGGCTTCCTTCATCGGCATGTTGCTCGCCGGTGTGGCCATGGACCGTTCGACGAGCCCACGCGCCTTCGTGCCGTTCGTCGCGTGTCTCGTGGTCGGCACGGTCGCGATCTTCGCCGCCAGGGGCGGCACCTGGGCACTGCTTCTGGCCATGGGGCTGCTCGGCGTGGTGATGGGCGCGGAGTCGTCGGTGGCGCCGTACTTGGCGGGCCGTTACTTCGGCATGCGCGCCTTCGCGCAGGTCCAGGGCATCTCGCTGATCGTCATCACTCTCCTGGGCGTCGGCTTGACCCCGGTGCTGGTGCAGGGAACGGCCGAGGCCACGGGCAGCTACACCGGGCCCCTGATCGCCCTGACCGCGATCAGCGTGCTCACACTGGCAATCGTCTTCCTGCTGCCGCGCTACCCGGCCGACGAGTGGCGCGAGCCCGCGGCGGCGGTGGAGGCACAGCCAGAAGAAGCGGTCTGACGCAAACCAGGGCAGCGCCTGGAGTACCGCGCCCCGCTCTTGTTCGGAGCGTCACCACGGTGCCGGGCCTGGGCCACAAGACATGGGGCGTGCATTTGAGCCCACCTGCCGGCCTGATCCCGGGGGTGCTTCCCGCAGGAGGACCCCCAGGATTCCGGCTGAATCCACGCCCCTTGGAACCGGCACCTGCAACGCCGTGCGGGTGATCCCCCACCCGCCGGTCGAGCGCGGCCAGCCGTTCACCCGCTGGTCGCCGCGCAAGCTGGTCGCCTACCTGCGAGTTCGGCCCGCTGGGAATCGGCCCGTCGCGGGCTCGGGCTGGGCCGGGCAACGCCGTCCCGACCGACCGCCTGCCACCTACCACCGCGCCCACAGAGTCCGGTACTTCCGCGGCTTCTACTCGGTGGGCGACCGCCCCGGACCGATCTGAGCTACTTGACCAGCCGGAAGGCGGGGTGCCCAACCCATGCCCGCAGGAACTCCCCCGTTCCCAACGCCGTCCAATCGTCGTCCCCGATCCGCAACACCCCCGGCAGGGCGGCGACGACCGACGCCTGTCCGTCCAGCAGCTCGACTTTGGCCACGCCCCCGATGACGTCCATGACAGCGGCGGTCAGCAGGGCCGTGGCCACGTGGTCGATCTCGCGATTGCAACAGGCGCTGACATTGACGGCATGGGTCGGCCTGAAGCCGAGGTCGCCAACGTCGGACCAGACATGCCGGGAGCCTGGCTTGATCGGCTCGACCGGCTCCGCGACCGCTCGAACTACTCCCGCACCGAGCCCCCGCACCGAGTCCCGCCGGTTCCCGGAATCCGTGGCGGCGATCAGTGGTCAACCCGCCTGCCTGCAGATTTCCCGCTTGACAGTACTGGACGGTACAGTACACTTTTGCACGCGGTGGGGTTCACATCACTCGACGCCGCGTACTCGAGCAAGTTCTCAGACAGATGGACGTCCGCCGGTCCGGCCTGTCGGCAGTCCAGGTGGCGCGTGGCGACCGGCCGGCCGATGCATGGATGACAACCCGACGCGATGGGGCGCTCGACGCGCACCGATCCGCGTCGCGGCCGCGTGATTCGAGGAAAGAACATGAGCCAATCGAGCGTTTCGGGCATCGCCGGCTCCGCACCGCAGCCTCCACCGCAGCGGGAGTCGGAGTTCCTGACAGAAACCGGCCGACGAATCCGCGACGAGATCAGGGCACTCGTTCCGGAGCTGCGGGCCAACTCGGAAGAGGGTGAAAAAATCGGGGCGCTCACCCCGTCGACACTCAAGGCCCTCAGCGGCGCCGGCATCTTCAGGCTCACCCTTCCCGCCGAATTCGGCGGCACGGCGCTCGGCGCCCGGGACATCGCAGAGATCATCACCGCCCTGGGCGCCGGCGACGCCGCCGCCGGCTGGTTGACGGTCGTCGCCACCGCGACGCGCAACAGCCTCGCCTTCCCGCAGCGACTCGTTGACGAGGTGTTCCGGGACGCCGCCACCTGGGAAGGGCCGATCATCATCGGCGCCTCACTCCTGTCGCCCGTGGTCGGCAAGGCGCGGAAGGTCGACGGCGGTTGGATGATCAAAGGCAAGTGGACCTACGGCAGCGGATCGAGGCACACGGCCTGGGCCACGGTGGGCGTCGACTACACCGCCGAGGACGGAAGGCCGCGCCGGGCGATGGCGCTGCTCCCGCGCGAGGAGTTCCGGATACTCGACGACTGGCACGTGATGGGCCTGATGGGGACTTCCAGCAACAGCATCACGACACTCGGAGAAGAAGGATTCGTTCCGGACTATCGGGTCTTCGATCTGGCCGACGTACCGCCCAGGCTGGATGCCCTCCGCGGCCAGTACGAGGGACTCGCCTTCAAATTCGGGACGGTGGCGCAGATGCTGCTCGTCCCGGTCCACTTCGCCGCGTTGGCCCTCGGGATGGCGGAGGGCTGTTTGGAGTGTTTCACGGAGCAGGCCAAGCGCCGCAAACCCTTCAATCTGCCCTACCCGACGGTGGCCGACATGCCGTCGGTCCAAGTGGCGGTCGGCAAGGCGCGCGCGGCCATGAACGTCGCCCGGGCCGCGATTCACGGATACGCCGACGAATTGGACCGCCGGACGCTGCGGGGCGAGGACTTCACCCCGCCCGACGAGCCGGTGATCACGATGGACATGATCTGGACGATCAGCACGCTGGCGCAGGCGATCGATGCGCTGCAGATGACGCTCGGCTCGTCCACGGTTGCCCTGTCCAACCCGATCCAGCGGTACGCCCGCGACATCCGCGTCCTCGCGACGCACGGCGCGCTTCGGCTCGAGCCGATGGCAGAGATCAACGGGCGACAGATTCTGGGGCTCGAACCGTTCATGAATATGCCGATGCCGCAACGCGGCACGACCGCCCCCGACAAGGAGCCCGTGCGATGAGCGACTTCAGCATCGTGGACGGTGTCGCCACGATCCACACCCCCGACCTCCACCGCACCTGGATGGACCGGCCCGACTACATCGACGCGGTGGCGGCGTCCCCCGACCCGGACGTGGCCGCGACCAAGCGGTTCGTGAGCGAATTCGTAGCCGAGCTGGCGCGGATGATCCGCGACAACGCCGTCGAGGAGCGCCTCCGCGACATCGTGGAGCGCTATGTCGCCGAGGAGTTCGTCCAGCACGACCCGAACGCTCCCGGCAACGGCCGCGAACAGCTGATCGCACACCTCAGGCGCGCGCCGCTGGACGGCGGACCGCCGCCCGCCGTGGTCAACGTCATCGCCGAGGGCGAGCTCGCCTGCGTGATGACGCGGCAACCCACCGCGGACCCACTGATCCCCGGCAGCACCTACGACTGGTACAGCCTCGCCGTCTTCCGCCTCAGCAACCGCCAACTGGTCGAACACTGGGGTCCCTTGAAGAAGCTGGCGCCCCAAGAGGCGTCCCTGCCGGCGGCGACCGGACGGCCGACGCCGCGAGCGACGACGGCCTCACCGGAGGGAACGTTGCGGGAGTACACGATCGCAGGCGGGGTCGCACAGATCCACGATCCCGCCTTCTTCGAGGCCTGGATGTACCGCGATGACTTCGTCGATGCAGTGTCGCAGTCGCCGACAGCCGAGGTGACAGCGATGAAGCGCCTGGTCATCGAGTTCGAAGCGGCTCTCGCCCGGATGATGCTGAGCGGCCGGGTCGACGAGCAGGTCGACGACATTCTCGAGAAGTTCATCGTCAGCGACTACATCCAGAACGATCCGAACGTGCCCGGCAACGGGCGCGCATTCCTGGCGGACGGATTCCGCAAGATCCCCTTGACCGGGGACGCACCGCCGCCTCCGGTCGCGCTGATCGTCGAAGGCGACCTCGTCTGTCTGCTGATGCAGAAGCCGTGGCCCGATCCGACGGCCCCGGCCACCACGTACGACTGGTACATCCCCACCGTCTTCCGGATCAGGGACGGCAGGCTGGCCGAGCACTGGGGCGCGTACAAGAAGGGCGGCCACGACGCCGGGCCGGCGCCGGAGTAGCGCGCGCCGGTCCTTGCAATCCGCGCCCGGACCGGCGAACACGAGAAGGCACCGGTCACCGGCGGGTCGTCGGGCAGCGCACCGCCGGCGGCCAGAGAGGAGGAGGCCTGCTCCGTACCGCTCGACCGCGCGCTGTCGACGGCGTGCGGCGATACCCCCGGGCGGCCCGTCGGGAACCGCGCGCCTCCCGTGGTCGTCTTGTGCGCCGACTGTGTACGAGGCGGGAATCTGGGGGCGTAGTGGCACGGAACATGACGAAGGCCGGTCTCATCGTGGTGGCCATGGCGACCGTGCTCGGCGCCTCAGCCTGCGGTGGGAAGGCAGCCGGTACGTCCGAAAGCGACAGGACGCCCCCCGCGCAGGGCAAGGGGCAGCCCGTGGCACCCTCCGGCGACGGTGCGCCGGCCGGTCCGGCGCCGACGTCGCCCGGCGCCCTGGGGAAGCTGTCCGCGAACGCGCAGAGCGCGGCCTCGTCCCTCACCCGGCACGTCCCGTGGAACCTGGACATCCTGGACCAGCGGTCGCGGCCGCTGAACGGGAAGCTCACCACCACCGCCACAGGCAAAGGCGTCCACGTCTATGTGATCGACACCGGGATGGACATCGCCCACAAGGAGTTCGGCGGGCGTGCCCGCCTCGGCGCCGACTTCGTGGGCCCGAAGGACTCCGGCGACTGTTTCGGCGAAGACGGCGTCGGCCACGGCACCTTCGTCGCGGGCGTCATCGGCGGGGCGAAGTACGGGGTGGCGCCCAAGGCGGAGCTCGTTCGGGTCCAGGGCATCGTGTGCGAGAGCGGGGGCGGCAGCTCCCCCGCGGCCGCCGAGGCAGCCCTGGTGAAGTCGGTCAAGTGGGTCACCGCGCACGCCCAGAAGCCCGCCGTGGTGAACATGTCGCTCAACCTCGACCACCGGTCGGCGGCCCTGGAGTCCGCAGTGAAGAAGATGGTCGACGCCGGCATCCCGACAGTGGTGTCAGCCGGCAACTTCCATGACGACGCCTGCAAGCACTCCCCCGCCGGCGTCCCCGGCACGATCGTCGTCGCGGCCTCCACCTCGAACGATCGCGCGTGGAGCGACGGCGGTTCCTACGGGTCGGGGTACGGGCGGTGCGTGGACCTGTACGCCCCCGGCCAGAAGGTGACCGCAGCCCTCGTCGGCGGCGGCACGGCCACGGAGGACGGCGGCGCGACGTCCTGGGCCGCACCCCATGCGACCGGCGTGATCGCCCTCTACCTCTCGGCACACCCGCACGCCACGGCCCACGAGGTCCACGTCTGGCTCGACCGCACGGCCACCCGCGGCGTCGTGCGCGGCGTCCGCTCCGACACTCCCAACCGACTGCTCAACACCGGCGGCATCTGACCGCCCCGTTCGCTCGCTCACCCGGGCGCCGCGTGGGGCCGACGCCGGACGACATCGAGTCGGCCGTGGCTCGAAGGAGGGTGGGCGAGGGCGGGCGGGGCCCGGCGTGGGTCCCGCCCGCCTTCGCCGTGTCGCCCGGGCGCACGCCCTACCCGCCAACTGCCCGCGGCCCGGGGGCAGTCAACTGGCTGTGGCCCGGGGGCAGCCAACTCCCTGCGGCCCGCGTGCAGTCGACGACGTCCCGGTAGTGCCGGCGTGGGTCGATCGACCGTGGTGTGCGCTTGGCGCGTCAGTCGGCTCGACGGCCGCTCGACCGGCTCGTGCTGATCGAAGCTTCGATGTGGGCGAGTTGGGCGGCGAGGATGTCCTCGAACGCGGCGCTCCGGTCCGCGCCGAGGGGACGGACGTCCCGGGCGAAGTGGGCCAGCGCGGGGAACCGTTCGGGATCGGCGCCCAGTACCGCCACGCGGAACAGCTCCATGCCCTGTTCGTGCTCTTCCGGGGTGACCGCTTCGGCCCCGGCCTCAGCCGCGATCAACGCGGCGATGAGGACCGCGATGCGGTGGTACCGCGCCGGGATCTCCTCGTCGGGCAGTCCCGAGGCGCGGAGCGCCTGCAGGACCTCCTCCATGACCATCCGGGACCCGGTGCCGCTCGACGCGTAACGTCCCCAGACCGCGGCGAGTTGGGGCTGTCGGCCGAAGGCGTCTCGCACGCGCAGGGCCAGGGCCGTGATGCGCTGTTTCCAGTCGCCCTCGGCGCGGTGGCCGTCCATGGCGGCCAGGAGAATGCGGTCGGCGACCGCGCGCAGCAGTTCGGTCTTGCTGCGGAAGTGCCGGTAAAGGCTGGAGGAATCGGTCCCGAGGACCGCGGCCAGCTTGCGCACGCTGAACGAGTCCGCGTCGCTCGTACGCAGCAGCTCCGCCGCCGCGTCCAGGATCTCGTCGGTCGCCCAACGCCTTCGGCCAGTCATCTCGCTCCTCCCGCCGGATCTCAGCCTAACCTATGCACTTGGCGTTGCACGCACCGCGTGCATAATGAGGACATGAGGGTGCCGGGCAGCGCGACCACGAGCGGGCCGGCATGACACTCGTGCCCTGCCATCCCCGGCCGGCGAACCGCGATGCGCTCGCCCCGGGAATTCGAAAGGACGCATGACGTGAAGAACCCACTGGATTCCGCGGCACTGAACGCGGCCGTCGAAGCCGTCCACCAGGCCGGAATGCCGGGCCTGTTCGCCGAGGTGCGAGACGGCGACCAGGTCTGGAGCGGTGCCGCCGGCGTCGCCGATGTCGCCACCGGCCGCCCGGTCACCGCCGGCATGCGCCACCGCGTCGGCAGCATCACCAAGACCTTCACCGCGGCCGCGGTGCTACAGCAGGTCGAACGCGGACGGATCGATCTCGACACACCGATCGGCCACTACCTGCCGGAGCTGGTCCCGGGACGACGCGGCCACGCCATCACGGTCCGCATGCTGCTCAACCACACCAGCGGCCTCGCCGAGTACCTGCCGTACGCCTACCCTTCCCTGAAGGCGTACCCCGTCCTCGCCGACACCGGCCCCCAGAGCCTGGACGACCACCGGCTCACACGGTTCGACCCCACCGACCTGATCGGGATGGGAGTCGGCGCACAGGCCGTAGGCGCCCCGGGCGACACACCGGGGGTCTACTCCAACACCAACTACCTGCTCCTCGCCCAACTCCTGCAGCAGGCGACCGGCGCCACGGCCGAGCAGTGCATCACGCACGACGTCATCGAGCCCGCCGGCCTCCGGGACACCGAATTCCCCGCCGGGCCGGACGTCACCGGGCCGCATTCACGGCTCTACGAAGCATGGTTCGGCATGATCGACCCGCCGCGCGACTACAGCGTCTACGACATGTCGTGGGTGGGACCGTCGGCCTCGCTGATATCGACCGTAGCCGACGTCAACCGGTTCTACCGCATGCTGCTGACGGGGGAGATCGTCAGCCCGTCGTCGCTGGCGCAGATGCAACGCACCGTCCCGGTCGTCTCCCAGGAGGGGAAGACGATCGACTACGGCCTCGGCCTGCACCCGGTGGAGGGCCCCGGCCAGTCCACCTTCTGGGGCCACGGCGGCACGGTCTGGGGCGGTGGAGCACTGGCCATGACCCGATCCGACGGCCGGCGACAGCTGGCGGTCGCGGTGAACATGCAGAGGTGGAACAGGCTCGACTCCACCGGCAGGCCGCAATCCCACCCCATCGACGAAGCCCTGGCCACGTTGTATCGCGTGGCGATGCACGGCTGACCGCGCCGACGCCACGAATCCCAGGGGCCGGAGGGCCGCACTTTCCGATCCCACCCTCGACATGACACCTGTCATGCGCAACACCGGACGGCCGGCACTGCAGCCCGCATCACGCCGTCAGTACGTTACTTCCCATGACGAAGAACAACGGGGAGAGCCCGCAGAAGACCGACGTCAAGGTGAGCCTGATCGGCGGTCACCGCCTGGCGGGAGCCACGCTCCACGACCGGACGGTCACCGCCTCGCTCATCGGCGGCGCGGACATCGACCTGACGGACATCGACATCCCCGACGACGCCGAGCTGCGCATCACCAAACTGAGCCTGATCGGGGGCGTCAGCCTCAAGGTCCGCCGCGACGTCAGGGTGGGGGTCCGCGGGCTGCGTCTGGGCGGAGTCAATGACGACGGCCCGAGCCGGCCGGGCGGCCCGACGGTGCGGATCAACGCCTGGGGCCTGGTCGGCGGCGTCACCGTCCACCGCCCGTAGTGCGCTGACGTCTCCTTCCCGTCCGCGTTCAAGACCGGCCCGGCCGGATGCCGGGCCCGCGGCGGCGAACAGCCCTCCCCCGCGGCGGGTTGAACGGGCAAGCCCCATGCCGCGAGAGGCTCACGCCTCCTGCAAATCGCACCACCATGTCCCCAGGTCGCCGTCGTCGGAGGACTCCACGGGGACCGCGTAGGGCGATCGTTGGGCGACGGGCAGGGCACCTGTGCGGCGGACGACGGCGCGCAGGTCCCGCACGGCGGGCATGCCGGCGAGTTCGGCAACGTCGAAGAGGCAGCAGCCTGCCGGGCCGCCGAGAAGGGTGTCGCAGCCGAACCCGTACCACGTTCCGATGAGTTCACGGTCGCCCTCCTCCTCTGCGGCGACGGCGACCTCGCGGACGACCTCGATCAACCGGACTCGGCGGGGCAAGTTGGCGTCGAGACCGTGGAGTTCACCGACTGTGGCCATGCGCTGCCACAGTCCGGTGCCGGCGTCGCAGTAGAGGAACGGCGGTTCGACGTAGCCGTCTTCGAGCCAGGACGCGTAGCCGTCGAAGTCCGGGGCGTCCTCGTCGAAGGTGCGAAGCCCGGTGAACTCCGTCAGCGCGTCGAAGTACGAGGACCGCTCGGCGTAGTCGGGGTGCCGGGAGACCGGAAAGCGGTAGGTGTACCCGCGCCGCAGCAGGATGTCCATCACTCGGAAATGTGTGAACGAGCAGTCGTACCCGGCCTGGAAGTCGTACAGCGCCGCGAACCAGTCCCGCACGCGTGGGTCGCCCACCTGGGCATGACCGTCCAGAACGCGAATCGAGTCCGCGACCAGGTCCTCGATCAGATGCTCGGACATGGGTATCCCCCTCCTCCAACCGACGACAATCTCCGCCCCCGCCGGGCCCCATGCGACCAAAGGCGCCCGTGCCCGGATGAGGCACGACTGGCCACCGGACCACGGGCTCTCGCCCCAGGTCCGCACGACGCTCACGTGCACGGACGCGCCGCGTTCAAGCAGTCGCCACCGACACAGTCCCCGCCGGCGACCCTGCGACGCGATTGCGCGATTGCGCGCTAGAGCGGTCGCCGAGGGCATGGCCGGCTCGGGGTACGGCACATCGACGGATTCGCCCGCGCCCCGGTTGGGCAGGGGACTCCCAGAATGTCATGAGCACGACTGCCCTTCCCCCACAAGGAGGTCGATCATGCACGTCCGTACGATCACCGGCGGCCTCGCCGCTGCCTGTCTGATGTCGCTGGCCCTGGCAGGCGGTCAGGCCGCAGCCGCCCCCCACACCGCGAACGCCCCGGCAGCCGCCCGTGTCCTCACCTATGACGCCGGCGGCTCCGCGGAGTTCCGGAACGCCGTCGACCGGGGCGCGGCGATATGGAACGAAAGCGTCGACGCCGTGGAACTCCGTCCCGCCGGCGCCGGACAACGGGCGAACATACGGGTCCTCGCGGACAACGGCTGGCCGCGCGCCCTGCCCACCACCCTGGGCAGCGGCACGGTGTACATCGGACGCCAGGCCGTCGACCAGGGCTACGACACGGTCCGCATCTCCGCGCACGAACTCGGCCACATCCTGGGTCTGCCGGATCGCAAACCGGGTCCGTGCTCGAGCCTGATGTCCGGTTCCAGCGCGGGCACCGCGTGCACGAACCCGTACCCGAACTCCGCGGAGAAGGCGGAGGTCGAGGGGAACTTCGGCGGCGCCCTCCTCGGCCGAGCCCCAGCGGCGCGCCCCGGGGCGACAGTGGACTGACGCGTGCCGCGCCGCAGACGCCCGGTGGAGGTTCGAGGCAGGTGGTTCACGTCCGACCGCAGGACACTCCATCCTCAGGTCGGCCCGCGGTCGCATGGCGACGGCCGCGTCACGGGCCGTGGACCTAACCACCGGGCTGTCTGCGGCATGTGCACATCGGGCGTCGGCGCCATGGCCGCCGCCCAACTCACAGGGACAGAAGGCGGCCGCGTGATGGACGAAGGGCACCGACCTGGGTGGTCGTGGTCGCGGAGCAAGCGTGGCTACCCTCTCCTCAAGGTGGACTCCGTCGAGGACGACGCCTGGATGAGCCAGCCAGAGGCCGCCCGCCACTTGGGCGTCTCGCTCAGCCGGGTCGGGATGCTCATCGCCAACCGTCGTCTGACACCGGCGCAGAACCCGGCCGGCCAGGCTGGAGTCACCACCGCCAGCGTTCAAGCCGAGGAATCCTGGCGAGCGCACGCAACGAAACGGGCGAAGCTCATCCGCCTCCTGAAGGACACGATCAACTGGTTCTGATCACTGATCCACACGTCTCGACGACGGCTCCCACGGCACTCAGAGCCCAGGGCACGACACCTCAAGGGCAGTGCGGCAGCCACTGTCAGTGGTTCCGCATACGGTTCTCCAATGGATCACCAGCGGTCGTCGCCTCGCCACGAGGACAACGTCACAGGCCGGGAGACCGGGCAACGCTCCCTGCGCGCCAGCGACATGGGTGGGCGTGCTCCACGTATGTGCTCATCCTGCCCGGGTGGAGATCACACGTGAGCGAAAGTCCGATGCACGAGGCAGGAGACGTACGAGAGGCGTGGGGCAGGGTAACCGCGTGGCTTGAACGGAACGCTCCTGACGCTCACGCTGCGCTCGGCGGCCCGGGGAGCCATGCGGCCATCGACGAAGCCGAACGGCACATGGGTCTGACGCTGCCGGCGGAGATGCGGCAGTGGCTGCTGGCGAACGACATCGATGCCGGCAGGCAACCCGATGCCCGATCGTGTCTGGTGGCGCTGGGCTGCGAGGTAGCGGCCATCCCCGGCGGTCATCTCCTTCTTGGCCTGACGGATATCCAGCGGGTCTACCTCAGCCAGATGGCCTTGGAAGAGATGCAGCCGTCCACAGACGTCGGCCATCCGTTCTGGCGTCGTGAGTGGGTGCCGATCGCCGCGGAGCGCGACGGTCTCTTCGGAACGTTTCTGGACACGCTCGACGGAACCATCGGAACGTGGGCTGAAGCGTACGGTCCAGAAGAGGGCGTGTACGCCTCGTTGTTCGCCTTCTTCCAAGAGACGGCGGACCGGTTGGAAGGGGTCACATCGGGAGACCGGAGAGGGCCCGGCAAGTCCGCTGGACCCCGTGAGCTCGAACCCCGTTCGGAAGATGAGCCGATACGCCTCTGGGCACGCTCCAACGGCTATCTCGTCAATGATCGTGGGCGTATCCCTGCGGCCATCCGCGAGGCTTACGGGGCATCACAGCGGTGAGCACCAGATCGAGTGGTCCGCCCCACGGCGGCAGCCGTCCGTCCCGCACGGTGTTGCCGTGCGGCACGGACGGGCAGCGAGGGAACGCGATCAGGTCCAGGGGCCGACAGCCCTGAAGGAACTGTCTGCGCGGAAGGTGGCGTTGTCCTGGTAGGGGTCGATACGCAGCTCGTAGTTGTAATGGCGGAGGTAGCGGCCGGGGTAGTTGTACGACTCCAGGCTGACCGCGTCGGTGGCCGAACCGGGGCGGGCGCAGTAGGTGGCGTCGCTGTTGAAGGTCGTCGAGCCGTCGTTCGCGTCGAAGCGGATCCGGTAGTCCTTGTGGCGCAGGTAGCGGCCGGACGAGTCGCGGAACGAGTAGCAGGTGGGGTCCGCCAGGCCGGGGACGACGGTGAAGGTGGCGCTCTGCTTGACCGCCGTGGTGCTGGAGGAGGTCACCGGGTCGAGGTAGCCGAGGCTGTCGGAGCGGACGACGGCGTAGCGGCCGGTGTAGTTGACCGACTGCAGCGAGCGGGTGGTGTTCGTCGGCAGACTGGGGAGCGGGGCGATGCTGCTCAGGGTGGGGACGACCTTCTTGATCAGGCCGCTCGAGTCGAACTCCAGCTTGTCGATGGTGGTTTCGCGGTGGGTGCCGTCACCGCCGGGGATGGCGAAGCGGTGGTAGGCGATGTACCAGTCGTCGGTGTTGGGCACGTGCACCACGGAGTGATGGCCGGGGCCCTTGATGCCGAGGGTGAGGTCCTTCTCCAGGAGCACGCCCCGGTTGGTCCAGGGACCGGTCGGCGAGGAGCCGGTGGCGTAGGCGACCCGGTAGTTCTCGTCGCGTGTGTCGCCCTCCGACCACATGAAGTAGTAGGTGCTGTTGCGCTTGATGACGAAGGTGCCCTCGGTGTAGCCGCTGGGGGTGATGTTGGTGACCTTGGAGGCGTCGAAGGAGACCATGTCGTCGTTCAGGGGGACTACGTACGCCCGGCCGTTGCCCCAGTACAGGTACTGTTTTCCGTCGTCGTCGGTGAAGACCGCCGGGTCGATCATCTGGCCGGTGTAGGCGCCGCGGGCGATCAGGGGCTTTCCGAGCGGGTCCCTGAACGGGCCGGTGGGTGAGTCGGAGACCGCGACGCCGATGTTCGTGTCGGCGGAGTAGTAGAGGTAGTACTTCCCGTTCCTCGCGGCCACCGTCGGGGCCCAGGCCCGGGTGTCGGCCCAGTTGACGTCGGGTCCGAGGTCGAGGATGACGCCGTGGTCGGTCCAGTGGACCAGGTCCTTGGAGGAGTACGCCTTGAACTGCGTGCCGCTCCAGCCCGCGAAGCCGTCGGTGGTCGGGTAGATGTAGTAGGTGTCGCCGAAGCGGACGATGTTCGGGTCGGCGGTGAGCCCCGGCAGGACCGGGCTCTTCATGATCAGCGCCTCGACGGTCCAGGTGCGCTTCGCGCCGTCGGAGCCGGTCACCTCGTAGGTGAGCGGCTTGGTGAAGTCTCGCGCGGTGCCGGAGGCCGGGCTGATGGACGCGCCGGCCACGAGGGTGAACTGCGGCGCGAGCGCGGTGAGGTCGGTGCCCTCGGTCAGGGGGAGGGTGATCTTGCTGTGGGCGTCGTCGACGATGGCGTCGATCTTCAGCGCGGGGTGGGTGGCCCTGGTGATGCCCGTGGTGTTCCCGCTGAGTTGGACGACCTCGCCGGGAGCCAGCGCGCGGTTGTAGACGCGGAAGTCGCGGATCTTGCCCTTGAAGAGCTTGTCGCCGATGTAGAGCGACTTGCCGATGTAGTTGGCCGTGGTGGCGCCGGACCCGATGGAGCCTGGGGTGATGGTGACCGAAGTGTTGTGGGCCACCTCCACGCCATCCTGGTAGAGGATTCCCGTGGTGCCGGTCTGGGTGTAGGTGACGTGCTTCCAGACCGAGCGCGGCAGCGCCGAGGAGGTCCGGGTGTTCTGCTCGGTGGTCCAGTTCCCGGGTGCGATGCCGGTCCGGAACGAGTCTCCGGTGGTGAACAGATACCCGTTGCCACTGCCGTTGGCGGTGTTGCCGAATCCGTAGAGGAAGTACGGCGTGCTCTGGGTGGCGTCGATCTGCACGTCCATGGCGACGGTGATCGAGTTCATGCCGCTCATGATGTTGTCCGGCACCTTGATGTAGGTGCTCGACCCGTTGAACGAGAGCCCTTCCCCGGCACCCGACCAGTTCGCGGTGCCGTTGACGGTGCCGTCCCGGCCGTGGCCCGAGGCGTCCGTCGCCACGGTGCCCGACGTGGCGTCGAGTTTGTACCAGAGAGCCAGGCCGTCGGTGATCTCCGTCGCCCGGGCGGGGGCCGCCTGGCCGACGACGCCGGCCAGGAGCGAGGCGACGGCGAGCGCGACGGCGGCCAGGGCACCCGGCCGGAATCTCCGGCGGTCCCGAGGTCTCACGCTGTGCATGGGTTCACATCCTTGAAGAAGACTTGGATGCCGATGACGTAGGTGTGTGCATCGGCTCCGTCGATCGGTGGCCGGACGGGCTTGGCCGCGGTCCGATGCCGGCGCGCTCTTCCACGGGCTCGCGCCTCGGCCGGCTCGACCGTCCGTCGAGGTGAGAGCGCACTGGGGTGGGAAGAGGGGCCGAGGACCAGGGGGCCGCGCCGCAGTGGCACGGCCCCCTGGCCGGCACCCCGTCACAGGGCGATGAGCTGCCAGTCCTGGTTCGATCCATCGGTGATGGGCCACTGGATGATCTTGACGCCGTCCGTGGTGGCGGCGTCCTTGACGTCGGCGCACCATCCGTTGCGGACGTTGACGAGCCGGTAGTAGCCGTTGGTCTGCGAGGGGACCAGCTTCCACCACTGGTTGTCGCCGCCGTCGTCGGTCGACTGATCGAGGGCCGCGCCCTTGACGGAATCGTCCGGACTCTCCAGGACCTTGCCGCTGCGCACGTTGAACAGCCGGTAGGAGCCGTCGGCGTTCGGCAGCAGCTTCCACTGCTGGTTGGTGCCGCCGGTCGAGGGCCACTGGATGATGAAAGCCCCGTCGGCGCTGGAGGCGTCGCTGACGTCCATGACCTTGCCGCTCTTGCGGTTCACCAGCCGGAAGGTGCCCAGGTCCGCGGTGAAGGGCCGGTCGTAGATCTCCAGGTTGCGGATGGACGCCCAGACCCCGGCGGGCAGACCGGTGACCGTCACCCGTACGTAGCGCGCCTGGGCGCTGAGTACGAGGGTCTGCACCTGGCTGGTGCTGGTGGTGCCGGTGCGGTCGGCGAGGGTGGTCCAGGTGGCGTTGTCCGTGGAGCCCTCGACGCGGTAGCGGTAGTTCGTGGCGTCCAGCTCCCACGCGATGCGGGCGCCGGTGAGTGACTTGACGGCTCCCAGGTCCACCTTGAGCCCGTTCCCGGTGTTGCCGTTGTTGGCGCACCAACGGGTGGCGGTGGAGCCGTCCACGGCCTTGGCCGCGGTGTTGCCCTTGGACGTCTCCTCGCTGGCGGCGGTGGCGGTCCTCCCCACGGCGATGTCGGCGGGCTGCACGGCCCGGTCCAGGGTCACGCCGACCACGCTGTCCTCGGGGATGCGGGTCCGGTTGATCCCGGTGATCGTCACCTTGCCGTCCGAGCCGGCCGAGTAGGGCAGGTCGGTGCCCGAGGCCACGTCGAAGACCCGCGTGACCTGGGCGTCCCCTATGGACGGGGTGGTGAACGAGGTGCCGCTGTAGCCGGGCAGCAGGTGGACGTAGAAGGTGCTGCCCTTGTACGTGTAGCCGTACTTGCCGTCGGCGGGCTGCCAGGGGCCGCCGCTGGTGCCGTAGACGGCCTCGCCGCAGGTGGTCATGAAGGAACCGATCCGGCGCACCAGGTCGGCCTGGGCGGTGGGGACCACGCCGGTGCGGTCCGGTCCGACGTTGACCAGGCAGGTCATGTTCCGCACCCAGGCGTTGGCCAGGATGTTCATGGCCGTGCCGAAGCCCATCACGCTCGCGCCGGCCTTGTACCCCCAGGCGCCGCCGATGGTGAAGCACTTCTCCGCGACGCGTGCGGTGCGGATCGCGCCGGAGGGCACGGAGGGGCCCTCCTCGCTGGTGAAGTCGCCGATCCAGCCCGAACGCAGGGTGGTGACGATGTCCGGCTGGTGCTTGCGTACCAGCCCGGTCAGGCCGAGCGCCTTGCCGGTGGCGGGATCGGTCTCGCTGTAGGCGGAGTCCACCGGCCACTCGTTCGCCGGATCACGGAACTTGCCCGGCTCCCAGAAGAAGGCGGCGGCCGCGTCGGAGCCCTGCTGGCCGAGCCAGCCGCCGTCCCACCACAGGTCGTCGATCTTGCCGTACTGGGTGACCAGTTCCCTGACCTGCTGGTACAGCTCGTTCTTCATAATCCGCGCGTTCTCCTTGTGCGCGGGATCGGTGACGTAACCCCACTTGTTGGGCAGGCAGTTGGTGCCGCGGACGTCGTAGTAGCCCGGGTAGCGCCAGCTCAGCGGCGAGATGTACAGCCCCACCTTCAGCCCGGCGTCGCGCACGGCGGTCACGTACCGGGCGATGAAGTCCTTCTGGAGCGGGGCCTGTCCGGCGTGCCAGGCGTTGGGATGGGTGGACGGCCACAGCGCGAAGCCGTCGTGGTGGCGGGCCGTGAGGACCGTGTACTTCGCGCCCATGTCCTTGGCCAACTGCGCCCAGTCGGCGGGGTTGTAGGCGCTGGCGGTGAACTGCTCGCCGGTGACGTCCGTGACGTACTTCTGGTAGTTCTCCGGAGTGATGGCGGCGTTCTCCATGTACCACTCGCCCTTGGCCGGGCCGGAGTAGACGCCCCAGTGGATGAACATGCCGAGCTTGGCATCCTGCAACCACTGGATCTTCTCGTTGGACTGTTGCTCGACGCCCATGTCGACCTTGGGGATCCGCAGGGGCGGGAGCGGCAGCGGCTCACCGCCGACGGTGGCGGCGCGGGCGGGGGCGGCCAGTGTGGGGGTGACGGCGGCGGCGACCGTCATGGCCGCCATACCGGCCAGCATCCTTCGTCGAGTGATCGGCTGTGACAAGGTCTTTCTCCTGACTGTCCACAAGACAGCACACAGGTGCTGCGGCTCAGCGTCGGGGCCGAACAGATCGGATGGGTCACCTCGGAGACGGCAAGACACAGGGGGAGCCGCACGGAGGCCTGTGTTTCACCCAGGTGACATCGGATGTATTAATCAGCAACGAACAGCGCTGTGTCTAGAGGGCTGTCGAAGTTCGCGCAAATCGAGAGCCCGAGCCCGAGAGAAGGAGAGCAGAGCCCTTGAGACATCCGATGTGTAGTGGTCCAGGGCGTTGACGAAGCTTCACTTCCCCCCTACCGTCCTCAAACGGAGTCGCACACAAACAAACAAATCACAAGCCTCCTTGAGGTGAATCCAGATGCTCCGTCGTGCCCTCACCCGTGTGTCGGCCGTCCTCCTGGGCGTGGCCGCCCTCCTTGTCAGCGGCTCCCCCGCCCAGGCGGCCACGGTCCTCATCACCAACGCCACGCAGTTCACCGACACCAACGGCGGCGTCATCCACGCCCACGGCGGCGGGGTGATCAAAGTCGGCTCCTACTACTACTGGTTCGGCGAGAACCGCAACGCCGACAACACCTTCCGGGCCGTCTCCGCCTACCGCTCGACCGACCTGAAGACCTGGGAGTTCAGGAACAACGTTTTGACCCAGGCCAGTGCGCCCGAGCTGGCCGTCGCCAACATCGAGCGGCCCAAGGTCATCTTCAACAGCACCACCGGCAAGTTCGTGATGTGGATGCACAAGGAGAACGGCACCGACTACAACCAGGCCCGCGCCGCCGTCGCCGTCTCCGACAGCATCGACGGCGACTACGCCTGGAAGGGCAGCTTCCGGCCGCCGAGCGGCACCACGTCCCGCGACATGACCCTGTTCAAGGACGACGACGGCACGGCGTACCAGATCACCTCCGCCGCCGGCAACGCCGACCTGCAGATCTGGAGACTCACCGCCGACTACACGGCCTACGCAGGACTGACCGCCAACCCGTGGCCCGGCACCTTCCGTGAGGCTCCGGCACTGTTCAAACGCAACGGCGTCTACTTCATGCTCACCTCCGGCAACAGCGGCTGGAAGCCCAACCAGCAGAAGTACGCCACCGCCACCGCCGTCGCCGGCCCCTGGACAGCCATGACCGACGTCGGCGACCCCACCGCCTACGGCTCCCAGACCACGTTCGTCCTGCCCGTCCAGGGTGCCTCGAGCACCTCGTACCTCTACATGGGCGACCGCTGGGGCAACTCCATGGGCGGCACGGTCAACGACTCCCAGTACGTCTGGCTCCCGCTGACCTTCCCCACCCGGACCACCATGAACCTGCCGTGGTACCCGCAGGTCGCCATCGACGCCGAGGCCGGAACCGTCACCGGGGCGGGCGGCGGCCCCTTCTACAACCTGGTGGCCCGCCACAGCACCAAGTGCCTCGACGTCTCCGACAACTCCGCCGCCGACGGCGCGGCCGCCCTCCAGTACACCTGCACCGGCGGCATCAACCAACAGTGGCGGTTGCAGGACGCGGGTGGCGGATACGTTCAGATCCTCGCCCAGCACAGCGGCAAGTGCCTGGACGTCGCGAACAACTCCACCGCCGACGGCGCCTACGTCAACCAGTACCGCTGCGGCACCGGCACCAACCAGCAGTGGCAGTTCCAGGACCAGGGAGGCGGCTACTACCGGCTCGTCGCCCGCCACAGCGGCAAGTGCCTCGACGTGAAGGACGCTTCCACCGCCAACGGCGCCCGCCTCATCCAGTGGCCATGCGGCACCGGCACCAACCAGCAGTTCCAGCGGCGCACGGCGTGACGCCCGTTCGGCCGCGGACGACACAGTCCGCGGCCGGACGAGACCATGCAGGCGATCGCGGCCGCCCACGCCTGCCGCCCTTGTCTGCCACCCACGCCTACCGCCCTTGTCTGCCACCCGCGTCTGCCGCCCTCCTGCCGCCCGCGCGGCCGGCGCCCGGCCCGAACCGCGCCCTGCCCGGGGACGCGGGTCAAGCCACGCGAATCAGGCCGGCGAGGACGACGTGCGTGGTTCGCCTTCGCTCGAGCCCTTCGGCGATACACCTCCTACGTATCGAGCCGCTCGCCCCGATGCTCGCACACCCTCGCGAGCCGGAACTCCTATTTTGGTCTGGCTGTTTCTGTCACGACCCTAGACAGGCCACCGACCGGTCACCGTTAATACATCCGATGTTGCCTCATCGAAGACACCCCTGACCGCCCCTCGCCCACCAGCCGCAACATCCCGCCGCATCCCCGCATCCCCGCATCCCACCCTCAGGCTGCCGCCGACCGTCCCCACCACGTCCTCACCGCAAGCAATGCCGCCCGATCCACAGGAATGAGCCATGTCCTCACCACGAATGTCTCGCCGTACGTTCCTCGGCGCGGCGGGTGCGGCTACCGCCGCGACCGCGCTGCCGCTCGTCCCCGGCTTCTCCGGCCTTCTGTCGCAGGCGCAGGCCGCGGACACGCAGACCAACCTGAGCAAGCTGGCCGACATGCGGTTCGGCATGTTCAACCACTTCAGCCTGGGCACCTTCACCAACGAGGAATGGGCGGAACCCAACCAGAGCCCCACCCTCTTCGCTCCCCCGAGTGTCAACTGTGCACAGTGGGCGGACGCGGCGGCCGCGGCGAAGATGAGCTACGGCATCCTGACCACCAGGCACCACGACGGCTTCGCCCTGTGGCCGAGCGCCCACGGCACCCAGAACGTCGCGAACAGCTCCTACAAGCACGACGTCGTCCAGGCGTACTGCGACGCCTTCCGCGCGAAGGGGCTGAAGGTCGGGCTCTACTACTCCGTCTGGGACCGCACTTTCGGCGTCGAGGCATGGGAGAGCCGGCACAAGGTGTCCGGGCTCCAGATCACCGACGCCATCCAGCCCAAGCACATGACCTTCGTCCTCGGACAGCTCCGCGAGCTGCTCACCAACTACGGCACCATCGACATACTCATGACCGACGGTTACGCCTGGCAGATGGGGCAGCAGGCCGTCTCCTACCAGCAGATCCGTTCGCTGGTGAAGGAACTGCAGCCGGACTGCGTCATGATCGACCTCGGCGCGCTGTCGGAGCCCTTCCTCGGCGACGCGATCTTCTTCGAGGAGCCGATGGGCATCACGGCGCCGGCGGGCAACACCTACGCCGCTACGCAGGGGCAGACCATCAGCAACGGCTGGTTCTGGCACCCCTCCACCCCGACCGAGAGCCTCCTGAGCAAGTCCGCGATCCTCTCGCACCTGGCCGACCTGGAACCGAAGTACACCTCGTTCATCCTCAACTGCCCGCCCAACCGCAACGGCCTGCTGGACACCAACGTCGTCAACCGGCTGGCCGAGGTCGGCGCGGCCTGGAGTCCCAACACCTCCAGACCGCCGCTGCCCACCCAGCCGCTGCGCGCCGAGCACCCCGTCACACCGGTCAACGCGTACGCCACCGGCTTCCACACCGGCGAGGGCCCGTTCAACGCCATCGACGGCCTCAGCGACGCCGGCTACGAGACCTGCTGGTCGACCTGGGGGCTGCCGACGCCGCTGCCGCAGTCCATCACCATCGACCTCGGCGGCGTGTGGAGCAACGTCTCCACCCTGGAGTACCTGCCCAAGCAGTGGGGTCGCAACAACTCCACCGACGGCGACATCACTTCATACACCATCCTGACCAGCACCGACGGCATCACCTTCACCCAGGTCGCCACCGGCACCTGGGCCGGCAACAAGAAGGCGAAGCTGGCCGAGTGGCCCAACCGGAACGTGGGCTTCGTACGGATCCAGGCCAACGCGGCCACCGGCGGCTACGCCAACGTCAGCGGCGTCAGGATCGGCGGCCGGTCGATCAAGCCGGCGCTGGTGTCCACCGCACTGCCCGGCGATGCCACCGTCTACCGCCTGGTCGCCCGGCACAGCGGCCAGAGCGCCGACGTGGTGGACAGGCGCACCACCGACGGCACCAAGATCCAGCAATGGCCGGCACTCGACCAGACGAACCAGAAGTGGACCTTCGTCAAGACCGGCGACGGCTACTACAAGATCAAGGGTGTGGGCAGCGGCAAGCTCCTGGAGATCGGGGGTCTCTCCCGCGCGGACGGCGGTGCCGCCGGCATCTGGGGAGACGCCAGCGCCCCCCAGCAGCACTGGGCCGTCACGCCCACCGGTGACGGGCACTACTTCCTCGTCAACCGCTACAGCGGGCTCTCGCTCGCCGTGGACGAGGGCAGCACCGCGGGCGGAGCCGCCGTCGAGCAGCAGCCCTACACGTCACAGACCCACCAGCAGTGGCGGATCATCCCCGCCTGATCCCGACCTCCGTCCGACTCCTCCCCGGCCTGTTGTGAGGAGCGGCGGTGACGGTCCTCTGCGGGCGCGGGGCGCTCGGCCGCCCCGCGCCCGCAGAGCGCAAGCATGCCTGCCCCTCAGTGTCCGGCGGTACTTCGACGGGCTCCCCCCAAGACTTCACTCTCATCGAGGCACCCCCAGAAAGACAGGGAACGTACATGTCCGCTGTTCTCGCACGGCTGTCGGCGCTGTTCGTCGCCGCCTGCCTGTTGTTCACCGCCCAGGTCGTGACGGCCCCCGCACGCGCCGCCGCGGCCGATCCCGGATATCTGATGACGCACTTCATCGGGGACGGGGCGAACGGTCAGCAGATCTACTTCTCGTACAGCCCGGACGGTCTGCACTGGAACGACCTCAACGGCGGAGGGATGACCCTGCGCTCCACGGTCGGTACGCGCGGGGTGCGCGATCCTTCGCTGGTCCGCTCTCCCGACGGGAGCCGGTACTGGATCATCGCCACCGACCTGTGCATAGGCTGCGGCCAGTCGTGGCCGGACTCCATGTCCAACGGCAGCCGCAACCTCGTGGTGTGGGAGTCGACGGACCTGGTCACCTGGTCACAGCCGCGGCTGCTCAACGTCGCAGGCGCGATCCCCGACGGGCGCAACGCATGGGCGCCGGAAGCGATCTGGAACCCCGAGACAAACGACTACGTCCTGTACTGGGCCACCAACGCCACCCTCAACGGTGTGCTCAAGCACCGCATCTACTACGCCCGCACCAGCGACTTCCGCACCGTCACCACCCCGCAGCTCTACATCGAGCGCGCCGGCTCGCAGAACATCATCGACACCCAGATCGTCGAGGTGCCGGCCGGTGTCGGCGACTACCGCTACGTACGGGCCTCCGGCGACGGCCAGATCACCCTCGAGGGCAGCAACTCGATCCTCGGCACCTGGACCAACCTCGGTAACCTCTCCGGCATCGGCCTCACCGGCGCCCAGGTCGAAGGCCCGATGTGGATGAAGTTCCGCGACCGCAACGAGTGGACCCTCTACCTCGACCAGTACGCCTCCGGGCGCGGCTACATGCCGGTCGCGACGACCAACCCGTCCGTCCCCGGCACCTACAAGCTGCCGGCGTCGGGGAGTTACAGCTTGGGCCGCACCACCAAACGCCACGGCTCGATCCTGAACCTGACGGCCGCCGAGGACAGCCGCGTCCAGGCTCGCTGGCCGGACACCGCGATCAACCGGCTGCAGTCGTTCAACTACCAGGACCGGTACGTCCGGCACACCGACTTCGACGTGCGCATCGACCCCAACGTGAGCCCTGCCGACGACTCCCGGTTCCGGCTGCGGCCCGGCCTGACGGGCTCCGGCACCGTCTCCTTCGAGTCGGTCAACTTCCCCGGTTACTTCCTGCGGCACGCCGGATACGACTTCCAGCTCGTCCACAACGACGGCACCAGCCAGTTCGCCGCGGACGCCACCTTCCGCCAGGTCGCCGGGCTCGCCGACTCGACGTGGTCCTCGTTCCAGTCGTACAACTACCCGGACCGCTACATCCGGCACTACGCCTACGAACTGCGACTCGACCCGATCAGCAACGCGACGGGACGCAGCGACGCCACCTTCCGGGTGACGAGCTGACCTGACGGTGACGCCCCGCGGTCGGGGGCACCCGCACCGCTGAGCGAGGCCATCAGACGCCTGCCAAGGCGAAAAGTGCCGTGGCGGTGAGCGCCCGACGGCGAATGGCTGCGTCGGCGCGGCCGGTTGGCGAGCCGGCCGGAGCGGGCGGCACGGCGGACGGGACTCGGTGCGGTGGTGGGATCACCACCGCACCGAGTCCCGTCCGCTGATCGTGAGGAGCCGGGTGAGCGGCGACGTCGGCCGGGTGGCGCGGGCCGCCGCCCGGCACGGCCCGGGCTCCGTACTCTCAGGCGTTGGCCTGAGGACGCCAGGCCGCCCTCCGCGGAGCTGCGTGGTGCACGGGACCACGCGCCCGGGCAGCCTGCTGACGCCACAGCCACAGGGACGTCACGGACAACAGGCCGCTGAAGACCACCAGGAAGAGCACCGACACCCACATCTGGCGGCTTCCGGGGTCGTCCCACCCCACCAGCGCGGCCGAGACCGCCCACAGGACGGCACCCCCGGCGTAGAAGACGCGGATGCGGCGCAGTTGTCGCAGGGCTCGTACGGACTCGGCGTGATCGGTTTCCGGTGCCATGCCGACGCAGGTACCCCGATACGCACCCTCTAACGGCCCCCGGCCGACGTCTGGTCGTCGAGCTCGGTGAAGAGAGTCAGCTGAAGGGCTCCCGGTGCCTCGAGCCGCGAGTTGAGCGAGTTCCAGGGGGTGCGCGTCGGCTCGGCGACCACCTGGGCTCCGGCGGCGGCCAGCTTCGACGTGGCGGCGACGGAGTCGTCGACCTGGAACGCGACCCGGATGTGGCCGGCCACTCGCCGCCCGACCTCGACCTCGTCGATGAAGGCAGCGTGGTTCGGATCAGTCAGCTCCAGGGTGGCCCGGCCGGCGTCGAGGATGGTGACCCGTCCATCGGGAGAGGCGAACGCGCCGCGCTCGGTCAGGCCGAGGACGTCGCGGTAGAAGTGCAGCGCCGCATCGTAGTCGGCTGCCGTGACCACCAAGCGGAGTTCACGGACGGCGGGTTCGTCGGTCATGTCGGCTCCTCGGGATCTCGGGTACTGACTGATCGTTTCAGAATGAAGTTCGGATTCGTCTCAAGCAGATGACGCTGCAGTCGAGTTGGAGCAGGTTGAGGTGGATGTCGGCGTGTATCTCGTAGCGGATCCGTAGCCGCTTGAACTGGTAAGCCAGACGAAGGTCCGCTCGACGACCCAGCGGGTGCGGCCCAGGCCAGAGCCGTGGGCTGTGCCTTTGCCCCTGTGAGGGCCCGGACGTGGGAGCCGTCGATGGCCGCGTCGTCCATGTCCAGCAGGCCCGCGGCCCGCAGCGGGGCGGCGGGGAACGGGACGGACAGGGCGCCGGCGCCGAGCGTGATGGCGAGGACGGTGGGGACGGTCGCCGAGACATGGGTCGTGCGTGCGTAGCTCAAAGGCCCCTCCCAGGGAACCTTGCATGAACACGAGGTGGTGCGGCGCCGCTTTCGAGACCGGCGCTCTCACCGGAAGGTTGTACGGGTGACGGGCAGTCCAGCGCGTGTACGCCGACAACGACGGCAGCGATCTATCGGCCGCTGACCGTCAGTCAAGCCGACCCCGTCGCGCACCACCACACGCTCGGACCACACCACGACCGCCCCCAGGAATCGTCTCGCCCCGATCATGGCCCGACAGCCACGAGCCGCGCTCAAGGCCGCCCTTCTCGAAGGCGCGCCGCCATGGAACACCGGCCACGTCCGCGGCAACGGTGCCGGCGAACCCAGCGGGGCAACTGCCACTGTCAGACCCAGGTGGCAGCATCACCGAAGTGAACGCCCTGAGGCGTCCTCAACTCACCTCCGTAGCAAACGAAGAGGAGCATTCCCCTTGCGACTGCATCGCGTAGCGCCCGGCATTGCCGCGGGCATCCTCGCCCCGGCCCTCCTGCTCGCCACCCCGTCCTTCGCCGCCACGGCGGCACCGACCGCGGCGACGGTGCCCGCGGTGTCCTCGTCCGCGGACGAGCCGGACGCCGACGACCTGAGGGTGGCCATAGTCCGGATCCTCGCCGACCCGGACAGCGGCCGGCGGGTGACACGAGAAGCCAACGCCCTCCTGGACGCCAACGACTCCGACGCGATCCGCGCCTGGCTGGAGACCGGCTACCGCATCGCCCAGGCCGAGGACGACCGCGTCGCCATCACGCGCCTGCTCGCCGACCCCGACAGCGGCCGGCGCATCATCGCCGAGGTCAACGCCCTCCTGGACGCCAACGACTCCGACGCGATCCGCGCCTGGCTGGAGACCGGCTACCGCATCGCCCAGGCCGAGGACGACCGCGTCGCCA
>NZ_JBVJSQ010000014.1:0-9656 GCF_055606485.1 Streptomyces sp. NPDC037083 | reverse complement strand
ATCGCCCGCATCCTCGCCGACCCGTCCATCAGCCCGGCCCTGCGCGCGGCAGCCAACGCCGCCCTCGACGACAACACACCCGAAGCACTGCGCCACTTCCTGGAAGTCGGCAGGTACCAGGTCGCCTGACCGGCACGGCGCCGCACCACAGCGCGTTGCCCGGGTGACACCTCCTGCCGCACGCCCGGTCGCCGGAACGCCGAGAATCCGGGCGGGGCCGCCTGCACCTCTGTGTGCCGGCGGCCCCGCCCGGCAGGCCCTGTGCCGGCTCGACACCCTCCGCAGAGTTCTGTGGTCTCGCCGCCCGGTGCGGCATGGGCCACTGACACCTCCGACAGCAGAAAGCACATTCTTCGATGACCACACAACCCCTGCGCACCAAGCGCAGCGGTCCGCAGACCGCTTCCGTCGTGACCGACCTGCCGTTCAAGCCTCAGCTCGTCAAAGCGGTGTTCAGGGACGTGACCTCGTTGCACGTCTCCCGGCCGGCCGCGTGGGCCGCCGCGTCGGTGACGCGGACCGTGCTGACGGAGATCATCGACGGCGCGAGAAACGCGGCGGCCGAGGAGGCCAGGAAGAGACTGATGCCCAAGGACCTCATCTCAGCCATCGACCGGAACGTCGAGGTGGAGGTGGGATCGGCGTGGTACCTGCACAGCCCGACCTTCCACGGCCTGATGGGCGAGATGCGCAACGCCGATGGTGCGCTCGTGTCCCTTCGTGAGCGCCGCGGGGCGCGTACACCGAGTGGTGTGGCTGGCGCCCACCGGTTCGAGGCCGGGGTGAGAAGGCTGCTGGTGAGCCGGGGGGTGAGGGCGGTCCCGGCGATGGTCCGCGACCTGGACGGAATCGCGAGCGTGTTCCTGACGGCCCTGGCCCGGGACGCGGCCCAGGTCGTCCGCGAGGGTGGGGTCAAGCGGTTCGGGACGGTCAGTCTGGTGGTGCCGGGCGAGCCGGCCCCGGCCCCGCTGCTCAAGGACCCCCTCCTCGCCCTGTCCACCCGCCGCGGGGACGGGCGGACTGTTGGCGGGGACGACGTCCTGGCCGCCGTCACGATGCAGCTGTTCGGCGTTCTCAGACAACGCGCCATCACCGAGGCAGCCGAGATGACACAGAACACGTCGGCCAACTGATCGGGCCCGCCCCTGCGCTCTGCCCACTGCGCACGGTTCCCACCTGTGCGGCTCCCGGAATCTGCCGCCCGCATTCGGCTCCGGTCGGCTCGCGAGAACGGGCTCGTCGCATGGCGCGGACCGCCGGCCGCAGACACCCCACGGGGAAGACCTCCCTTACTGGGAGGGGACCGACTGCTACGCCGACGCTCCTCGCGGGCCGCTGTTCCCTTCGATCTCTCTGACAGCCGTCGAGAAGGCAGAGCGGAGAATCGGACGCCGTCTTCCCGAACTGCTTCGGCGCCTCTACACCGAGGTCGCCAACGGAGGATTCGGACCCGATGGCGGGCTTGCCTCCCTGGCTGACGCCAGAGGGCACGCCACCAAAGTGGCCCTTCCTCACCTACGGCGGCTGCACGATGGAATGGCATTGGCGAAGGCCCTCACGACGGCCTTCGCCATGCGACCGCCTCACTACGGAAGTGGCTGAGGACCTGGCCTGACGGCGGCGACGTCTGGGATGAAGTCCTGTGACTGCTCTTGCGAGCAGGGAGTGATGTCGCATCTCACGTCCAGCTCATTCTGAAACGGTCAGTGAATCGTCAACCCCGTCACCGGCGGGACGATTCCGGGGCCAGACGGGTCTGACGGCCGCTCACCACGGCCGCCTACCATGCTCGTTGCAGCCCTCACCGGCTGCGACCTGTGTTTTCGGTCCCCCCTAGAACCCTCCAGAAGCCCTTGGAGCCCCCTTCACGTCGGCGTCGTCGGGTTGTTCGCGGACCTGCGCGTTCAGGGTGGGATGCGTGTCACCGGCATCCGCGCCCAGGCCCGCGAGCAGGCGGAGCCCGTCCTCGGTGGGGCTGCCGGGGGCCGCGGACAGCACCAGCAGCTCCCTGCCCGACGCGTCCGGCAGGGCGAAGTTCTCCTGGTGCAGTTCCAGCAGCCCGACCAGCGGGTGCCGGTACGCCTTGCGCCCATGGGTGCGGGCGCGCACGTCCGCACGGGCCCAGAGGCGGCGAAAGCGCTCGCTGCCCATCGCCAGCTCGCCGATGAGCGAGGCCAGTCGGGGGTCCTCGGGGTACTTGCCGGCGGCCAGGCGCAGGTGTCCGACCGCGTCGAGGGTGCATGTCTCCCAGTCCGCGTAAAGGCCGCGCTCGGCCTCCTCGAGGAAGATGTGCCGGGCGGTGTTCAGGCCCGGCATCGGCCGGCCGTAGAGGAGCCGGGCGAGGCGGTTCCCGGCGAGCACGTCGAGGCGATGGTCCATGATCAGCGCGGGTGCTTCGGCGACCAGGTCGAGGACGCGCAGCAGTTCCTGTCGGAGTCGCCCGCCCGGCGTCTTCGCGCGCCGGCGTCGCTGCCGGGCGAGCCGGTAGAGGTGCCCGCGTTCGGTCTCGTCGAGGCCGAGGACGCGGGCGAGCGCGTCGAGGACCTGCTCGGAGGGCTGGGTCGCGCGGCCCTGCTCCAGGCGTACGTAGTAGTCGACGCTGACCCCGGACAGATGCGCGACCTCTTCGCGGCGCAGCCCTTCGACCCGGCGGCGGCTGTCCGTGGAGATGCCGACGGCGGCCGGGTCGACCCGGGAGCGCCGGGTCCGCAGGAAGCCCGCAAGATCGTCCATGCCTTCAGTATGGCCTCGACGGTCCCCGCGAAGGTGGTCCTGCCGTTACCAGGAAGTCCCCTACCAGGAAGTCCCGTCCGATGGATCGGGCGTCCCTGAACGCCGGGTGCCGCGCCGCCCAGAATCGAGGGCACCCGATCCCGAGGAGTTCCCATGAAGACGCTGATCGTCTACGCCCACCCGGAGCCGGAGTCGCTCAACGGCTCGCTCAAGGACCTCGCGGTGTCCACGCTGGAGAACGCCGGGCACGAGGTACGGGTGAGCGATCTGTACGCGATGAACTGGAAGGCGGTCGTGGACGCCGCGGACTTCGGTCCTCACGCCTCAGGTCCGCTGAAGGTCGTCGCGGACTCGGGCCGCGCCTTCGACGCCGGGGCGCTCACCGCGGACGTCCTCGCCGAACAGGAGAAGCTGCTGTGGGCGGACACGGTCGTCTTCCAGTTCCCGCTGTGGTGGTACACGATGCCCGCGATCCTCAAGGGCTGGGTGGACCGGGTGTTCACCTACCGCTTCGCGTACGGCGTCGGCGAGCACAGCGACACCCGGTACGGAGAGCGCTTCGGCGAAGGCACCCTCGCGGGCAGGAAGGCCCTGCTGTCGGTGACCGTCGGCGGCCCGCAGGCGCACTACGCCGCTCGCGGCATCAACGGGCCCATCGACGACCTGCTGTTCCCGATCCACCACGGGATCCTCTACTACCCGGGCATCGAGGTGCTGCCACCGTTCGTGCTGTACGGCACCGACCGGATGGCCGGCGACGACTACCCGGACGTCGCCAAGGCCTGGCAGCAGCGCCTGCTCACCCTGGAGTCGACCGAGCCGATCGCGTTCCGGCGGCAGAACTTCGGCGACTACGAGATGCCCTCACTCCAGCTGAAGGAAGGGCTGGAGCCCGCGGGCCGCACGGGCTTCGGGCTGCACGTGCGCGACTGACCGCCAACTGCTATTCCGAGAGCGGGAGTTCGCCACCGCGCTCCTTTGAAGCGGACGTCCGGGAGGGGCGGTGCGGAGCCGTGCCGAGGGGTATGTCCGACTTCCTTGAAGTCTTGACAATTAATTTGGCAAAGGCAAAAACTCTGCGTTCGCTGCGAGCGGGAAGATCGGCGTGCGGGCGGCGTTGCGCGGCCCGCAACCCCCCACTCCCAGCGGAGACTTCACGTGCACAACAAAACAACAGGAAGAGCCGTCAGGCGGGCGGCCCTCACCGGGACCGTCCTGCTGAGCGCCCTGGCCTTGGGCATCACCCCGGTGACGGCCGTCACCGAGAACACCACGCCCGGCGTCGCGCAGCGCGTCATCGTGCTGCTGCGCGACCAGCACACCGACCTGTCGGCGAGGACGGACGCCGCACGGCGCAACCGAGAGGTGTCCGACGACCAGGCACCCGTGGTGGAGGCGCTGAAGGACCTCGACGCCGCGCACGTGACCCGGATGAGCCTGGTCAACGCCGTCGCGGCAAGCCTCAAGCCCGCCGCGATAGCCCGGATGCGCGCCGACCGGCAAGTGGCCGCCGTCGTGCCCGACCAGCCGGTGAAACTGCCGGACGCGCCCCAGGCGGCCGCAACCGCGGCCACCCTGTCGGCGGCCGGAAGAGCCGCCGCCGGCTGCCCCAAGGACCCGGCGCACCCGGTGACGGAACCGGAAGGGCTGTCGCTGACCAAGACCGACGCCGCTCAGAAGCTCGCCACCGGCAAGGGCGTGAAGGTTGCCTTCTTCGCCGACGGCGTCGATGTGGACAACCCGGAGTTCATCCGCCCCGACGGCAGCCGGGTGATCACCGACTACCAGGACTTCACGGGCAACGAGAACAAGGACCACACGGACGGCGGCGAGGCGTTCGGTGACGCCAGCGCCATCGCGGCGCAGGGCAGCGGCACCTACGACATGTCCGAGCAACTGCCGCACGCCGGCCTGCCCAAGGGCTGCACCTTCCGGATCAGGGGCTACGCGCCCGACGCGGAGTTGATGAGCGTCAAGGTCTACGGCGAGAACAGCTACGGCTGGACGTCCTCCATCGTCCGGGGCATCCAGTACGCGGTGGAGCACGGCGTCGACGTCATCAGCCAGTCGTTCGGCTACAACCCCTACCCGGACGAGGCCACCGACCCGGTCCGGCTGGCCGACCGGGCCGCCGTCGCGGCCGGGACGACGGTCGTCGCCTCCTCGGGCGATTCCGGCAGCTCCGGCACCGTCGGCTCCCCGGCCAGCGACCCGCAGGTGATCGGTGTCGGCGCCACCACCTCGTTCCGCCTCGCCGCCCAGGGCTACGGCTACCGAGGCTGGACCAGCAACAACATCGCCGCCCTGTCTTCCGGCGGCACCACGCTGGACAACAAGGTGGTCGACCTGACGGCGCCGGGCATGGTCGGCATGGCCGCGTGCACCGTGGATCCGCGCTGGACCGGCTGCCTGCTGCCGACCCAGGTGTTCGGCGGTACGAGCCAGGCGGCGCCCTCCGTGGCGGGCGCCGCGGCCGACGTCATCCAGGCGTACAAGGACACCCACGACGGGGTCCGTCCCGGGCCCGACCTGGTCAAGCGGATCCTCACCGGCACCGCGACCGACCTGGGCACCTCCGCCGACGAGCAGGGCGCCGGGCTGCTGAACACCGACGCGGCCGTCCGGGCCGCCCGGGCCCTGGGCACGCCGGCCGGCGCGGCGGACAGCACCGCCCTCGTCCCGTCGGCCGGTCAGCTCGGCGTCGTCGGGAAGCCGGGCGCCGTCCGGCGGACCAGCGTGACCCTGACCAACACCGCGGCCCGGCCGCAGCGGGTCACCCTGTCCTCCCGTACGGCCGGGCCGGAGACCTTCCGCACCGAACGCACCGTCACCGTCGGCAAACCGATCGACAGCGACCACCCGGCGGAGGGCAAGCTCGCCGCCAAGCCGTTCACCGTCCGGGTGCCCCGCGGCACCCCGCTGCTGGACGTCACCATGGTGTGGCCCGGCACGGCGGACTCCGGCAAGCCGGCCCTGCTCCTCATCGACCCGAAGGGGCGGCTGACGCAGGTCAGTTACGACTACGACCAGAGCGGCCTGTACAGCAACTACCAGCGCGTAGACGTCCAGAAACCGGTGCCCGGCACCTGGACGGTCAAGGTGGTGTGGGGCAACGGCCGGCTGGGCCTGCAGGAACCGCCGCTGGAGCCCGGAAGTTACCGGGGCAAGGCCCAGGTCCGAGTCACCGGACACCGCTGGACCTCGGCGGGCGTGCCCCAGCGGACCCGAACCATCCCCGCGGGTGGCAGCGCCGTCTTCGACGCGTCGATCCCCTTGCCCCGCAAGGCCGGTGACACGCCGTCGTCCCTCCAGTTCGACTCGGATGCGGGCACGCACCTGTCGCTGCCGGTGGCCCGGCGAACGCTGATCCCCACCGACCCTGCGCCCGGGCACAGCACCTCGTTCACCGCCACCGTCACCGGCGGCGTCGGCCGGGTCCTCGGCCAGACCAGCGGCTACTACCTCGACGTCCCGGCGGGTCGGCGCAGCCTGACCATCGACCTCACCACCAAGGACCCTTCCGCCACGGTCGACTACTACCTGGTCAGCCCGGAGCGGCAGATCCTCGCCGAGGACAGGAACCGGCTGGCCAAGGACGGGAAGACGCCGACGAAGTCATCCAGCCTGACCGCCAACCGGCCGGCCCCCGGACGGTGGATGCTGATCGTCAACCTGCTAGGCAACAGCAACGGCAAGGACTTCAGCGAGCAGGTCACCGGCAAGGTCCGCTTCGACGCCGTGACGGCCACCGCCCCGGGCCTGCCCGGCAGCCCGGCACACGTCATCAAACGGGGCAGCAGCCTCAAGGTCGCGGTCCACGTGCCCAACCCCGGCCCCGCGACCCGGACCTACTTCCTCGACCCGCGGCTCGACAAGACCACCGACATGGCCCTCGCGGCCGACGAGGGCAAGGACACGACGCCCCTTCCGGGCCTGCTGACCTGGTGGGTGCCGACACACACCACCGCACTGCGCGCCACCGCCACCTCCGACACCCCGGCGAGCCTCGAGCTGCTGCGCTCGAACTGGTCGCCGGACGTGGTCGCACCGAGCGGCCCGGACGGCACCGCGACCGCCGTGGCCGTCGCCGACAAGCTCGGCGCCGGCTTGTGGTGGACGTTCCCGACCCCGTCCGGGCCGCTCGCGAGCGGCGACGCGGGCGCCCAGGACAGCGTGAAGATCACGCTCACCGCCACCACCCAGGCGTTCGACACCGACGCGGTCGCGTCGACCGGCCGGTTCTGGCAGCACGGCCAGCCCTACACCCCCGTCACCGCCGAACCCGGGAAGGCAGCGACGATGACCCTCACCCTGGAGCCCACCGCGCCAGTCGGCACGGTGGTCCACGGCACCGTGTACGTGGACACGGACAACGCGCTGGGTGTCTCCGTCGGCTCCGAGCTCATCGGGATCCCGTACACCTACACCGTCGGCTGACCCGACGGCCGGCTGAATCACCGACGCGGGTAGCGCACCGGGCACCCTTCGCCCCGACGCAGCAGAGCCGGGACCAGATATGACCGTGCTGGTCGCAGCCACACGTTGATGGCCGCGACCAGCACGGTCGCTTCGTTGCGGACGGCGTGCTCAGAACGGCATGCGTCCACGCGCCCGGCGGCCGGCGGAGCCGCTGCGGCCCACGGCCCGGGAGCTGGAGCTGAAGGGCTTGCTGAGCAGGCGCCCCAGCGGACCGGGAGCCTTGGAACCCGCACGAGACCCGAAACCCAGGGTGCGCTGTGCGCCGTTCTGCGGGTGCCGGCTCAGCCGCGGGACGAAGAAAGCGAGTATCGCAAGGACTACACAGAGCGCGATCACGCCGACGATCATCATGGGAAGACTCCTGGGCAGCTCTGGAAAAGACTCGACTGCGCGTCGCAACACGCACTTGACTTCGACTTCGTTCCCGGATCGGGTTCCCGCTCCGGCGCGCAGCACGCCAGAAACCGCCTTCCTGATGCGTTCGGTCTCATCCCGAACGAACCGGGGAAGCGGCGGCGGCCATGGCGGGGGCGCCGCAAGGAAACCGCTGGAGGCCGGCCCGGCAGCCGCAGGGCGTGGCCGCCGCCCGGCAGCCGGGCGCGTGCCCTCAGCGCATCCAGGCGCTGTACTCCATGACATCGCCCGCTTTGACGCCATAGCGGGTTTCGGCCTTGGTGAAGGTGGTCTCCAGTCCCAGGACCGTCCCGGTGTCCGAGTCCATGATCAGCATCCTCCGGGTGCCGGACCCCGGGCAGACGTACGCCTGCCCGGGTCGCCCCAGCCGGTCCGTGACCTGGCCGACGGGCCGCAGCCCGTCCGCGTCCGCGAGGAGCTGCGCCAGCGCCGCCGACTCGGCCGCGCCGAGCGTCCAGTGGTTCAGCAACTCCTGTACAGCGTCGAGCAGTTCGGGCGTCGTGAGGGCCGTGCGGCTGTACGCCGTTTCCTGGAGGTAGGCACCCAGTCCCGCCGCGTCGTGCGGCGGCCGGGACTCGGGCGGGGCGTCGCTCCAACTCGGCGGGTAGGTACGGTCGCTGAGGACATGGCCGTCGCCGACCCTGCGCTGGGCGCTGTCCTCGTCCGTGAGCACCGGCCGGCCGGGGTGACGCGGGTCGGTGGCGACGACCAGCTCCGTGTGGCTGGCGTCCGCCTTCCAGCGCACGATGCGCTCCTCGGGCAACGTGATCGGCGGCTTGTCTTCGGACATGCCCATGCTCCACGTCTGCACATGCGTGCCCCTGCGCAGAGCGGGGGTCCCGTCGGCCGCGGCCGCACGCGCCCGTTCCGCCAACTGCACCAGGTCCACGGGGGTGGAGTCGGCTCGTACGACGAGCGGCCGGGGGGCCGCCACCGCCGGGGTGGTCGTGGGACCGCTGAACAACAGCCCTGCCACGGTTGCCGCGACGGCGACAGCAGCCGCGAGACTCCACACCAGCCGTCGGCGGCCGAGTGCCGGGCTGTGCAGCAGCCTGTCCAGATGCCGTTCGGCGTGGCGGTCCAGCGGGCCGTCGCCGTAGTGCGGGCCGTCGGGCCGGGCCGGATTGGCCGCGCGCAGCAGGTCGAGTTCGTCAGCCATGGCCGTGGTCCTTCGAGGGGGGCGCCGCTTCGGCGGTACGGGCAGGGGGCGGGACACGCGCGGCACCCGGTGCCCGGGGCGGCGGGACGCGCAGGTCGCTAGTCACGGTCGCGTCCTTTCGTCTGCGCAGGAGTCGTCGCGGCGGTGGCGGGGCGCAGCCGGTCGAGTTCGGCTCTCAGCCGGTGTCTGGCGCGGTGAAGGCGCATCGCCGCGGCCCGGGTGCCGCAGCCGAGGACGACGGCGACTTCGTCGACGGCCAGCTCCTCCCAGGTGGTCAGGCGCAGCACCTCCTGGTCGGCCGGGGAGAGCCGGGCGAGTGCGTCGAGGACCCAGGAGCCGGGGGTCTCGGCGTCGGGACCTGCGACGACCTGGCGGCCGTGCGCGGTCGCTTCGTTGCCCAGGCGGTGGAGAAGCCGGCGGCGGCGCCCGTAGCCGCGGACGGTGTTGGCCAGGCAGTTGCGCGCCACCCCGTACAGCCAGGGCAGCGGAGACGACGGCAGGTCGCCGCGACGCCGCCAGGCAACGGTGAAGACGTCCGCCACCACTTCCTCGACCTCGTCGGGCCGCCCGTCCAGTCGCCGCGCAACGTAGCGGCTGACCGCCCAGTAGTGCTCGCGATAGGCAGCGGCGAAGGTTTCGTCGTTGCTCATGTTCCGTTCGTGTCCGGCATCCCGGCGATCGTCACACCCGTTTCCGTGATTCTCGTCGCGCCGTCGAAGTGTGACGCCCGGGCCGGGTCCGTACACAGACAGGGCGTGAGAGACATCAAGGGCATCAAGTGGCTGACGACCACCGACCACAAGACCATCGGTACGTTGTACCTGGTCACGTCGTTCGCGTTCTTCTGCATCGGCGGCGTCATGGCGCTCCT
>NZ_JBVJSQ010000013.1:139056-316380 GCF_055606485.1 Streptomyces sp. NPDC037083 | reverse complement strand
CCGATCTCGTCGCCGTAGTAGAGGATCGGCGAGCCGGGCAGGGACAGCAGCAGGGCGGTGAACAGCTCGATCTGGTTGCGGTCGTTGTCCAGGAGTGGGGCGAGCCGGCGGCGGATGCCGATGTTGGCGCGCATCCGGGGGTCTTTGGCGTACTCCGAGTACATGTAGTCGCGTTCTTCGTCCGTGACCATTTCGAGGGTGAGCTCGTCGTGGTTGCGCAGGAAGATGCCCCATTGGCACTTGGCGGGAATGGCCGGGGTCTTGGCGAGGATCTCGGAGACGGGGTAGCGCGATTCGCGGCGGACGGCCATGAAGATGCGGGGCATGACGGGGAAGTGGAACGCCATGTGGCATTCGTCGCCGCCGGAGGCGTAGTCGCCGAAGTAGTCGACGACGTCCTCGGGCCACTGGTTGGCCTCGGCGAGGATCACCGTGTCCGGATAGTGCGCGTCGATGTCACGACGCACCCGCTTGAGGAACGCGTGCGTGGCGGGAAGGTTCTCGCAGTTCGTGCCCTCGGCCGCGTAGAGATAGGGCACCGCGTCCAGCCGGAAGCCGTCGATTCCGAGATCCAGCCAGAACCGGAGGGCCGCCAAAATCTCCTCCTGCACGGCGGGGTTCTCGTAGTTGAGGTCGGGCTGGTGGGAGAAGAAGCGGTGGAAGAAGTACTGCTTGCGGACGGGGTCGAAGGTCCAGTTGGAGACCTCGGTGTCGACGAAGATGATGCGGGCGTCCGCGTACTGTTTGTCGTCGTCGGCCCACATGTAGTAGTCGCCGTAGGGTCCCTCGGGGTCTTTCCTCGATTCCTGGAACCACGGGTGCTGGTCGCTGGTGTGGTTCATCACGAAGTCGATGATGACGCGCATGCCGCGTTGGTGGGCGGCGTCGACGAATTCGACGAAGTCGGCGAGGTCGCCGAATTCGGGGAGCACGGCGGTGTAGTCGGACACGTCGTATCCGCCGTCGCGCAGGGGTGATTTGAAGAAGGGCGGGAGCCAGAGGCAGTCGACTCCGAGCCATTGCAGGTAGTCGAGTTTGGCGGTGATGCCCTTGAGGTCGCCGACGCCGTCGCCGTTGCTGTCCTGGAAGGAGCGGACGAGGACCTCGTAGAAGACGGCACGCTTGAACCAGTCGGGATCGCGGTCCTTGGCGGGAGTGTCCTCGAAGGTGTCCGGAACGGGCGAGTTGACGGTCATGGCGGTCTGGAGCCTCCGATCGGCGGTGCGGGTCACCGGACGTGGAACACGTGGGCGGGCGTCCGGCCGGGCTCCAGGCGCACGTAGTTCGTCCTGCTCCAGGCGTATGTCTCACCTGTCAGTTCGTCGTACACGGACAGCGATGCGCCGTCGTCCAGGCCGAGTTGCGGCATGTCCAACGACACCGTCGTCTCCTGGGTGTGGTGGGGGTCGAGGTTGACGACCACCAGAACCGTGTTCGAACCCGTCCGCTTGCTGTACGCGATGACGGACGGGTTGTCCGTGCCGTGGAAACGGAGGTTCCGCAGCCGGTGCAGGGCCGGGTTCGCCCGCCGGATCTCGTTGAGCTTCGTGATCAGCGGGGCGATACTGCGTCCCTCCCGCTCGGCCGCCTCCCAGTCACGGGGCCTGAGCTGGTACTTCTCCGAGTCGAGGTACTCCTCGCTGCCCTCGCGCAGGGGGGTGTTCTCGCACAGTTCGTAGCCGCTGTACAGGCCCCAGGTCGGCGACAGGGTGGCGGCCAGGACGGCGCGGATCTCGAAGGCGGGCCGGCCGCCGTGCTGCAGATACGCGTGCAGGATGTCGGGGGTGTTGGCGAAGAGGTTGGGCCGCATGTAGGAGGCGGCCTCCCCCGAGAGTTCGGTGAGGTACTCCGTCAGTTCCTGCTTGGTGTTGCGCCAGGTGAAGTAGGTGTAGGACTGCTGGAACCCGATCTGGCCGAGGGTGTGCATCATGGCGGGCCGGGTGAACGCCTCGGCCAGGAAGATCACGTCGGGATCGGAGGCGTTGACCTCCGCGATGACCCGCTCCCAGAACACGACCGGCTTGGTGTGCGGGTTGTCCACCCGGAAGATCCGCACCCCGTACGACATCCAGTGCCGCAGCACGCGCACGGTCTCCGCGACGAGGCCGTCCATGTCGGCGTCGAAGGCGATCGGATAGATGTCCTGGTACTTCTTCGGGGGGTTCTCGGCGTAGGCGATGGTGCCGTCCGGCCGGTGGTGGAACCACTCGGGGTGTTTCTGCACCCAGGGGTGGTCGGGGGAGCACTGCAGGGCGAAGTCGAGGGCGATCTCCATCCCGAGGTCCCGTGCCCGCTCCACGAACCAGGCGAAGTCGTCCAGTGTGCCGAGGTCCGGGTGGACGGCGTCGTGGCCGCCCTCCGGCGAGCCGATCGCCCAGGGCACCCCCACGTCGTCCGGGCCGGGGTCGAGGGTGTTGTTGCGGCCCTTGCGGAATGTCGTGCCGATCGGATGGATCGGCGGCAGGTAGACGACGTCGAAGCCCATGGCGGCGATGGCCGGCAGCCGGCGCGCGGCGGTGCGGAAGGTGCCGTGCGGGCGCTCGGGCGTCCCCTCGGAGCGGGGGAAGAACTCGTACCAGGCCCCGTAAAGAGCCCTTTCCCGCTCCACCAGCAGGGGCAGCGGCTCCGAGGCGGTGACCAGGTCCCGCAGCGGACGCCGGTCGAGGACGGCCTCCACCTCCGGCGCCAGTGCGGCGGCGTAGCGTTCGGCCACCGGGGCCGAGTCGTCGAGCAGTTTCCTCGCCGTGTCCCGCAGCAGGGTGCGCTCCGGCCCGCGCGGGGCCCGGGCGGCCGCTCGTTCGTAGAGCCGGCCCCCCTCCTCCAGCACCAGACCCACGTCGATCCCCGCCGGGATCTTGATGTCCGCGTGACGGCGCCAGGTGGTGATCGGGTCGCTCCAGGCCTCCACGGTGTAGGTCCAGCGGCCCATGGCGTCCAGGGTCACATCGGCGCCCCAGCGGTCGCTGCCGGGCGAGAGTTCGCGCATCGGTGTCCAGGGCCCTCTGCCGCCGTCCGGGCTCTTGAGAACCACATTGGCGCCGATGGCGTCGTGGCCCTCGCGAAACACCGTCGCGGAGATCCGCACCGTCTCCCCGATCACGGCTTTCGCCGGCCGCCTTCCGCACTCCACGCGCGGTTCGACGTCCCTGACCGGGATACGGCCGATCGCCCTGGTGGACTTCACCTTTGCACCTCCGCTGACTGAAATTGGTTTTGCTCGCCCGGTGTTGGGCGACCCGCGCGCACCCGTCGCGGGCGTTACGTCTCCGCGGGCATGCGGGGAAGGGAGGGCGTGGTCGAGATCCGTGCGACGCCGTTCCTGCGGCTCGTCCCCCTGCGCTCCCGGCGACGGGCGTCGGTACCGGCCCGCAGATACTGCTCGGCGGCGTCCGCCGCCTCCCGTGCGCAGCGCTTGCCCATCAGCACGCACAGGGTGTACCCGCAGTCCTCGAAGGCGGCCCGCGCCGAGCGGTCGCCGGGATGCGCGAGCATGGCCCGCTCCCAGGCCCGGTAACTGCGCAGGGTTCTGGCGACTTCGGTCTTCGCTGGTTGCAGCATCGCGCTGGCCACCTTTCGGGAGTTCAGGAGGTGCGCCGCTCGAGACGAGCGGGTCGGCCCTTTCCGCAGAGGCGCGAGAGCGTCCAACCTCCCGAGGCCTTCACTTATGGTGCACGGCGCATCACCCAACGTCCTGTTGGATCTTGATTGTGGTGTGCTCGTGTTGCACGAATGGCGTAGCAGCCCCACTGTGGTTGTGACTCTGAAGCGATTACCGCTCACGCTTCGTGTCGGGGACCCCGGCCCGTCGGGCCGAGGAGGAGTGTGAGCCTCGCCGGTGAGGAGCGAACGACGATGAAGACCGCAGTCCCCTGCTACTACCACCTCGACGTGGACGTCAGTCCGGAACGGGTCGGACAGGTCAGGCGCATCCTGGCCGCTCATCTGAAGTACTGGGACCTCGAGACGCTCGTCGAGCCCGTGTGCCGCGGCGCCGAGATGCTGCTGCAGGCCATCGACGAACACGCGAAGGACAAGCACACGTCGATCGAGATGTGGTGGAACGGCCAGCATCTGATAACCGCCATCGGGGGCGACGACCGTCATCTGCGGCCCGACCAGGACCTGCGCGCCTGCCTGGAGCGCATCGCCGTCATGAGCGACGGTTGGGGCTGCTGCGCCACCGACACCGGCAGCAAGGTCATCTGGTTCTCCCAGCGGGCCCGCGCCGGCGAGCGCGTGCCCCTCGTGCCGACCGCGCCGTCGCCCAGCCTGCGGGAGGGGCTCCAGGTGCCCCGCGCCCTCGTGGTGGCCGACGTGGCCGCCCCCGCGGACGAGGAGCGCGTGCTGGAGGCCGCCCGGTGACCTCGCGCCCCAGCCGGACGCGCCGGAGCGCAGGGGTGCCCGCCTGGAGCGGGCGCCCCTACCCGTTGGGCGCCGACTTCGACGGGCAGGGCACCAACTTCGCGCTGTTCAGCGAGGTCGCCGAACACGTCGACCTCGTCCTCGTGGACGACGACGGCGCCGCGCGCACGGTCCCGCTCACCGAGGTCGACGGCTTCGTCTGGCACGCCTACCTGCCCGGGATCGGCCCCGGCCGGCGCTACGGCTTCCGGGTCCACGGGCCGTGGGATCCCTCGTCGGGCCACCGGTGCAACCCCGCGAAGCTGCTCCTGGACCCCTACGCGCGTGCCGTCGACGGCCAGATCGACAACCACGCCTCCCTGTTCGAGCGGGCCGGTGAGCGGCCCGATCCCGCGGACAGCGCCGGACACACCCTTCTGGGCGTGGTCACCGACCCGGCCTTCGACTGGGGCGACGACGAACCACCGCGCCACCTCTACGCCGACACGGTGGTCTACGAGGCCCATGTACGGGGCCTGACCCGCACGCACCCCGACGTACCGCCCGAGCTGCGCGGCACCTACGCCGGGCTCGCCCACCCCGCGGTGACCGAGCACCTGACCTCGCTGGGCGTCACGGCGATCGAGCTGATGCCCGTCCACCAGTACGTCCAGGACGGCGTGCTGACCGACCGGGGCCTGTCCAACTACTGGGGCTACAACACCATCGGCTTCTTCGCGCCCCACAACGCGTACGCCGCCGGTGGCACCCGCGGTGAACAGGTGAGCGAGTTCAAGGCCATGGTGAAGGCGCTGCACGCGGCGGGCCTCGAGGTGATCCTCGACGTGGTCTACAACCACACCGCCGAGGGCAACGAGAAGGGCCCCACCCTCTCCTTCCGCGGCATCGACAACGCCTCCTACTACCGGCTCGTGGACGGCGACTGGTCGCACTACTACGACACCACCGGCACCGGCAACAGCCTGCTCATGCGGCACCCTTACGTCCTACAGCTGATCATGGACTCACTGCGGTACTGGGTCACGGAGATGCACGTCGACGGCTTCCGCTTCGACCTCGCGGCGACCCTCGCCCGGCAGTTCCACGAGGTGGACCGGCTGTCCGCGTTCTTCGACCTCATCCAGCAGGACCCGGTGATCAGCCGCGTCAAGCTGATCGCCGAGCCGTGGGACGTCGGGGAGGGCGGCTACCAGGTGGGCAACTTCCCGCCGCTGTGGTCGGAGTGGAACGGCCTCTACCGCGACGCCGTCCGCGACTTCTGGCGGGCGGAACCCGGTTCGCTGGGCGAGTTCGCCTCCCGCCTGACCGGCTCCTCCGACCTGTACGCGCACAGCAGGCGCCGCCCGCGCGCCAGCGTCAACTTCGTCACCGCGCACGACGGTTTCACCCTGCGCGACCTCGTCTCGTACAACGACAAGCACAACGAGGCCAACGGCGAGGACAACCGCGACGGCGAGAGCGACAACCGCTCGTGGAACTGCGGCGCCGAGGGCCCCACCGAGCGCCCCGCGATCCTCGAACTGCGTGCCCGCCAGCAGCGCAACCTGCTGGCCACACTGCTGCTGTCGCAGGGCATCCCGATGCTGTCCCACGGCGACGAGTTCGGCCGGACCCAGCGGGGCAACAACAACGCCTACTGCCAGGACAACGAAGTCTCCTGGGTCGACTGGCGGTTGACCGACGAGCAGCGGGCCCTCAACGACTTCTGCCGACGCCTCGTCGCCCTGCGCGCCGCCCACCCCGTACTGCGCCGGCGCCGCTTCTTCCGGGGCGAGACCGTCACCCGCGCCGGCCGGCCGCTGCCCGACCTGGTGTGGCTGCGGCCGGACGCACGCCGGATGAGGGCCCGTGACTGGCAGCGCCCCGACGCGCACAGCGTCGGCGTCTTTCTCAACGGCGACGCCATCGCCGAACCGGACCCCCGCGGCCGGCCCGTCGTGGACGACTCGTTCCTGCTGCTGTTCAACGGGTTCTGGGAACCGGTCGTCTTCCGGCTGCCCGGCGCCGCGTACGGCGAACGTTGGACGGTGTGCGCCGACACCGTGGAGCCCGACGGCGGCCCCTACGAGACCGAGCACAAGGCGGGCGTGGAGGTGACCCTGCAGGCCCGCAGCCTGCTCGTGCTGTCCCGGCCCCCGCTCCGCTCCCGGTGAGGGCCCAAGGGGCTCAGCGCTGGCGGCGCGAGGTCACCGTGAACTGGGCGCCGTCGGGATCCCGCAGCACCGCCTCGTGATCGCTCTCGACCAGCACACTGCCGCCGTGCTTCTCCGCCGCCCGTGCGCAGGCCGTCACGTCCGCCACGGCGAAGTGGACCTGCCAGTGGGGCCGGATGGTGGGGTCGGGCGCTGCCTCCAGGGCGCCCGACTCGATCCGCGCCACCACGTCGCCCCGGCTGCGCAGCACGACCTCGCCGGCCTCGTAGTGGACCTCGCAGCAGCCGGGGCTGTCGGTCGCCCAGTCGAGGATCTCGCCGTAGAAGATGGCGGAGTCGAAGGCGTCGCGCGTGTGGAGCCTGACGAAGGCGGGCGCCGCCTGCCGCCAGGCCTCCCAGTTGCCGATCAGCTCGCCCTCCCAGATGCCGAAGGTGGCCCCGTCCCGGTCGGCCAGCAGGGCCGCCCGGCCCGGGGGGAGGGAGATCGGCCCCACGGCCACGGTCCCGCCGCGCTCGCGCGCCCGGGAGGCCGCGTCGTCGGCGCTGGGCACGGCGAAGTAGGGCGTCCAGGCGACCGCCATCTGCCACATCGCGGCGACGGCGGCCACCCCCGCGACCGGGACGTTGCCGACCAGGGCCGTGCGGAAATGGTCGCCGAGCAGCCCACGGCGCCACTTCCAGCCCAGTACGGCGCCGTAGAAGTCCTGCGTGGCCTCCAGGTCGCGGCTGGTCAGGCTCACCCAGCAAGGGGCGCCGAACACGGAGTGCGTGGAGACGGCTCCCCGGGTGCCGGGGGCGGAGGTCGGGTGATGGTTCATGGCGCTCGCGTTCCTGGTCTGTCGCCGGTGGGGAGGTCTGCCACCAGTGTCCGGCCGCAACGGTCCCGGCCGCCTGCCGAGAGCCCGGTGGCACGAGGGGAGGGGTGGGACGAGTACCGCGCGAGTCCGGTGGTGAAACGGCCCGGATCCTCGCGCCGAAAAGGGAACGCCGCCGACGCTGAGGGCGATCGGCGGACGGCCGGGAGATCGGCCCGACGTCGGCGCACCTCCTGGATCGGCCCGGCCCCCCGATCCCCGGCGCACCTCCGTTGGAGTGAGGCCGCCGGGGAGGCGGGGGTCAGTTCGCGTCGGCGGAGATCTCCGCGCGCAGCTGGGCGAAGCAGCTGCTGAGCAGCCGGGAGACGTGCATCTGAGAGATGCCCAGCTGCTCGGCGATACGGCTCTGCGTCATGCCGGCGAAGAACCGCAGGTACAGGATGGTCCGCTCGCGCTCCGGCAGGGCCCGCAGACACGGCGCGACGGCCACCCGGTCGACGACGGTGTCGTAGCCGGGGTCGGGGTCGCCGAGGGCGTCCTCGAGGGCGTAGCCGTCGGTGCCGGGCAGCTCCGCCTCCAGGGACAGGGCGGAGAAGCACTCCAGCGCCTCCGCGCCGGTGCGCACCTCGTCCTCCGTGAGCTGCGTGAACGCGGCGATCTCGGCGACGGTCGGCGGGTGGCCCAGACCGGTCTGGGACAGCTCCTTCACGGCGTGCCGTACCCGGTTGCGCAGGTCCTGCACCCGGCGGGGCACGTGCAGCGTCCACATGTGGTCGCGGAAGTGGCGCTTGATCTCGCCGGTGATCGTCGGCACCGCGTAGGCCTCGAAGGCGCGGCCGCGCTCGGGGTCGTAGTGGTCGACGGCCTTGACCAGCCCCAGGGCCGCGACCTGGTACAGGTCCTCGAGGGCCTCGCCGCGCCCGCGGAAACGGACGGCGATCCGCTCGGCCATGGGCAGCCAGAGCCGGATCAGCTCGTCCTTGAGCGCCTGGCGTTCGGGCCCGGCGGGCAGCCCGGTGAGCCGTACGAAGGCCTCGGTGGTGTCCGGGGCGTCGTCATGGGGGTGCTGCTTGGTTCGGACGGTGGTACGCATCACGCGCGCCTCCCTCGGGAGGGTTGCCGATGAAACGGGAACACCGTGGGAAACCGCACTCAGACACTTCGGGGACACACCCGGGACCTGCCGTGCGGCGGCCCCACGGACGTGCCTCCTGTCCGAAGCACTTCTGTCCAGATTCCCTCGGTCGGGTGCCTTAAAACAGTTTTACCCGATTTACCCCATGACGTCCTTGTCTGCGGAACCACCGACGACCGCTCCGGCCGCTCCGACGGCTGTCGGCCGCTCCGACGACTGTCCGGCGGCGACCGGACGCGGGCCTACCGGCCCGGGGTCGCATGGCACCGAGGTCGCCTTCTCGCTCCTCGGACGGCCGGCGCGTTGATCTTGGCCGGAGACGTGATGTACGGCACGCCCCCGGAAAGCCCCTCGGGGAACGCTCGCCGATTGTGCCTGCGCACGGCTTGATCAGCGATCAAACGGTGTGAATCACCTGGCCACAGCGCATTCTGCTCATTTGACAGTGCGATCGGCGCACGGATAGGAAGCAGCCGGTGGAAGTCGAGAGGTGGACTGTGTACGAGCCGAACGTGGTCGGGGACTGGCTGGAGTACGACGAGTATGCCGGTCTGCGGGTCCGCGTCCACCGCCTGGAGCAGAGCGAGCCGCCACGGGGGCGCGACGACGCCGCCGAGGGGCTGACCTACTTCTGCCTGCGGGTGACCGTGGAGAACAGGGGCGGTTCGCACTCCACGATCCACCTCGAGGACGGCCAGATCGACGTGCGGCTCGGACCCGACGGGGAGAGCGCGTTCATCGACTGGCGCAACTCGCAGTTCATCGAGGGCTTCGACGTCTATCCGCTGCGCCGGGCCACCGCCGTGCTGTACGCGGCGGGACCCGAGGCGTCCCTCGGCCAGGTGGACGTCCAGATCCAGTTGCGCGTCGACGACGACTGGGCCGACCGCCGGCTGTGGACGGGCGGCATCGGACTGCACGAGGGCTCCGGCGGCCCCCAGACCGGCGCGGGACGCGACAGCCTGGCCCGCCAGGTGAGCAACTTCCTGCGCGACCAGGCCGAAGAGGGCACCGCCTGACGGTCGTCGCCCGCCGCCGGCCGGGCGGGTCGCCGCGCGGTCGGTGCGGGATGCCGTCTCAGTGCGGGATGCCGTCGATGATCTCGCGCGCGCCCTGACGCAGCAGCGCGACCGCCACCGACGTGCCGAGCGTCGCCGGGTCGAGGCGGCCCGCCCACTCGTGGGCGTTGAGGCGGGTCTTGCCGTCCGGGGTGAACACACAGGCCCGCAGGGACAGTTCGCCGCCGCGGTCCACCCGCGCGAAGCCGGCGATCGGGCTGTTGCAGTGTCCTTGGAGCACATGCAGGAACATGCGTTCCGCCGTTGCCTCCCGATGGGTGGCCGGATCGCCGAGCCCGCTCACCGCGTCGATGAGGTCGGCGTCGCCCTCGCGGCACTGCAGGGCGAGGATGCCCGCGCCGATCGGCGGCATCATCGTCTCCGGTGACAGCACCTCGCTGATGACGTCCCGCCGGTCGATGCGCTCCAGGCCGGACACCGCGAGCAGCAGTGCGTCCGCCTCGCCGGCCGCGAGCTTCTCCAGCCGCCGGTTGGCGTTGCCGCGGAACGGCACGCACTGCAGGTGGGGGTGGGTGGCGGCGAGTTGGGCGATCCGGCGCACCGAGGAGGTGCCGATGCGCGTCCCGGCCGGCAGCTCGTCCAGGGTGAGGTGGCCCGGGTGGATCAGGGCGTCGCGGATGTCGTCGCGCCGCAGGAACGCGGCGAACACCGTGCCCGCGGGCAGCGGCCGGTCGGCGGGGACGTCCTTGACGCAGTGGACCGCGAGATCGGCCTCGCCGGCCAGCAGCGCCGCGTCGACCTCCTTGGTGAACGCGCCCTTGCCCTCGACCTGGGACAGGTCTCCCATCCACTTGTCGCCGGTCGTCCGCACGGGGACGACCTCGGTGCGCACACCGGGATGCAGAGCGGTCAACTCCGCGCGCACCCGCTCCACTTGAGCCAGGGCCATGGGCGAGTCGCGGGAGACGATGCGGATCAGTTCCGGAACGGACATGCGGGACACGATAGACCCTCGCGACCCGCGCTCCGCACGGCTTGCGGGATTCGGCCGGTGCGGCGGGCCTACGGGTGCACCCGCATGCTGAAGCGGCGTTTGTCGGTCCCGAGCGCGCCGCGCCGGGCGTAGAAACGGATCGCCCCCTCGTTCCAGACCGGCGTCTGCCACTGCACCTCGGCCAGTCCCATGCTCCGGGCCAGATCCGCCACCGCGTCCATCAGGAGGGCGCCCGCGCCCAGGCCGCGGTGGCCCGGCGCGAGAAACAGACAGTCCATGTGCAGGTACTCACGGCCCTCCCAGGTGGAGAGCTCGGGCACGCAGGTGGCGTAGCCGACGACCTCGCCCTCGGGCAGTTCGGCGACCAGGCAGCTGAGCCGCGGTTCCGGCGCGTCGAAGAGGAGCGCGGCCAGACGCTCTGCCAGGTCGGGCGCGGGCGGGTCGGCCCGTTCGTAACGGGCGTGCTGGGCGGCCAGTTCGGCGACCCGCGGCAGATCCGACCGCTCGGCGTGCCGCACCCGGGCGGCGCTCACCTGACCTCCCCCTCGGCCGTGTCGGCGCCCCACGCGGCCGGACCGTCGTCCAGGGGGCCCGTGCCGTCGAGGAGCAGCGGACGCGAAGCGCCCGCGGACCCGCCCGACGGCCCGGCGGTGCGGGCGCGACGGGCTTCGGGGCGTGAGGGCATCGTCTTCACCGGTGTCGTGGGCGGGAGTTCATGAAGATCCATCCGCTCATCATGCCCCGGCGGACGGCCCCGGACGCCAGACCCCGGAGCCGAACCCTGCCGCCGGGCTACGCGTTGGGGTCGAAGGGGATCCCCGAGGGCTTCGCGGAGGAGAGGTTGCCGGCGAAGCTGCCGTCCTTCAGACCGAAGTGGGCACTGCCGAAGTCGTAGGCGCTCAGCTTGTCCCGAAGGCCGGCCGGGTAGCCGTTCCAGCCGACCAGCGGCGGGTACTGCCAGGTGTGCTTGGCGTTCTCCGGCGGCTCGTCGTTGGAGTTGCCGAGCCGGAAGCAGTGCGTGCTGATGCCGTCCTTGTGGTAAACGGCCTTGGGGTGGGTGCCCTCGAAGCGCACGGTGGACGCCGCGTGCACGGTGAACGAGCCGTGGTTGGACGTCGAGACGTACTGGACCTGGCTGTTCTGCACCCAGACGACGACGTGCTCCCAGTCGTTGCGGTGCCCGCCGATGCTGGTGCCCGGCAGCGCCTGGTCCTTCTCGAAGTAGAGGCTGTACATGTACGCGCACCAGCCGTTGTTGCACTTATAGCGCGAGTAGCTGTTGGTGTTGTCCAGATCGGAGGCGTCGTGGCAGTCGCCGCTCAGCGAACCGGTCGGCTTCAGACCGCCGTTGATCGTGCCGTCGGGACCGATGGCGGGCGTGGGGTAGCACCCGTCGGTGTCGTAGTCGAAGGCCGGCTGGTACGTCAGCTCCCCGGCCTCGGCGTTCTGCGCGAGTGCCCGGGGAGGGGCGGCGAAGGCGACCGAGGGGACGGCGACGACGAGCGCGGCGGCGCCGGCGAGCGCGGCGGCGCCGGCGAGGCCGGTGAGCCATCTCCTGCGGTGGGCCTTGAACCTGGCTGAGGACACGTCTTCTCCTCGGGATGCGGGCGCAGCCGAACGGCTGTGGGGGAAAAGGGAGTTCAGCTTCCACGCTTTTCACTTCCGCGCCAAGGGGTCGCAGACGTGTCAGTGGTGCGGAACGGCCCGGTCCCTGGTCGGCTGATGCCGTGTCAGGCGGATGTGTCCGGAAGGTCGGCCGCCGACTCCCGGGGCGTCAGGTCCGGTCGCAGCCGCAGCCAGGAGGGCTGGCGCAGCAGTCCGGCCCGGGTGCGCGTGCTGTAGCGGACCTCGCCGACCAGCCGGGGCGTCGCCCAGCGCGCGCCCGCCGCCCGCGGCACGGAGTCGAAGGGGCACACGTCGGTGGCGGCGGCCCGCAGCAGCGCGGCGAGTTCGACCCGCTCGGCCTCGCTCCAGCCGGTGCCCACGTTCCCGACGTACCGCAGCCCCGTCGCGGCGCGCTGTCCGACGAGGACCGCGCCGGGCAGCCCGGTCAGCCGCCCCTTGCCGGGCAGCCAGCCGCCGACCAGGACGTCCGCGACGCGCATGTTGCGGATCTTGATCCAGGCCCGGGAGCGCACGCCCGGCTCGTACACCGAGTCCAGCCGCTTGCAGACCAGCCCTTCCAGGCCGTGCGCACGGGTGGCCTCCAGGGCTTCGCGGCCGTGCCCCACCAAGGCGCTCGGCGTCGACCAGAACGGCCCCTCCAGCGCCAGCGCCTCCAGCCGGTCCCTGCGGCGCGTGTAGGGCAGGTCGAGAAGGGAGCGTCCGCCGAGGTGCATGACGTCGAACAGGACGAGGTGCACGGGAGCCGTCGCCGCCAGTCGCGCCGCCTTGCCCGGCGCCTGGACCAGTCCCATGCGCGACTGCAGCAACTGGAAGTCGGCCCGGCCCTGTTGGTCCAGGGCGAGCACCTCGCCGTCCAGCACGGCCGGCGTGCGGCCGAGAGCGGCGCCCAGTGGTCGCAGCTCCGGATAGGCGCCGGTGATGTCCTCGCCCGAGCGGGCGCGCAGGGTGATGCTCCCGTCCCCGGCGAGGTACACCACGGCGCGCTGTCCGTCCTGCTTGGTCTCGTAGGCCCAGCGCGCGTCCTGGGCCACGGGCGGGAGGGAGCCGGGGGTGGCCAGCATGGGCGCGACGAGGGGGAGGGGCATGGGTGAGTTGTCGACACGGCGTCCCGCTGCCACGCGCGCGGTGCGGTTGTTTCCCCTGAACGGCGGCGACGGGCCTCGGCGGGCTGCGGGCGTCGGGCGTCAGTCTGCGGGCGTCGGGCGTCGGAAGGTGCGCGCGGGACCCGGGCCGGGCGATCGAGCGAATTACTTGAGTTACGCAACGAGATGGTAAAGTGGCGGGCATGCCCACCGAACCGCGCTCCCTGCCCTCCGCCGCCTCCCCGGAGGTGATCGAGATCGAGCGCGCCCTCACGCGCATCACCTATCTGAGCACCCGTGCCCGGCAGCACGAGCGGCTGATGGCCCTGGCCGGCGTCCCTCTGGACCGCGCCGCCGTGGCCCTGCTGCGGCAGATCGCCGACTCCGAGCCGCTGCGGCCGGGCGAGCTGGCCCAGCGGCTGGGCGTGGAGGCCTCCCATGTGACCCGCACGGTGCAGCAGCTGCAGAAGTCCGCGTTCGTCACCCGCGTCCCCGACCCCGACGACGGCCGTGCCCAGCGGATCCAGCTCACGGACGCGGGCCGCGCCGCCGTCGACCGGATCCGGGACGCGGGTGCCCGGGGGATGCAGTTGGCGCTGTCCGAGTGGGCCCCCGAGGATCTGGGCCTGCTCGCCGCGCTCTTCCATCGCATGGTCGACGACTTCCTCTCCCACGCCGTCGAGGACGAGACCGAGCAGCCGGCGGCGGCCCCCGGCGCGTGACACTCGGCCGCGTGGGCCGGCCCGGGCCGCGGGCGTGGCGCCCGGGGGAGGCGCGCGGCCCGCACGACAGCAGCCATGTTCCGCGGGGCGGACGTACGGACATGCCCGGCGCGACGGCGCCGTGGGCGGTGTACGGACTCCTCGCCGGTGCCTCCGACGGCGCGCCCGGCCGTCGTCGGCGACGGGGCCGGCCCCGGACCGGACGGGCGGGCTGCCGCAACCTCCCTCTCCCAGAGGCGAGTTGGCGCGGCCTCGGTCACCGGCACCCCGCCGCGGGGCTCGTCGCTACCCTCCAGTAAGGTCGGGCGCCAGGTCATCAGAGGAGGAACCGTGCCCCGGTCCGAACGCTCACCCCTGCTGCTGGCGGGCCTGCTGGCCGGCATGGGCGTCGCCCACTTCGCCGTGCCGCGCCCGTTCGACGCGATCGTCCCGCGCACGCTGCCCGGCTCGCCCAGGACCTGGACGTACGCCAGCGGCGTCGCCGAACTGGCGCTCGCGGCGGGCGTGGCCCTGCCGCGGACCAGGAAGACCGCCGCACTGGCCACGGCCGCCCTCTTCGTCGGCGTCTTCCCCGCGAACGTCAAGATGGCGTGGGACTGGCGGCACCGCCCGGCCCCGCTGAAGGCCGCCGCCATCGGCCGCCTCCCCCTGCAGGCCCCCCTCGTGCTGTGGGCGCGCAACGTCGCCGAGGGCGCCGGCGCCGCGAAGACCGCGGGGGGACGGGCGTGACCAGGACTCTGCGGACCGGCGACCTGGTCGAGGACTTCGCGCTCCCGGACGAGACCGGCACGGTCCGCAGCCTGTCGGGCCTGCTCGCCGACGGGCCGGTGGTGCTCTTCTTCTATCCCGCCGCCCTCACCCCGGGCTGCACCGCCGAGGCGTGCCACTTCCGTGACCTGGCCGCCGAGTTCGCCGCCGTCGGCGCTCAGCCCGTCGGCATCAGCGGGGACTCCGTCGACCGCCAGCAGGAGTTCGCCGGGCGGCACACCCTCGGCATGCCGCTGCTGTCCGACGAGGACGGGTCGGTGCGGGACCGGTTCGGTGTGAAGCGCGGCTTCTCCCTGGCCCCCAGCAGGCGGGTCACCTACGTCATAGGGCAGGACCGCACCGTCCTGGAGGTCGTGCGCAGCGAACTGCGCATGAACACCCACGCCGACCGCGCTCTGGACGTGCTGCGAGCCCACCGCGCCTGACGGGCGCCGTCCGATGCGGCGGCCCGGGCGGGCCGGGCCGCCCGGGCCCAGGCGCCTGCTCGGGCCCCGACCGGCCCCTCGCAGTTGATGCACCGGGGCAAAGGGACCATTCTGGACGACATGGAGCATGTCGTCGCTGCGGCGGTCATCGATGCTCACGGCGTCGTGACGGGCTGGAGCGAGGGTGCCCGTCTGCTGACCGGCCACCCGGCCGAGGAGGCCGTGGGCCGGAGGGCGGCCGACCTGCTCGCCGAGGCGCTGCCACGGCGCGCGGACGGCGAGTGGACCGGCCCGGTCGTCGTGCGGCACCGCGACGGCCACCCCGTCGCCCTCACCGTGACGACGTGCCCGGTGCTGGGCCCCGACGGCCGGCGCACCGGGTTCACCCTCACCGCGCAGCGCCCCGCCGCCCCGGAGCCGACCCTGGCGGGGATGGCCTTCCAGCAGGCCTCCATGTCGATGTCCGTCTTCGACACCCAGCAGCACTATCTGCGACTCAACGAGGTCGCCTGCAAGGTCATGGGCGTCCCCGAGGACACCCTGCTCGGCCGCCACTTTCCGGACACCGTCGCCGAGGTCGAACCGCACAGGGGATTCAACTGGCACCTGCGCCACGTCGCCGAGACCGGCCGCCCGATCCGCTACGAGAGCTTCACCGGCGCCCCCTCCCTCAACCGCGAGCACGCCTGGACCACCGAGATGTGGCCCGTGCGGAACGCATCCGGCGAGGTCACCGGCGTCGCCCTGGCCGCGTTCGACAGCACCGAGCAGTACCTGGCCCGCCAGCGGCTCGCCCTGCTGAACGAGGCCGCGGCCTCCATCGGGACCACCCTCGACGTGGTGCGCACGACCGAGGAAGTGGTCGAGCTCCTCGTCCCGCGGTTCGCCGACTTCGTCAGTGTCGACCTGCTGGACTGGGTGCTGGGCGCCGACGAGCCGCCCCCCGCCCCGGGCGGTGAGGTGGTGCTGCGCAGGGTCGCCCACGGCTCCGCCCACGAGGGCACCCCCGAAGCGGCCGTCCGCCTCGGCGAGACCGACGTCCACCCGCCCTTCAGCCCGCCCGCGCGCGCCCTGCGGGAGGGGCGCGCCGTCCGCATCCAGGCGGGCGAGCCCGACTTCATGAGCTGGCTCGCCGAACGCAACGCGCGCGCTCCCGCGGGCCGCCCCTTCCGCACCGGCGTCCACTCGGTGATCTCGGTGCCCCTGAAGGCCCGCGGCACCACCCTGGGCGTCCTGGTCGGCGTCCGGATCGCCCACTCCGACGACTACGAGGCCGACGACGCCGTCTTCGCCGAGGAACTCGCCAGCCGGGCCGCCGTCTGCATCGACAACGCCCGCCGCTTCGCCCGGGAGCGCACCACCGCCCTCGCCCTGCAGAACAGCCTGCTGCCGCGCGGGCTCTCCGGACAGGCGGCCGTCGAGGTGGCCCACCGCTATCTGCCCAGCGGCTCCACGGCGGGCATCGGCGGCGACTGGTTCGACGTCATCCCCCTCTCCGGCGGCCGGGTCGCCCTTGTCGTCGGCGACGTCGTCGGCCACGGCATCCCGTCCTCGGCGACCATGGGGCGCCTGTGCATGGCCGTGCGCACCCTCGCCGACGTGGATCTGCCGCCCGACGAGCTCCTGACCCACCTGGACGACCTCGTCACCCACCTGGCGGCCTACGACGAGGGCGGCGAGGACGTCGCCGAACTCGGCGCCACCTGCCTCTACGCCGTCTACGACCCCGTCAGCCGCCGCCTGACCGCCGCCGCCGCGGGCCATCCCACACCGGCCCTCGTGCTGCCCGACGGCACCGCGCGACTGATCCCCATGACCCCCGGCCCCCCGCTCGGCGTGGGCGGGCTTCCCTTCGAGGCGGTCGAGCTGGAACTGCCCGAGGATTCGGTCGTGGCCCTCTACACGGACGGCCTGATCGAGGACCGCGACCGTGACGTCGACCGTGCCACCGGCGAGCTGTGCAGCGTCCTGACCGCGCCCGCCGCCTCCCTCGACGCCCTGTGCGACATCGTCCTCAAGGCCGTCCTGCCGGAGGAGCCCGGCGACGACGTCGCGCTGCTGCTCGCCCGCACCCGGGCGCTGGGCGCGGACCGGGTGGCCACCTGGGACGTCGCCCCCGACCCCGCCCTGGTGGCCGCCACCCGGCAGGCCGCCACCGCCCAACTGGCCGCGTGGGGCATGGAGGAGGCCGCGTTCGTCACCGAACTCGTCGTCAGCGAACTCGTCACGAACGCCATCCGCTACGGAGCGCCGCCCATCCAACTGCGCCTCATCCGCGACCGCACCCTCATCTGCGAGGTCTCCGACGGCAGTTCCACCTCCCCCCATCTGCGCCGCGCCCACGCCTTCGACGAGGGCGGACGCGGCCTGCTGCTCGTCGCGCAGCTCACCCAGCGCTGGGGCAGCCGGCAGACGGGCCGGGGCAAGACGATCTGGGCGGAGCAGACGCTGGAGCCCGAGTGACACCTGGAACGCCGTCTAAGGCGCAGTCGGTGATCTCCCGCAGCACGTGGTCCGTGTCGCTCGCGGTCTTCCGGGCGACCCTCAGAACTCCTCGTGCGCCTCGGGATCCCCGCCCAGCCGACGGTGCGCCCGCCCCGCGATCGCGGCCATCTGCGCCGGATCGAGCTCGAAGCCGAAGACGTCGAGGTTGGCGCGCTGACGTTCGGGGCTCGAGGACTTCGGGATGGGGACCGCGCCGAGCTGAAGGTGCCAGCGCAGCACGACCTGGCCGGGAGTCACGCCCAGCGTCTCCGCGACGGACACCACGGCCGGGTCCCGCAGAATCGCCGAGCCGCGCCCCAGCGGACTCCAGCTCTCCGTGCGGACGCCCTTGGCCTCGTGGAAGGCGCGCAGCTCCGCCTGCGGGAAGAGCGGGTGCAGCTCGATCTGGTTGACGGACGGCAGCACACCGGTCTCCTTCTCCAGCCGCCCGATGTGCTCGGCGGTGAAGTTGGAGACGCCGATCGACCGGACCAGGCCGTCCTCGCGGAGCTTGATCATGGCTCGCCACGACTCCACGAACCGGTCGACGCGGGGGAGCGGCCAGTGGATCAGGTACAGGTCCACGTACTCGACGCCGAGCCGCCGACGGGACTCCTCGAAGGAGGCGAGGGTCTCCTCGTACCCGTGATGGCGGCCGGGCAGCTTCGTGGTCACCACGATCTCCTCGCGCGGCACCCCGGCACGGGCCACGCCCCGGCCGACCCCGGTCTCGTTGCGGTAGTTCGTCGCCGTGTCGACGAGCCGGAAGCCCAGGCCGAGCGCCCCGGCCACCGCCTCCTCCGCCTCCGTGTCGTCCATCGGCCAGGTGCCCAGCCCCAGGGCCGGGAGCTTCGTGCCGTCGTTCAGCGTGTGCTGCGGGATGTTGAACACGATGGAGCCTTCCCTCGACTGTGTCGTCCTCCCAGCCTCACGGACAGCGAGGCGGACGGCCAAACGGACACCCGGGGCGGGGGAGGGAAGAAGGGGAGCGGGCGGGAGGAGTGTCGCCAGGCCGTCGATTCGCTGACACGATCTTCGTGTTCCCGTGACCGACGACGAGTGAAGACGAGCGGAGCGCGCATGACGACGGACAGCCGGCCGACCGACGTCGACGACCCGACGGCCGAGGAGGCCGCGCGGGCGGCCGGGGTGGAGGTGAAACCGGTCGCCGGGCACATCGGCGCCGAGATCGGGGGCGTGGACCTGGCCGCCGGTCTCGACGACGCCCAGGTCGCCGCGATCAGGGCGGCGGTACTGCGCTGGAAGGTGGTGTTCTTCCGCGGCCAGCGCCTGGACCACGCAGCCCATGTGGCGTTCGCGCGACGGTTCGGCGAACCCGTCGTCCTGCGCCGGCGCGGCAGCGCCTCGCCGCCGGACTTCCCGGAGGTCGAGACGACCGCCGACCGGCTGGAACTGGGCGGGAGGTTCGGCATGGAGCACGAGGAGTGGCTGCGGCGACGCCGCCACACCCTCCTGCGCGGCTGGCACTGCGACCACGGCGCCCGCATCGACCCGCCGGCCGCGACGATCCTGCGCGCCGAGACCGTGCCGCCCTACGGCGGCGACACGACCTGGTCCAACCTGGCGGCCGCGTACGCCGGACTCTCCGCGCCCGTACGGCAGTTCGTGGCCGGGCTGCGCGCCGAGCACCGGCTCGGCGTCGGCTACCAGCCCCGCCCCGGGGACGACGCGTACGTCCGCCACCTCCTCGACCACCAGGTCGCCTCGGTGCACCCGCTGGTACGCGTCCACCCCGAGACGGGCGAGCGGGTGCTGTACGTCAACGGCTACTACGTCGAGCAGATCGCCGACCTGTCGCGGGCGGAGAGCCGGGCGATCCTGGACCTGCTCCTTCAGGAGGCGACCCGTGCCGAGTACACGGTCCGCTTCCGCTGGGAACCCGGCAGCGTGGCCTTCTGGGACAACCGCGCCACCATGCACCTCGCGCCCGGCGACACCGCGCATCTGGACTTCCCGCGCACCATGCACCGGGTCATGCTCACCGGTGACATCCCCGTCGGGGTGGACGGCAAGCGGTCGGAGGCGGTGACGGGAACCGAGCCGGGTCGCTGGTGAGGATTCTCAGGCTCCGGCGCCGGGCCGCCACCCGAGCGCCGGACCGAGCCTCGTCGCCATGTCGGTGAGGATCTGCACGTAGTCGTCGTGGTCGAAGGTGAACGGCAGGGCGAAGGCGACCTCGTCGATCTCACGGAAGGCGGCGTGGGCGTTCAGGCGTGCGGCGATCTCCTCCGAGGACCCCACCAGGTCCGGTGCGAACAGAAGGCGGGCCGGACCCTGCGGGGACGTCGTGCGGGGGAGTCGGTCGGCCGCGAACTTCTCGTACTTCGCCCGCTGTTCGGGTGTGGCGGAGTCGGTGGGGACGACCACGAGTCCCTGGGAGACCCGGGCCGCCTCGCCGTCGGGGTGGGCGGCGCGGAAGGCCCGGACGTGGGAGAGCTGGATGTCGGCGAAGTCCCTGGTGTCGTCGGGGCCTTCCGCCTTGACGACGCTGCTGGTGAGGAAGTTCATGCCGTGTTCGCCGGCCCACCTGGCCGAGCTCACGCTGCCCCCGCCGTACCAGAGGCGGCGGCCCAGGCCGGGGGAGTGCGGCTGGACCCGGTCGGAGAACACCTCGAAGCCCTCGACGCCGCTGAAGTCGGTGGCGGGCTTGCCGCGTACGAAGTCCAGCAGCCGCCGCACCCGTTCGTAGCCGAAGTCCTCCACGTCGGCCGCGTCCGGGTAGAGGGCGTTCTTGACCTGGTCGTAGTGCATCGGCGGGCCGACGCTCACGCCCGGGTTCAGCCTGCCCCCGGACAGGATGTCGACCGTCGCGAGGTCCTCCGCCAGCCGTAGCGGGTTCTCCCAGCCGAGCGGGATCACCGCGGTGCCGAGCTCGATGCTTCGGGTGCGCTGCGAGGCGGCAGCGAGGACCGCGACGGGGGACGAGATGCCGTACTGCAGATGGCGGTGGCGCACCCACGCGCTGTCGAAGCCGAGCCGCTCGCCCAGCTCGATGATCTCCAGTGTCGTCTCGTGGCCCCGGCGCGGGTCGTCACCGTCGAACAGCCCGATGGTCAGGAAGCCCAGCTTCCGCAGGGGGCGAGAGGTCGTCGGCACGGGCTTCCTCCATCGTTCACGGCGCGTACGGCCGTCCAGCGGTCCTCGTCGATTGTCGCAGGCGGGCTCAGCCCAGGGGGATGACGACCTCGTCCTCGACCGGCGGGTTCAGCTCCTGCGCGAGATTGCCGGTGGCCGCGTGACAGCGCAGCCGGACCGATTCCGGTGTGACGTCCAGGCGCAGGAAGCACTTGAAGAACGGGGGGCTGTAGGTCGCCGAGCCGGGGGAGAACAGCTGGGTGTAGATCTTGCGCACGGGCAGCCGGAACCGTCTGCGGCGGTCCGGGCGGCTGCCGGTGCCCAGCAGGCCGGCGACGAGCCGGATCCGCCGCGTCACCCGCACCTGTGGACCGGGCGTACGAGTCGGCGGGATGCCCAGCCGCTCGGCGACGACCGCCTGGGCCTCCTCCTCGGTGAGGGAGAAGAACCGGCGCAGCCGCAACCGCCGCCCGTACAGCCGGCTGTAGAAGGCCAGGGAGTCGCCGCGCAGCGGATAGCAGCGGAAGTCCTGCTCCGTGACGCCCGCGACGGACACCCGGGGGATGGTGTGCGTGGCGTGCATGAAGGCGCCCCCGCCGCCCGAGACGACGTACTGGAGCGTCCGGCCGTCCGCCAGACGTACCGGGTAGCGCTGGTAGTTGTGGATGTCGCCGCCTATCGCCGCCACGTAGTGGTGCTCGGGCGCGCTGACGACGTCGTCGACGGTGCCGCCGCCCTCGATGGGGCACGGGTGGTGCTCGCCGTCGACGTACAGGGGCGAGCCGGTGATCAGGATCTTGGGGCGCGGACCCCGGGACACCTCGCGCAGCCACGCGCCCTGTTCGGCGTCCAGGACGCCCAGCAGTCCGGTGTCGATGCCGATGATCCGCACCGGACCGGCGTCGATCGCCCAGTACGGTCCGGGCTGCACGGCCTGTCGGCCCGGGCCGGACCGCAACGCCCTTGCATGCGCCAGGCGTTGGCCGTCGTTCGGGTGGGGCCGGTGCCACAGCAGGGAGCGCAGCCAGGCACGGGTGAGGGGGCGCGGGGCCGGTTCGGCGTCCAGAGCGGGGGCGTCGTCGCAGAAGACGCGCATGAACGCGCCGAGGTCCTCGTACCAGTCGTGGTTGCCCGGTATCGCGTAGATGGGCGCACGGTAGTCGCGGTAGGGGCGGAAGAACTTCGCGTCGTAGTCGTCGGCACTGCCGACGGGGTAGATGACGTCGCTGGCCAGGACGGCGAAGGAGGTTCCCTGACTCACCCTCAGAAAGCCTGGCACCACAGCGTACTGGGGGTCGTCGCCCTCGCCGGTGTCGCCGATGACCATGAAGGAGAACTCGTCCGGGTCCTCACGCCGGATCACCTTGTCGGCGGGCGCGCCCGCCGATGCCCGCTGCGCGACCCAGCGGCTTCGCGTGCGCCCCGTCGGGTCGCCGAACCAGGACGCGAGAACGCCGTTGCGGGCGGCCCACAGGAGCCGGGGATTCAGCCACGAGATCTTCTCGACCCTGCCCGGCATGAGCTGTCGGTACGCGCCTCGGTCGGCGTCGCCCCAGCCGGCGCCCGCGGCGGTATCGCGTGAGGAGTCAGACACCGGTGCACCGTAGCAATGATCCAGGAGACGGCAGGAGGCGGGTGACCGGCGGCGACGCACGCCCGACCGGCCGCGGCCGAAGGGGGGCGTGCGCACACCCGAGACCTGTGGGCGATCCGCGGCACGGCGGGCACGCGGCGTCGGCCGCACCGGGTGCGCACCGGCGGCGTGCCGCGAACGCCCCGGCCCGCGGCCGCCGTTCACCTTCTGCTCCACGACCGATCGGCCGGGGGCCGGCTGTGGCCCTCCTCGGCCGCGTCGGCGGCCCGCCCGGGCCGGTTCCATTCGCCGTCGCCGAGGACGAGCAGCGGGTCGAACATCACCACCACACCGGCCAGCAGCAGGAAGATCACCGGTCCGATCAGCATCGGCAGCAGCAGCGAGGTCGGGTTGTCGCCGGACCAGGAAGAGGTCTCGCCGTGTACATGGACGCTGACCGCGGCCATCGCCGTGTAGTGCATCCCGGAGACGGCGACGCCCATCACCAGGCTGGCTCCGAGACTCGCGAGAGACCCGCGAATCGTGACGGCGGCCCACAGGGCGGCGGTCGCGGCGAGCACCGCGATCAGTACGGAGAGCGCCACCGTGAGCGGGGCGTAGTCGATGCTCCCGTTGAGATGCAGCGCCGCCATCCCCAGGTAGTGCATGGCGGCCACCCCGAGGCCGGTGACGGTGCCCGCGAGCGACAACGCCCCGCGTCCGGCGCCCCGGTAGCCCACGATGAACACGCCGACCCCGACCACCGCGATCGCGACGGCCAGACTCAGCACGGTCAGGCCGATGTGGTAGCCGATCCGGGTCTCCTCCACCTGGAAGCCGATCATGGCGATGAAGTGCATCGTCCAGATGCCGCAGCCGATGGACGCGGCTCCCAGCGCCAGCCAGCCGGGCTTCCACGACTCGGCGCTGAGCAGGGTCCGCACGATGCAGCGCAGCCCCAGTGCTCCCCCCAGGCATGCCATCACAAAGGCGGCCACCGGGGGCACCACCCCGTACCGGAATCCGTCGATCGTGCCTTCCATCGCCAACTCCCCCCAGAGTGACGGCTTTTCGTGCAGGAATGTCTACGGGTAAGGAGCGGTGAACGCAAGCGTTTGCTGAAACTCGTGGGTCGGGGACTGCCGCAGAGACCGGTCGCCGACGGCGGAGTCGGCCCAGGTGCTCGGCGGCGCAGCCGGACAGGGAACGTACAGGTCGCTCACAGTCCGGGCGGCCGTGGCGGCGTCGAGCGCGTCGGACACCGAGGGATAACCCTCGAAGCGCCCCGCGTTGGCTGACATGCCACTGACAAGCCTGTCATTCTCCCACCCAACCGCCGCACGACAACGGCACGTTGACGTCATCGGTGCACGGCCCCGCACGCCTCGGCTCGTCCCGGACAGTACACCCGTCTGTCCGGTCTGTCACCGGCCGTTCCCACCGGCCGCCGCAGGAGGAGAACGAGTGAGACCCAACCCCCGCAAGCGGACCGCGTCCGGAGCAGCCCTGCTCTCCACCGCCGCCCTCCTGGCTCTCGGAGTCCAGACGGTTCCGGCGGCCGCGCTGCCCGCCGCCCCCCACCCCAGCCCCCTGCGCACCGGCGGCCTGTCCGCCGATCTCACGCCCGCCCAGCACGCGACGCTGGTCAGGAGCGCGGAGGCGAAGACGTCGCAGACGGCCGACGCCCTGGGCCTGGGCGCCCAGGAGAAGCTGGTCGTCAAGGACGTCGTGAAGGACAACGACGGCACCGTGCACACGCGCTACGAGCGCACCTTCGCCGGTCTGCCCGTCCTCGGCGGCGACCTCGTCGTGCACACGCCCCCGGCCTCACTGGCCGCCGGCACGGTGAGCACGACCTTCAACAACAACCGCCGTACCGTCTCGGTCGGGTCGACGACGGCGACGTACGGCAAGGCTTCCGCCGAGGCCAAGGCCCTGAAGGCGGCCGAGGCACTCGACGCGAAGGATCCCGCCGCCCGGAGCGCCCGCAAGGTGATCTGGGCGGGGGAGGGCACGCCGAAGCTCGCCTGGGAGACGGTGGTCGGCGGCCTCCAGGACGACGGCACGCCCAGCAAGCTGCACGTCATCACCGACGCCCTCACCGGCGCGAAGCTCTCCCAGTTCGAGGGCGTCGAGACCGGCACCGGCAACAGCCAGTACAGCGGCACCGTCACCATGGGCACCACGCTGTCCGGTTCGACGTACCAGCTGTACGACACCACGCGCGGCGGCCACAAGACCTACAGCCTCAACAACGGCACGTCGGGCACCGGCACCCTGATGACCGACGCCGACGACACCTGGGGAACCGGCTCCGGCTCCAACACCCAGACCGCGGGCGTCGACGCGCACTTCGGCGCCCAGACGACCTGGGACTTCTACAAGAACACCTTCGGGCGCAGCGGCATCAAGAACGACGGCGTGGCCGCCTACTCCCGCGTCCACTACAGCTCCTCGTACGTCAACGCCTTCTGGGACGACGACTGCTTCTGCATGACCTACGGCGACGGCTCCGGCGGCACGCACGCGCTGACCTCGCTGGACGTGGCCGGCCACGAGATGAGCCACGGCGTCACCTCCAACACCGCCGGTCTCGACTACACCGGTGAGTCGGGCGGGTTGAACGAGGCCACCTCCGACATCTTCGGCACCGGCGTGGAGTTCTACGCCAACAACTCCTCCGACGTCGGCGACTACCTCATCGGCGAGAAGATCGACATCAACGGCGACGGCACGCCGCTGCGCTACATGGACGAGCCCGACAAGGACGGCGGCTCCGCCGACAGCTGGTACTCCGGCGTCGGCAACCTCGACGTCCACTACTCCTCGGGCCCGGCGAACCACATGTTCTACCTGCTCTCCGAGGGCAGCGGCGCCAAGACCGTCAACGGCGTCACCTACAACAGCCCCACCTCCGACGGCGTCGCCGTGGCGGGCATCGGCCGGGCCGCCGCGCTGCAGATCTGGTACAAGGCGCTGACGACGTACATGACGTCCAGCACCAACTACGCGGGCGCCCGCACCGCCGCCCTCAACGCCGCCGCCGCGCTGTACGGCTCCGGCTCCACCCAGTACGCCGGGGTCGGCAACGCGTTCGCGGGCATCAACGTCGGCAGCCACATCACGGTCCCGTCGACGGGCGTCACGGTCACCAACCCGGGCAGCCAGACCGCCACGGTCGGCACCGCGGTGAGTCTGCAGATCTCGGCGGCCAGCACGAACGGCGGCTCGCTGACGTACGCGGCGACCGGTCTGCCCGCCGGCCTGTCGATCAGCGGCTCGACCGGCCTGATCTCCGGCACGCCGACCACGGCAGGCTCCTCCGCCACCACCGTCACGGTGACCGACTCGACCGGCGCGACCGGCACCGCGTCCTTCACCTGGACCGTCAACTCCAGCGGCGGCGGCTCCTGCACCTCGACGCAGCTCCTGGGCAACGCGGGCTTCGAGTCGGGCAACACCACCTGGACGGCGTCGAGCGGTGTGATCACCAACTCCAGCGGTCAGGCGGCCCGCACCGGCTCCTACAAGGCCTGGCTCGACGGTTACGGGTCGACGCACACCGACACCCTCTCGCAGTCGGTGACGATCCCGAGCGGCTGCACCAAGACCACGTTCACCTTCTACCTGCACGTCGACACGGCCGAGACCACCACCAGCACGCAGTACGACAAGCTGACGGTCACTGCCGGGTCCACCACGCTGGCCACGTACTCCAACCTCAACGCGGCCTCCGGGTACGTGCAGAAGTCCTTCAGCCTCGGTTCCTTCGCGGGCTCCACCGTGACGCTGAAGTTCTCCGGCGTCGAGGACTCCTCGCTGCAGACCAGTTTCGTGGTGGACGACACCGCGGTCACCACCGGCTGACCGGCCCCCGGTGACGACGTCCCGCACGCGGGCTCCCTCCGCGTGCGGGACCTCGCCGTGCGCGCTCAGCTCAACGGGTCGAGTGTCAGGTAGGCCTGGCGCGGCGAGCCGTCGTGGACGAGCGACTCCTGGTGTCCGACGTCGTCGAAGGCGAACGCGTACGCCTTCCCGTCGGCCATCTGCGCGTGGATCTTGCGGGCGTAGTGGTTGGTCACCGGGTCCTGGTAGAAGGCGGCCGTCGTGGTGTCCGGCTGGTTGGGGTTGACCAGCAGTGTGGAGCGGTTGAAGCCCGCGCACAGGGTGCGCGAGATCGGCCCGCGCACCGCGTCGTTGGGGGCGTCCAGCAGCCGGTGGCAGCCGAAGACGCTGGCCGCGTCCGGCTTCTGGAAGCTGGTGACGACCGCTCCGGAGGCGTTGGCGAAGTTCATGACCCCGCCCGAGACCCGGCCGTAGTACTTCGTGCCCGGCTGGTCGGCGAACGGCGTCACGGTCAGGGTCGTCGTCGTGTACTTCTGCCAGACGCGGTTGACGTAGTCGTCCATCACGGCGGCCGGGAGCGCCCCGGTCTCCACCCCGTACAGCGGGGAGAGCGCGCGCAGCACGGTGCCGTCGGAGCGCGTCTGGACGAGGTTCGCCCAGCCGCCGGGCTGGCCGCGCAGGGCGTTGAAGAAGCCGGTGTAGCCGCCCGCCTTGAGGTGTCCGGTGCTGACGGTTGTGCCGTCGGAGCGCTGCACGCCGACCGCGTAGGGCGCGGAGAACATGTCGACCTGGGTGCTGTTCAACCACAGCCCGGAGTCGTTGAGCGTGTACTCCGACCAGTTGAACAGGATGTCGCGGTTGGGGTCGCTGGGGTTCTGCACGGCCGGCTGGACCAGCCCGCCGGTGGTCAGCCGGAAGTCGAGCTTGCGCCCGTACGAGAAGTAGATCCGCCCGGAGAACTTGGGGATGCGGATCGTGGCGGACTGTCCGGCGGCGGGGCCCGCGATCGACGCGTCCGGCGCCGGGGTGGGCGGGTTGCCGCCGGCGGGCCACGCGTGGAAGGCGCCGCCCGCGTCCGCCCAGCCCTGCCGGCCGGAGGAGAGCAGCGTGCCGAGGTCGTACACGTAGAGGGGCTCGCCGCGGCCCGAGTTGTTGGTGATCTTCAGTGGGATGGTGTCCGGGACGGCGGCCCGGGCGACCGGTGGGGGTCCGAGGGTGAGCAGCGCGCCGACGAGGGCTGCCGCTCCCAACAGTCTGAGGGTGATCCTTGCGAGCACTCTCCACCTCCGTGCGGGTAGGCCTGTGGGGTTGGTCCGTACCATGTTGAGAGCGCTCTCAAAGTCGCATCGAGGTGTGCTCATGTCAACGATTTCAACAAAAGAGGACGCCCGCGGCCCGTCCGGCCGCGGGCGTCGTGTCGATCGCCGGACGGCTCAGAAGGTGCGCTTCAGCAGATCCAGCAGCGCGGCCCAGTGCCGCTCGGAGGCCTCCTCGTCGTACGCGGAGGTGTCGGCCTGCGTGTAACCGTGCTCGGCGCCGGCGTAGACCTCGCAGGTGTGCCGGACACCGGCGGCCGTGAGGGCCTCCTCGAAGCGCTCTATCTGCTCGGGCGGCAGGCCCGGGTCGTCGTCGGCGTGGCCGAAGTACACCTCGGCCCTTATGTGCTCGACGAACAGGTGAGGGCTGTCCGGCGCGTCGGTGACGAGGCGGCTGCCGTGGAAACCGGCCGCCGCCGCGACCCGGTCCGGATGGGCGCCGGCGGTCGGCAGGGTGAGCCGGGCGCCCATGCAGTATCCGGTCACCGCCACCGGGCCGTCCGCGACGAGCGGATTCTCCTCCATCCACCGCAGATACGCGTCGGCGTCCCGGACGATCAGCTCGGGCGTGAGGGCCAGCACGAGCGGGTACAGCGTCTCGAAGATCTCCGGGCGCGCGGCCGGGTCGATGTACTCGGGCAACTCCATGACGGGGGCGCGCCCGTGACGGTAGAACAGGTTGGGAACCAGCACCGCGTAGCCGGCCTCGGCGAGTCGGTCGGCCATCGCCCGCAGGTGCGGACGGAGTCCGAAGGCGTCCTGGTAGAGCAGCACGCCCGGCCGGGGCGCGCCGTCCCCGGGGTGCGCGAGATAGGCGTCGGCGACGCCGTCCTCGGTGGGGATGTCCACTGCTGTTCCCTGTACTGCTGTCATGTGGGGGAGCCTCTCTGCGCGGTGCACGGCGACGAGCGGTCGATCGGCCCGGCCGGGCCGGACGGGATCATCGTTGCACGCACCATTCGTCGGTCCGCGAGAACTCTCGGCGCAGGTAGCGCTACTCGAACCGGGAGGTGTCGCCCGCCCCGTGCCGCACGATCTGGGCCTCGCCCTCGGAGAAGTCGATGACCGTCGTCGGCTCCGTGCCGCAGTCCCCGGAGTCGAGCACGCCGTCCACCACGTGGTCGAGCCGGTCCTTGATCTCCCAGCCCTGGGTCATCGGCTCGTCCTCGCCGGGCAGCAACAGCGTGCTGGACAGCAGCGGTTCGCCGAGCTCGGCGAGCAGGGCCTGGGTGACGACGTGGTCGGGGATGCGCACGCCCACCGTCTTCTTCTTCGGGTGCTGGAGCATGCGCGGCACCTCCTTCGTCGCCGGCAGGATGAAGGTGTAGCTGCCGGGCGTCGACGCCTTGATCGCGCGGAACACGTCCTTGTCCACCCGCACGAACTGGCCGAGCTGCGCGAAGTCCTGGCAGACCAGGGTGAAGTGGTGCCGGTCGTCCAGGTCGCGGATGGCCCGGATGCGGTCGATGCCGTCCTTGCTGCCCAGCCGGCAGCCGAGCGCGTAGCAGGAATCCGTCGGGTACGCGATCAGCGCGTCCGCCTGGATGGCGGCCGCGATCTGGGAGATGGTGCGCGGCTGGGGGTTGTCGGGGTGCACGTCGTAGTACTTCGCCATTGCCCGAGCTTATGCCGTGCCGCGGGGCGAGGCCGCCCGGGACCGCCGCCTCGGTGTCCGCCCGCCCGGCGCCGGACGCCACGGGCCCAGGCGAACACCCCGAACGCCCTCATGCTCCCGGCCCTGCGTCCGCCGCGCGGGAGGCTGCCGGGCCCTCGCCCTGCGGATCCGCGTCGTGTCCCGGCCCGGCGTCGGCCCGCGCCGGGGTCTCCCGGACGCCGGCCCTTCCCAGGAGGAAGTCCCAGCTGTCCGTCAGCACCCCGAGGGCCGTCGCGGGGTCGGTCTCCCAGCCGTGCCGCATCCAGCGCCGGGCGAGCTGGTCGAGCTGGGTGAGGGCCAGGAAGCCACGCACCCGCCGGGAGGCGGGGTCGAAGCGGCCGGCCTGCTCCAGTCCCGCCTCGATGTCGGTGACGACCTCGTCGAACCACTGGTCGACCAGCTCCCGCAGCTCCGGGTCGACCACCGCGGCCTCGTGCGCGGCCAGTACGTAGGGACGGATGCGCGGCCATCGGCGGGAGGTGTCGTGCAGCCACGCCTCGAACCCGTCCCGCCCGCCCTCGCGCACGACGGCGGCCAGTCCCGGGGCCGACCCCGGCTTCCTCGCGCTCCCGCGCTCCAGCAGCTCGTCGAGCTCCTGGACGAGCGCCTTCATCAGTGCCGCCCGCGACGGGAAGTGCGCGTAGAACGTCACCCTCGTGGTGCCCGCGGCCTTCGCGATGTCGTCCACCGTCGTCCCGGCGTAGCCCCGGGCCTCGAACAGCTCCAGCGCGGTCGACAGCAGCAGTCGACGGGTCATCTCCTTCTGGGCAGCTCGTAGATTGGCCACGTCGGACGGTCTCCCGGTCGACTGCGAAAGGGTCGCTGACCTGCAAGGTCGCACCCCGGGTTGATGCTCACATGGTACGTCACCGCCTCTTTTCAGCCACTGGTGGCGAGCGATACCTCGTTTGGCATAGATATGACCTCAAACCTAATGTCGGGGTCATGTCCGACGCCGGCACGCCCTCCGGGGCAATGACCGCGTGGCCGCCGAGCTCGTGGCCTGCCTCCCCGCGCTGCACCGGGCCCTGGACCGCCGGGTCGCGTCCGCGTTCCCGCACCCCAAGCCCCCCGAGGGGCAGCTCCTGCTGCTGAGGTTCGTCGAGCAGCAGGAAGGCGCCACCGTGCGCGAGGCCGCCGAGGCCCTGCTGATGAAGCCCAACAACGTCAGCGCCCTGGTCTCCCAGCTCACCGCGCTGGGCCTGCTGGAGCGCCGGCAGGACAGCGCCGACAAGCGGATCGCCCGCCTTCACCTGACGGCGACCTCGCGACGACGCCTCGCCGAGGTGGGCGGCCTCGAGACGGCCTTTCTCGCCGAGGCCCTGGGATCCCTCACCGAGGGCGAGAGGGGCGCACTCGGCGCGGCGCTGGACGCGCTCAACTCACTGAAGCGCCACCTGCGCACCTCGGCGCACTGACCGTCCCGGTCCGCTCCCCGGCCGTTGCGGAACGGGGCTGCGCGCGGGCCCGTGCCGCCCGCGTCCGTCATGCGGCCCCTCCCACCACCCCGTACACAGACAAGGCTCTCCATGCCGTCCACCTCCGTGGACCACTCCGGCGTGCCCGCACGCACCACCGCGCCGGCCCCGCCCGTCGGCCACCTGCGCACCAACCCCTGGCTCACGCTCTGCGAGGTCGCCTTCGGCCTGTTCATGGCGCCCGGGACGCCGTCGCGATGGGCGTGGCGCCCGTCTCGGACGCCATGCCCGCGCCGCTCAGGGCGGCCGTCGTCGAGGGCAGCGGGCAGGCCTTCATGAACGGCCTGCACACCGCGTCCGCGGTCACCGGCCTGCTGTGCGTCCTGGGAGCCGTCCTGGCCGCCGTGGGCGTCCGGAAGGCCGCCGCGCCGGTCTGACGCAGTCGCCTGCGCCCGCCGGCCCCGGCCCGCGGGCGCAGCGCCCGCCCCGCGTGAGGTAACGTCCCCGACCGATATGACTGGTTCGGCCCGCACGGGCCGCGAGGGACGAGGAGCGCGCCGTCATGGCCGGCCGGGACGACGAGCACCTGCACAGCGACGCGGCGGACGGCGCCCACGCGGCATGGGCGCGGGAACTCCTCGGTCACCTGCGCGCCGCCGGCGGCGACGTCCGCAGGGTCGTCGACTGGCTGGCGGAGGCGGTCGAGGCCACCGTCTCGCTGCGCGACGACACCGGTGCTCTGCTCGCCGGATCGCTCCCGCCGCTGGACGCGGCGCCGGCCGCCGACGTCCTGGGCGGTCGGCTCGCCTCCGCCGCCTGGGAGGACGCGGGCGCCTTCATGCGCCTGATCAGGGTCGGAGTCCCGCGGTCCGCCTCGGCCGGCGTGCTCGCCCTGTCCCGGACGCGCCCCTTCGACCGGCGCGCCTCCGACATCGTCACCCACACCGTGGGCGTCCTCGAACTCCTCCTGCGCGCCCAGCAGACCGAGGCGACCGGGCACCGTCTGGCCCGCGCCACCGCCGACCTTCGGCTGGCCATCCTGCAACTGCTCATGGTCGAGGACACCGTCGCCGCCCGCCGCGTCGCCGCCGGTCTGTGGCCCGGGCTGCTCGACATCGACACCGCGTGCGTCTACGTCGTCGAGACCAGCCCCGAGGACCGCGACCGCCTCGCCGCGGCCTGCCTGGCGGCCACCCACGACGAGGCCCTCGTGGTGCGCTGCCCCGCCATGGACGGTCACGTCATCGCGGTCGTCCCGGACGACGACACCGGCCGTGAGCTGCGCGCCCTGTGCGACCGCCACCCCGGCGCGTTCCTCGGCTGCAGCGCCCGCCAGAGCCTCGCGCGCACCGCCACCGCCTACGGACAGGCCGTCAGCGCGCTCGCCGTCGCCCGCTTCCGCCCCGGCAAGTCGGCCGTCTACGCCGAACGCACCCACCCCGAGCGCCTGATGGACCCCGAGGTCCTGCGCGCCTGGACGACCCGCCTGCTGCGCCCCCTCGACGCCCTCCCGCACCACACCCGCGCCGAACTCCTCGCCACCACCCGGCTCGGTCTGGAGTTCACGGCGGTGAGCGCGGCCAAGGTGCTCGGCGTGAGCCGCAACACCGTCCGCGCCCGCATGGAACGCGTCGAGAACCTGCTGCGCACCGACTTCTCCGACCTGACCGTCCGGGCCGCCGTCCACCTCGCCCTCAACGCCCAGGCCGGCATCGCCGAGGACCCCGCGGGCGCCGGAACCGCCCCCGCCCGGTTCGGCGAACTGATCGCCGGGCCCGCGCTGCGCGGCTGGGCGCGGGACGTGCTGGCCCGCCTGGACACGGACGGCCGGGACCTGCGCGGCACCCTGCGCGCCTGGATCGCCTCGGGCGGCAACGCCGAGCGGGCCGCCCAGGCGCTGGGCATGCACGCGCAGACCGTCCGCGAACACGTCCGCAGTGCCGAACCCGTCCTCGAACGTCAGCTCCTCGCCTCCGGCAGCGACCTGTACGAGGTGGTCCTGGCCCACCTGGCGACCGGCGACCTCGCCCTGCCCGACCTGCACGGACACATCCACGGGGCGGAACGGGGCCATCCGGACTCACCTGTGCACAGGTGAGCCATCCGGCCGCCCGAGCGGGCACCGCCACGATTCACAAGCCGCCCGCCAGGGACGTAACTTCAAGGAACCGCGGGGGTACGACCGGTACGGGGGACCGGTCGCGCCCCCGCGCCCGCTCAGCTCAGCCCCGCAACCGGACCGGGATCCGCTGCCAGCCGCTCGCGATGAACGAGGGCACCTGCTGCAGGTCCCCCGACCCCGTGTCCAGCCGCAGGCCGGGGAACCGGTCGAACAGCGCGGGCAGCGCCGTCAGCGCCTCCATGCGTGCCAGCGGCGCCCCGATGCACCGGTGCACACCGATCCCGAAGGCCAGATGGTCGTCCGCCCCGCGCGCCGCGTCGAACACCTCCGCGTCCGGCCCGTAGTGGGCCGGGTCCACGTTCGCCGCCGCGTAGGTCGTGATGATGGCGTCCCCGGCCGGGATCGTCACGTCGCCCACCTTCAGGTCGCTGACGGCGAACCGCAGCGGCAGCGTGGCGATCGACGGGTACAGCCGCAACGTCTCGTCCACGACGGCGTCCCAGCCGATCTCGCCCCGGCGCACGGCCGCCAGCTGCTCGGGCCGGCGCAGCAGCGCCACCGTCGCGTTCCCGATCAGGTTCACGGTCGTCTCGAAGCCGGCCCCGATGACCAGGAGCAGCGTGTAGAGCAGTTCCTCGTCGCTGAGCCGGTCGCCCTCCTCGTCGCGCACCCGGATCAGCTCGGTCGTCAGATCGTCGCCGGGACGCTCGCTCTTGTCGGCGATGAGCGCGCCGAGCACCGTGCCGATCTGCTCCTGCACGAACGCGGCGTGCTGCGGGCTCGGATCGGAGGTGTCCATGATCGCCGCGATGAGCCGGCCGGTGGCCTCCCTCAACTCCTCCGGCACACCGAAGAGTTCGCAGATGATCTGCATCGGCAGCGGGTGCGCGAACGCGGCCTTCAGATCGACGGCAGCGTCGTCGTCCCCGGCGGTGCCGCCCTTGTCGAGGTCGTCGAGCAGTTCCGCCGTGATCGCCTCCACTCGCCCCCGCAGCGCCTCGGTGCGCCGGTGGGTGAAGCTCGGCGCCACCAGTTTGCGCAGCCGCGCGTGGTCGGCGCCGTAGGTGGAGAGCATGTTGATCACGCCGACCCAGCCTAGGATCCAGCCCCAGGAGGGATGCTCGCCCAGTTCCGGCCAGTGCCGCCAGTGCCGTCGCGGATCCTTGCTGACCTGCGGGTCCAGGATCAGCGCCTTGAGGGTGTCGTACCCGGTGGGCGCCCAGGCCGGGATGCCGCCGGGCAGCTCGACGGGCACGATCGGGCCGAGGGCGCGCAGCCGGGCGCTCTCGGCGTGCACATCGGCGCCGAACGGATCGAGGGCGATGCGGTCGGTCACGGTCACGTACGGACTCCTTCAGAGGCGGAGGCGGAAGCAGGGCCGGAGGCGGGGGAGCGGGGGCTGAAACGGACGGGCAGCGCGCTCAGCGAGCGGTGGAACGGGCCCGGCCGCCAGGCCAGCCGTTCGCGGGGCACCACGGGATCCAGGTCGGGCAGCCACTGGGTGAGCTGTTCGATGGCCTCGGTAACGAGCAGCAGGGTGTGCTGCTTCGCCGGGCAGGTGTGCGCCCCCGCGCCCCACGACAGGTGCGAGGCGTCGCCCGGATGACGCCCGTCGGCGGCCTCCCGCTCGGCGAACTGCCCGAGCGCCCCGTACGACACCACGACCGGCACCGCCTCGCGCAGCCACACCCCGTGGCAGGCGACGGGCCTGCGGGCGTAGTAGATGCCGTAGTTCGCCAGCGGCGTCTCGTGGTGCAGCACCTCGACGACCGCGTCCATGACCGGACGGGCGCCGCTGGTGAGCGTGGAGTAGTAGGCAGGGTTGCCCAGCACCCGGGACAGGGTGTTCGACAGCAGGTTCGCGGTCGGCTCGTACCCGGCGCCGAGGGTGAGGAACACCTGCCAGGTGACCTCCTCGCGGGTCAGCCCGGCCGGGTGGTCGAGGAGATGGCTCGGCAGGTCGTCGCCGCGCCGCTCGGCCTTGGCCGCGATGAGCTCCAGGACGTACTGGGCGTACTGCGCCTCACCCTCGGCGGCCTGTGCGCCGCCCTCCATCATCTTGCCCAGCCCCTCGTTGAGCCGGTCGCCCTGACTGTCGGGCAGCCCGAACAGGTCGTTGAGCACCAGCGCGAGCAGCGGGCGCGAGAAGTCCGCGACCAGGTCCGCCTCGCCGCGCGGACCGATGCGTCCGGCCAGCAGTCGCACCGCCCGGTGCACGCGACCGCGCAGGTCGTGCGGTTCCACGAGGCCGAAGACGTCGATGAGGGCGCTGCGGTAGCGGATGTGCTCGGCGCCGTCGGAGAACAGGGCGTTGGGCCGCCAGCGCATCATGCCGAGCACCGGCGAGTCGGCGGGCACGGTCGTCTCCCACGCGCGCGGGTCGTGCGAGAACGTCTCCTCGTCGTGCAGCACGTCCAGCGCAGCCCGCCGGTCGGTGACCACGTACGCGGGCACACCCGGCGCCAACTCGGCCCAGCCGATCGGCCCTTGGGCGCGCAGGGCGGAGTAGTAGCGGTGCGGAGCCGACGCGAAGCCGTCCTCCCACAGCCGTACGGGGGCCGAGCGGGAGAAGTCGCCCCGGTCGGGGGGATAGGCGCTCACCGGGCCTCCACCGGCTCACGCCCGACGAGATGGTCGACCAGCGCGAGCAGCGCGTCGATAGAGGAGTGCGCGTCCCGCGCGTCGCACGTCACCATCGGCGTGCCCGGCTCCAGGTCCAGCGCCCGGCGCAGCCGCTCCTCGCCGTAGTGGCGCGGGGCGTCGGGGAAGGCGTTGAAGGCCACGGCGTACGGCAGCCCGCTCTCCTCCACCAGTCCCAGCACGTCGAACGACGCGTCGAGGCGACGGCTGTCGACGAGGACCAGCGCCCCCAGCGCACCGTAGGCGATGTCGTCCCACAGCGCCCGGAAGCGCTCCTGCCCGGGTGTGCCGAACAGGTACAGCACGACGTCGCCGGGCAGGCTGATGCGGCCGAAGTCGACGGCGACCGTGGTGGTGGACTTCTCCCTGACCCCCGCCAGGTCGTCCACCCGCGCGGACGCCTCGGACAGGGGTTCCTCGGTGTGCAGCGGCCGGATCTCCGACACCGAGTCGATCAGGGTCGTCTTGCCCACCCCGAACGGCCCAGCGACCAGGATCTTCACCAGGTCGCGGGCGGAGTCGGGCAGGTGGACGGCGCCGGTCGCGCCGGCGCTACGGGCGGAGCTTGAGGGCGCGGAGGCCATCGGCCACTCTTTTCAGCAGGTCGGGGTCGAACCGTTCGGCGGGCGGGATCGGCGCGCGGACGAGGACCAGGTCCCGGTCGATGAGGCCGGCCGCCAGCACCCGCACCGCGGAGACCGGCAGCCGGAGCAGCGCCGCCGCCTCCACGACGGCCAGCGAGCCGCCCTCCAGGGTGTCCAGCAGGGCGAGTTCCGCGGCGGTGAGGCCGGCGGGCGGCGGCCGGTCGCTGCGGGCAAGCACCGACAGCCGCTCCAGATGGGGGCGGCTGGGCCGGGCCACGCCGCCGGTCGACAGGTACGCGGGAACCAGGGGGCGGCCGGCCGGGCGTCCGGTCATGCGGGAGCGTTGTCGTCGGCTCCTCGGGGCGCGGCCGCCATGGCCTTCTCGCCCAGTCGCGCCACCTGCGAGTGCACCCGGTGCGCCAGCAGGTCCAGCCGCACCTCCGCGTCGCCGTAGGCGGCCACGCAGGTGCCGTGGTCCGTCGGCACGATCAGCACGTATCCGTGGTCGGACTCGATGACGATCTGCCGTACCTCGGCCCGCTCCCGGTCGGCGAAGGCGGCGGCCGCCGTACGGCAGGCGCCCTGCACGGTGCTGGTGATGGCGGCCACCCGCTCGGCCGACGGCTGGGACAGGGCGTCGGTGTACCCCGTCACGAGCCCGTCCCGGGTCAGCATGACGGCGGCCAGGACGTGCGGCACCTGCAGGATCGGTTCCAGCACCCATGCCGTGTCGCCCGTGTTGCGGCTGGTCATCGGACCGCGCCCCCTTCGTCGTCGTCCGTCTGGTCGGTGTCGTCGCCCGTGGTGCCCGGTGGGGGGCTTCCGTTGGTGGCGGCTGCGGCGCGTGCCGTTGCGGTGCCGTGTTGCAGTGCGCCGAGTGCGGCGGCGGCTTCCTCCGGGCTGCGCGAGGTCGGCGTGTCGGCCGTGGTGCCCGGTGGGGGGCTTGCGTCGGTGGCGGCGGCTGCGGCGCGTGCGGTCGCGGTGCCGTGTTGCAGTGCGCCGAGTGCGGCGGCGGCTTCCTCCGGGCTGCGCGAGGTCGGCCGCTCGGGGGCCGGCGCCGGTGCAGGCGCCGTGGTCCGGGCGCGGCGGCGGCGCTGCGGCAGGCCGTCGGCGTCCCGCGGGTCGTGATGTCCCGGCGGCGCCTCCGGGGCGACGGCCTCCGTCCCGTACGCGTGGGCGGGGGCCGGGGCGGGCCGTTCGGGGGCGGCCCTGCGCGTCGTCCGTGTCGTGCGCGGGGCGCTCGCGGCCGGCGGCCGGTCGGCCGGGTCGAGGTGGCTGAGGAGGTGGCTTTCGACCCTGAGCACCGCGCGGACCCCGCCGTACGGGGAGGCCGAGGAGACGTCCACGTTCAGGTCGAACTGCCTGGTCAGCCGACCGATCGCGGCCAGGCCCATGCGTGGCGGATCGCCCAGGTCGGTCAGCAGGATCGGTTCGTCACCGGCCACCAGCCGCTGGGCGCGGTCCCGTTCGTCGCGCGTCATGCCGAGGCCCGCGTCGTCGATGGTGACGCACACGCCGTGGTGGACGTGCTCCAGGCTCACCACGACGTCGGTGTCCGGAGCGGAGTGCCTGAGCGCGTTGTCGAGCAGCTCGGCGACGATGACGGCCACCGGCTCGACGGCGTGCGAGACCAGGGCCGTCCCCGGTTCGAGGTGGTTGTGGACCTGGACCCGGTGGTAGCCGGCCAGCCGAGCCTGGCCGCCGGTCACCGCGTCCACCAGGTGCGACTCCTCGCGCGCCAGCCCGACCCAGGCCCCGCAGACCACCGCCGCGACCTGCGCGCGGCGCAGTGACTGCTCGTTCTCGTGGTCGAGCCGGAACAGGGTCTGCGCCAACTCCGGGTCGTCGTAGCGCTGTTGCAGACCGCGCAGGGCGTCCTGCAGCCGGTACAGAGCGGCCTGGATCTCCCGGACGGCGCCTCGCATGCCGGCCTGGGCCGCGGCGTCGACCCCGGTGCGCTGGGCGGCCACCTCGGACTGCAGCGCCAGCAGCGTGTTCTCCAGGGCGATGCCGAGCGGGGTGCCGGCGGTGAGCGGCTGGAGCGGGCCCGGCACGGGCAGGCGAGGATGGGCCACCTGGCGGGCGGCCGCGGGCACGCGCTGGGTCGCCAGATGTTCGACCTCGGCCGTGAACGCCCGCGCGGTGCCGTCGAGTCGGGTACGCAGTCCGGCGATCTCCGCGAGCTGCCGGGCCTGTTGCCGCCGTGATCGCAGCAGCCCGCCGCCGAGGGCGAGCGCGGACAGTGTGCCGGCGGCCAGGGCGCCGGCCACGAGGTCCGGTAGTTCGATCATCGATTCGGTTCCAGAGGAGGTCGGGCGTCGTCACGAAGTGCAGGGCGGGGGCGGGTCCGACGGGCTCGGACCGGGCACCCGCAGCACAGTACACACCGTCATCGATCGATCTCGCACGGTCGAGCGATACTTCGCTCCGAAAGTGCCTGCTATCTGTTCGCTTCTGCGTCGACTGTCTGAATTGCCGTACGGCGCAAGCGAGTTAGACGACCGTGTAGGAGGGGCGTTCGGGTGGGCGGGGCGGCGCCGCCCGGACGGCCTCGGCCCGACACCGGCGGGCGCAGAGCCGCGGCGACCGCCCCTTCGGCGTCCTCTGCGCCCAGTGGGCCGGATGCCCGCGATGCCGGGTGCCGTTCTGCGTCCGCCTTGTCGCCAAGTGGCGCGCCCGTGGCGGGAGCATGCCCGTCCACCCCGACGGGCAGGGGCTGTTCCTGGCCGTCCGTCCGCCCCGCACCCGGCTCGACGACGGCGCGAGCCGGCGAACGTGACCGGCTACACCCCGATCACCGGGGACAGTACGGCGAGCGTGCCGTTGGCCTGTCTCAGGGCCTGCTCCAAAGTGCCGGGCGCGTGCAGGGCGCCGGTCCCGTCCGGTGGTACGAGCCACTCCAGGAACCGGGCGGCCCGGTAGGGGGGAGGCACCGCCACCCATGAGCCCCGGCTCGCGCGCCGCAGTCCAGCGCCGATCCAGCGGCTGCCGGGATCGGGCGGCAGGAAGAAGCCCACGCGGTGCGCCGCGGTGTCGACGAGCGTCGGCCCCGGGACGGGGCGCGAGGCCTGCCACAGCAGGTCCAGGGCGAGCAGCCCCAGCCGGTCCGGCACGCTCAGCACGTCCCAGTAGCGGCCGGCCTCCAGCAGTGCGATCCCGTCACCCTGGTCCCATTCCCGCTTGCACAGCCTCGGGTCCGTTGCGGCGGCGGCGAGCCATTCCACGCCGCGCATCCACATCGCATCGCTCATGTCGGCTCCGTGTGACGTCCACCGGCGGCCACATGCCAACCGGGCATATGCATGCTGGTAGATATCTCTGGGTGGCGGAAGGGGTGGCGAACCCTGGCGTTTTGGTCTGTTTCGTTCGATCATCGCGCCGTTGTTCGGCTCGGGCGGACAGCCGCAAGGGCGGCGGACGGAGCAGGGACCGCCGGGGCCCGCCGGACGGCGGCGACCACGACCCCGAGGGCCCGGACGTGTGGACGATCGTGGGTCGCCCGGCCCTTCGCCTGCCCTGTCGGCTCCGGTCGTTCCTCGTGCGGGAACCGTCGCCCCGGCTGTCGGCCGCTGACCGGTCCGTCGGTGGGGCCCCTGCCGACCGACCGGGCGCCCTCCGTCGTCCTCCCCCGTGGTGACGTCGGCGAAGTCGGCCTGACCGACCTCGCTCGCCGCTCCCGTCAGACCGGTCCGGCACCGCCGTGCGGCACCGGCAGCGGCACTTCGGCCTGACGCAGTTCGGCGAGCAACTCGTTCTGGCCCGCGAGGAGTTCGGTGAGGATGCGGCGCGCGGCCCGCAGCAGCTCGGCGACGTCGCCGCCGGCGAGCGCGTAGCTGACCGTCGACCCCTCCCGGATCGAGACGACGATCCCGGAACGGCGCAACACCGCCAACTGCTGGGAGAGGCTGGAGGGTTCGATCTCGATCTCGGTGAGCAGGTCCCGCACGGCGACGGGGCCGCCCTGCAGCAGTTCGAGAACCCTGATGCGCACGGGGTGCCCGAGCATGCGGAAGAACTCGGCCTTGGCCTGGTAGAGGGGAACCTGCATGGTCAATCGCTCGCTCCCTGCCGCGTTCACTACGTGGTTCTGGCCGGCGCGGCGGCCCGCCCCACTGCCGTACGCCGCCGCGCGCGACGTGCTGCGTCCCGATCCTGACGGCTGCGGGCTCCGCACACCCGTGTGATGCGCTGATCTGGATGTGTCGAGATGAAGAAATCTTCAATTCGAGGGTGTGCGAAGTCCCGGACCGTCCGGTCGTCTACAGCTCGAGTTCGGCCTCGATCCGCTTGAGCTGGTGGCGGGCCATGGCCAGGTTGGACCGGCCGCGGTCCAGTACGAGATAGATGAACAGTCCGCTGCCGCCACGCCCCTTGAGCAGCCGGATGAGGTGGTACTGGCTCGCGAGTGTGATCAGGATGTCCTCGATCTCGCCCTTCAGGCCCAGGTGTTCCATGGTGCGCACCTTGGCCCGGATCACATCGGTGTTGCCGGCCGCGGCGACCGTCAGGTCGAGGTCCTTGCCGCCGCCGAGCGTGCCGAGAGCCATGCCGCTGGTGTAGTCCACGACGGCGACTCCCACCGCCCCCTCCACCGCGGTCATCGTCTCCTTCATCGAGATCTCCAGATTCGCCATGGCGCTCCTCCTGCCGGTTGCACGGGACCGGGCTCCTCCGGCCCCGCTGGTGTCCCGACCGTACGGAGACCGTCCCCCGAGAGGGTGACGTGCTCCGGGACTGGCGCAAGGAGCTCCGGAACGCGAAGATCTCCGCCCCTTTCTGATCGCGCAGGTTCGGGATCTGAGCGGATGGGCGTCGGCGGGTAGCTCAGTTCTTCGGCAGCCACGTCAGTTGTTCGGCAGCCATTTCTCCAGGGCGTCGATGAGACGGTCCAACGCCGGCTCGTCCGCGGAACGGTCCGTCATGATCGTGCGGTCGTCGAACTGCAGCGTGTACTGGAACTTGTCCGCGGCGCCCATGTCCAGCGAGAACGCGGGCACGTCGGCGAGCGCGGGATCGGCGAGCAGTGTGCGCAGCGTGGTGAACTGCGCCGTCGTGGTGCGGCGCACGTCGGACTCGCCCCGGTCGGTGGTGCGGACGGTGCCGTCGCCACGCAGGACCACCCGCTGGTTCACCCCGGCGAAGCCGCCGCTGACCGTCATGGTGACCAGCTTCTGGTCCGGCCCGGTCACGGGCACCGGCGACGGGGTTGCGGACGTCGAGGCGGATGGCGCGGGCGACGGCGAGCGGGAGACGGACGGGGACGGAGCGGGTGGGGAGGGGGAGGCCGAGGGTGAGGCGGGCGAGGGCGAGCCGGAGGACGCGGTCGCCGTGGGGAGCGCGGTGCCCTTCGGATCCGCCGCGTCCCCGTCGTTCCCGGCGGAACAGCCGGCCAGGGCCGACAGGGCCAGCGCACCGGCCGCGCACACCATCGCCGAACTCCGAGCGAGCACCATGCACTCCTCGCGTGTCGAATTCTGAAGGGTCGTCATGTCAGGGTGCCACGCCGACGGTTCCGCCGGGGAGCGGGTTCCGCTTCCCCACGGCACGGCAGGGCACGGCAGGGCACGGCAGGGCACGGCAGGGCAGGGCCGAGGCGGCGGGGGGCGTGGCAGCGCTCCAGGGTGTGCCGGGCACGGGGCCGTGCGGCGGCGTCGCTTGCGGCGGACCCGGGGGAGCGGGCAGGGTCTGGTGCCGTGGCCACCTTGCTGATCGTCCATCACACCCCCTCACCCAACTGCCAGGCGCTGTTCGAAGCGGTCGTCTCGGGCGCGACGGCGCCGGAGATCGAGGGCGTCCGCGTGGAACGGCGGGCGGCGCTCGCCGCGACCGCGTCCGACGTCCTGGAGGCCGACGCCTACCTGCTGGGCACCCCGGCCAACCTCGGCTACATGTCCGGCGCCCTCAAGCACTTCTTCGATCAGGTCTACTACCCCTGCCTCGACACCACACGCGGCCGGCCCTTCGGCTACTACGTGCACGGCGGGAACGACGTCACCGGTGCGGTGCGCGGCATCGAGACCGTCACCACGGGCCTGGGCTGGCGGCGCGCGGCCGAGCCGGTCACCGTCACCGGGGAACCGGCCAAGAGCGACGTGGAGGCCTGCTGGGAACTGGGCGCGACGATGGCGGCCGGTCTGATGGGCTGACCGACCCCGGCCCGTGCGTCAGCGACCGCCCCGCCCGGGCAGGGACGCGGGGCTCGACCGTCCGTCCTTCAGGAGCGGACGAGGAGCCGCGCCGCTGAGGATCAGTTCCACAGGGGGTACTTCACGACCCGCTGGAAGTGCGCCGGCCTGTCTCCGGGGTAGGTCAGGGTGATCCGGCTGTAGTGCTGCACCTGCGGGTGCTTCTTCCACGGCCGGGGCCGGTCCAGCTTCACCACGACGCGGTACCGGTGGAAGGTGCCGACCGCGCAGTAGGGAACGCAGTCGTTGACCAGGTTGATCCCCGTGGCCCGCGCCGATTTCTGGCCCCAGCTCTTCCAGTGCAGCGAGGCGAGACGGCTGTTGCCGTCCCCGCAGGCCAGGATGAAGTGGCGGGGCCGCACCTGAGCGTGCCAGAAGCAGTCGACCAGGACCGGCGGCTTGGCCTGCCGCACGGCGGCCGGACGGGCCGCGGGCGGGGACGCCGCCGGCGCGGCCGTGGCGGAGCCGACCGCCGCCGTGAGGCAGAGCGCCGCCCCGAGCATGACCGCTGATCTCGTCGTGTGTCGCATCTTCCGCTCCCGACCGCCCGAACCGGGGGCGCGCCGGTGTGCCGCGCCCCGCCGAGGTTCTCTCCCCGACGCTACGACGACGAGCGGAAGGGGACCACTCGAACGGTCCACGCCGCCGCGCGCGGCGGCGACCGTGCCCCGGTGCGGGGGATGCGCTACGAGACGTCCGCCCGTGCTCCACGGTTCGCCTCCGCCCCGCCGGCGCCGCCCTCGGCCTGGTCGTCCGTCACGACCACCACGATGTCGTCCTCGCGGCTCCAGACCCGTATGTCGCCCTTGGCGGGGTTGAGCCGGACCGCGTGGCCGGCGGGCGTCGCGGCGGGGTCGCGACAGCGGTAGCCGATCGCGCACTCGCCCCGCTCGCGCGCCGCCGCCACGACCGTGGCGAAGGACGCGGGCCGGTCCGGGAGCACATAGCGAGGTGCAGGACGCAGCCGCAGCGCACTGCCGCCTGCCGCGAACAGTTCCTCGAACACCGCTGCCAGGTGGCCGTTCTGCGCGACCTGCGCCATGAGCAGCCCCGTCAGCTGCCCGCCCACGACCGCCTCGGAGCCCGGGCCGAGCGGCGCCAGGGCCCGGTTGCGTTCGTCGGCGAGTTCCGCGACCACCGGCACGGCCCGCCCGGCCTCCTGCGCCAGCGACCGCAGGATCAGCAGGACGACCAGCGTGCGGTCGTCCGGGCGGTCGGCGTGCTCTCCGGTGTCCGGCCCGAGCACGACGATCCGGTCGTAGGAACCGGGGTCGAGGGCGCGCACGGACGAGGGGTCGGTCGGGTCGGCGGCGCCGAAGGTCACGGCCATCGCGTCGGTGAGGGCCGCATCCCGGCGTGGTTGCGGCAGCGACGGCGGCGGCGCCTGCTCCGCCGGGTCGGTGACGACATGGAGGACCGAGCCCGGACGCGCGCTGCGGCGGAACAGGTCGACCAGGTGCGGTGCCCGCCGGTTCCAGCCCAGCAGCAGGAAGCGTTGCGGCTCGTGTGCCCGGGCGCCGCCGTCGGCCATCGCCGACGGGTCCACGAGGTCGCGGCAGTCGTCCCACCGCGCGGTGTCCTCGTCGGGCGCCACGACGACGACGCGGTCTCCCGGAGCGAGGACGGTCTGTGGCGGCGGGTTGAGCCGGGGAGTGCCGTCGGCCCGTACCAGCCCGGCCACGGAGGCCGTCGCGCAGTCGAGCGCGACATCGCCGAAACGACGTCCGGTGAGCTCGGGTGCGGCGGCGAGGTAGAACTCGTCGCCGCCGAAGTCGAGGAGTTCCCGCAGCACGGGTGTCAGGCCGGGCTGGAGCGCGGTGTGCGCGAGCAGCCCCGCGGCCGTCCGGTCGGACTCCAGCACGATGCCGCGCGGGCCCGCGGCCAGCCGGGCCGCGGCGCGGTAGCGCTCCTCCCGGACGCAGGCGACGACGGGCGGGCCCGGGTGCTCGCCGAGAACTCTGCGCAGGGCCAGCAGGGTCCGGACCGTCTCGGCGTCCCCCGCGGCCTCCGCGCCGGGCAGGACCAGCACCGCGTGCGCCGATCCGGGACTGACCAGCTCGAGCGCGTCGGGGTCGGCCGTGCAGCCGCTGCGGCAGATCAGCCGTGTGGCGCCGGTGGGCCCGAGCGCCGCCGCCAGCGCCTCCTCCATCTCGGTCTTGTCCCGGTCGGCGAGCACCACGACCGCGCCCCAGCGCTGGTTCACGCGCGCCGCGACCAGTTCGCCGACCACCGTGAACACCTGCTCCGACCAGCCGAGCACCACCGAATGGCCCGTCTCCACCACGGTGGAGCGCCCGCGGCGCAGTTCGGTGAGCCGGTCGGTCAGACCGGTGGTGATCAGGCCGATCAGGGTCGACACGTACAGCAGGGCCACCAGCCCCAGGAGTACGGACAGCAGCATCCGCAGCGGGGCCCCGGTCACCGCGCCGAGCCGCAGCGTCTCCGCGCTGACCCGCCACACCGCGGCCAGCCGGTCCGCGGGCGAACGGGGTGCGGAGGGGTCCGTCCACACCATCAGCGCGCTCGCGGGAACGACGATCCCCAGGCAGGTCACGGCCAGCCATCCGACCAGCCTGCCGGTGCTGCGGGCCAGTGTGCTGTCGAACCGGTAGCGCAGCCGGTCCCGTAACGAGGCCCGCTCCCGCCGCTGTCCTTCCACCGCGCCCCTCCGTCCGCCGCCGACTCCCGTCGCCACCTGAACTCGCAGGGTGCTGCCCGCCGTGCCGCGACACGCCGTGCAGGCGCGCGCGTTCATCCTTTCGGGGAGGCGGTCCCCGCTCGCGGCTGAAAATGTGCGCCGAGCAGGCCGAATCCGCAGACGGTCATGGTCATTTCAAGCCGTTGTCTTGGCATTCCCATGACAAGACCGGGCACTCAGTGCCACTCTGCTGCCGAAGTTCACCATTCCTTCACACCCGCATCATGCGGAGCACCCCTCAACCACCCCCCACCTCCTTCCACCCGCCAGCCGTGCAGCGCTCCGGACCGGCCCCACCCCGCCGGTCCGCCCCCACCTCGTCGGCCCCCCATCACGGGCCGACCGTCGCACAGAAGGAGAACCCGTTGCCCCGGCGACACCACCCCACCCTGCGGCGCAGACGCGCCACCGCCCTCGCGATGACCACCATCGGGACCCTGCTGGTCCTGGGCGCCCCCGCGGGCACCGCGGGCGCGGCGCCCGCCGCTCCCGGCCCGTCCACGATCACCGCCACACCGCGCGCCGGCGCCGCCGCGACCTCCCTGTCGCCGGCCCGCCGCGCCTCGCTGATCAAGGCCGCCCAGACCACGGCCGGCGCCACCGCCCAGCGGCTCGCCCTCGGCGCACAGGAAAAGCTCGTCGTGAAGGACGTCGTCCAGGACGCGGACGGCGCCACGCACACCCGCTACGAACGCACCTACGCCGGACTGCCCGTGCTCGGCGGGGACCTCGTCGTCCACGTCGCGAACGGCCGGACCACCGTGTCCCGGGCGAGCGAGGCCACGGTCAAGGTCGCGTCGCTCACCCCGAAGCTGTCCGCGTCGCACGCCACCGGCAGGGCGCTCGCCGCCGCGAAGGGCGCCGACGTCACCGGCGCCGGGACCGAGCGAGCGCCCCGCCTCGTCGTCTGGGCGGGAGCGGGCAAGCCCGTCCTGGCCTGGGAGACCCTCGTGGAGGGCGTCCAGCAGGACGGCACGCCCAGCGAACTCCAGGTGGTCACCGACGCGACCACGGGCAAGCAGATCCTCGCCGCCGAGAAGGTGCACACCGGCACCGGCACCGGCCAGTACAGCGGCACGGTCCCGCTCGGCACGACGCCCTCGGGGTCGAGGTACCAGCTCACCGACGGCGATCGCGCCGGGCACAAGACCTACGACCTGAACCAGGGCACCTCGGGCACCGGCACCCTCTTCACGGACGACAACGATGTCTGGGGCAACGGTCTGCCCTCCGACCGTCAGACCGCCGGCGTCGACGTGGCCTTCGGCGCAGCGGCCACCTGGGACTACTACAAGAACGTGTACGGCCGCAACGGCATCCGCAACGACGGCGTCGCCGCCTACAGCCGCGCCCATTACGGCAGCAACTACGTCAACGCCTTCTGGCAGGACAGCTGCTTCTGCATGACCTACGGCGACGGCTCGGGCAACACCCACCCGCTGACCGCCCTGGACGTGGCCGCCCACGAGATGAGCCACGGCGTCACCGCGGCAACCGCCAACCTGACCTACTCGGGCGAGTCCGGCGGCCTCAACGAGGCGACCTCCGACATCTTCGCCGCCGCCGTCGAGTTCCACGCGAACATCGCCGCCGACCCCGGCGACTACCTCGTCGGCGAGAAGATCGACATCAACGGCGACGGCACGCCGCTGCGCTACATGGACAAGCCCTCCAGGGACGGCTCCTCCCGCGACAGCTGGAGCTCCACCCTCGGCGGCATCGACGTCCACTACTCCTCGGGCCCCGCGAACCACTTCTTCTACCTGCTCTCCGAGGGCAGCGGCGCCAAGACCGTCAACGGCGTCGCCTACGACAGCCCGACGTCCGACGGCCGATCCGTCACCGGCGTGGGCATCGAGAACGCCGCCGCCATCTGGTACCGGGCGCTGACGACGTACATGACCTCGTCGACCAACTACGCCGGCGCGCGCACCGCCACCCTGCAGGCGGCGAGCGACCTGTTCGGGGCCTACAGCCCCACCTACCTCGCCGTCGCGGACGCCTGGGCCGCCGTCAACGTCGGCAGCCGCATAGCCCTCGGCGTCAATGTCGCGCCGATCGCCGACCAGACCAGCGGGGTGGGCCAGGCGGTCAGCCTGCAGGTGGACGCGTACACCACCAACTCCGGCGCGGGCCTGACCTATGAGGCGACCGGACTGCCCGACGGCCTGAGCATCAACGCGAGCGGCCTGATCACCGGCACGCCGACCACCCTCGGCAGCAGCGACGTCGCCGTCAAGGTCACCGACGGCACGGGGGCGTCCGTCACGTCCGCCTTCACCTGGCGGATCGCGTACATCTACGCCAACGGCGCCCGGGTCGACATCCCGGACAACGGGGCCGCCGTGGAGTCGCCCGTCACCATCACGGGCCGCGACGGCAACGCCTCCGCCACCACCTCCGTCTACGTCAACATCGTCCACACCTACCGCGGTGACCTGACCGTCGACCTCGTCGGCCCCAACGGCACCGTCTACTCGCTGCTCAACCGCAGCGGCGGCGCCGCCGACGACGTCGACCAGACCTTCACCATCGACGCCTCGGCGCAGCCCCTGAACGGCACCTGGAAGCTGCGCGTCCAGGACCGTGCGTCGATCGACGTCGGCTACATCCAGCGCTGGCAGCTCACTCCCTGACCGCGGAACGCCCCAAGCCGCCGCCCGGGCCCTCGAGGCCCGGGCGGCGGCGCGTTCAGGGGGTGATTCCCGGCGCGGGCCTGCGGACGGTCCGGCGGCGGGCCCGGGACCTGCGGACCTCAGACCCGCCGGGGCGGGGGGACGACACCTCCCACCAGCTGCGCCAGGGGCGTGCCGCGCGCCCACAGCCGTAACCGGGGACCGTCGATCAGATAGGTGTGTCCGTCCCGCGCGGCCCACGCCTCGTCCCGGTGCGTGAACGTGCCCCGGTGCACGACCAGCCGCAACGGGGGACCGGACCGCCCCCGTGACCGCAGCCGCGCCCGGCAGGAGCAGGCCGCCTCCTCGTCGGGCAGCGGCTCGGCCACGGGACGGAACGCGACGTCGAGCAGCCGTCCCCGGTCGTCGCGGGCTGCGAGATGGAGCGCGTCGTGCCGGGCGGGCGACAGCACGCGCCAGCCGTCCCGCCGGAGCATCCTGGCCACCGCGACCACCAGTGCGGGCATGTCCAGCTCCGCCAGCTCCTGGGCGGTGTAGTACCCGCCGCGCCGCCGAGCGGGCCGGCGGAAGCGACGGCGCGCCACGGCGGCGACGAGCGCGATCGAGGCCAGGGCCAGCGCACCGGCCTGCCAGCCGAGCCGGTGCGAGAGCAGCGCCAGACCCGCGAGCCCGGCGCCCGCGACGGCGACCAGGGCCGCCAGGGCGGGCAGCACCTCGCGCAGCCGGGGCCCGTAGCGCCCCGACGCGCGCAGCTCGCGCACGGCCCGACGGCGGCGGGCGCGCGCCGACTCGCCGGCCCGCGCCCGCTCCCGCCTACGTGCCATCAGGGTCGGCCCCCCACCCCACACACAACGACGTGTAGAAGGGGCATACCCGTCTCGTCGGGGGATTGCGCCCGAACGCCGCTTTTCCGCCATGGCCTTGGCCGAAGAACGTCCGGCCGCCGACCGTCGTCGGCCGTCTCCCGCGCGGCGGCCGTTGTCAGTGGCGGGTGACAGGCTGCTGGTCATGGACGAGGTTGAGTTCTTGCGGGGCCGGGTCTACGGCGCCGACCACGACGACGCGGCTCCCCGCCCGGACCGCGCGTACGTCCAGCTGGTCGGCGGCCCGCTGGACGGACTGCTGCTGGACGTCACGGGCCGGCCCGGGCACGAGCTGCACGAGGTCGCCCTGACTACGGAGATAGGCCGGTACGGGCCCGGCGGCCGCGCCCTGTACGCACGACGCGACGCAGACGACCGCCGTTTCGACTGGCGGGGCGACGCCCCCGGAGTTCCCTGAGCCAGGCGGCTCCGGGCAGGACCGGCAGAGCCGGTTTGACCGGGTCCGCTCAGCGGGCCCGGTCAGCACGTACCCGCGCGGACGCCGTCGCCGGGGCGCCGCGCCCTCGCGCGACCGGAACGATGGCTTCCATCGGCCGCGGGTGATCAAATGTGCGAATGTCGACAGGATCCACATCCGCCACTCGCGCAATCGCCGCGCCCGCGGTCCGCCATGGCTGGCACAAGCTCCTCATCGGACTTTTCCTGCTGGGCCGCGTGACCCGCGTCCAGGGGGCGATCGAGGGCACTCCGGCGGCGGGGCCGTCCGGCTGGTGGATCGTGCTGTGGGAGGTGCTGGCTCTGGTGCTGGCCGCCTTCGCCGTCAGTGAGTGGGAAATCCTGGCGTCGACGTCCTGGCGCATGTCCGTGTCGCAGTGGATCTGTCTGGTCGTCTTCCACATCGGCCTCACCGGGTTCCTGGTCTCCCTCGTGATCCGGCTGCTCTAGCTCCCGGGGAGCGGCGGCGGGCCGTTCGTTCGATCGTACGAACATGACTTCGGGAGGGTTACCTCTGTGCGCCACGCTTGATAGGAAACTTTCCTGTCAGTCGCTTGCAACGGAAGTACCACCCACGGAAGTACCCCCACCCCCCACCTGGAGTCACTGTGGTGCACATATCCCGGCCGGTCGACGGCCTCGCCCCCACCTCCCGCCGCTGCTTCCTCGCCCTCGCCGGCGTCGTGGCGGCCACCCCGCTGCTCGGCGCCCGCCGGGCGACGACGGCCCCCGCCGCGACAGGCCTCGACGACCCGGCGAAGAAGGAGATCGCCATGAAGCTGGTCTCCAGCGCGGAGAACTCCTCGCTCGACTGGAAGGCCCAGTACCCCTACATCGAGGACATCGGCGACGGCCGTGGATACACCGCCGGCATCATCGGCTTCTGCTCGGGCACCGGCGACATGCTCGACCTCGTCGAGCTCTACGCCGACCGCAGGCCCGGCAACGTCCTCGCCGGATACCTGCCCGCCCTGCGCGCGGTCGACGGCACCGACTCGCACGCGGGACTCGACCCGGACTACGTGACGGACTGGCGCGAGGCCGCCCGGGACACCGTGTTCCAGCAGGCCCAGAACGACGAACGCGACCGGGTCTACTTCGACCCGGCCGTCCGCCGGGGCAGCGCCGACGGCCTGCGCGCCCTGGGCCAGTTCGCCTACTACGACGCCCTCGTCATGCACGGCGACGGCACCGACCCCACCCGCTTCCGCAACATCCGCGGGCGCGCACTCGCCGAGGCGAAGCCGCCGGCCCGGGGCGGAGACGAGACGGCGTACCTGAACGCCTTCCTCGACGCTCGGGTGTGGGCCATGAAGCAGGAGGAGGCGCACAGCGACACCAGTCGCGTCGACACCGCCCAGCGCGTCTTCCTGCGCAACGGCAACCTCGACCTCGAGCCGCCCCTGGACTGGAAGGTGTACGGCGACAGCTACCACCTGGACTGACGCGGCCGCTCGCGCCCGTCGTCGTGTGCGGTGGCGTGCCGGAGACTTCGGCGCGCCGGCCGGGACCATGGCGGCGGGACGGGCGGGCGCGACGCCGCCGGGGCGCCGACGGACGCCCTGGAAGCCCCGTCGGGACCGCGATCGCGTGAGTGAGGCGACTGGGGCGTAGGTGATGGGTTACCGGGTAGTCGCGCGGATATGAACGGGGTAGCAACGAAGGCGGTCCGGATGGCACCTGTCCCGCCCGACCAGGGGTGGCCCTTGCCCGAGGGAGCCCCTGCCGAGACGACGGTGGCCCTGGACGGCAAGGACGGTTGCATCGCCCGGGCACGGCAGCTGACGGGTGAGTTCCTCACCCGCGTCCAGCACCGTGAGGGCCTGACCGTGTCGGCCCGGGCCATGGATCTCTCCCAGCTCGTGGTGAGCGAGCTGGTCACCAACGCGCTCAGATACGCGCCCGGGCCCGTCCTGCTGCATCTGCGCATCGCCGGCGCCGTGGTGGAGATCGCGGTGTGGGACAGCGACCCGGTGCTGCCGACGCCGCACGCACCGGACCCGACGCGGGTGGGCCAGCACGGCCTGGAGATCGTCAGAGCCGTGGCCGAGGGCTTCGACGTGACGCGCCAGCCGATCGGCAAACGCATCGTCGCCCGGCTGGGCCTGACCGACGGACGGTGAACGCGGCCCCGTCCCCCACCCGCGACGGGCCCCTTCGCGGGTGGGGGACGGGGCCGCCCGACCCGCGCCGAACGCGTGGGCAGGCCGCGTCCCACGGCGTCCGGAGCGCCGTGGGAGCGACCACGACGGTCTCAGTCCCGCGGGGGAAACGCCTCCACGACGGCGAACGTCGTCCTGCCCAGGACGAGCACCCCGTCGGACAGCGGCGTGCAGCGCACGCCTCCCTTTCCGCGCAGGGCCCGCTGGGCGCCGGGCCCCACGGTGACGTCCATCCACGCGCACGGCCGTGCCGGGCGGTTCACCGAGAAGGCCACGGGGCCCGCCGGGCCGCCGAGCACGATCGTCGAGCCCACGCAGGAGTCGATGTCGACGCCGCGCAGGAGGACGTTCCGGCGGGTGTGCGTGAGGCCGGCTTCCGGGGCGATGTGCCGGGGGAGGTGCTCCGCGGCCATGAGGGTGACCGAGGCGTCCCGGTGGGCGGCGCGGCCGTAGTACCGGTCGCCGACCAGTCCGAGTCCGCGACGGACCTGGACGGCCTGCACCGACTCGTCGTCCGGGCCGTCCGACGGCCCGTCCGCGGGGCGTCCCGCGAGCCGGTGCGACGCCGAGACCAGCAGCTCCACGATCTCGATCTCCGTCATGGAGCCACCCTAGTCCCGGCGTCGGAGTCACCGCGTGACTCGTGTCAGGGGCGCAACGCGAGCGTGGAGCAGTTGGACGTGGCGGGCCTGCCGTCGAGCCGGTCGGCCAGCCAGGAGATCGCGTCGCCCTGGTCGACGAGCAGCGGGGTGACATGGTTGATCAGGGAGCTGCCGAGGCCGGGCAGGATCACCGGCTTGTACGTGACGTCGGCGCCCTTGGCGCACCAGGCGACGGCCAGGGCCCGCGCCTGCGCGTGCGGCACCAGGTCGTCGGCGGTCCCGGTCGCCAGCCGCACCGGCGACGCCGGCTCGCGGGCCCCGATGCGCTGGTCGGCCAGGAACGCCTTCAGCGCCGGTTCCGAGGCGACGACCTCGCTGATGGACCGTCCGTCCGTGGTCCAGGCGGTGCTGCGCGCGGAGTTGTAGGCGAGCAGCGCGTCGCCCACGCACATCGTCGACAGGTCCTTCAGCGCGGCACGGCCGGCCGCGTTCAGGTGTGCCTCGGCGATGGGCCGAAGGGCGGGGTCGGACTCCAGGAAGCCGTTGACCGACCAGCCCAGCGCGCCGGCCAGGTCGCTGCCGTCGATCGCCTTGGTGACGGCGACCAGGTCGGCGGGCGGAGCTCCCGCGTAGGTCCCGGCGAGGGGCACGTCGGGAGCGTAGGAGGGCTGCAGTTCGGCGGCGGACGCGGTAGCCCCGCCGCCCTGGCTGTAGCCGAACAGCGCCACCCGTGAGGCGGCGGTGAGGGACGTGTCCTCGAGGGAGCGGGCGGCGCGGACGGCGTCCAGGACGGCGTGCGCCTCGTCGACCCGGTTGACGTAGGTGTGCAGCCGGTCCGTCGCGCCCAGGCCGGTGTAGTCGGTGACCACGACGGCGATGCCCCGGGCGAGGAAGCGGTAGATCGCCAGGTCCTCGTATCCGACGGAGAGCGTCTGCCCGTTGACCAGGAACGGGCGTTCGAGGCCGAGGGAGGCGGCGCACTGGTCGCCCTGGCCCATCGTGCCGGGCGCCACGACGACCAGCGGCCGTGGTCCGCTGCCGGTCCAGCGGGCCGAGGGTTCGATGTAGGCGCCGGTCACCGCCATGGGCCGGCCGCCGGAGTCGGTGGACTTGTACATCAGGCGGGTCGCGGTGCCGGGCAGCGGTCCGTCGACGCCCGGCAGGCTCAGTGCGAGGGGGAGCGGTTCGGAGCGGATCAGGGCGCCGTCGGCCGCCGGAAGCGCGGCAGGCGGGTTGTAGAAGGTGGGGATGGTGACGCCGCGCGAGACCACGGCGTCCGACTGCGGCGTCGCGTCGGCGGGTACGGCGGTGACGCCGAGGCAGGCGGCAGCGGTGACGGCTGCGGCCAGCAGGCGGGTGGGGGCGGGCATGGCGGACCTCCGGGGGAGGCCGAGCCTTCGTCTGCGGCTCGGGTGGCGGACGGCCCGGTGGGGTGCGGGCCGTGACGACCGAGCGGTACGGGGCCTCGGTCGTCCACCGCTGCCCGTACCGCTCTTAGACGAACTGTCAGGACGGTAGCGAGGGTCGAGTTACCCCGGGTAGCGGTCGGTAGGTTACGGTTCGGTAATATGACTGCTCGGTAGCAAGTCCGAACCTTCGCCGCGGCGATCACATTCGTCACCGGGGGCGACCAAGAGCTGCCCATTGGGGACGATTTCCGCCAAAACAAGACCTCGGGGTTTACGGTCGCTAGCGTCCCGAGCCATGAACACCGACCGCACGCGCGGCGCTCGACTCGGCGACCCCGCCCCGTTCAGCGACCCCCATCTGCCGCCGCCGCCCGGCACCCACCACTCACCGACACAGACGGTGGCCGCGGGCGACAACAACACCATCACGCAGAAGAACACCTCGCTGAAGTTCTCGATCCCGGTCGTCGGGCCCCCTGCTCAGCCTGGCGTACGCCCATCCGCTGATCGCCGGTCTCACCGCCGTCGCGGTCGTCGGGGGCGGCGGGGCGGCGGTCAGTGCGGCCCTGCCCGACTCGACGCCCTCGCCGTCGACGTCGCTCGTGCGCGGCTTCGCGATGGAGAAGTCCGACGGCCAGAAGGCGCCCACCGGCTACGACTTCACCCACTCGCCGCCCACGGTCGCCGACGCCGGCACGGACGCCGTCTACGTCCAGGGCGGCTTCCTGAGGTCCACCAACGGCAAGATGGCGGAGTGGAGTTCGTCCGCGGTGCCCACGGCAGCGGCCTGCCGCGAGGCCGTCTCGAAGCATCCGGTGCGCGAGACCGTCGTGGGCGTCGGGTACGTGGTGTGCTACCTCGACCGCAACGGCGACCCCGGCTACATCTCCATCACCGCCTCCGGCGACGAGTCCGTCATCGTCGACACCGCCCACCTGAGCTGACCTACCGACCTCAACAGGCCCTTCCCCACGGTGTGGTTGACTGCCTTCGTGTTGCACGAATCGGTCTTCCGCACCACGGACCTGCCGGTGGACGCCCGGTTCGAGGCGTGGGCGGAGCGCATGGGCCGCACCCACGCGCCCATGCAGCTCACCAGCGACCGCACCGCCGACTACCGGGGCCACCAGCGCGTGCTCGAACTGGGCGATGTGACCGTGTGGCCGGCGACCTTCGACCCCCTGGTCTTCCGCCGCACCCCGAAACTCGTCCGCCAGTCCGATCCGGAGGTCTACCACCTGTCCCTCCTGCTGAAGGGCGCGGGAGCGGCCGACTGGGGCAGACAGCAGGCCTCCTACGGGATCAACGACTTCCACATCAACTCCTCCTCGCGCTCGTGGGAAGTGCTCACCGGGACCGATCCGGTCACGGTCGTCGGCCTCGAGGTCCCGCGCGCCCTGGTGGCCGTGCCCGAGCGAGGTGCGGACCGGGTCCTGGGGCGGCTCATATCGGGCCGGGAGGGGATCGGCGCCCTGCTGGCCCAGTTCCTCCTCCAAGTGGTCGCGGACACCTCCCCCTACCAGCCCTCGGACGCCCCCCGGCTGGGCACCGTCGCCGCGGACCTGGTGACGGCCGCCTTCGCGCACGCCGTGGACGCCGACCTCCGGCTCCCGCCGGAGACCCACAGCCGCACGCTCACGCTCCGCGTCAAGACGTTCATCCGCCGGCACCTCGACGACCCCGACCTGGCCCCGGCCGGAATCGCCGCCGCGCACCACGTCTCCCGCAGCTACCTGTACCGCCTCTTCCAGGCCGAAGGCCTCACGGTCTCCTCCTACATCCGCGACCAGCGACTGGCGAACGCCCGCCGCGAACTCGCCGACCCCCGCCTGCGCGCACTGCCGATCCACGCCGTGGCCGCCCGCTGGGGCTTCCCCCGCGCCGCCGAGTTCACGCGCGCCTTCCGCACCGCCTACGGCCTCACGCCCAGCGCACTGCGCGAACAGGCCCTCACCGAGCCCCGGGACGACCCGCGACCTCGAGCCGGAGTGGACGCTGCGCCAAGCGGACGTGGACGCTCCGCCAATGACACACCGGGTGTCCCTCCCGCATCCTGGTGATCACCGCGGCCAACCCGCGGAATCGCCGCCGTGCCAGGACGACAGGGGAGCCCTGGCACGGCAAGGGCGGACGCACGGACGCGCGCGGCCACCCGGAGCGGCGCGAACGCCCGGAGGGGGGCGGCCAGCACGGACGGGGCGGGCGGCACGGAGGGGCTGGAGGGGCGTCGCATCCGCCCGCACGCCGCCCACGAATGATCGAGTGGTGACGGTTCGGCGGCGGGCGTACCGTCAAACGGTGGACCCGACAGTGGGCACAACCGCTCGCTGGCCTCTGCCCAGGGCCCGCCTGCGCGCGGGCGATCACGTCATGAGCAGCGTTCCTCAGCCGACCTCAGCGCCCCGGACCACCGCCCGACAGGACGGTGGGGGACACGGCATGGCGCTGCTGGTCATCGCCTCGTGCCAGTTGATGGTGGTCCTGGACATCACCATCGTGAACATCGCGCTGCCGGACATCCAGCGTTCCCTGGACTTCTCCACCACGAGCCTGGCCTGGGTGGTGAACGCCTACACGCTCACCTTCGGCGGACTGCTGCTGCTCGGCGGCCGCACCGGGGACATCCTCGGCAGACGGCGCGTCTTCGTCTTCGGAGTGCTGCTCTTCGTACTCGCCTCCCTGCTCGGCGGACTCGCCCAGAACGAGGCCCAACTCCTCGCCGCGCGTGCCCTGCAGGGCGTCGGCGGCGCCATCGCCTCCCCGACCGCGCTGTCCCTGGTCAGCACCACCTTCCGGGAAGGGCCCGAGCGCAACCGGGCCTTCGGGGTGTTCGCCGCGGTCTCGGCCGGCGGCGGTGCGATCGGACTGCTCGCGGGCGGAATCCTCGTCGAGTGGCTGAACTGGCGCTGGGTGCTCTTCGTCAACGTTCCGATCGGGCTGCTCATCGCCCTGGCCACACCCCGCTACATCGAGGAGTCCGAACGCCATCCCGGCCGCTTCGACCTCACCGGCGCGCTGACCTCCACGGTGGGCATGGTCCTGCTGGTGTACGGGTTCATCAGGGCCGCCCAGGAAGGGTGGCGGGACCCGCTCACGCTGGCCTCGTTCGGCGCCGCCGTGGTCGTCCTCGCGCTGTTCATCCTGGTCGAGAGGCGTTCGAAGCAGCCCATCACCCCGCTGCACATGTTCGCCGACCGCAACAGGGCGGGCACGTACGGCATCATGCTGTGCCTGGCCGCCGCGATCTTCGGCATGTTCTTCTTCCTCACGCTCTTCGTGCAGAACGTGCTCGACTTCAGCCCGCTCGCGGCGGGCTTCGCCTTCCTGCCGGTCAGCGCGGTCATCGCGATCGGCGCAGGCCTGGCCTCGCGGTTTCTGCCGACGTACGGACCCAAGCCCTTCATGGTGGGGGGCGCGATCCTCGCGGCGGGCGGCCTGTCCTGGCTGACCCTGACCGACGTCCACTCCACCTACGCCGGCAGCGTCCTCGGCCCGATGCTCGTGTTCAGTCTCGGCATGGGCATGGAGTTCGTCTCCCTCACTCTCATGGCGCTGTCCAACGTCCCCCCGCCGGAGACCGGCGCGGCCTCCGGGCTCCTCAACGCCACCCAGCAGGTGGGCGGTTCGCTGGGCCTGTCCATCCTGGTCACGATGTACGGCACGGCCAGCCGCAACGAGGCGGACGAGCAGGTCCCCGACTTCCTGTCACAGGCCACCCCGGCCGAGCGTCTGAACTTCCGGCGCACGGGCCAACTCCCCGCTCCCTGGTCCGACGAGATCCTCACCGCCGGCGTCTCGGCGGCCTTCGTCATGGCGGCGATCTTCACCGTGCTGGCCGCGCTGATCGCGGTCCTGGTCATCCAGGTGCGTCCCTCGGACCTGGAACGCCTCAAGGGCGGGACGGTACCCGGCGGCGGGTGACCTGTTCGTCCGGACGCCGTTCGTTCGGACAGTGGGAGACCCACAAAAGCGACCCGACGGTGAACGGCCTGCGGTCCGCCGCCGCCAGGGGCGATCGGAGCGATGTCCCCACGTCTCGCGGCCGCAGGGGTTTGCGGCCCGAGTGAGGGGCAACGCGAAGTCCATGACTGAACCGAACAGGAAGACGAACGAAGAGTCCGAAGCCAAGCAGGCGACCGCGGCCAAGGCCCGGCGCGGCGCGGCCAAGGCCACCGCTCCGGCGGCCCAGGCCACGAACAGCGCCGCGACCAAGGCGGATGACGCGGCATCGGCCGCCAAGAACGGAGTCGAGCGCTCGGCCGAGGCGGCGACCAGTGCCGTGCACAGCGCCGCCCAGGGCGCCGTGCGGGGCGTCGAGGCGAGCCGCCAGGCGATCGTGACGACCTCGGGCCAGGTGGCCGCGACCGCCAAGACGGCGTGGACGGTCATCGCCCACCGCAAGCTGGTGGCCGCCGGCGCGGCGGCCGGCCTGTCCGCGCTGACCGCAGCCTCGTACGCCGTGGGCCGCCGATCCGGCCGTCACACGCACGGCCCGCTCACCCGGCTCACCGGAGGCCGGATCTGACCCTTCCGGTCGCCTCGGCAGGTCGGCCCCCGGCGCGCGCCCGCGCCCGGGGGCCGGGGCGTTCGAGCCGGGTCGAGGTGAGGGACGCAGCGGTCGGGTCGAGGCGGGGGCGCGGCGTCTTTCGGCCGCGTGGCTCGCCGAAACGACCGTCCGCCCGGCCCTCGCACCCACCTTCGTCACGACGATCCAGACCTTCGGCCTACTGCGCCCCCGCACCCGACGCCCGCACCGTGGGGGCATGGAGGAAACCAATCGGATCAGTCGGATCAGCCGGGCCGGATTCCTGGCCGGGATGGCGGCGGTCGGCGCCGCGGGTGCGCTCGGACCGGCGGGGCGGGCGCATGCCACGGCACGACGGCGCGGGCTGCGGCACCGGGGCGTCGTCTACACCGTGGGGGAGGGCGAGACCCCGGCCACCGGCTGGAGCGCCGAGCGGATGCGGGCGGACATCCGCGCCATCCGCTGCCGGCTGCACGCCGACACGGTCGACGTCACCGGCGACGGCGTGGAACGGCTCACGGCGACCGCGACGGAGGCGGCCGAACAGGGCCTGCACGTCTGGCTGCAGCCCACGCTGGGCGACGTCCCGGCCCGGGACATTCTCGAACACCTCGCGGAGACCGGTCGGTTCGCGCAACGGCTGCGCAGACAGGGCGCGAGCGTCGACCTCAGCGTCGGCTGCGAGTTCTGGCTGTTCGTGCCGGGCATCGTGCCGGGCGAGACGGTGCTGGAGCGCGTACGCAACCTGATGAACGGGACCTACGATCCGGTGGTCATGCAACGCCGCCTGAACGCCTTCACCGCCCGGGCGGCCAGGACCGGCCGCTCCGTCTTCGGCGGTCGCCTCAGCTACGCCGCGGCCCAGGACGACGTGGTCGACTGGTCGCTGTTCGACATAGTCGGCATCGACTACTACTCGTTCTTCCCCCGCCCTTCCGACCACGTCCGGGAGCTGCGCCGGTACCTGCGCTGGGGCAAGCCCCTCGCCGTCACCGAGTTCGGCACGTGCGCCTACCTGGGCGCTCCGCAGGCCGGCGGCATGGCATGGGACGTGGTCGACCACGACAAGGACCCCGAGGAGATCAAGGGCCGCCTGGTGCGCAGTGAGCGCACCCAGGCCGACTACGTCAGCGCACTGCTCGACGTCTTCGAGTCGATGGGGCTGTACGCGGCGATGGCGTTCGAGTTCGTCACCCCGGACGCCCCGCACCGCGCGGACGACCCCCGTCACGACCTCGACCTGGCTTCCTACGCCGTGACGAAATCCCTGCAGAAGCGCCCGGGCCACCCGGAGTCCGGCTGGCACTGGGAGCCCAAGCAGGCCTTCCACGCCCTTGCCCGCCACTACGGCGACCACGGCACGGGCACGGCGCGCTGAACCGCCGCCCGCCCGCCGTCCGTTCCCGGCGCTGTTCGCGGCGGGGTGCTTGCCCGCCGATCCGGACGCGCACTACCGTGCCGCGGTGGATCTCTTCTCTCGCTCCTGGACGGCGTTGCGCGCGGCGGTCGACGAACTCCGCGACGAGGACTGGGAACGACCCTCCGGCTGTGCCGGCTGGCTGGTGCGGGACCTGGTGTGCCACCTGGTCATCGACGCCCAGGACGTGCTGATCACGCTGGTGACGCCCGCCGACTCCGCACCGACCGTGGACTCCGCCGGCTACTGGAACCTCGTCGAGCCGCCCACCGGGGACGATCCGCTGGACGCGCTGATTCCCCGGCTGGCCGCCGCCTACGGCGAGCCGCGGTGGCTGAAGTTCCACTTCGACGACGTCGGCGCCGCCGCCGGGCGGGCCGCAGAACTCGCCGACCCGGCCGCGCGGGTGGGGACCCGGGACGAAGTGCTGACCGTGGGCGACTACCTGTCGGCGTACGTCATGGAATGGACGCTGCATCACCTCGACCTGATCGCGCATCTGCCCGCGGCCGCGGAACCGCCCGCCGAGACCCTCGCGGCCGCCCGCGCGTCGCTGGAGCGGATCGCCGGGGCGCGGATCCCGGCGTCGTTCCGCGACCGGGACGCGCTGCTGGTCGGCACCGGACGCCGCGCCGCGACCGACGCCGAGAAGGCGGCGCTGGGGGAACTGGCCGGGAAAATCCCCTTCGTGCTCGGCTGAGACGGGCCGCGGACCCGACGGGGGCATGGGACGGAGCGTTGCGGTTACTCCGGTGACATGGCACCGAGAGCGAATTCCAACCACGGCCGCGCCACGACGTCGGCGTCCGGCCGTGAGCAGGCGGCGGGTCCGGACGAGCAGACGGAGCGGCGGGAACCGGAGGAGCCGACGCAGCTGCCGAAGCGGTCCTGGTGGGCCGTACTGAAGGGCACGGTACGGGAGTTCCAGGACGACGAGCTCACGGACCGGGCCGCTGCACTGACGTACTACGGCGTCCTGTCGCTGTTTCCGGCCCTGTTGGTGCTGGTGTCCCTCCTGGGGGTGGCGGGGAAGTCGGCGACCGACGAGGTCCTGGCCAACCTCCGCAAGGTGACCCCGGGTTCGGCGCGGGACGTCATCAGCGACGCGGTGCAGCAGTTGCAGGGCCGCGGCGGCATCGGCTCCGTCATGGCGGTCGTCGGACTCGTGCTCGCGGTGTGGTCGGCCTCCGGCTACACGGCCGCCTTCATCCGCAGCGCCAACGCGGTGTACGACATGCCCGAGGGGCGGCCGGTGTGGAAGGTGCTGCCGATCCGCGTGGGTGTGACGGTGGTGCTCCTGGTGCTCGCGGTCGTCAGCGCGCTGATCGTGGTCTTCACGGGCGGCCTCGCCCGTCAGGCCGGCGCCGCGCTGGGAGTCGGGGACACGGCGCTGACCGTGTGGTCCATCGCCAAGTGGCCGGTCCTGGTGGTCCTGGTGACGATCATGGTCGGCATCCTGTACTGGGCGGCGCCGAACGTGCGGGGCCGGGGCTTTCGGTGGATCACGCCCGGGAGCGTCCTGGCGCTGGTGATCTGGTTGCTCGCCTCCGCCGGGTTCGCCTTCTACGTGGCCAACTTCGCCTCGTACAACAAGACCTACGGCGCGGTCGCCGGTGTGATCGTCTTCCTGGTGTGGCTGTGGATCAGCAACATCGCGATCCTGCTCGGCCTGGAGTTCGACGCCGAGATGGCCCGGCAGCGTGCCGTCGCGGGCGGCCTTCCGGAGGGCGAGGAACCCTACGTCCGGCCGCGCGACACCCGCGCGTGGAGCGAGGAGGACAAGCGCCGGGCCGAGTGACGCGGACCGGCGCGGGCCGGTCCGCTCAGCGCACCGGGAAGCCGAAGGAGTAGCCCTGCTCCTTCAGCCACGGAAGTACCTCGCGCAGCGCGGCCACGGTCTGGGAGCGGTCTCCGCCCGCGTCGTGGAAGAGGATCGTCGGGCCGTTGCCCACCTCGTTCTTGACGGTGGCGACGATGGCGGCGGCGCCGGGGTGCTCGAAGTCCTTGGTGTCGACGTTCCAGCCCAGCGGCCGCATCCCGCGGGACGCGGCGAGATTGCGGCTGTAGGGGGTGAAGGCGCCGCCCGGAGCCCGGTAGTACATCGGCCGGACGCCTCCGGACGCCTCGGTGATCATGCGTTCGGCGTCCAGGATCTGCTGCGACTGGTAGGAGTCGGGCTTGGTGTCCATGGTGGTGTCGTGCGAGACCGTGTGGTCGCACAGCCGGTGTCCGGCCGCCACGACCGCCTTGACCAGGTCCGGGTGGGCCTGGGCCTGCGTGCCGACCATGCAGAACGTCGCCTTCACGCCGTTCTCCCGCAGCACCTCCAGCACCTGGGGCGTCCAGACCGGGTCCGGCCCGTCGTCCACGGTGATGTTGACGCCCCGGGCGCCGTGGTCCGAGGCGTGGGCGATGTCCACCGACACCGCCGCCCGGGCGGCGCCGGGGCCGCCCGGGGAGGGGCTCGCCGACACGCCCGCTCCCGCCCGAGTGCCGTCGACGGGTCCGGCCTGCGCGGTCCACACCGAGGTGACCGCCGCCACTGTCGTCACCCCTATCGCCGCCGCGAGTATCCGGCCGTGCCAACCCCGCCCGCCACGCCACCGCGTTCGGGGCGATCCGGGCCGGCAGCAGGCGTCACCAGCTGTGCGCGACGTCCACCACGAGGTGGTCGGTCAGGCGCAGCACCCTGAAGGGCAGGCGTGCGCGCACGCCGAGCCCGAACTGCGTGACGCCTTCGAAGCTTCCGGCGTAGCGGGTGTCCCGGAAGGTGCGGTACCCGGTGAGGTTCACGCCCGGCAGGGGCTGTGCGACGCGGCCCGGGTAGGTGGAGGCGCCGGTCTCGGGGTTGTAGGCGGGGGCGTTGATCCGGACCTCCAGGATGGCGCCGCCGCCGACGGGGATGGGACGGCCCGAACCGTCCTGGTAGAGCTGGGCGACGTACTTGACGGAGAAGCCGAGTCGGTCGGCGCTCGCGCCGGGCACGTCGATGACGAACCGGTCGTAGCAGTCGTGGTTGCCGGTCCGGACGTTCGTCAGCGGCGTCGCCGTGGCGGCGGAGTACGTCTTGCCGAGGCTGCCCCAGCCGGTGGGGCAGGCGGTGACGGCCCGGGCGGCCGTGGCCGGGGCGGCCACGGCGGGAGCCGCGGCCACGCCGAGCGTGGCGGTCAGCAGGGCGGCGGTGGCACAGACGGTTCTGCTTCGCATCATGGTCTCCCCCGAGGGGTGTGCGTGTCGGATATCAACTGAGACAACCGGATTGCCCCGAAGGTTGCACCGTTTTCCGGCGGACTGGTCCTTTCCCCGTCCCGCATGTGCCTGTGCCCCCGGCCGCCGACCGCGGCCAGGGGCACTTGAGTCCGAGGACGTCCCGGAAACCGAGAGAGGGCCGCGGGGGACCGGCCGCCCGCGGCCCCGCCCGGAGGCCGGTGGATCCGCGCTCAGACGTTGCGGCGGTACTGGCCGCCGACCTCGAAGAAGGCGTCCGTGATCTGCTGCAGGGAGCACACGCGGGCGGCGTCCATGAGGACGGCGAACACGTTGCGGTCGTTCACCGCCGCTTCCTTGAGCGCGGCCAGCGCCGCGTGCGCCTCGTCACGGTGACCGGCCTGGAAGCTCCGTACGCGTTCCAGTTGTGAGACCTTCTCCTCCTCGGTGGCGCGGGCGAGCTCGATGACGCCCGGCTCGGCGGTGTCGGCGTGCGGGTTGCGGAAGGTGTTGACGCCGATGATGGGCAGGGTGCCGTCGTGCTTGCGCTGCTCGTAGAGCATCGACTCGTCCTGGATGCGGCCGCGCTGGTATCCGGTCTCCATGGCGCCGAGCACGCCGCCGCGCTCGCTGATCCGCTCGAACTCCTGCAGGACGGCCTCCTCCACCAGGTCGGTGAGCTCGTCGATGACGAACGAGCCCTGCAGCGGGTTCTCGTTCATCGCCAGGCCCCACTCCCGGTTGATGATCATCTGGATGGCCAGGGCCCTGCGCACGGAGTCCTCGGTGGGGGTGGTGACCGCCTCGTCGTAGGCGTTGGTGTGCAGGCTGTTGCAGTTGTCGTAGATCGCGATGAGAGCCTGCAGGCTGGTGCGGATGTCGTTGAAGTCCATCTCCTGGGCGTGCAGGGAGCGCCCGGAGGTCTGGACGTGGTACTTCAGCTTCTGGCTGCGCTCGTTGGCGCCGTACTTCTCCTTCATCGCGACGGCCCAGATGCGCCGGGCCACCCGGCCGAGGACCGAGTACTCCGGGTCCATGCCGTTGGAGAAGAAGAACGACAGGTTGGGGGCGAAGTCGTCGATGTGCATACCGCGGGCGAGGTAGGCCTCGACGTAGGTGAAGCCGTTGGCGAGGGTGAAGGCGAGCTGGCTGATGGGGTTCGCGCCGGCCTCGGCGATGTGGTAGCCGGAGATCGACACCGAGTAGAAGTTGCGGACCTTCTGCGCGATGAACCACTCCTGGATGTCGGCCATCATCCGCAGGCTGAACTCGGTGGAGAACAGGCAGGTGTTCTGGCCCTGGTCCTCCTTGAGGATGTCGGCCTGCACGGTGCCCCGCACGCTCGCCAGCGCGTGGGCCCGCAGTGCGGCCGTCTCTTCGGGGGAGGGGTCGCGGCCCTCGGCGGCGCGGAAGGCGTCGATCTGCTGGTCCATGGCCGTGTTGAGGAAGAACGCCAGGACGGTCGGGGCGGGGCCGTTGATCGTCATGGAGACGGAGGTCGTCGGCGCGACGAGGTCGAAGCCGTCGTAGAGCGCCTTCATGTCGTCCAGCGTGGCCACCGAGACGCCGGAGGTGCCGACCTTGCCGTAGATGTCGGGACGCTCGTCGGGGTCACGGCCGTAGAGCGTGACCGAGTCGAAGGCGGTGGACAGGCGGGTGGCGGGCTGGCCCTCGGAGAGCAGCTTGAAGCGCCGGTTGGTGCGGAACGGGTCGCCCTCGCCGGCGAACATGCGGGCCGGGTCCTCCCCGTCGCGCTTGAAGCGGAACACCCCGGCGGTGAACGGGAAGCGGCCGGGCAGGTTCTCCCCGCGCCAGAACCGCACCAGCTCGCCGTGGTCGGTGAAGCGGGGCAGGGCGACACGCGGGATCTTGTTCCCCGACAGGGACTCGCGGGTCAGCTTGGTGCGGATCTCCTTGTCCCGGATCCTCACCACCTGCTCGTCGCCGGAGTAGGCGGCCACGACGGCGGGCCAGTCCCGGATCTGCTCGGTGACCTCGTGCGGGAGGCTCTTGCGGGCCGCTTCGAGGAGTTCGCGCACGTTCGTGGCGTCCGCGCCGGCCTCAAAGAGCTCGCCGCCGACCGCCTCCAGGCGCTGCACCCGCCGGGCCGCCTCCGCCAGCCTGGTGGTCTCGGCGTGGTAGGCGCGGATGCTGTCGGTGATCTCGGCGAGGTAGCGCACCCGGTCCGCGGGGACCACCTGACGGATGCCGGAGGAGTGCCGCACGTCCACCCTGGCCAGCGTGCCCTCGGACAGCGGCAGGCCCTTCTCGGCCAGCGCGGACCTCAGATGCTGGTGGAGCGCGGTGACCCCGTCGTCGTTGAAGGTGGCCGCCGAGGTGCCGTACACGGGCATGTCCTCCGGGCGCATGCCGAACGCCTCGCGGTTGCGCACCAGTTGGCGGCCCACGTCGCGCAGCGCGTCCTTGGCCCCGCGCCGCTCGAACTTGTTGATGGCCACGACGTCGGCGAAGTCGAGCATGTCGATCTTCTCCAGCTGCGAGGCGGCGCCGAACTCCGGCGTCATCACGTACAGCGAGGTGTCGACGAACGGCACGATCGCCGCGTCGCCCTGTCCGATGCCCGGCGTCTCCACGATGACCAGGTCGAATCCGGCCGCCTTGACCACGTCGATGACGTCGGAGAGGTGCTCCGGCAGCTCGTGGCTGCCGCGGGTGGCCAGGCTCCGGAAGAACACCCGGTTGCCGTCGAGGGAGTTCATCCGGATCCGGTCGCCGAGGAGCGCGCCCCCGCCGCGTCGTCGGGTCGGGTCGACCGCGATCACCGCGATCCGCAGCTTGTCCTGCTGGTCGACCCGGAACCGGCGTACCAGTTCGTCCGTCAGCGACGACTTGCCCGAGCCGCCGGTGCCGGTGATGCCGAGCACCGGCACCGGGCGGGCCGTGCCCGCCGCGCGCACCTGCTCCAGGAACTGCGGGGACAGCTTGCCCAGTTCCGCGCCCGTGATGGCGCGGGCGATCGCGAACCGGTCGCCCGCGAGGACGGCGGCCGTGTCGGCCGGTTCGGCGTCCCACAGGTCGAAGTCGCAGTCGCGCATTACCGAGTTGACCATCCCGGCCAGGCCCATCCGCTGCCCGTCCTCCGGCGAGAAGATCGTGACCCCGCTCTCGCGCAGCCGGACGATCTCCTCGGGCACGATGACGCCGCCTCCGCCGCCCACCACGCGGACGTGCTCCGCCCCCCGCGCGCGCAGCGACTCGACCAGGTACTCGAAGTACTCCACGTGGCCGCCCTGGTAGGAGGAGACGGCCACGCCGTGGGCGTCCTCCTCCAGCGCCGCGTCCACGACCTCCTGGACCGACCGGTTGTGTCCGAGGTGGATCACCTCGGCGCCCTGCGACTGGAAGATCCGCCGCATGATGTTGATCGATGCGTCATGCCCGTCGAACAGGGCCGAGGCCGTGACCAGACGGACGGGGTGCACGGGACGGTGCAGGTCGCTCATGGGGCCTTCCCAGACAGATCACGGTAACTCCGACTGAGAAAATAGTAGGACGTCCTAGTAAATGACACGAGGTGAGGACGATGTGACCAACAGCACAGAACGACGATCCGTGACCGTCCGGCCGTCGGCGGCCGGAAACAGGCACTCCCCGGTGTGGTGGCGGCCGGGAGGGGTACGCGGTCTTCCTGCCGGACGGTCGCTGTCACTGGAACGGAGCAGCGGATGCAGAGGGTCGACGACACCGCTGGGGACGGGCGCGGCGGCGCTCCCGGCCTGCACCTGGCGGCACACCCGGCCGGGGGGACGACGCGCCCCGTACGGCCGGATGCCGCAATCCAGGGGGAGGCGGCCCGGGCCGCGGAGGCGCCGCCCCGGGACGAGGGCCCCGAGGTGCTGCTCCCGCAGGACCGTCACCAGGCCATTCTCGAGGCCGCGAAGCAGGTCGGATCCCTGCTCAAGCGGCAGGGCCACCGTTTCGCCCTCGCCGGCAGCGTGGCCGTCTACGCCCACGGCGGCGCGGCCCGCCTCCAGCACGACGCCGACTTCTGCATCAGGCGCGAGGACGCCGACGCGGTCGCCGCCACCCTCACCGAAGCGGGTCTGGTCGTCTTCGAGCCGCCGGAGGACTGGCTGTGGAAGGCGAAGTGCCTGGGCCAGGACATCGATCTCCTCTTCGAGCTGGCCCACGAGCCGGTGACGTCCGAGGTCCTGGACCGAGCGCAGGAGCTGCCCGTGGACTCCGTGGTCATGCCGGTGGTGGCCCCCACCGACCTGCTGCGCAGTCTGCTCGCGTCGTTCTCGGAGCACCACTGCGACTTCGGCGCGGTCCTGCCCATCGCCCGGGCGCTGCGGGAGAAGGTCGACTGGGACCGGGTCCGGGCGGACTGCCGGGACGCACCGATGCCGGCGGCGTTCCTGTACCTGCTGGAACGCCTACGGGTGATCGCACCGGAGAGGGAGCAGGCATGAGCGACCACGGCGCGGAAACAGGGCGGGCGGGCACCGCTTCCGAGGGCCGCACGAGTCCCGCGAATCCCGGATCCGCGCCGCACACCGCGGACGCGCCCGGGGTCGACAACGTCGAATACCGGATCGCGCATCTGGAGGAACGCCTCGCCGCCGAGGGGCTGGGGGAGCTGGGGATGCGCATCGAGGCGCACGGAACGACCGTCATGGTCCAGGGCACCGTGCCCACCGCCCAGTGCCGCGAGGAACTGCTGCGGGCCGTGTACGAGGAACTCGAGGGGCTCGCCGTCCACCCGGACGTCCTGATCGCCGAGATGACCCCTCCCGGCCGTCCGGAGGAGCTGACATGATCCGCGTCGCGGCCGTCGGTGACATCCACATGGGACCCGACAGCCAGGGGCTGCTCAGGCCCGCTTTCGACACCCTGCCCGAGTGCGCCGACCTCCTGCTCCTCGCGGGAGACCTCACACGGCACGGCACCCCCGAGGAGGCCCGGGTGGTCGCCCGGGAACTCGCCGGACTGTCCGTCCCGGTCGTCGCCGTCCTGGGCAACCACGACCACCACGACGAGAAACCGGAGGAGGTCACCGCCATTCTCCGGGACGCCGGCATCCGGGTCCTGGAGGGGGAGGGGACGGTCGTCGAGGTCGACGGCGTCCTCGTCGGCGTCGCCGGCACGAAGGGGTTCGGAGGCGGCTTCGCCGGGCGCAGCGGGAGCGAGTTCGGCGAACCGCTGATGAAGGAGTTCATCCGGTACACCCGACGCTGTGCCGACGGTCTGCGCGGCAGTCTCGAGGACCTGGCCCGGGCGGGCTGCGCGGTGCGGATCGCGCTCACGCACTTCTCCCCGGTCCCCGACACGCTGGCGGGCGAGCCGCCGGAGATCTATCCGTTCCTCGGAAGCTACCTGCTGGCCGAGGCGGTGGACGTCGGCGGCGCCGACCTCGCCGTCCACGGGCACGCTCACGCCGGCACGGAACACGGCATGACCAGCGGAGGCGTCCGCGTGCGCAACGTCGCACAGCCGGTCATCCGCCGGGCCTTCAACGTCTACCACCTGCACGCCCCCGACGTCCGGGGCGCCGCCGGAGCGACCGCCGCGCACACCGCGGGCGGGCGTCCGGCCGGCTGAGACGCAGGGGCGGCCGGGGGGCTCCTGCGGCCGGGCGGCCCCTTCGGGATCCGGGCTCAGCCGGGGGCACGGGCCCCCGGCCGGTCCCGCGGTCCGAAGCCCGGGTCAGAGCTGGCCGGACGCCGCGATGGTGATCTTCGCGGAGGTCGCGCCGCCACGGGAGCCGAGCGCCTCGATCTTCTTGACGAGGGCCATGCTGTCGTCGTCGGCGACCTCGCCGAACACCACGTGCTTGCCGTCGAGCCAGTCGGTCACGATCGTGGTGATGAAGAACTGCGAGCCGTTGGAGTTCGGGCCCGCGTTGGCCATGGACAGCAGGCCCGGCCGGTCGTGCTTGAGGGTGAAGTTCTCGTCGGCGAACTTCTCGCCGTAGATGCTCTTGCCGCCGGTGCCGTTGCCCCGGGTGAAGTCGCCGCCCTGGAGCATGAAGGCCGGGATGACCCGGTGGAAGGAGGAGCCGGCGTAGCCGAAGCCCTTCTCGCCGGTGGCCAGCGCGCGGAAGTTCTCCGCGGTCTTGGGCACGACGTCGTCGAACAGGTTGAAGTTGATGCGGCCCGCGGGCTCGTCGTTGATCGTGATGTCGAAGTAAACCTTGATCGTCATACCTCTATCCTGCACGGTCCGAGCGGTGCTGTCGCACCGCGGGTCCCGTGTCGCCGGCCGGCGGACGCCGTCGCGCCCGGTCCGGGCGGGCGCGGCGGGCCGGAAAAACCGTGCTGATCTGCGGGGACGGTCAGTCGACCGGCCAGGTGTGCGCGGGCGCGTTGAGGTGCATGTAGTCGATGTACTGACGCGTCATGCGCCGCAGGGCCTCATGACGGCCGGCATGGTCGGCGGAGGTGATGCGGTGGAACGTCTCCTTCTGCCAGACGGCCCCGTTGCGGCCGGTGACGCACCGCTGCTCGATGATGCCGAGCAGCGGCTCCCGCCAGGCCGCGTCCATGCCGGAGCGCTCCAGACCCCGGTGCGCCAGCGGCAGCAGGCGCCGCAGGACGAGCTCGGGCACCGGCACCTCGCCCATCCCGGGCCAGTACAGCCGCGCGTCGATGCCGTGCCGTGCCGCTGTGTGCAGGTTGTCCTCGGCGGCCTGGAAGGACATGCGCGACCACACCGGACGCTCCTCCTCCACCAGGGCGCGGGTGAGGCCGTAGTAGAAGGCGCCGTTGGCGAGGGTGTCGGCGACCGTCGGGCCGGCCGGCAGACAGCGGTTCTCCACTCTCACGTGCGGCTGGTCGTTCGCGACGGCGTACACCGGGCGGTTCCAGCGGTAGATCGTCCCGTTGTGCAGAGTCAGTTCGGCGAGCTCGGGAACGTCTCCCGCGGCCAGCGTCTCGCGCGGATCCTGCTCGTCGCACAGGGGCAGCAGCGCGGGAAAGTAGCGCAGATTCTCCTCGAACAGGTCGAAGACGCTGGTGATCCAGCGCTCCCCGAACCACACCCGGGGGCGTACGCCCTGCACCTTGATCTCCTGCGGGCGGGTGTCGGTGGCCTGCTCGAACAGCGGGACACGCGTCTCGTGCCACAGCTCACGGCCGAACAGGAACGGCGAGTTGGCCGCCAGCGCCACCTGCACGCCGGTGATCGCCTGTGCCGCGTTCCAGTAGGCGGCGAACTCGTCGGGGGAGACCTGGAGGTGGAACTGGGTGCTGGTGCACGCCGCCTCGGGAGTGATCGTGTCCGCGTAGATCCGCAGCCGGTCGACGCCGTCCAGTTCGATGCGCAGGTCCTCGCCCCGTGCGGCGAACACCTGGTCGTTGAGCAGCCGGTAGCGGGCGTTCTCCGACAACGCCCCCTCGCCGACGTCCTCCTGCCGCAGGGTGGGCAGGATGCCGATCATGATCAGGTGCGTGCCGACCGAGCCGGCGCGCTCCTCGGCGTGGTTGAGCGCGGCACGGATCTCCGACTCCCAGGCGTCGGGACCGCCCTGGGTCAGACGCCGGGGCGGAACGTTGATCTCGAGGTTGAAGCGGCCCAGCTCGGTGGACCAGGCGGGGTCCGCGATGGCCTCCAGGACGTCGCTGTTGCGCATCGCGGGCTCGGCCCGGTCGTCGACCAGATTGAGCTCGATCTCGAGGCCCACCTGGGGCCGCTCGGACTCGAACCGCGACTCGCGCAGCATCTGCGCGAACACCTCGAGGCACTCCTGCATCTTGATCCGGTACCGGCGGCGGTCCTCGCGGGTGAAGACCAGCGCCGGGACGTCGCGTCCCATCGGCCCTCCCGGCTCGTCCCTTCGTCAGGCGCCTCCTGCCTCCAGCGTCGCACTACCGGACACCCCTCACCAGGCGGGATGAGGCGACCGCTCGTCGTGAAGGCCGCGTCATCGCGCGTCGGACGGCGGCCCGGTCAGCTGCCGCACTCTCCGCTCGGCGTCCCCTGCCTCCCGTTCGGCGCGGCGCACGGCGTCCGCGGCCGCCCGGCACCGTTCGTCGGCCGTCCGTCGCTCCTGGTCCGCCTGCCGCAGATCCTGCTGCGCCCGCTCCAGTTGCTGCTCGGCCGCGGTCCGCTGCCGCAGGGCCTGCTCGTGCCGTTCCCCCGCCTGCCGCAGGGCCCCGTCGGCGTCCGCGAGCTCGCCGCGCAGCTCGCGGAGTCGTCGGTCGGCGACCTCGGCCGCCCGACGGGCCTCGGTCAGTTGCTCCTTCCGACGGCGGCGCCGCTCGGCGAGCTCGTCCTGCGCCCGCGACCGCGAAGACCGGGGCGCGGCCGCCGCCCGGGCAGGCCCCCGCCGTGCGCCGGCCGTCGCCTCCACGGCTGCCGCGCCCCCGCCGGTGGGAAAGTCCGCGGGCGGGGTGAGGGCGCTCTCCAGGCGGCCGGCGGCCCACCGGTCGGCCGCGTCCTGGTCGGCGAGCACGGCGCGCAGCGTCGCCTCGACGTCCTGCCGTGCCGCGTCGGAGAGCCGGTGCCCGGCCTCGTCGGCCAGCTCGGCAGCCTGCCGGGACAGCGCCGAGACGATGCTCCGGCGCTGCTGGGACAGCTCCCTGACGCCCTCGGCGTCCAGGCTCGCGTAGGCCTCGCGCAGCGCCCGGCCCAGTTCCAGGAAGCGGCGGCTCTCCTGCGCCCGCGCGCGCAGCAGCAGGTTCGCCGCCCAGGCGGCGAGCGTGGGGCGACGGGCGGCATGGATCCGACGGGCGTCCTCCTGACGCCCGTCCGCCCGGGCCGCGGCGGTCAGCCGCTCACGTCGGGAGACGAAGTCGGCGGGCGGCGTGGCGTAGAGCTCGTCGAGAAGTCTCTCCACGTCGTGCGCCTCGCCGGGCCGCACTCCCTTGCGCGCCATGATCGTCAGCTTGCCCCGGGCGGGGCCGCCGCGCACCCCGGCCCGTGCGCCGACCGTGAGAACGGACGGCTCGCGGGCACTCTGTTCCCGCGGGTGCAGGACGGATGCTCGAGACCGGAGGAGCGGGAGCATGGCGGACACGGACGCGTTCATCGACCGGCTGAACCCCGACATGTGCGTCGTGACGGCCGCCGCGGGCGGCGAGCGGGCGGGTTGCCTCGTGGGGTTCGCCTCGCAGTGCTCCATGCGCCCGGTGCGCTTCGCGGTGTGGCTGTCCAAGCTGAACCGGACCTACGAGGTAGCCCGGGCCGCCGACTTCCTCACCGTGCACCTGCTGACGCCGCGACAGTACGAGCTGGCCGCCCTGTTCGGCGGTGAGACCGGCGACCGGGTCGACAAGTTCGCGCACACGCCCTGGACGGAGGGGCACGGTGGGGCCGTCGTCCTGCGGGACGCCTGCGCGTGGCTGGTCGGCAGGATCGAGCAGCGCATCGACGGGGGCGACCACATGGGCTTCGTGCTGAGCCCCGTGGACGCCGGCGGCCGTGAGCCGGACGACGACGGAGCCCTGCTGCGGCTCGCAGACGTGCTGACCGTAGAACCGGGACATCCGGTGGACTGACTGACCTGCGACGACGCCCACCGGGGAGCCCGGCGCGCCGCCGCAGCGCATGCGCCGCCGCCCGGGCGCCAGCAGACTGAGGGCATGACTGGCATGTACACCAAGCAGCAGGCGGGGAAAGCGCCCGCGGGCACGGGTGCTCCTTCGCAGTCACTGGCGCTCGCGGCCATGATGTTCGCGGTGGCGATGACGTTCATCGACCAGACCATCGTGTCGATCGCGACGCCGGACATCGTCGACGAACTCGGCCTGTCCTCCTCCGGCATGCAAGGGGTCGTCAACGCCTATCTGCTGTCCCTGGCCGCGTTCTTCGCGCTGGGCGGACGCCTGGCGGACCTGCTCGGTCCCCGGCGCGTCGTGGTGACGGGCACGGTGGTGTTCGTCGTCTCGTCGGTGCTGTGCGGCTGCGTCCCCCGGGGCGACTTCGCCCTGGCCTGGCTCATCGCCTTCCGGGCCACTCAGGGGCTGGGCGCCGCCCTGCTCTTCCCCGCCGCGCTGGCGGTCGTGGTGGCGGTCTTCCCGGTCGAGCGGCGCGGGCGCGCGCTGGCTCTCTTCTTCGGCGTCACCGGCGCTCTGACGGCGATCGGGCCCCTGCTCGGCGGCTGGCTCACCGACTGGACGTGGCGGGCGATCTTCTGGGTCAACGTGCCCGTGGCCGTCGTCGCGCTGATCCTGACCGCGCTCGCCCATGTGTCCGACCGCCGCCGCGACGAACCCCTGGACGTGCCGGGCACCGCGCTGATCGCGCTCGGCATGGGCGCGAGCGTGCTGGGCTTCCAGCAGGCGTCGGCGTGGGGCTGGGACAGCGCGCTCACCTGGATCTGCATCCTGGGCGGGCTCGGCGTGCTGTGGCTGTTCTGCCGCTACGAGCTGCGCACGGCCCACCCGCTGGTGAAACTCGCGGTCTTCCGCGACCGTGCCTTCGTCGTGGACGGGCTGGTGCTGTTCTTCGCCATGCTCGCGTTCGTCCCGCTGTTCTTCTTCGCCTCGGTCTACGCGCAGGTCTCCCTGAGCGCCTCGCCCAACCAGGCGGCCCTGTACCTGCTGTACTTCTTCGCGGGCTTCGCGCTCGCCTCGCAGTGGGGCGGGCGGATCCTGGACAAGCGGGGCGCCCGGCCGACCATGAAGCTGGGGTGCGCGGTCGGGGCCGTCGGCTTCGCCCTGTGGGCCGGGAAACTGACCGACCTGTACATGCATGATCAGTGGCCCTACGCGGCGCTGTGCGGGGGCCGGGATCGGCTTCATCCTGGCTCCCGCCTCGACGGATGCCGTCAACCGGGCGATCGACGCCTCCTACGGGGAGGTCACCGGCATCACCCAGACGATCCGCAACTACGCCGCGAGCGTCGGCCTGGCCCTGTTCGGCACGCTGCTGACGCATTCCATGACCGACAACGTCAGGGACACCCTCGAGTCGCGCGGAGTGCCGTCCGGGACGGCGGACGACGCGGCCAGGGGCGTCGCGGAGGCGGTGACCGGCAGCGCCGACAACCGGCAGCCGAGCGGCGACGGCGCGGTCGCGCAGACCGTACGGGAGTCGATGTCCTCGATCCGAACGGACTTCGCCGAAGCCAACCAGTGGGTCTTCTACGCAATGGCCTTGGCCCTGGGAATCGGGTTCCTGTGCGCGCTCCGGCATCCCGGCGGCACGGGGACCACCGACGAGGCGTCGAAGGAGCAGCCCGCCCGCCGCTGAGCGAAGGACGCGACACCAGGACGGCCGCGCAGGAGGACCCGGAGTCGGGGCATCCGGGGCCATGTCCCGCACAGGGGCCGGGGAAGCGGGAGCGCCGCCGCCCCGGCCCGGTGGTCAACGGCTCCGCAGGGCGCTGGTGGTGAAGAATCCCGTTGCTGCGGCGCTGACCAGAGCGCAGACGGCGAGAAGAGCGGTACGTCGCATCGAGGGGCCTTCCAGTGATGGCGAATGGGTTCTGCCCAACGCCGGTCGGCCCTGTGTCGCTTCGCCGACGCGCCGAAGCCACTCGTACGGACGCGGCCATGCGTGTGCGCACCGGCGGCCGGACACCGCCGCGCGCAGACGATCGCTCCCGCGGCCGGAAGAGCACGGCCGGGAGGGGGGTGCCATGCGCTCGCCGCTCATACCGCGGTCCGACCGGCCGCGCGGACCGGACGTCGGTCCGCCCGCCGTTCACACGCGTGTCTGCACCGGCCGCCGGAGGAGGTAGGCGGCCGCGGTCGAGACCAGGACGGCCATGCAGGCGATGAACACCAGACCGGCGCCCTCCAGACCGAGCGGGCCCGTCAGCACGCCCACACCGATCACCGGCACCGAGATGCCCGCGTAGGCCACCACGAAGAGCGTCGAGATCACCGCCGCCCGCCGGTCCGCGGGGGACGCCTGAGCCACCGCCGACAGCGCCCCGCGGAACGCCAGCCCCTGGCCGGCCCCGCCGACGATCGCGCTCAGCACCACCAGCGTCAGCAACTCCCAGCGCAGCGCGCCCGCGAGCAGCGCGAGACCGGTCAGCAGCGCGGCGCAGCCCAGCGGCAGGGAACGCCCCACCCCCACCCGGCCGACGGCCGACTGCCCGGCCGTGGAGGCGAAGAAGGCCAGCGCGACGATCAGACCGCTCACGGCGTGGTCGCGCACGTCGAGGGACTCCGCGAGGAACGCGGGGCTGACCGAGGTGAACACGCCGAACAGCGCGAAACCCGCGAAGGAGGCGGTCGCCGCCGCCCCGAACACGGCCCGCACCTGCGGGGGCAGGGCAGGCCGCTGCGGTCGTACGGAGCTCGGCGGCCTGAGGTCGCGCACCGTCTCCGGAAGCCGGGCCACGACGGCGGCCGAGCAGGCCACCAGGGCGAGATGAACGGCGAACGGCAGGTACAGGGGCCACGGGGCGTACTGGGCGAGCAGTCCGGCGAGCAGCGGACCGCAGCCCAGCCCGCCCATGTTGGCGGCCGTCGCCACGAACGTGGCCCGGGACGCCCCACCGGGCGGGGCCAGGTCCATGACGTACGCCGTGGCGGCCCCGGTGAACAGTCCGGCCGACAGCCCCGACAGCAGCCGCCCCGCGTACAGCCAGCCCAGTCCGGTGGCGCACAGGAAGCAGACCGCGCTCGCCGCGGCGCAGCCCAGGCCCCACAGCAGCACGGGACGTCTGCCCACCGTGTCCGAGGCGTTGCCCGCCAGCAGCAGCACACCGATGACTCCGAAGGCGTACACGGCGTACACGACGGTGACCGTCAGCTCGGAGAAGCCGAACTTCTCCTGGTAGAGGCCGTACAGCGGGGTCGGCAGCGTGGTGCCGGCCATGCACACGGCGAACACGGCTCCGCCGAGCAGACAGGGCAGCCATCCTCGGCCTTCACGGTCCATGGCGGCGACAGTAACGCCGCGGACGGTCCGCCGAAGCCGCGGGCGCCCGCCGCGTCGTCGAGCCGGGCGGCGGGCGGCCGCGACGGGGAGCGGGCCGATGTGACCGCCTTCATTGCACCGGCGGCGCCGGAGCCGACAGTCTCTGCCTTCGCACGTTTTTCCGAAGAACTGTTATCCGCTGCTCCCGCAGAGATCCCCGATGCGACGGACAGCATCGTTCGGATTCGACGACAGGGAAGCTGCAATGAGTGAACGGCACACGGTGGAGGCGACGGCGCTGGTGACCGCCGCCCGAGCGGGCGACCAGGCGGCTCAGGACGCGCTCGTCGGCGAGTACCTCCCGCTGGTCTACAACATCGTGGGCCGGGCGTTGAACGGCTCGGTCGACGTGGACGACGTCGTGCAGGACACCATGCTGCGTGCGCTCGACTCCCTGAGCTCGCTGCGCGATCCGGAGAGTTTCCGCTCCTGGCTGGTGGCCATCGCGATGAACCAGGTCCGGGCGCACTGGAACCGGCAGCAGCCGGCCCGGGGCGCCGTGGAGGAGGCCGAGGAGGTCGCCGACCCGGGCGCCGACTTCGTGGACCTGACCATCGTCCAACTGCAGTTGTCCGGCCAGCGGCAGGAGACCGCACGCGCCACCCGCTGGCTCGAGCCGGACGATCGGGGGCTGCTGTCCCTGTGGTGGCTGGAGTGCGCCGGCGAACTGACCAGGGCCGAGATCGCCGAGGCCCTGGCACTGACGCCGCAGCACACGGCGGTCCGCGTCCAGCGGATGAAGGCGCAGCTGGAGGCGGCACGCGTGGTCGTGCGGGCCGTGGACGCGCAGCCGCCGTGCCCGGAACTGCGGGGCGAGCTCGCGGGCTGGGACGGGCGGCCCTCCGCGCTGTGGCGCAAGCGAATAGCCCGGCACGCGCGCGGGTGCGTGCAGTGCTCCGGCCTGTGGAGCGGACTGGTTCCCGCCGAGGGCCTCCTGGCCGGCCTCGCTCTGGTCGCGGCGTCGTCCGCGCTCCTCGCGAGGACGGGGGCCGCCGACGTCGCCCTGGTCGGTTCGGCGTCCTCGCTCACCGAGGGCGACCAGGACGGCCTCGCCGTCCGGTCGGGATCCCACCGGGCCACGGCCGGACGCACCGACTCCCGCACCGCGGCCCGCCGCAGGCGCCGCACCCGGCGGCGGGCCGTCGGCGGCGCGGTCGTGGCGGCCTGCGTGGCGGGCGGCGGTTTCTTCTACTTCGGCCTGCGGCCCGACGAGGGAGGGACCCGGAGCACCGCCGTCGAGCCCGCCGACGACGCCCTCGTCCAGGACCGGCCCACACCGGACCTCGGCCGCGAGAACTCGCCGTCCCCGTCCGCTTCCCCGACGGCGTCCGCGTCCGCGTCGCCGAGCGCGAGCGCGTCGCCGAGCCCCCGCAGGACCGCCACCGCGCCCGCGTCGAAGGCCGCGAAGCCGGTCGCGTCCCGGCAGTCCGTGTCGAAGACGACGACCGTGCAGTCCGACTCGTCCGACCGCTCGGCCCAGGTGATCGCCCTGGTCAACAAGGAGCGGGCGGCGGCGGGCTGCGGTCCCCTCACGGAGGACGCCCTGCTGCGCAAGTCCGCTCAGGGGCACTCCGACGACATGGCCGCCCGCGACTTCTTCGACCACGTCAATCCCGACGGCGCCGACCCCGGCCGGCGCATCACGGCGGCGGGCTACCGGTGGTCCACGTACGGCGAGAACATCGCCAAGGGACAGCAGACGGCCCAGTCGGTCATGACGTCCTGGATGAACAGCCCCGGCCATCGCGCCAACATCCTCAACTGCGACTTCAAGAACATCGGCGTGGGCATCCACGACGGAGCGGGCGGCCCGTGGTGGACGCAGAACTTCGGGGCCAAGCTGTGACCGCGTCCGCGGACCGGGTGGGGCTGGGCGACAGAGCGCGCCGGTGAGGGGAGCGCGCCCGTCGTGAACGACGGGGGCGCGGCGGCGACGCGATGCCGGCCCGACGGCGGCCGTCGTCGACGCCCCTGTCCTTTCGTCCCGGTGTCTCGGCGACTCGCTTCTCGGTGCCCCGGTGACCCGGTGTCCCGTGTTCCCCGGCGCGGTGGCGGCCACGGCCGGGGCCGCCCCGGACGCCGGGTCAGCCGTCCGCCGTCAGGCTGCGCTCCGGGTCCACCAGGCGTCCGGCGTTCGCCCGGTCGGCCAGCAGGCGCCGCACCGCGGGCGCGGGCATACGGACGACCACCGGATCCGGGAGGGTCACCTCCTGCACGGCCGTCGACGCCCGCCCCGACATCCGGTCGGCCACCTGCGCCACCACCCGCACGTCCAGCGTGAACTGCACCAGCACCGACTCGGACTTGGGCTTGTGGAGAGGGATCGAACCGGCGGCGCCGGCGACTGTGTCCGTCGCGCTGCCGGAGCCGTCCACGGCGCCGAGGAACTGGTTCATCCGGAACTCGTCGGCGTTCAGCACGCCCGCGCCGAACAGTCCGCGCACCGCCTTGCCGTGCTCGCTCGCCTGCTGCCCCTCTGCGCCCGAGGGGCGCGGCGCGTCCGGCCCGCTCTGCGCGACGGTCTCGAACGTCATCCTGTCGCCCACGCCCAGCACCCGGCCCGTCCGCAGCCGGGCGTGCAGCGAGGTGCGCAGGTCCTGGCCGGACGCACCGGTCGCGTGCACCGGCGGGAGATCCACGCCCGCGGCGGTCAGCAGAGGCAGCGCCGCGATCAGCCACTCCGTGGAGACGGCCTCGCGCAGCAGATGGAAGGCGGCCTCGCCGCCCGTGCGGAAGCGCTCGCTCCCGCCCGCCCGCCGCACCGCGTCGTCCACGGCCTGCTGCACCCTGGGCGTCCCCCGGAACCCGTTGACCTGGGCCTCCATCGGCAGCCGCACCCCGCCCTCCCGCCAGGGGCCCAGCCGGTCGGCGCCGCCCTCCTCGGCGGGCACCGGCCGCCCGAGCGACCGCCGGGGCCGGACGGGAGCGATCCGCGCGAGAGCGTGCAGGTCCGCGGTGAGGACGCGATGGGTCAGGCTCACGTTCTCCAGCCTGGCGAGAGCCACCCGGCGATTGCCGGAGAAGACCTCCAGCCCCGCCTCCACGGGAACGCGCATCCGGGCCGACGGCGCGGACGACGCCTCGGCGACCGTCTTCACACCCGACTGGGCGCGTCCGACGCTCACCGAGCGCCGCGAGTCGCCCGCCGACACGCCGAGGCCGGCGGCCGCACCGGCGCTCTTCAACTGCCCGGCGCCACCGTCGGGTTTCCCGGAACCCGCCAGCACGCCCTCCACGCCCCGCGTGTCGCTCTCGTCATGGGCGGCGGCCCGCTGCGCCGCGGCGGAAGTGATGTACTCCATGTCCCGGCCGTCCGAGGCCGTCTCCAGAAAGCGGCCCCGACCGGTCCGGCGGACGCTGAACACCGCCCGGTAGGGGCGCTTGCGGCCGTCGAACAACTCGACGCCCACGCCCCCGTCCATCGCGCTCGACAGCAGGCCCGCGGAACCGTCCCGGTCGAGCACCCGCAGCAGCCGCTGCACGTTGTCGTTACGGTCCGTCAGACGGGTGCGCGGCAGCAGGTCGTCGGCGAGCGGGGCGCCGAGCCGGTCGCGGATGCCGTCCAACAGGGGGACGAAGTCCGGCAGGTCCTCGATCATGCCGAAGCCGAGCGGCAGGCTCCGGGCCAGGCCGGGGACGGGCGGGGCCGGGGCCGCCGACGCGCCGTCCGGAACACCGCTCGCATGCTCCACGGCCTGCCCTGCGGCTTCCCGGGTCCGCGCGGTCCGCGAGGACTCACCCGTCCCCTTGCCGGCCGCCGTCGCACCCGATCCGGCCGCCGTCCCACCCGAGCCGGAGGCCGCCTCCTCGTGCCGCTCCTCGCCGGGCACGGTCAGTCCCGCCGCCCGCAGCTGGTCCGCGGTGAGCCACACGGCCACGGCCGCAGGCACCGTACGGCCACCGCGCGCCACGTACGGACCGCCGCCCGTCACCATGACCTCGGCGACCATCCGCACCACCAGGTCGCACTGGACCAGATGGAGCGGGCTCTTGCGGGAGGTGTGCGCGTTGCGTTCGACGGTGCCCACGAGCGTGTGCGCCGCGGTGTCGCCGGAGCCCAGGGCGCGGCCGGCCGCGACCCCCTCGGCGACCCGCCACTCGGAGCCGTTCTCCGCGCCCGTCAGCCCGCCCTGCACCGTGCTGCCGCGGCTCGCGCCCTCCTGGCCGGTGACCTGGTGCCCGCCCAGGACGAAGGTCTCGGTGCCCGCCCCGGCGCCCTGGTGCACGATCCGCGGGGCGGTCAGCGCGAACCGGGCGCCGACCGCGCCGTTCAGCTCGGCCAGCCGGCGGGCGTACCGCAGGTTGTGCACCACCCAGCCGGCGGACACCGCCTGCCGCAGCGCCGCCGTCACGGCCTGCGGACTGAACCGCTCCTCGATCGCCAGCCGGGGCGCGAGCCCCTCCGTCTCCAGCGCCCTGTCCTCGCGCGGCCGTCGGCCGGGATCCCGCCGTCCCCGCGCCGCGGCCCGCGCCAGCAGGTCGAACGCCAGGTCCCGGACGGGCTGCCCGTCGCCGACGGTCTCCACCAGCGCCCAGTCGCGCACGCCCCCGCCGCCCAGCTGCGCGGGGGCGAGCCCGGCCAGGTCGCCGATGCCCGCCGCCGGAAACTCGACGCGCTGAGGGTGGTGCCGTGCCCTGCGCGAGGCGGTTCCGGTGTCCAGCCGCTGCTTTCCGGCGTCGTCCAGGGTGAAGGCGGTCGGGGTGAGCAGCCGCACGTCCTGTGCGTCCAGCGGCAGCGTCTCGATGTGCTCGGGCATCGGCGCGTCCTGGCCGGGCGCGCCCGGCGTCAGGGTCCGGGCCAGCTTGCGCTGCCGGCTCGTCATGGTGACGCCGACGCTCAGGCTCAGCGCCCCGCCGAACACGCTCGCGTTCTCGGAGCCGTTGGTGAGGACGTCCGTGCGCAGGGTCGGTCCGGCCTGTCCGCGCCGGGTCGTCGTACGGCCCTTCTCGGCGCGTGCCGACAGGGTCAGCGCGCCGGGGATCAGCCGGAACTGCCCCAGTGCCGTCCCGGCGACGGTCCGCGAACTGGCGCGCCCGCTCTGCACGGTGCCGGCGATGCTCGCGTGGGAGCGCACGAGCCAGTCCCCGGTGTCGCCGAGATAGCCGGTCTCCCGCAGCGAACCGGTGACCTTCACCTGCACGTCGTGCGTGTGGAAGCGGGACTTGCGGCGCATCCGCACCCGGATGCCCGACGACAGCAACTGGTCCTTGTTGACCCGCAGGTTGGTCTCCGACAGGACGGTGACCAGCTCGCGGTAGTTGCGCCGCTGGACCTCGGCCTCCTCCGGGCCGGGCTCGGCCGCCCGCTCCTCCTCGCCGAAGGCGGGCAGATAGCCGGTCAGCCGGGGGTCGGTGGCGAAGAGACGCAGCACGGCCCGCATCATGGGCGCGGCGTCCAGCCGGCTGATGGCCACACTGGAGCCCATCGCGCCGAAGGGCAGATGCCGTTCGAGGTACTCGGGCGCCCGGTCGTCACCCTGCTCCTCGCCGCTCCTGCCGGTGCCGCGGCCCGTGCCCTTGAGGTCCGGCGGCTGCTCGGCCTTCCCCTTGCCCGTGCCCTGCGCGTACTCGGCGGTCCCGGGGTTCTCGGTGGTCCCGGCGTTCGTCGAGGGCCGCAGCGGCCGCTTCACGAACTCTCCGGCGCTCACCCCGTCCGGCAGCGGCAGACCCAGTTCCGCGGCCTCGTCGGCGCGCAGACCGATCCAGACCCGCATCGAGTGGTGCGCGGTGCGGCCGCCGCCCCGCGCCCGGGTCAGGGGCGAGTCGGGACCGCTGCCCTCGACGGTGAACAGGACCGTGCCGAGATACAGCACCTTGTCGCCGCGCACCTCCGCGCCCTGCCGGCTGGACACCGTCTGCTCGGCCACGCTGAACCGCGTCTGGCGCGCGCCGAGGACCGGCATGACGGTGCCGCGCACGGCGGCAGCACTGCCGAGGACGCCGAACCCCGCCGCCGGGCCCACGCCGAAGGCGCCGCCGCGGCCCTTGCCCGCGGTGTCCGTCACCGCGTGCTGGGCCTGCTGGTGGGTGCGCAACTGCGTCTTGCCGGTGCTCCAGCCGGGAGCCAGTTCGGTGATCGCGGCCCGCATCCGGTAGGTGCCCGTGGTGGTGCCGTCCCGGCTCGTCAGGTCCTCGCCGACCACTCCGTCGCGCAGCAGCCGGGGCAGGTCCTCCAGCACCGTCGCGGTGGCGGTGGCCTCGTACAGCCTGGCCCGGCCGGGCGCGCCGGGCCAGGTCAGGGCAGGGTGCAGCGCCGAGGCGACCGCGTCGAAGAGCCCGCCGCCGCCCTGGTGCGGGGCGGCGGTGTCCGCGACGGCCAGCGGCGCCATGGAGTCGGCCAGCGACACCGCCCGCGCGGTCGCGGCCTCCACCGGGCGCGGCGGCGGCGCCGCACCCGCGGCGACCGGCACCAGATGCTCCACCGGCACGCGCATGGTGAGCGTGCCCGTCCCGCTGAAGCGCTGCGCCGAGCGCGCGCCGTCCTTGGCGATGCGCACGCCGTAGCGCACTCTGCGCGGCACCTCGACGGACCCCTTGTCGCTGCGCAGCACCCGCGGCTCCGCGACGGTGCGCTGGGTGCGCGAGTCCCGCGACGACTGGAAGGGCTGGGCGTTGACGGTGGCCGCCGCACCCAGCCATACCGCGGGCGCCACCGGGGCCAGCCCGAACGCGGTGAACGACAGGCCCTTGGACGCGGAGGATCCCGTGCCGTGGGCGACGCCGGCGGCGCTGTGGTGCTGTACGTCCACCTTGGTGGCCGCGCCCTCCGGGTCGGGGCCGGCGGGGGAGAAGACGCCGGGCCGGTCGTCGTCGGCGGGGGAGAGGGTCACCGTGACGTCGTAGCGGTCGCCGCCCTGAGCTCCGGTGACGGCGAAAGCCCGGCCGTGTCCGTAGAACGACTCGGGCCGCCCGGCGAGTTCCGCGCCGATCTCCGCGACGACGCCGTCGCGACGGCCGATCCGGCCGGCCAGAGTGTCCGTGACGAACTCGTGGCCGGTGAGCCCGTACGCCGTCGACAGCCCGCCCGCCTCCATGTACCGCAGATACGGCGGGAGTTCGAGGGAGTCGTCGTCCACCTCCTGGACGGCGTCCAGCGCCGGCCGGGCCCGGCCGGCGGTGGCGGGGCCGGGCCGCCCGGCCGCGGCCGCTCCCCTCAGCGCCGCGACGGTGGCCGCGTTGCCCGCGGTCTGCTGCAGCCCCAGCAGGGGGTTCGGCCCGCCGCCGGGACCGGTCGCCCGGGGCGCACGGGTCGCCACGGGGGACCGCCGTCCGGCGCTGCCGTGGCGGTCGTCGTCCGCCTGCTGTTGATCTCGCACGCGCGCAAGCGTAGGGAGGGGCCGACGGCCGGGCGGGCGGGGCGCGAAGTGTTCAACTCCCGTACTTCCAGGCGTCGTCCGTCTCCCTCCGACGAGGCTGCGGGCCCGTCAGCGGTAGCTGATGTCGGCCTCCTCGAACACGCAGTTCACGCCGTCCGCCGTGGCGTCGAGCTTCTCGGGCTCGCCGTCGGTCACGCCCTGGAACTTCTGACAGGGCACGATCCTGCGGCCCGGGTCGTTCACCACGGTGACGCCGCTCAGCCGGGCGGTGTCGCCGAAGTTGCTGTTGACGCCGACCAGTTCACCGCCGGGAGCGGTGGCCGTGACGTTCTCGAGCACCACGTTCCGCCGGAACTGCTGCGAGCAGTTGCCGCAGGAGCGGACCAGCTTGCCGAAGTCGGCCACCTCGAAGTCCCGGACCGTCAGCGTGCCGGCCCCGTTGAACTGGAACACCTTGTCGGCGGCCCGGGCGGCGCCGCCACCGCTGACGAGGTACTCGGCGTCCGCCGACTTGCCGAGGAAGGCGGCGGCGTCCTCGCCGACGTCCTCCCAGAACACGTTCTCCAGGGTGCAGCTGCCCAGGCAGTGGACGCTGTCGGCGGCGGGAGCGCCGAGGATCACGTTCTTCAGGACGGCGCCGTCGGCGAGTTCGAACAGCGGTTCCTGGCCTTCCTCCTGACCGTCTCCGGCCAGTGCGCCCGCTCCGGTGAAGCGGGTCCGCGCCCCGTCGAAGACGCCGGTGATCCGCCGTGTCCCGGTGAGCTGTTCCTCCCCGGCCGGCTGCGGCGCGGCGAGGACGCGGGCGCCGGCCGACGTGTTCGCGGTCTCCGTCTCGCCGGTCGCCATGGCCGCCTGCGCCGCGATCGCGAGGCTGAGCACGCCGGCCGCGACCGCCGCGATCAGCGGAGTTCTGTTCTGACGCCTGCGGTGGCCGGAGTGGGGGGAACGAGCAGTCACGTGATCACCGCGCCTTTCCAGAATCCGTTCAGGAGGGCATACGGGCACGGAACCAGGCGTGTTCACGGGCGGGGGCGCCGGGGTCCTGCCGCCGGCCGGGGGCCGTTCTCCCCTGCGGGGGAGATCCGCCTCCTGGCCGGCGGCCGGTGGAGCGGGGGTGGCCGCGCCTGACAAGCGGCCACCCCCGCCCGCTCGGGGCCGGGCGTCCCCGGCCTCCTCCGAGTGGTTTCCCCGGTGAGGAGGGCCGGGGTGTCCCGGGCGTGCGCGCCGCCGAACCGTGCGGGCTCCCCGGCCGGGTGGCGCCGGTGCGCGGAGCCGGGCGACGGCGCGCGGTCGGCGTCAGTAGGTGTGCAGGGTGAGTCCGTAGCGGTTGAGGATTTCGTTCACCGGCTGGAACCAGGTCTGTCCGCCGGAGGAACAGTTGCCCCAGCCGCCCGAGGTGACGCCCTGTGCCTGGTCGCCGCTGATGAACGAGCCGCCGGAGTCGCCCCCTTCGGCGCACACGCTCGTCTTCGTCATCTGGTGCACCGCGCCCTGGCTGTAGTTGACGGTCTCGTTCTTCGCGAGCACCGTGCCGCAGTGCCAGTGGGTCGTCGACCCCGACCGGCAGACGGAGGAGCCCACGGGCGCCTCGGACGAGCCGCGCACCAGCTGGTCGGGGACCGTGCCCCAGCCGAGCACGACCGGCACCGTCCACCACCCGCTGCCGACGTTGACCCAGGCGTAGTCGTTGTCGGGGAACGAGGAGCCCCGGAAGTCGCCGACGTAGGTGCCGTCCCAGTCCCGGACGGCCGCGCCGGCGCCGCCGCAGTGGCCGGCGGTGACGAACCCGCCGTGGACCGAGAAGCCGATGGAGCAGCGGACGTTGCCGGTGTAGTAGGGGTCTCCGCCGACCGTGCCCGCCGCGAGGGTGCGCGGGGTCGCGGCGACCGTCTCGACGGTGACGGGGCCCGCGGTGCGGGCCTGCGCGAGGAAGCGCCGGACATCGTTGTCGGATCCCCGGCCGCGGGCCACGGTGACCACGACGGTGTTCGCCGCCGGGTCGACGTGCCAGCTCCCCACCGCGGAGGGGGCGGTGAGAGCGTCGATGCGCGCCTTCGCCGCGTCCAGCGTCCGTGCGCTGTGCTCGACGACGCGGACGGCGGCTCCTTCGGAGCCGATCGCCGCACGGGTGGCCGGGGACGCCTGCGCCGTGACGGCCACCGTCAGGCGGCCGTCGGCGGCGTCGAACCAGGATCCCGCGTAGGCGGCGCCGGCGGTGCGCCGTGCCTTCGGTTCGAGCGCGGCGGCGTTCCGCTCGGCCCGCAGCCGCTCCGTCACCTGGTCCTCGGTGAGCTCGAATTCCTGCCGCATGGCGCGCAGCAGCCCGGCCGATGCCCGAGGGGCGCCGTCTGCCGGGGTGGCCGAGGCCGTGGCGCCGCCGCTCGCCGCGGCGGGGGAGATGCCCGCGCCGCCGAGACCGGCGAGCGTCAGGAGTGCGGCGAGGCAGACGTGCTTGAGCCGTGTGCGTCTCATGGGAGGTGCCCTTCCTCGTTCCGTGGAGTGGGGGTGGAACAGATCCGTGAGAGCGCTCTCAGGTGAGGCGCGGCAGAGCCTAGCGCCTACGGAGTGTCAGGTCTATGCCAATGCGGGCAGGTCTTCGCGTCCCCGCGGCCGCCCCGTACCCTTTTGCGGGTGTCGTCCTCCCGCCTGCAACGTGTCGCCGTCCTTGTGCTCGAGGGAGCCAAACCGCTCGACGTCGGCATCCCCGCGCAGGTGTTCTCGACCCGCGCGAGCATGCCGTACGAGGTGAGGGTGTGCGGTGCGGCCCCCGGTCTGGTGACCGGCGGCGACGGGCTGTCGTACCACGTGGCCCACGGCCTGGAGGCGCTCGGATGGGCCGACGTCGTCTTCATCCCCGGCTACCGCCACCCCGACCGCGAGGATCCGCCGCGGGAGGTCGTCGGGGCGCTGCTCGCCGCCCACGACCGGGGCGCACGCCTGGCCGCCATCTCGACGGGGGCCTTCGCCCTCGCCGCCACGGGCCTGCTCGACGACCGACGCGCCACGACGCACTGGCACTACACCCGGGCGCTGGCGGCCAGGCATCCGCGCGTCCGGGTCGACGAGAACGTCCTGTTCGTCGACGAGGGCAGCGTGCTGACCTCGGCCGGCGCGGCCTCCGGCATCGACCTGTGCCTGCACATCCTGCGCCGTGACCTCGGGGTGGCCGCCTCCAACCACGCGGCCCGCCGCCTGGTCGCGGCCCCCTACCGCAGCGGCGGCCAGGCGCAGTACGTGCCGCGCAGCGTGCCGGAGCCGCTCGGCGAGCGCTTCGCGGCCACCCGCGAGTGGGCGCTGCACCACCTCGACGAACCCCTCACCCTGGAGACGCTGGCCCGGCACGCGGCGGTGTCCGAGCGCACCCTGTCGCGGCGCTTCGTCGAGGACACGGGATACACGCCCATGCAGTGGGTGATGCGCGCCCGCATCGACCGGGCACGTGAGCTGCTGGAGCGGTCCGAGCGCGGCGTCGAGCAGATCGCGGGCGACGTCGGGCTGGGCACCGGCGCCAACCTGCGGCTGCACTTCCAGCAGATCCTGGGCACCACGCCGAGCGAGTACCGGCGCACCTTCACCCGGGGCGAGTAGCCGGAGACGACGGCCTGGCGAGATCCTTGCGAACCATGGCGCTCACGCCCGGGTCATGGGCGGACGGCACACGCCAGGCTGGTGGCGAACCGAAGGGACATCACTCATGACTCGCATCGCCATCAACGGCTTCGGCCGCATCGGACGCAATGTGCTGCGCGCGCTCCTCGAACGCGACAGCGACCTCGAGGTCGTCGCCGTCAACGACCTCACGGAGCCGGCCGGCCTGGCCCGGCTGCTCGCCTTCGACTCGACGTCCGGCCGGCTGGGCCGCCCGGTCACCGTCGAGGACGGCGCCCTCGTCGTCGACGGCCGTCGCATCAAGGTCCTCGCCGAGCGCGAGCCGGCGCAGCTGCCCTGGGCGGCGCTCGACGTCGACATCGTGCTGGAGGCGACCGGCCGCTTCACCTCCGCCAAGGCCGCGCGCGCCCACCTGGACGCGGGCGCGCGCAAGGTGCTCGTCAGCGCGCCCTCGGACGGCGCCGACGTCACGCTCGCGTACGGCGTCAACACCGACGCCTACGACCCGGACCTGCACACGATCGTCTCCAACGCGTCGTGCACGACCAACGCGCTCGCGCCGCTGGCCGCGGTGCTCGACGACCTCGCCGGCATCGAGCACGGCTTCATGACGACCGTGCACGCCTACACGCAGGAGCAGAACCTGCAGGACGGTCCGCATCGCGACCCGCGCCGCGCCCGCGCCGCCGGCGTCAACATCGTGCCGACCACGACCGGCGCGGCCAAGGCGATCGGCCTCGTGCTGCCCGGCCTCGACGGCAAGCTGTCCGGCGACTCGATCCGCGTGCCGGTCCCGGTGGGCTCGATCGTCGAGCTCAACACCACCGTCGCCCGCGACGTGACCCGCGAGGACGTGCTGACGGCGTACCGCACCGCGGCCGAGGGCCCGCTGGCCGGTGTCCTCGAGTACTCGGAGGACCCGCTCGTCTCCTCCGACATCACCGGCAACCCGGCCTCGTCGATCTTCGACTCGGCTCTCACCCGCGTCGAGGGCCGCCACGTCAAGGTGGTCGCCTGGTACGACAACGAGTGGGGCTTCTCCAACCGGGTGATCGACACGCTCGAACTCCTCGCCGCCCGCTGACCGGGCGCCGGGCTCGACCGCTCGTCCCCACCGCTCGACGAGCCAGTCGCCGCGTCACGTGAAACGGCCGGACGGGCGACCGCTCAGGATGGGACCGCCCGGGCCGGCCGGTGACCGCTGCCGGCCCGCAGGTCGGCGGCGAGCGCGTCGAGCCACACCTCCATGTCGCTCAGCAGCGACAGGACCCCGGGCGGCGCCCCCGCGGCGAGGGACGGCGGCGGTGACGGCCGGACGCTGACGCCGCCCGGAGGGAAGCCGGCCGCCCTGACGGCGGCCGCCTCCACCTCCGAGGTGACGTCCCGCAGCCAGTTCCGGGCGGCGCCGGGCAGCTCGCGCACCTGGTCCGTCCGGGGCAGCCAGTGGGCGCCGACCAGCACACGTGAGCCGAAGTTGAGCGCCGCGAGGTAGTCGGGCTCGTGCTCGGCCGGGGGCGCGGCGGGCTCCGTGCGGTACTGCGCGTACGCGCCCTCCGCGATGCGCAGCCGGTGCCGGGTCAGCACAACGGCCTGATCGGCCCCGTCGCCGGGTCGGCCGGGGCCGCCGCACCCGGTAGCGGCGTCGGCGGTGGCCCGCACCAGGGGCGCGGCGGCGCGCAGCAGAGCGGCCATACTGCGCCGTGTCTCGGCGCGGGCCCCGAAAGGCCAGGCGAGGACACCGCACAGCAGTCCCACCGCGCTGCCGGTCAGCACGTCGACGACGCGCAGCTCCGCGAGCCGCCACGTCACCGGCGCGATCTGCGCGAACGCCACCGACACCACCAGGGTGAACAGCCCCTGCGCCCACGCCGGTCCCTCCAGCGGGCCCACGGTGAAGGCGACCAGCATCACCGGCACGAGCAGGGCGGCGTACACCTCGGTGGCGCCGCCCGCCTCGACCAGGAGCAGTCCGGCGGCGAGCGCACCGGCCAGCGTGCCCGCGACGGCCGCGCGGACGGCGGACCAGGTGGCGCCCGCCGTGGTGCGCCCCAGGGTCAGCACGGCCAGCAGCACCCAGAAGCCGTGCGCCAGGTCGAGCGAGCCCGCCACCAGCCGGGCGAGGGCGAGTCCGAGCGCGGTGCGCAAGGCGTTCTGGAAGACGACCGAGCGCGGCGTGAGATTGCCGGTGAGCCGGGCGAGGAACAGGCGGGGCGTCGAGGTACCGGCGTACCAGAACTGCTCGCGTGGCAGTCCGTGCAGAGGTCGGCGGCCGCCGAACGCCAGGCCGACGGCGGCGCTCACGGTCACGGCCGACACCGCGATCGTCAGCACCGTCGACTGCCGGCGCAGCACCTCGTGCGGGCGACGGGCGCGCCCCTCCGGGTCCGCGTCGCGCGAGACCAGGAACTGGGCGATCATCTCCTCGATCAGCTCGGGCCCCGCCCCCGGGCCTTTGCGGCGCAGCGAGCCGGCCGTCTCGCGGCAGGCTGCCGCGATGCCCCGCAGCAGTTCCTGCGAGGCCGTGTCCACCCGGGCGGCGGGCATCCGGGCAAGGGCGGCCATTTGGTCCACGAGGCGTCGGGTCGCGGAACCCGCCTGGGCCAGCGCACGGTCCCGTCTGCCCGCTCCCGTCGGGCGCGCCCCCGGTGGCAGCCGGGAGAAGCGCAGCTCCCGGCCCGCCGACCGCAGCCGCACGGCCGCTCCGGGCCCGGGACCTCCGCCGCGTGCCGGCGAGTCGGCGGAGCGGGCCGCGAGATCCAGAACGTCGGCGATCCGGCCGCGGTAGGACGGGTCCGGCGGATCCGGGAACACCGTCGCCTCGCACAGGACGAGCAGCACGCCGCCCGCGGCGATCCCGGTCAGCCGCTGAGGCAGGGTGTGCGGGGCGAACGGGGGAAAGCAGGCGAGGATGTAGAACAGCAGCAGCCCGGGCGCGGTCCCGGCCGCCCGGGGGCCGCACACCGCGCCGAACGTCAGCGCGAACCCGACGAGCAGCATGCCCGCCACGGCCGGCCAGGTGCCCACGGCGAGGGCGGTGCCCAGGGAGGCGAGCGCCGCTGCGGCCGGCAGGGCGCGGACCACGGTCCCGGCGCGGCGGCGCCCGGATCCCGGCACCGGCGACAGAACGCCGAACGCGATCGGCGTGAACAGGGCGTAGACGGCGGTCACGGGCTGATCGAGAAGGTACGCGGCCGGATAGAACCCGGCCGCCGCGGCGATCGTCACACGTGCCGCGCGACGGCCGGCCCCGACGGATTCGGCGAGCGAGGGCCGCTCGGACATGAGCGCTCCTCTCCGCGCGCCCCCCGGGGATCGTCGGCAGCTTCAGTGTCGCGCGGCCGTGACGTCCCCGCAGACGGGGCCGCTCGTCGATGGCCCGGGCCCACGCGCGGAACACAGCTGGAGCGCGGGGCCCGGTCGCGGCCGGAGCCCGGGGCCCCTGCCGGGTGGCGTCGCGGAGCGGCGCGAGGGCCGCGTCCCCTGCGGTCGCCGCCGGTGTCAGTCGTTCAGCAGGGTCTGGCGCGGTGCGCGGAGGTAGGTCTCCCGGTAGAGCGAGGCGAAGCGGCCCGGGTGGAAGAACCCCCAGCGGGCCGCGACATCGGTGACCGTCGTGCCGGTCCGGGGGTCGGCGGCCAGCAGTTCCCGGTGGGCGTGCGCGAGGCGGACCTGGCGCAACCGGGCGAGCGGAGTGCACTCCAGGTGCCGTCGGAAGGCGTACTGGAGCGCGCGGACGGTGACGTGCGCGGCCGCCGCGATGTCGGCGACGGTGATCGGCTCGTCGGCGTGGTCGTCGATGTAGGCCAGCGCCCGACGCAGGGTGTCCGGATGCGAGTCGCGGCGATCGGCGGCCGTGGGGTCCGTCAGCGCCGTGTTGGGGAACGTGGTCAGCACGCTCGCGGCCAGATGCTGGGCGGCGGTGGACACCACGAGCGGCTGGTCCGCCACCGCGGGCACGGCCAGCACGTGGTCGCGGACGTAGCCGATGGCCTCGCGCAGCTGGCCGGCCGCGGCGGGCGAGTGCGGGCGGTGCCCCGTCAGCCGCACCGGCTCGGCCGAGGGGGTCGCCGCGGTGGCGGCCACCTGCGTGAGCAGAGCCGGGTCCAGCAGGGTGATGGTGTAGCGGGCGTGGCAGACCCGGCCCGCGTAGGACTGCGTCGGCGGCACGAAGGACACCACGTCCCCGGGGCCGAAGGAGTCCTCGACCCCCTGGTACACGTGATCCTGGATCGTGCCCTCGTGGACCACGCACAGGCATATCCGGCCCAGCGGGGTGACGGCGTAGCTCATGTCGAAGTCGAGATCGAGCTCGTCGACGGTGATCGGGCCGAGGCCGGTGCGGCTGATCCGGGTCCGGCTCGTCTCGGGGGTGCTGCTGCCGATGCGCATCTTCGCGTAGGCGCGACTGAGGAAGTCCTCGGTCCGGTCCAGGTCGTCGCTGTCGAATGTGAGCGTGTGCATGCCTTCGGCATCTCCTCGCCCTGGATCGTTGTTCTCCGACAAGCGTACGTCTGCCCCACATTTCCTCCACGAAGCCTTTTGGTATCCCTGGGACCGGGTCTTCTTTCGTTGTGCGGCCGGTCGCCCCTGCTTCTTTTTCGTTTACGGGATCGCGGCCGGGGGCCTGGCCGTGCAGGGTGGATGGCGATTGCGCGGCGTTCTGGGCCGCGCAGGCTGTGCACCGGCGGCTCTCGGGGGCGGAAGGAACGAAGGCGACCTCGTATGTCAGACAACGACGAACTCGTCCAGAGGGTCGCCGCCCTCGAGCAGGAGGTGGACCAGCTCCGCCAGGCCCTTGCCTCGCGCGCCGACATCGATCAGGCGATCGGGGTGATGTCGGCGGTGTGCCGGCTGCGGCCCGAGGACAGCTGGGACGTGCTCAAGCAGGTCTCCCAGCACACCAACATCAAGCTGCGCGAGGTCGCCCAGCACGTCATGCGGTGGGTGGTGAACGGTCGTCTGCCCGAAGACGTCCGGCCCGCGATGCGCGCCGCGGTGCTCAGGACCCGGCACCGGGGCCGGCCCGGCGCCCCGACCGGCCCCACTGCGCTCGAGCGCGACGCCGCACTCGACCGGGACGCGGAATCCGCGGCTCGGCGGTCGGCCGCCCAGGAGGCGTGAGCGGCGGCGCGGTGACCGGTCTGCCGACCGGGCGCGGTCGTGCGGGCGTGCCCGGTCTCTGACATCCTCGACGTCCTCGGCCGTGTCCGTCCGGCGACCGACGACCGGCGACCGACGACCGGCGACCGACGACCGGCGTCCGCCGTCCGGCGACGGCCGAGCGGATGCCGTACGGGGAGGCGGGGGAGCAGTGGGCGAACGAGAGGCCGTCGCGGCGGCCCGGACCGCGCTGGTGGTGCGACGCCGGCCCGAGGGCCCGCCCGGGGCGGCGGTCCTGGTCCTGCACGGCGGCCGGGAGCACGGCCGGGAGCCGTCGCGGACCTGGCATCTGGCCGCCCTGCGGATGCGCCCGGTGCTCCGGGCCGCCCTCGCCGCCACGGACCGCCGGGACGTGCTGCTCGGCGAGGTGCGGTACCGCTACCGCGGCTGGAACGCGAGCGCCGACCCGGTGGCCGACGCCGTTCGCGCCCTCGACGAGCTGCGGGCGCTGGCGGGTGAGGTGCCCGTGACCCTGGTGGGCCACTCGATGGGCGGCCGGGCGGCGCTGCGGGCGGCCGCCGACCCGTCGGTGCGCGCGGTGCTCGCCCTGGCGCCGTGGTGTCCGCCCGGCGAACCCGTCGCCCACCTCGACGGGACGAGCGTCGTCGTCCTGCACGGCGACCACGACCGGGTGACCGATCCCGGGGAGTCCGCGCAGTACGTCCGCCGGGCCCGGCAGGCCAGGGCGAGGGCCGGCCTCGTGCTCGTGCGCGGCGGCGACCACGCGATGCTGCGGCGGGGCGGCGACTGGCATCGCGCCACCGCCTCGATCGTCGCCCAACTGCTGCGCCCGGAGCCGGATTTCGATGGGCTCGCGGGCAAGGCGTGCGCTGCGGAGGGCCCTTTGGCGTGGTGACCCGGCACGAAGGCGCGCTCTGCCGCGGACCGTTCGGGGCCCCTCGGTGTCGCCCCACAGCGCCGCATCGGGGACAATACGATGATGTCGCCGCCCGTGGCTGTGTTGCCGAGCCGTCAGGCGGCGTCATGCAAGCGCCGGTTCGCCCCGTCGGATCGTCGGCCGTGTCCCAAGCCAGTCCTGCCGCGTCGGCCCGCCCGACCGTCCACGAAAGCAGAGCTCCCGGTGATTTCCGTCTTCGACGACACTCCGATCTACCACCGTCTCGTCACCGAACGCGGTGACGTGCCCGCCGATGTGCGCGGCGAGGCGGAACGCATCAAGCGCGACCTGGACCGGGTCATGAGCGCCCCGTCCTCCTTCTCCCAGGGCGGCCTGCCCGCCCCGCAGCGGTCGTTCTTCTCCTGATCCTGAGGACGCGGCGGGAACGAGCCGGGCACAGCCGCGAAGGAGGGCGATCCCCTCGTGCGGCCGGCGGCTCACTCGGCGGTGGCGACGCCGACGCCGACGGCGATGAACAGCCATCGCGTCGTGCGCTCCCCACGGCGCCGCCGGACAGGGCGGTCCAGCAGTGAACGCAGCCGCGCGGCGACGCGCACGAACACCAGCCAGTAGACGACTCCGACGGCGAGGTCGAGTGCGCCGAGGAGGAGGACCTCCTCCGTGGGCGAGCCCCCGTGGCGACGGCCGCTGCCGACGTCCGTAGGCGCGTCGGGCCGTGCGTCCGGTCCCGTTGCGGCGGTGGCCGGGGCGTCGCGGTCGGCGGCGCGGCGACCGTCGAGCAGAACCCGCACACCCGGACAGACGAGGTGGGCGGCCCCCGCGAGTTCGACGGCGGTGAAGGCGGGCGCCGATCCCGCGGCGATCACCGGCAGACCCAGGGCCGCGGCGCACATGTGGACGTACAACCCCGCCCGGGCGCCCAGCGCTGCCGCCCTGCCGAGCGCGGCCCGCCGGGCGGCGGCCCTGACGATCACCAGGAAGTCCGGCCCGGGAACGACGTACGCCGGCAGCACCACGCCCAGGAAACCCGCCAGATCCACCGACGCCGGTCCACTCCCTCCCGTGCGGCCCGGGCGGGCCCACTCCCGGCCTACCGTCTTCCATCCTCGCGCCCGGTCGTACGGACCGGCCCTGGCGACCGGTCCCGGCGGCGCGAGGGGGCGCCTCAGTCCCCGCTCGCCCCCTCGCGCAGGTGCGCCGCACTGCCGTCGGCCCGTCCGCCCGCGCCCAGCAGCCCGGTGGGGCGGAACGGCTCGGCCGACTCCAGCCGGGGCAGCTCACGGCGGGACACCCGCAGCACGAGGGGCGGCAGCGCGGCCCGCACCCCCTGCACCAGCCGCAGCCAGGCGGGGACGTAGACGGCGGTACGGCGGCGTTCGACGGCCGTGGCGAGCCGCCTCGCCATGAACTCGGGCGGATACACGCGCCGGGCCGGGGCCGGCATGTGGGCGCGCAGCTCACGCAGGACCGCATGACGGTCGGCGTCGCGGATCATGTCGGTGTCGGCCCAGTTCAGGTAGGCGACTCCGACGGCCACACCGTGCTGGACCACTTCGGCGCGCAGCGTGTGCGCGAAGGCCTCCACCCCGGCCTTCGACACGCAGTAGGCGCTCATCAGGGGAGCGGCGCCCATGGAGGCCAGGGAGGCGATCTGAAGGTAATAGCCGGCCGTGGTCACCAGGTCCGGCAGGAAGGCGCGCGCCGTCAGCGCGCTGCCCACGACGTTGACGTCGATCACCCGCCGCCAGCGGTCCATGTCCGCCAGGGCGAACGGTCCGCCTTCGGCGACGCCCGCGTTGGCGACGACGACGGAGGGCGGTCCGAGCCGCGAGCGCACGACCGCGGCGGCCCGCTCGAGAGCCTCGCCGTCGGTGACGTCGGCCTCCAGGGCGAGCGCGGGGCCGGGCAGCGACGCGGCCAGGGCCCGCAGCGCCGGTTCCTCGTGGCCGATCAGAGCCAGCCGCGCACCGCGCCGCGCGAACTCCCGCGCCTGCGCCGCGCCCAGCCCGCGCGCCGCTCCGGTGACCACGACGGTGCGGTCTTTGAGGGGACTGTCATGCACGAGCTGCTCCGTTCCTCGACGGCGGTGACACCGGATCAGCCGGCGGACGGCTTCCTCGCCCCGGTGCGGTCGCGACGGGCCAGCACCCGCTGCACGTACGTCCTGCCCGGCGGGAGGTGACGGCGCAGCGCCGCGCGGGCCGCGTTGGCCCCCGGCGCGCCGTGGACGCCGCCGCCGGGGTGGGCGCCGGCGGAGGCCAGGAACAGTCCGCGCACGGCCGTCTCGGGGCGCCCGCTGCCGGCCAGGGGGCGGAAGAAGAGCTGCTGGTGGAGTGCCGTGGTACCGCCGTTGATCGCGCCGCCGTGCAGATTGGCGTCGAGGGACTGCAGCGTGGGCGGTGCGAGAACGCGCCGGGCCCGGATCAGGGACCGGAAGCCGGGCGCGAATCGTTCGACCTGGCGTTCGACCCGGTCGGCCATGACCTCCTGCTCCGTCGCGTCCCAGGCGCCGGTCAGTCCCTCGTCGCCGGCGTCCCCCGCCACGTCCTGGGGCACGTGGGTGTAGGCCCAGGCCGACTCGGTGCCCGCGGGGGAGCGCACGGGATCGGTCGTGGTCATCTGGCCGAACAGCGCGAAGGGACGGTCGGGAACCTGGTGCATGGCGATCTGGGCCGCGAAGCGGGTGAGTTCGTCGAGGCCGTCGGCCAGGTGCACGGTGCCGGCGCGCCGGGCCGCCTCGGCCTGCCAGGGCACGGGTCCGTCCAGCGCCCAGTCGACCTTGAACGTCGCGAAGTCCCAGTGGAAACGCCTCAGGTCGGCCGACAGCTGCGCCGGCAGGTCCTCCGGGTCCACAAGCGTGCCGTACAGCGCGGGGACCGACACGTCGGCCAGCACGGCGCGGCGTGCGACGACCGGCTCGCCGTCCGCGGTGCGCACCCCGACGGCCCGGCCGTCGCGGACGACGATCCGGCCGACCCGCTGCCCGCAGCGCAGGGTGCCGCCGCGTGAGCGCAGCCGCCGGACCAGGGCGGCCGTCAGGGCTCCGGAGCCGCCGGTCGGCGCGGGAAAGCCGTAGCTCTGCCCGAGCATGGACATCAGCCAGCCGAAACCCCCGCTGCCGGCGGCCTCCGGAGCGAGATCGGCGTGCAGGGCGTTGCCGGCCAGGAGCAGCCGGCCGCCCTGACCGCCGAACTCCTCCTCGCCCATCCGGCGCACCGGCAGGATCAGCGTGCGGGCCATGCGCAGTCCGCCGGCCCCGCGCAGCCGGGCCGCGAGCCGTGCCGTCGCCCGCAGCGGCGGGAAGGGGGTGAACAGGGCGTCGACGATGTCCGGGCGCAGCTGCTCCCACACCTCGTGCAGCCGGCGCCAGGCCGCTCCGTCGCCGGGCTCGAAGGCGTCGAGGGAGTCTGCGGTGACGTCGATCCGGCGGTCGAGGAGCGCGCAGCTGCCGTCGGTGAGGGGATGGGCCAGGACGCTGGGCGCATGGCTCCAGCGCAGCCCGTGCTCGTGCAGACGCAGTCCGGACAGCACCGGCGAGGAGACGGCCAGCGGGTAGAAGGAGCTGAAGAGGTCGTTGACGAACTCGGGGTCGACGGACCGGTCGTGACGCACCGCGCCCCCGGGCTCGGGCTGCTCTTCGAGGACTTCCACGCTCCAGCCGGCGTCCGCCAGCAGATTGGCCGCGACCAGTCCGTTCGGCCCGGCTCCGATCACCACCGCGTCAGGCATCGGCCCCTCCCTCGGCGCGCACGGACGTCACGGCGGCGGCCGTCACCGCCGCGGGGGCCGGCCGGCCCGCGCCGGCCGTGGCACGGGCCCCGGACTCGCGCAGCCTCGCCGGCCGGGCGGGCATCGGCCGGTGACGGATCCGGATCAGCGCATCCACGTCCGCGCAGGCGTTGTGCGGCAGCCCGCCGAGGAGCGACCACACGGTTCTCGGGCGCGCCCTGACCAGTCGGTGCCGAACCGCCACCTGTGCCTCCTGCGATCGCCGCGGACGGGTTCGCCAAGTGCCCATATCGCCGACGGTCAACCCTGCCGAGCCGGCCGGGCGTGCGAGGGCGGGCGTGGCGGGCGCGGGACGTGGCGGACGGAAGGCGTGGCGGACGCAGGGCGCACGCAGGGCGCACCGGACGGGCGGCGGGGTTCGCGGCGGGCCCGATGTCAGTGCCGTGATGAAGGATGCCCCAGGTGAGATCAACTTCGGCTCGTCCGGGTAGTCGGTCTCATGTCCCCGTCCAGGAAAGGTCACCGACGATGCCCCTCACCGCCGACCAGCCGCAGGTCCTCGACGTACGTCCCGCCGCGCGCCGCCACCTGCGTGAGGAGAGGACGGCGCCCGGTGCGCCGGGCCCCATCGTCGCGGTCGTGGCCGGGGTGCCGCGCCCCCGCGAGGCACGGCGTTCGCCCCTGCCCGCCGCGTCGCCCCGCCGCCCCGGGACCGACGTGCTGCGCATCGTCTCCGATCCGCGCACGCCCGTGTTCGTGACCGAGCACGCCAACGGACGCCGCGTGTACGGCTACTGGCGGCCGCTGGACGCCGAGAGCGGGCGCGGAGGCTGCTACGTCGCTCTGTCCGCCGCCGAGTGCGACGAGTTGTACGCGGCCGGCCGGATCATGCTCGGCGAGCCGGTCGCGGATCCGACGAAGACGACCTACCGGGTCCGTCCGGCCCGCACCCCGGCCGCAGCCGCCCGCGCCGCGTCCGTGCCGGCGCCCGTGCGGCCGGCCGGGGTACGGCGACGGGCGGCGTGACGGGCCTGATCGCCGGGAGCGGCCTGATCGGCCCGTACCGGGGTAGCCGGATGCGCAGAAGAGGTCAGGACTCGGACGGACAACGGGAGCACGACGATGAGCGTCATCCAGCGCATCAAGGACTTCGCCAGGAGCCCTCAGGGGCGGCGCACGGTGGAGCAGGTGCGTCGCACCGCGGCCGACCCGCGCCGTCGTGCCCAGGCGCGCGGCCTGCTGGCCCGGCTGCGCACCCGGCGCTGACCGAACCTCACGGACCGACCGCCCGCCGCCCGTCGCCCCACGGGGGCGGGCGGCCGTCGCGCATGGACAACCGGACGTCGATCGGGTGTCCGTAGGGGGCAGGAGGAATGCCGACGGCGGCGGCCGTCGCACCCCCACGGCAGGGGAACGCGGGCGTCGGTCGCCGCCGTCGATCTCATGGCACCGGACTCCTCCCGAGGCGGCGCGCCAGGGCGCCGGTCGTGTCAGGAGACGGTGGCGGGCGGGCTGAAGCAGGCCGTGATGGTCTTGCCGTGCGGGCACGGGTGCGCCTCCCAGCTGTCGGCCAGCGCGTCGACGAGGAACATGCCCCGTCCTCCGTCCCGGTCGGTGCTGGGCTGCCGGGGAGCGGGCAGTTCGGCCGAGGCGTCGTGAACCGCGATGTGCAGACAGCGGCTGTCCCACGTCATCACGAGCTGCGCGTCGCTGCGGGCGTGCCGGTGGGCGTTGGTGACCAGTTCGGAGACGGTCAGCAGTACGGCGTCCACCGTCTCCGGAGCCGTGTCGGCCCAGCCGAGGGTGTCGAGGTGCTCGCGGGCCCAGTCCCGGGCCGCCTTCACCGTGCACTCCATGGGCAGAGAGCGGGCCCATCCGACTGCCCGCAACGCTGATCGATCCATCCTGATCCCTCCCGGGAAACCGTCGCCACCGGCCCGTCGTGTACCCCGGAACGCCGAGGTGACGCGGTGCGTACGACGACCCACCCGATGGCGTGAAGATCGCACCCCGCCCCGGACCCGTCCAGGTGTGCGTTCCGGACTTCCGCGGGCATGGTGGAGCCATGATCGCGCTCGCCCTGCTCTTCGCCGTCCTGGGCGCGGCCAGCAACGCGGTGGGCACGGCGTTCCAGCGCAAGGCCGCCTCCACGGTGCCCCGGGGTGGCGGCGTACGGCTGCTGCGCGCCCTCGCGCGGCGGCCCGCCTGGGCCGTCGGCATCGCCGGCGTCGTGGGCGCCGCGTTGTTCCAGGCCCTGGCCCTGGTCAACGGACCCATCGCGCTGGTGCAGCCCGTGTTCATCCTCGAACTTCCCTTCGCCCTGCTGGTGGCGGTACCCCTGCTGCACCGGCGGCTGTCGGCCGAGGCCTGGCAGGCGGTCGGGGCGGTGGTGGGCGGCCTCGCCCTGCTGCTGGCCTCGGCGGCCCCGCACGGAACCCGGCACCAGGCGGCCATGGACCGCTGGATCCCGGCACTGGCGCTCGCCCTGGGGGCGATGGCCACGGCGGTCGTGCTCACGCGCTCCTCCTCGTCCCCGCTGTTCCGGTCCGCCGCGCTGGCCTCGGCCGCGGCGGTCGGCAACGCCCTGACCGCCGCCCTGATGAAATCGGCCACCGGACGCCTCTCCGACGACGGTCTGCCGGCCTTCTTCGGCGCCTGGCAGGCCTACGGCTTCGCCCTCACCGGCGTCGCCGCGCTGCTGCTGCTGGAGAACGCGCTGCAGGCCGGGCCCCTCACCGCCTCGCAGCCCGCACTGACCATCGGCAACGCGACGGTGAGCCTGCTGCTGGGCGTCGCGCTGTTCGAGGAGGAGATCCGGGCCGGCTGGTGGCTGCTGCCCGAGGCGATCGGCGCCCTGATCATCGTGTGGGGCGTGCTGCGGCTGACCCGCGTGGTGCCCCACCTGGCCGACGTCGTGCACTGAGGCCCGGGACCCGGCCGCCCGACGGCGGTGGGACGCCGGCCCCGCGCCGTGCGTGTCCGGTGCTCGCGGGAGCCCGGGTCGGGGATGGTGGAGGGATGGAGGAGCAGCGCGGTCTGTGGGCGGCCGGGGAGGCCTACGACCGGTACATGGGCCGGTGGAGCCGTCAGGTCGCGGACGGGTTCGTGGCGTGGCTCGGCGCCGGGGACGGTCTGCGCTGGCTGGACGTGGGGTGCGGGACGGGAGCGCTGGCCGCCGCGGTGGCGGCCCGATGCCGGCCGGCGGCCGTCCTCGGGCTGGACCGTTCCGCGCCGTTCGTGGCCGTTGCCCGCGCGGCCGCCCCCGCTCCGGTGCGCTTCGCGGTGGCGGACGCGCTGGCGCTGCCGGTACGGGACGGGGTGTGCGACGCGGCCGTCAGCGGTCTGGCGCTCAACTTCCTTCCCGCGCCGGGTGCCGCGGTGGCCGAGGCGGTTCGGGTCGTACGGCCGGGAGGGCTGGTCGCGGCGTACGTGTGGGACTACGCCGAGGGCATGACGTTCCTACGGCGCTTCTGGGACGCGGCGGTCGCCTCGGATCCCGCCGCGGCCGCCCTGGACGAGGGGCGTCGCTTCCCGGTGTGCCGGCCGGAACCGCTGCGGGAGCTGTGGACGCTGGCCGGACTGGTCGAGGTGAGGGTCGCCCCCGTCGAGACGACCACCGTCTTCGCCGGATTCGCGGATCTGTGGGAGCCGTTCCTGGGCGGTCAGGGACCCGCCCCCGGCTATGTCGCCGCCCTCGCCCCCGCCGCGCGCGACCGGTTGCGCGCGGCACTGGCCGAGGCCGTGCCGGTGCGGCCGGGCGGGACGATCGAGTTCACCGCCCGGGCCTGGGCGGTGCGGGGACGGCGGCCGTGAGCCGACTCGCAGCCGTCCGCCGGGACGCCTTCCGAACCGACGTGCGAGGGGACGACGGCGGGCAAGGCGCCCGGTCAGTCGTTGTGGGCCACCGCCTCGCCCGGTCATTCCGGGTGGGCCAGCGCCTCCTTCTGCAACTGGACCGCCGCCAGCAGACTCAGCTTCGGCTCGGCCCGGCGCAGCGCCTTCACCGCCGAGATCGAGGAGACGTCGCCCGTGAAGCCGACGTCGGCCAGCCGTGCCCGGACCCAGCGGGCCCGCAGCTGGGTCTCGGTGGCGGCGGCGGTGGCCCCGACGAGCGCCATGGCGCGCTCCAGTCCCGGCCGCTCCTCCACGGAAGCCTCGGCCAGCGCCTCGCGCAACGCCGCCGTGAGCACGTCCGCGTCCCGGACGAGCAGCACGAAGTTGTGTTTCTTGTTGAGTCCCGCGATCCCTGTCATGTGGATCATCGTGTCTCCCATATTCCTTGGCTGCCAAGCGACTTGAGGAGCCTCAGAGGCTTCGTGCGCATCGGGGGGCGACCTGGGGCGCACTGCGGGGTAGGCGGGAGGAACTGGACCGACGAAGGGAATGTCATGACGACCTACGTGATCACCGTGCCCGGCACCTTCACCACCGGGATCGAGGACGAGGCGCGCACGCGGCTTAGCCAGGCCCTGCGCCCCGCCGATCCGCACCACACGCGGATGGGCAGCGCGCAGGACCTCGATCCCCTCACCGTGAACGAGGACGACACGTTCACCATCCGGCTCGCCGTCGAGGCGGACAGCGTCCCGCACGCGGAGGAGGACGCCCGCAGGCTCGCGGACTCCGCCCTGCACGCCGCGGGTCTCGACGAGAACAGCGCGCCGCTGGGGCCGGCGGTGATCACGGGCATCGACTCCGAGATGTGAGCCGCCGGCGGCGGCCGCCCTTGGGTCAGCGGCCGCCCCGCCCGTGTGCCAGACGCTGCCACACCGCACCCGCCATGGCTTCCTCCCCCTTGGCGTTGGGATGTGCGGGAGCGGCGGGGGAGGCGGGCTGCAGGGGTTCGATCCACCGGTCCGCCGGGGGCTTGCACATGTCGTGGCCGATGGTGGGACCGTAGGTGTCGACGTACTCCGCACGGTTCCAGCGGGCCACCAGACGCAGCATCAGATTGAGGCGCTTGCCGGTGTCCCGCAGGTAGGGGAAGTCCCCGGCCGCGAAAGGCACCGAGGGCGCGCAGCCGCTGCCGTCGTCGGGCAGGAGGTCGGGATATCCGACGACGAGGACCCGGGCGTGCGGGGCCCGGTCGTGCACGGCCCGCAGCACCTGAGCGATCTTGGGCGCGGTCCTGGCGATCGTCACGGTGAGCTGGTCGACGCCCGAAGCGCCGTAGTGGCGCCGGCACGGATCACCGGCCGGGTCCTGAGAGGCCACCTGGGCGCAGGTGGCGATGATGGAGCCGAAGCCGATGTCGTTGCCGCCGATCTGGACGGTCACGACGTCGCTGTGGCGGCTCACCGCGTCGAGCTGGGGCCCGTTGGTCCCCTGCGGCTTCCACATGTGCTCGGTCGTCGCCCCGCCGCAACTGACGTCCTTGAACGCGGTGGACCGCAGGCGCCCGGCCACGATCGAGGGGTAGTTGCGGTCGGACCGGGCGCAGTTGGCGTCGACCTGCCGGGGAATGTACGGCCCGGAGGTGTAGGAGTCGCCGAGCGCCACGTACCGGCCCCCGCCGCCGGTCCCGTGCGCCGCCACGGGTGCGGCGGAGGCGGCGACGAGAGCACAACCCCCCAGTGCCGCAAGGAAAGTGACGCCTTTTCGGCGGTGACCGCCCGCTCTCCCCGTGCCTGCTTCGCGTTGCATCGAGTTCCTCCCCCTCGTGGCCGGTGTGCCGCCGGCGACGCCGTCCCGTGCGGCCGTCGTGGCGTTCGACTGGGCTTGTATACCGCCGGGTAGCCGGGCGGTGCCAGACTCGGGAGGGAACGTGTTTCGCCGCCGAGGGGAGCACGCGCCCGGCTCCGGTGACCGGGACACCTGCGACTCGTGGAGCGAAACGACATGCCAGAGGGATGGCAGTGGGACGGCACCCTGTTCCGCGGAAGCGCGGCCCACTACGAGCGCGGCCGGCTTCCGTACGCTCCGGGCTTCGCCGGCACGCTGGCCACGGCCCTGGGCCTGGACGGCCGGGGCCGCCTCCTCGACGTCGGCTGCGGCCCGGGCACCGTGCTGCTCTCGATGGCGCGCTTCTTCCACGAGGCGGTCGGCGTCGACCCCGACGAGGACATGCTCGCCGAGGCCCGGCGGCTGGCGGAGCGCCGCGGGGTGGGCAACACCCGTCTGGTCGCCGCGCGCGCCGAGGAACTGCCCGCGGGGCTGGGGGAGTTCCGGGTGGCGGTGTTCGCCCAGTCCTTCCACTGGATGGACCGCGAACGGGTCGCGGCGACCGTGCTGGAGATGCTGGAGCCGGGCGGCGCTCTCGTCCACATGGGCGAACTCGGGAATCCGCCGGCCGAACCGGCGCCGCCGTCGCCCGCGCCTCCCTACGACGAGGTCGGTGAACTGGTGCGGCGGTATCTGGGGCCGGTGCGCCGGGCGGGGAAGGGAAGGCTCGTCCACGGCACGCCGAACGGGGAGGGCGTCGTCATCGCCCGGGCCGGCTTCGAGCGATTCCGCCGGCTCGTCGTCCCGGCCGGGGAGGTGGTCGAGCGCACCGCGGACGACCTCGTCGCCTGGGCGTTCTCCCGGTCCGACTCCGCACCCCACCTGTTCGGCGACAGGCTGGGGGACTTCGAGCGTGACCTGAGGGCGCTGCTGCGGCGAGCGGCGCCCGACGGCCGCTTCGCGGAGCGTCTTCCGGCCACCGAGATCATGACCTGGCGGAAGCCGCCGGCGAGCTGACGCCTGCTCGGAGTCGCACCGCGCCCGGCCGACCGGCGCGGCCCAGGGGCCGCGTAACACTTCGGCAGCCGCGCGAGCGGGCCGGGCTCGACGTCTCGACGTACGCACCGAGGGCGGGCCGCACGCCGCGCCGCACCGGGCCGCTGTCACCGAGCACCGGACGACCGGCGCCCGCGGCTCCCCCGGCCCACGGGCGCGCGGGGTCAGGCCGTCATGGCATCGCGTACGAGTGCGGTGTCGACGAACTGCTCGAAGCGGACGATCCGGCCGCCGCGGACGAGGAAGTGGTGCGCCACGCGGACCGCCAGCGGTTTTCCGGTCGCCTTGTTGGCGGCGGTGTAGCGGGCGAGGACGACGACGTTCTCGCCGTCGACGACGTAACGGTCGTCGTGGGCGGTCCAGTCGTCCCAGTCCTCGGCGAGCTTCTCCATCACGTTGGCGGTGACGCCGTCCGGTGTGCGGTAGGTGCCCGCCAGGGGGAAGCCCGCCATCTCGGTCCACTCGACGTCGGGGGCGAGCGTGCCGCGCAGGGCCTCCAGATCGCCGGCGGCGGAGGCGAGGTACTGCCGGCGGACGACGTCGGCGGGGGCGTCGGAGGCGGTGAAGCCGGTGCTCGGTGTGTTCATGGTCGTCAGCCCCAGGTCATTTCGCCCTTGGCGACCTTCGCACCGATCTGTGCGGCGATCTGCATGCCGTGGTCGGGGTAGCGCCGGACGAGGGCGTCGGTGAGCGCGGCTCCGTCGGCGGCCTTGCCGAGCTCTTCCTCGAAGGCGGTCAGGTAGTCGCGCGTGGCTGTGATGGCGGACGCGTCCGCCGGGGCGCCGGGGAGGCGGTGGCCGGGAACGACCAGCAGCGGCTGGAGGGCGGTCATCCCGTCCAGCAGGTCGATCCACGCGGCCCGCTGCTCGGACGTGGGCGTGTCGGCGACCCAGACGTGTTCCTGCTGGAACAGCAGGACGCCGCCGAGGAGGGCGCGCTGCTCGGCCTGCCACAGGTAGTGGCGGTCGGGCAACAGCGCGCCGCCGCCCCTGAGTTCGAAGCGGTGGCCTTCCAGGTCAAGGGCGTCGCCGGTCAGCGGCTCGACGGCGACCAGGCGGGTCGGCAGGTTGGCCCCGAGCGCCTCCCACGCCTTGAGCTTGCCCTCGTACGAGTGCCGGATGTGCTCGATGACGTGGTCGGTGGCGACGAACCGGGCGTCGGGGAAGGCGTCGGCGAGGACTTCGGCGCCGAAGTAGAAGTCGGGGTCGCCGTGGCTGATGAAGACGGTGGTCAGCTTCTTGCCGGCGTCGAGGATCTCGGCGGCCAGTCGATGGCCGTCGGCGCGGGTGAAGCCGGCGTCCACGAGCAGGGCGTCGGTCTCGCCGGTGACGAGCGTGGCGGTCTTGTTCTTGACGCCGGCGGGGAAGTCGAGGTCGAGGACCTTGAAGGTGAGCGTGCTCATGAGTGTTCCTTCGCTGCGGGCCGTTTCATCTGACAGAACAGTAGCTGACTAGTCAGATATTTCCACGGACTCGTGCGCTGCGCCACACACGTGCGGCTCACCTCGGCAGAGCAGGGGGAATCCCCCGGCGCAGGTCAGGGGAGGCGGGGGAGGACATCCCGGGCGGAGTGGCTGAGGATGCGGAGGTCGCGGGTGAACTGCTCCAGGTCCTCGGCGGGCAGCGGCGCGACGAAGTACCGCTCGATGTTCTCCAGGTGCACCTGGGCGGCGCGCACGGTCGTCTCCTCGCCCACGGGTGTGAGCCGCACCAGCTTCGCGCGCCGGTCGTCGGGGGACTCGGCGCGCGCCACGAGCCCGGCCGCCTCCATGCGGTCCACCAGCCGGGTGGCGCCGCCCGTGGTGAGCACCTGTTCCTGGGCGATGGCCCGCATCGACAGCCCCGGCGAGCCCGCACGTCCGAGGATCAGCAGCACCTCGAACATCAGATGGCTGATCCCGCACTCCTCCTCCAGGGCTCGGCCCAGGATGTACTCCAGCCGGTTGGCCGCCCCCTGCAGACGTCCGAACGCCAGGATCAGCCCGTGGTCCGCGGCCTCTTTCGCCGTCCCGATCCCCGCCTGCTCGCTCACGGTCTCGCCGCCCCTCTCGCCGTCCCGGACATCACCGTACCGATCATGCCCGTGCGGGGCAGGGCGACGGCGGGCAGGGTCCGCGCGTGCGACCGACGGCCGATCCGGGCGGGATCGCGCCCGGATCGGAGGGGCGCGCAGTGCCCGCGGCCGTCATGGCGACGGGGCGGCCGCCCCGGTCGGTCGTCCGGCGTCGGTCCGGGCCTCCAGAGCCCGCACCACGGCCGCCATGTCCTCGCCGCCGTACCCCTGTTCGACCGTTTCGCCGTAGAGGGCGTGGCACACGTCGAGGAGCGGGGAGGCCAGATCGGCCTTGCGGGCGGCCTCCGCGATGAGCCGGTTGTTCTTCAGGACGTCCGCGGCGGCCGCCTGGACGCTGAAGTCCCGGGACAGCAGCTTGGGCCCCTTGCCCCGGGATACGGCGCTGGCCATCGGGCCCGCGTCCAGGACCTCCCGGAGCAGGCCCCGGTCGAGCCCGTGCCGGTCGGCGAAGTGGAACGCCTCGGCCAGCCCCGTGACCAGGGTGATCAGGAACAGGTTGACCGAGAACTTCATCAGCAGGGCGCCCGGGACCTGGCCGCAGTCGAAGGACTCCCGGCACATGGGGGCGATCAGCGGCCGAACGGCCGCCACGGCGTCCTCGTCGCCCGCCAGCATCCCGACCAGTTCGCCCTGCTCGGCCGGGATGCGGGACCCCGAGACCGGGGCCTCGACGTATCGGCCGCCCGCCGCCCGGACGTCGTGCTGCAGGCCGGCCGAGTACTCGGCGGACGTGGTGCCCATGTGGACGACGGTGCGTCCGCGGACGCGGGCGGCGAAAGCGGGCGTGCCCCGCCCCGACACGCCGTCGACGGCGGCCTCGTCGGCCAGCATCAGGATCACGGTCCGGGCCCGGTGGAAGACCTCGGCGGGGTCCGTCGCGACCTGGGCGCCCGCGGCGCGCAGCGGCTCGCACCGGCCGGGGGTGCGGTTCCACACGACGAGAGGCGTCCCTGCGCGGGCGAGGCGGAGGGCCATGGGCTGCCCCATGACCCCGAGCCCGACGAAACCGACGTGCACGACACACCGTCCCTTCCGGCTCGCGGCGCAGCGAGCCGGCGCCGCCGCCGACGCCTCACCGGCTATGACAGCGGTCATAGTAGTCCACTGTGCGGCTACGGTTGAGAAGACTGCAGGTTCGAATCCTGCCGAGCGGGCCGCCCCGACGGGCGCGCAGCCGACTCCGCGACCGTTGGCCACTGCGAATCACCCGTCGGTGTCGTCGTCGCCGCTCCGCCCGGCCTCCGGTTCCCCGGTCAGCCGGGTCGCAAGGTGGTACGCGACGGTGACGTCCTGGTATTCCCGACCGGGGATGACCGGGTCCGGTAGGTGGGTCCGGTCGCTGTGGCTCGTCGACTCTTGCTGCCCGGTTCCGGGGAAGCGAACGACCGTCTGGGGTTCCTGGGTGAAGCGGAGCCGTTCGGCGTGGACCGTCGACCGGAACACGATGTCCCCCACCGGGCTCCCGGCTCCCGCTCCTCGCGTTCAGGGCGGCTCCTCCGGCTCCCTGGCGGTGCGTAGGCGACTGGATCTTGGCGGCAGCTTCCCGTCCTCTCCGCGCACCCGGCGCGTGCGGGCGCCGCCTTGACTCCGGTGGGCACGGGCCCGCTCTCCCTCCGCGCCCTTGCGCGCCGCGCGTGGCTCGTCCGGTTCGGTCCGATCCGCAGTGGCGTCGGCGGTCTCCGCGGCGTGCGCGACGGAGCCGCCGCCGTCGGCCCGTACCGCGTCACCCGCCGCTTCCGTCACACCCGCAACCGGTTCGGCCGCGCTCGCGGCGGTGCCGCCCACCGCCTCGCCGGCACTGCCGACGGTCCGGCTCGCCTCACGGCCGACATCCTCCACCGCGTGCCCGGCACCACCGCCCACGTCCTGAACGGCTCTCCCGGCGCCCTGACCGAGATCCCGCGCCACGGAGCCGGCGCCCTGCCCCACATCCTGCACGGCGGCCCCGGCGCCCTGCCCCACATCCTGCACGGCGGCCCCGGCGCCCCGGCCCACGTCCTGGACTGCGGTCCCCGCACCCTGGCCGACCTCCTGGACGGCCCTTCCGGCGCCCGTACCCAGCTCCCCCACGGCGTGACGTGCTCCGACGCCGACATCCTGCACGGCGGACCCGACACCACGCGCCAGCTCGTGAAGGATCTCCGGGTTGCGGTCGAGCGTGGTGAGCACTCGGTCGATGATCTGTGCGACGTGGTGGAGGCGCACCTTGAGCTGGGCCTGTGCCTCGACGCCCGAGATGCCCAGGTGCACGCGGCCGAGCGAGACGTCGGCGCCCACATTCAGTTTGAGCAGATCCAGCACCTCGGCCTGCAGCGAGACATGCGCCCTCAGATCCTCGACGTCGAGGTCGATCTCGTCGACCTTCAGGATCGGAACGTCGAGGAAGACGTCAGGGCTCGCACCGGCTGCGTCCTCCTCGTCGTAGGACGCCGGCTCCTCTTCGAACGATGCCGCCTCCTCGTCGTAAGCCTCGGGATCGGCGTACTCGTCACTGTCCTCGGCGTCGAGTTCGTCACCGTGTTCGTCGGCGTAGTCCTCGACGGAGCCCTCGTCGTTCTCGGCGTTGCCGCGCATCGCCACGCCTCCGCGGTTTTGGCATACGTTTCGACCATTTTCATCCATTGCGGTCATTGATGCGCGGTAGGTGCCGTCCGCCCAGACGAGGACGATGTCCGCCAGGCGTGCTTGTGTGGGATCGTCGGACTCCGCAGAGTTGGGCTGACGCGCAGGTCAGATCGGTTGGAGGACTGGCCCGGCAGGCACGCGGAGCGGCAAACGGGCGCCCCGAACGAGACGTGATGATGTCGCCGGACAGCTGACCGGACAGGACGCGGAGTCCCGGCAGCGCAGGGGCACCACATCGGCACGTTGAGCGTCGGCACGAAAGTCCTCGCCAACCAGTGTCCGGCGAAGCCTCCCTCGACTGGAAAAGAGTGCGCGTCGGCGCCTGATGGTCCCCGATACGCAATGCTCGGGTATGGCCCCTGACCCCAGCGCTGCCCCGTCGATGGCCACACACGTAAGTGCAGCGACCGACGGAACCACCAGAGTCTTCACGTGGGAGGAAGGTGCACGCATCGAGGTCCGCAACCTGGGCGCAGAGACCGTCATCGAGGCCAACGCTGCCGGGCTGAAGACCCTGGCCGGCCACCTCCTCACACTGGCCCGGGACGGCACACCTCATGGCGCTCATCTCCACCTGGAGGAGAACAACGGACTCGAAGAAGGCTCCGTAGGCTTGGTCTTGGAGAGGTGCGACGACGAATGAGACGTGCCGGACGCGTGCCAGATCGTGTGGGGAACAGCGGGGAGCCCATTGACCGCCCAGCATGCGTCTGCGTCCCCGTGTCGCAGGTCAGGTCCCAAGCGAGTCCTAGATGCCCTTAGCTTCCCAAGCTCAGGGCTCAGGCCACCGGAGCGAACGGATACGTTGCAGGGATGCCGACCGAGTCCGTACCAACCTGTCCCCAGTGCGGTGGCCCGTTGAAGGCCGGCGCGATGGCGCTTTGTCACCGCGAGGAGGACGACCGCCGCACCTGCCGTGTGGTCTGGGGCTGCTCCAACGAACACGTCTGGTGGAAGTGGGCCGACCGTCCGACCGCCGAGCTGGAACTCTGTCCCTATCCGGATCTGATGGACGGCTGACATCCAAGGCTGACATCAACCACGCCGAACGGGGGCGTACGCCAGCGACTCTGTCCGGTCGCAGCACCAGTCGTCGCCGCAGTCGAAACGGTCTCGGATCGAACTCCTAAAGCGGGTGTCGCAGTTCGAATCCTGCGGGGGGACCAGGTCAAAGACCCACCGCCTCCGGATTTTCCGGAGGTGGTGGGCCTTTGGCATGCACGTCTGACATCAACGAGGGCGGTCACTGACGACCGGGACGCCTCCGCAGGAGTCGGTCCATGTGGCTCATGGCCTCGCGCTGCGTGTCCTGCACAACGTGCGTGTAGACATCCATGGTGATGCTGATCTGCGAGTGACCGAGGGTGCCGTCCCGTGTCGGGCGTCGTGCAGTCGGATGACGCGGAGGCCGGCGGATTCGGCGACACGGGTGAAGGAGCGGTAGACGTTCCGACCACCACTTGGGAAGTGTCGGGAGTTCAAACGCGGGCGCGAGCCTTCAGGGAATCCTACGAATGATTCTTCTTCTCGACGTAGTAGGCGTAGGCATAGCCACCGCTCGTGTCGTCAGAGGTAACAGCCGAAAATATGACGGGACCCGACTCGGCTGTGTTGATGCTCCGTTGGAATATGGACCCGTCGCATACAGGGGTGCCCGATGTAGCGTCTTTGCCCGCAGTGGTGAGCGTCAGTTTCACCTTGTCCCCACCCGTACAAGTGAACGCGAATGTCACGCTCAGTACGTTGTCGGGCACGGATGTCAGCGTGTTCCCGAAGTTCCGCTCCAGCACGCCAGACCCGTCACTCAGCGACTCCATTTCGATGATGCCCTTCTCCAGCACTGACTTCGCCGCTTCCGCCCCGTCCGAAGCGGAGGTCTTGGAAGTCGAGGCCTTCGGAGGAGACGGCTCGCTGGAGCTGCAAGCCCCCACAGCGAGCGGCATGGAGATGCCCAGCCAAATGGAGAGATATCGCACGCGCCTGCCGTTGATCATCACGAGTTCTTTCGCCCGATCGAAACGTCGCCCTTCCTGGGCGCCTTGATGACGATGGTCTTCTTCTTAACGGTGCAAGGCGGAGCAATCCACGTCTTGGTGGCAGTGAGCTTCCATCCCTGCTGGCCGAGCACTGCCCGGTACGCCTTCGTTGTGGTGTTCTTGTCGGTGACGGTCTGCGTACCGGACCATGTCCACTTATTGCTGATCTTTGTATCGATAGAGGTCTTGGCCTTCGACAGGATGATCCCGGCCTCAGCTTCCGCACCGACGCCGATTTCCCAGGTGAATTCATAGCTGTCGGTCAAGGCCCAGGCCACGCTCTGACCGGGCAGCAGCCAGGTCGACTTCGGCGGCCTGCTGGCTATAAAGTACGGCGATCCCTTGACGGTGTACTTCGGCTTGTCGTTCACCTCAGGGCACGCGCTCGCGCTTCTGCCATCACTCGCCTTCTCGGTCTCCCCTTCGAAGGTGAACGTGACCTCGCCACCGAAACCGATGACACGCCCGTCGTTCAGGACAACCCCGTCGCCGTCAGCGGGAGTTATCTCATCCTCCCCGCTATCGGCGTGCGCGATAGTCGACATACCTAGCACCGCAACTACGGTGGCGGCGACGAGAATTCGTATCTTGCTGCGCACGAGTGCGCCCCCCTGTTTTGTGTGTTGCATCCAGCCAGGTTGGTCGCGTCCCGGCTGTGATCATCACCTCACCACACGTGAAGCAAGCGTCACAAGGGCATCAACGAAGACTTGAGGAGTATCTGAGCGAACTGGTCGGGCTAACAGGATTTGAACCTGTGGCCTGATGGTTACCGTGTCCTACGTGGTGAGGCGTGGTTGACCTCGGTATGGGGCGAGGTACGTGGAGTCGGATCGTTCCGGACGGGCTGTGGGAGATCGCCAAGCCGCTGATCCCTCCGTCGAGGGTGCGGTCGCAGGGCGGCGGAACACAGGACACGCCTGATGAGACACTGTTCGCGTCTATTGTCTATGTGCTGGTCAGCGGCTGTGCCTGGTGCCAACTGCCGCCTTGCTGCGGGATATCGAAGTCGACTGCACAGCCGGAGGGCGGCTGTGGTAGCCGGCCGGTCGTCGTACAGCCACCGACCTCAGCCGAAGCAGGCCCGGATCGAACTCCTAAAGCGGTGCTCCGATTGCTGGCAGGGCGTGCAGGGCCCCGGGTGCAGGCGCGACGAGCCAGGGACGAGCTGGTCAGGTGCTCCCCGTCAAGGATGCGACGCGCTTTTGTCTCGCGTCCCAGGCGCTCTCGCCTCCACCGTTGGCGATCCAGGATCGTGGCGGATCCTGTGGCGACCTCCCCCCGCACAGCTGGCATAGGTTGTGGACTATCCGTGGACTTAGCCCGCTAGGTCCACCACGACCGCGGGCGACCGCCAACAACCTTCGACGGCCGACTGACCAGCCCACCAGACCGCAATGACCCCGCAGCGAGAGTTCGGGACGAAGCAGTCACGGCGCCAAGGCCCACCTCTACGCTCCCGCCGCCGCAGCTTGCTCTTACGAAGGTCACTGAGCAGCGTTGCTGGGGCCTGGTGGTGGGTACCGTGGCATACGCGCCCGATCAGCCGACGCACCTGCCGTCGTAGCGGACTTTCGTCGGCTGAGGTCCAGGCACCCGGGGGCCTGGAGATCTCCCGGACGTTCCGAGGCGCAGGATGCGTGCCAGGTCGTGCGGGGAACCACGGGGAATGGCGAGACCAGGTCGCCGGCCAGTCCGGGCACCGTGATTGCTCCGCCGCAGCTCAGTCCACCGATCACCCCTGGAAGAGCCCAGCTTCACAAGCTGAGGACCCCGATACGTTCCATCAGGCCATCCATCCAACCCACCACCGCCACTGGGCTTCAACGGCGGCACACGTGCGCGGCTGTGAGCCTGCCGCCCCGTATCCTCAGTCAGCTTTGAGGCCACCGTGTGGGCTACTGGGGGAAGCAATGAAGTGGTTGATCGGTACTCGGATTCGGGTCCGGCGTGCTCGCCAACAGCGCTGGGATGCAGACATCATCCGCGCCCTCAGGATCCCCGTCCCAGGGCTCACGCAGGAACGGGCACGACAGCTGACCCAGCAGGGGAAGTGGCAGGAAGCGATCACCGAGATCAGGGAAGCGACAGGCTACGACCGCCGGGACGCCAGATGTGTCGTGCTCGCCCTGTCGTACGGATGTAAAATCCCCACCCCCTGCCGCCTTGCATGGACTCCGAGGCGCAAGAAGGTCTCTGACATCCACAGCTGACATCAACACAACGGCGGACGAAGACGGCCGTGAGCATCCGTGCCTGGCCACAACGTCGGCAGGAAACACCACCAAGCCCAACTCGCGACCGAACTCCTAACGCGGTGCTCACCCTCTACAGCGCTCAGGACGAGGGCGTGAAGCCAGCTGACTGGTCGAGGCGGAACGCGGGCCCGAAGCCGTCGGGGTTCAACCCTCAATCAGGGCAAGCCGAACAGCCGCGGCAACACCGGACGGCAGTAAAGGCTCAGCCGCGCGACCGAGCCAGCTGCTCGGATGAGGCTGGCTCGTGGTGACCACAAGCGTTATGCCGGGCCTCTTCGACCAAGGACAGGCGTCGGGTGTGACTACGAGGTACAGCAACCCGGCAACCGCCAGCCCAACACCGGCCTTCACGACTTTCCCCGCAGCCTGTATGACCTCCAATATCCGAGGTCATAGGGTGGACGGGTTCCGGAGCAGTCACGGCATGGGCGGCGGAGGTCGAAGATGGCGGTGCCCGAGCGAGGGCCGCGCGAGCGGATGGTCTTCAGCGCCGCGCAGCTGATCCGGCGCGACGGGGTCGCCTCCACCGGCATGCGCGAGGTCGCCGCCCACGCCGGCGCGCCGCGTGGATCGCTGCAGCACTACTTCCCCGGCGGCAAGGAACAGCTGGTCAACGAGGCGGTGGGCTGGGCCGGCCGGTACGCCGGCAATCGCGTGGCCCGCTTCCTGGCCGCGCTGCCCGAGCCGACGCCCGGCGGCCTGTTCGCCGAGATGGTGCGGCAGTGGACCGACGAATACGAGGCGGACGGCTTCGCCGGGGGCTGCCCGGTGGCAGCCGCCACGGTCGACCGGGCTCAGTCCGCCGACTCCACCCGCGAGGCGGCGGCCGCCGCGTTCGCCGCCTGGAGCGGGCCGGTGGCCCGAGCCCTGGCCGACATGGGTGTGTCCGAGGAGCGGGCCGGTGCGCTCGCCACGCTCATGATCAGCGCCTTGGAGGGGGCGATCCTGATCGCCCGTGCCGAACGCGACGTCCGCGCCCTGGCGACGGTGGCCCGGGAACTCGGCCCGCTGCTCGACGCCGCGGTGGGCGGCGACGCCGTGGGGGGAGGGGGCCCAGGGAAGGGCGCGGACGCCGGGGTGGGCAGGGAGGCCGTGAGGGGCGGGGACGCCGCGATCGGCGGGCGCGCCTGACCGCCCGCTCCCTGCCGGCCGTCCCCTGCCGACGCCCGACGCCCGACGACCGACTACCGACTACCGAAGCGTGGCCACGAACTTTCCCAGCCGGGAGAGCCCCTCGCGCAGCTCGTCGGCCGACGCCGCGTACGAGAGGCGGACGTGCGTCTGCGCCGAGTGGACGCCGAAATCCCTGCCCGGCGTCAGGGCGACATGCGCCTCCTGCAGCGCTCGTTCGCAGAACTGCCACGACGTGAGCCCGGTGTGACCGACGTCGAAATAGACGTAGAAGGCGCCGTCGGGTGGCACGGGCACCGGCAGACCGATCCGCGCCAGGCCGTCGAGGACCAGCGCACGACGCTCGGAGAACTCGACGCGCCGCGCCTCGCAGACCGCGAGGGACTCGGCGGTGAAGCAGGACAGGGCGGCATGCTGGGCCGGAGCGGACGCGCACAGGAAGTAGTTCTGCGCCAGGCGCTCCATGGCGGGCACGAGCCCCTCGGGCACGACACACCAGCCCAGCCGCCACCCCGTCATGCCGAAGTACTTCGAGAAGCTGTTGATGACGACGGCGCCGGGATCGAACGACAGCGCGCTGCGCGGGGGCCGGCCCCGGGCGTCGTGGTCGCTGAGGTCCAGATAGATCTCGTCGACGAGGCGCCACGCCCCGCGCTCGCGGGCGAAGTCGCAGATCGCCGCCAGTTCACCGGCCGGAACAGACGTGCCCGTGGGGTTCGACGGGGTGGCGACCATGACACCGCGGGTCCGGTCCGTCCAGCTCGACCGCACGCTCGAGGCGTCCAGCTGGAACCGGGTCTCGGCGGTGGTGGGAACCAGGGCGACCCGGGCGCCGAAGCTCTCGGCGATCTGCCGGTTGCAGGGGTACGACGGATCGCCGATGAGCACCTCGTCGCCGGGATCGACGAGCGCGGCCGCGGCCAGCACCAGCGCCGCCGAGGCGCCTGCGGTCACGACGACCCGGGCCGGATCGACCTCGACGTCGTGCTGTTCCCCGTAGAACCGCGCGATCGCCTGCCGCAGCGCGGGCAGGCCGAGAGCGGCGGTGTAGGCCATGGGCCGTCCGTCCATGGCCTCGCGCATCGCGCTCAGGACGGCCGGCGGCGCGCCGAAGTCGGGCTCGCCCAGACTGAGCTTGACGACGTGATGCCCCTGGGCCTCCAGCGCGGCGGCGTGCTTGCCGAACTCCATGGCGTAGAACGGTGCGACGGCCTGGGCGCGTTGCGAGATCCGCGGGGTGCTCATGACGCCACCTCCGGCCGGACGGCGTCGGCGGACGCCGGACCGGCTGCGGAAGCCGAACCGGGTGCGGAAGCCGAACCGGGTGCGGATGTCGGCCCGAACCGGGCCGCCGGAGCGCCGACGCCGTGCCCGGCCCACCCCTCGGGACTCGCCTGTTGCTGCTGCGTCCGGTCGTGCACGGTTCTCCTTGGGCTCGAGCGTGTGGCTCAGCCGATTATCGACCGTCCGCCCGGAGGCTCCGCCGCCGGGCCGGGCCGCCGGGCCCGACGGCGGCGGGACGAGGCCCGCCCGCCCTCACCGGGCCCGGCGGTCGCCCGTCTCAGGCTGCTCCAGATGGGAGGCCAGGACGGCGGCCTGGACCCGGCGCTGCACACCCAGCTTGGCCAGCAGACGGGAGATGTGGTTCTTGACGGTCTTCTCCGACAGGTAGAGCTTCTTGCCGATCTCGCGGTTGGTCAGGCCGTCGCCGATCAGCGCCAGGATCTCCCTCTCCCGCGGCGACAGGCTCGCCAGCTCGGACGGCACCGCAGGGCTCTCCGCGGGGTCCGCCCGCAGGGAGCGCATCAGGCGGGCCGTGGTCGCGGGATCGAGCATCGACTGGCCCGAGGCCACCGTGCGCACCGCCGAGACGAGGTCGGAGCCCTTGATCTGCTTGAGGACGTAACCCGAGGCGCCCGCCATGATCGCGTCCAGCAGGGCCTCCTCGTCGTCGAACGAGGTCAGCATCAGACAGGCCAGCCCGGGCATCTGGCTGCGCAGTTCGCGGCAGACGGAGATGCCGTCGCCGTCCGGCAGCCGCACGTCCAGGACGGCGACGTCCGGGCGCAGCGCGGGGCCTCGGGCGAGCGCGTGGTCGACGGTGCCGGCGTCGCCGACCACCGAGATGTCGGGTTCGGAGTCGAGCAGGTCGGCCAGCCCGCGGCGGACGACCTCGTGGTCGTCCAGCAGAAACACCCGGATCGGGTTCTGCTCGGTGAAGGTGCGTGGCTCCGGCATGATGACCCCTCGTTCTCCGGCGGAGGACAGACCGTGAGCTGTCCATGATGCCGATCCTCACGCGCGGAGACGATGTGCACTAGGGCCGTACGGCCCCACTCAGGCGGAGTCGACGCTCTCCGGGCCGGCGGTGGGCGGCCCCTTCCGGGCTTCGTGGCGGGTCAGGTCGAACTCCACGTCCACGACCCCCTCGACCGCGCGGACCAGCCGCGCCGCCACGGGCACCAGCGAGGTGTCCCGGACCCGGCCGGCGAGTGCGACGACGCCGTCGCGCACGTCCACCCGCACGTTGGCACCCGGTGGGGGGAACAGGTAGGACACGACCTCGCGCCGTACCTCCTCGGCGATCTCCTCGTCGGTGCGGAGGAAGACCTTGAGCAGGTCGGCCCGGCTGACGACGCCCTCCAGCAGTCCCACGGCGTCCACCACGGGGAGCCGCTTGACCTTAGCCCGGGCCATGGCCCGGGCGGCCTGGGCCAGCGTGGTGTCCGGGCGGACGGTGAGCGCGGGGGAGGTCATGAGTTCCTGTGCCGTCACGGCGCCGGCCTTCGCCAGGTCGGACAGCCGACGCAGTTGCGTGTACCGGTCCGGGTCGTTGTCGCGGAACTCCTCCTTGGGCAGCAGGTCCGCCTCGGAGACGACGCCGACGACACGCCCCTCGCCCTCGATGACGGGCAGGGCGCTGATCTTCCAGTCCTGCATCAGCCGCACCATCTCCTTGAACGTCGCCTCGCGTCCGACGGCGACGGCGGTGTGGGTCATGACATCGCTGACGATGTGCGGGGTGCCGTGCATGGCCACTCCTTCGGTAACCGTTCGGTTCCGGCCGGTCAGAGGACGCTGCCGGCGCCGTAGGGGGCGTACAGGTCGAGGAGGCGGGTTCGGGCCGAGCTCAGCCGGTGGGCGAGGACCTGGCCCACCCACTGGCCGACGTCACGGCCCAGGACCGGGTCGTCCTGGCACATGGACCGGACGGCCGCGGCGTCGAACTCGTAGGCCCGCACCGGCGTGGTCGCCTCGGCGCCCATCTGCCAGACGTGCGGGGGGAACAGCCAGGACCAGCCGACCAGCTCGTTGTGGCCGATGCTCTCCACGACGGCGGCCCTGCGGCCGGGCACGTGCATGTCGAGTTCGACCCGGCCGGTGCGGATGATCCAGAAGCGGTCGGCGCGTCCGCCCTCTTCGAACAGACGCGTTCCCTGGGGGACGGAGACCTCCCGGGCGAAGCGCATCAGCCGCTCACGGTGTTCTCGGGAGAGCGAGCGCAGCATGCTGGGCGTGGAGGTGGCGTGCATGACATGCCTCCCTGGCGGGGTTGAGGAGTTCCAAGGTCAGCGTGTGCCCTGCCCGCGACGAGGACCATGGGCCATCCGGTCCTGTGCCGGCCCGTTCGGCACCGGCCGGGCGGCCGGTCGCGGCGCACCGCACGAAGGCGGCGGAGCGGCCCGCGCACCGCCACTTCGCCCGCTCGTACGACCCGTACGACCCGTACGACCCGTACGAGAAGTCTGGGCCGGACGGGCCGTGCGGACCGGGACCTTCGGCACCTCCGTGGGCCCCGGGTGGCCGCTCCCGCCGGTCCGGCCGGCGCACGAGCATCGTTCACGAACCGGCCCATCCGCGGCGGCATCGGGCGGCGGCATCCGGCGGCGGCTTCGCGGCGACCGGCCGAGGGCGCCGACACCTCGACCGGGCCCGAGAGCCGGCCGTGCACCGCCGAACCCGTACTCGCCGCCGCTGTCGCCCTCGTCGCACCCGTCGCACTTCGGAGGACTGAAGCCATGCGTATCGTCGTCGCCCTCGGCGGCAACGCCCTGCTCCACCGTGGCGAACGCCCCGACGCCGCCGTCCAGCAGGCCAACATCGACCGGGTCGCCACCGCCCTCGCCGCCCTGGCCCACGAGCACGAGCTCGTGATCACCCATGGCAACGGCCCGCAGATCGGCCTGCTCGCGGCGGAGAGCGCGGCCGACCCCGCTCTCACCGCCCCCTACCCCCTCCACCTGCTGGGCGCCCAGACCCAGGGGATGATCGGCTCCCTGCTGGCGTGCACCCTGCGCAACGCCCTCCCCGGGCACCACATCGTCACTCTGGTCACCCACACCCTCGTGCGGGCCGACGACCCGGCGTTCGCCCGGCCGGCGAAGTTCGTCGGCCAGGTCTACCCCCGGGAGGTGGCTGGGGCCCTCGCCCGCAGGCGCGGCTGGCACATCGCGCAGGACGCCACCGGCTGGCGGCGCGTCGTGCCCTCCCCGGCCCCCGTACGGGTCGTGGAGACCGACACCGTCCACGAACTGCTGAACAGCGGCACCCTCGTGATCTGCGGCGGCGGAGGCGTCCCCGTCACCGCGGACGACGACACCGGCGCGCTGACCGGCACGGAGGCCGTCGTCGACAAGGACCTCACCGCCGCCCTGCTCGCGGAGGACCTGAAGGCCGACTTCCTGCTGATCCTCACCGACGTGCCGTGCGTGTACGAGGGCTACGGCACCCCCGCCCAGCAGCCCGTCCTCGACGCCACCCCGGCGGAGCTGCGCCGCGCGGGCTTCCCGGAGGGCTCCATGGGTCCCAAGGCGGAGGCCGCCGCCCGTTTCGTCGAGCGCACCGGCGGACTCGCCGCCATCGGAGCCCTGGACGCGGCGTACGCGATCGTGCACGGCCGGTCGGGCACCCTGATCCGCCCCGACCTCGTGGCCGGCTGAACGGCGGGCGCCGACCGGGGCCGTTGGGCCCCACGGGGCAGGGGGCCGGACGGCCCGGCCGCGGACGCTGTCCGGCACTCCCCGTGACGATCACGGACGACGAGCATCGAAGTGCAGAAGAAGAACCGAGGAGAGGAACGGCGATGACCGCAACCGTGACAGCAGGCGACCGCGTCACCGCGGCCCGGCGGGGCTTCGCCGGCGCCCGCTGGCGCGAGCTGATCGACGTACGCGACTTCATCCAGGCCAACTACACCCCGTACGAGGGCGACGCGTCCTTCCTGACCGGTTCCACGGACCGCACCCGGACCGTCTGGGAGAAGGTCAGCTCGCTGTTCCCGCAGGAGCGCGCCCGGGGCGTCCTCGACGTGGACGTCACGACCCCCTCGACGATCACCTCGCACGCCCCCGGCTACATCGACCGGGACCGCGAACTGATCGTCGGCCTGCAGACCGACGCCCCGCTCAAGCGCGCGATCATGCCCAACGGCGGTCTGCGCATGGTGGAGAACGGCCTGAAAGCCTACGGATACGAGCCGGACCCGTTCGTCACCAGGGTCTTCGGGACCTACCGCAAGACCCACAACGACGGTGTCTTCGACGCCTACACGCCCGAGATGCGCACGGCACGCAAGGTCGGCATCATCACCGGCCTCCCCGACGCCTACGGGCGCGGCCGGATCATCGGCGACTACCGGCGCGTCGCCCTGTACGGCACCGACCGGCTGATCGGGGCCAAGCGGGCCGAGAGGGCCCTGCTGGACGCCGAGCCGTCGACCGAGCACGTCATCCGCGACCGCGAGGAACTCGCCGAACAGATCAAGGCCCTGGAGGAGCTGACCCGCATGGCGGCCTCCTACGGCTGCGACGTCTCGCGCCCCGCGGTCACCGCGCGGGAGGCCGTGCAGTGGCTGTACCTCGGCTACCTCGCCGCCGTGAAGGAGCAGAACGGCGCCGCGATGTCGCTGGGCCGCACCTCGACGTTCCTCGACGTCTACCTCCAGCGCGACCTGGACGACGGCGTCATCGACGAGTCCCGCGCCCAGGAGCTGATCGACGACTTCGTGATCAAACTGAGGATCGTCCGCTTCCTGCGCACCCCCGAGTACGACGCCCTGTTCTCCGGCGACCCGACCTGGGTGACCGAGTCCCTCGGCGGCCTCGGCGACGACGGCCGCACCCTGGTCACGCGCACCTCCTTCCGGTTCCTGCAGACCCTCTACAACCTCGGCCCCGCCCCCGAACCCAACCTCACCGTGCTCTGGTCGCCGCGACTGCCCGCCGGCTTCAAGGAGTTCTGCGCCCAGGTGTCCATCGACACCAGCGCTCTCCAGTACGAGTCCGACGACCTGATCCGGCCCCGCAACGGCGACGACACCGCGATCGCCTGCTGCGTCTCCGCCATGGCGGTGGGCAAGGAGATGCAGTTCTTCGGGGCGCGCGTCAATCTCGCCAAGGCGCTGCTCTACGCGGTCAACGGCGGGCGCGACGAGATGACCGGCGAGCAGGTCACTCCCGAGGCGCCCCCGCTGACCGGCGAGTACCTCGACTACGACGAGCTGTCGGCGGCCTACGACCGCGTCCTGGACTGGCTGGCGCGGACGTACGTCAACACCCTCAACGTCATCCACTACATGCACGACAAGTACGCCTACGAGCGCCTGGAGATGGCGCTGCACGACCACCCCGTGCACCGCTTCATGGCCTGCGGCGTCGCCGGGCTCTCGGTCGCCGCCGACAGCCTGTCCGCGGTGAAGTACGCCCGGGTCAGGGTCGTCCGGGACGCCACCGGGCTTGCCGTCGACTTCCTGACCGAGGGCGAGTTCCCGGCGTACGGCAACAACGACGACCGCGCCGACGCCCTCGCCGTCGCCCTGGTGGAGTCCTTCATGGCGAAGGTCCGCAGGCACCCCGCCCACCGCGACGCCGAACACACCCAGTCGGTGCTGACCATCACCTCGAACGTCGTCTACGGCAAGCACACCGGCAACACCCCCGACGGGCGCCGCGCCGGACAGCCCTTCGCGCCCGGCGCCAACCCGATGAACGGCCGTGACCGCCACGGCGTGGCCGCCTCCGCGCTCTCGGTCGCGAAACTGCCCTACGAGCAGGCCCGCGACGGCATCTCGCTGACCACGACCATCGCCCCGGAAGGGCTGGGCCACGTCCCCGGCGAACGCGCCGGACACCTGGTGGGCATCCTCGACGCCTACATGTCCGCCGGCGGTTTCCACATGAACGTCAACGTGCTGAACCGGGAGGTGCTGGAGGACGCGATGGAGCACCCCGAGAAGTACCCGGAGCTCACGATCAGGGTCTCCGGCTACGCGGTCAACTTCGTCCGCCTGACGCGTGAGCAGCAGCTCGACGTGATCAGCCGCACCTTCCACGGGTCGTTGTGAAGGCGACGACGCTGACGGCTCCGACCGGCCGGATCCACTCCTGGGACCTGTCCACCGGCGTGGACGGTCCCGGGACCCGGTTCGTCCTCTTCCTCAGCGGCTGCCCGCTGCGCTGCCTGTACTGCGCCAACCCCGACACCTGGCACATGCGCGACGGACGGGAGGTCACGGTCGACGAGGTGATGGCGGAGATCGAGAAGTACCGGGACTTCGTCACCACCGCCGGGGGAGGGGTCACGCTCACCGGAGGCGAGGCGCTGCTCCAGCCCGCCTTCACCGCCGCCGTGCTGCGCCGCTGCAAGGAGGCCGGGCTGCACACCGCCCTGGACACGTCCGGCTTCCTCGGCGCGCGCGCCACCGACGAACTCCTCGCCGACACCGACCTGGTCCTGCTCGACATCAAGTCCTTCGACATCGGCGCCTACCGGAAGCTGACCGGCGGCCGCCTCGCGCCCACCCTCGGCTTCGCGACCCGTCTCGACCGCCTCGGCGTACGGATGTGGATCCGCTATGTGCTGGTCCCCGGTCTGACCGACGATCCGCGGTCGGTGGACGGCCTCGCCCGGTTCGTCGCGGGCCTCGACGCGGTCGAGCGCGTCGACGTACTGCCCTTCCACAAGCTCGGCGCTCCCAAGTACGACGCCCTGGGCATCCCCTTCCCGCTGCGCGACACCCCGGTACCCGGCCCGGAACTCACCGAGAGCGTCCGCGAGCGCTTCAGGAAGCAGGGCGTGGCCGCCTACTGACGTGCGAGCCATGCGCGATAGGCGGCCACGGCCGTCGGGAGCGTCGGGAACATCCGGTCCTCGCCGACCGTGTCCGTCAGGCCGTACGCCCTCAGGTCGTCCAGCAGGTCCTGCTTCACCCGGGCGAGGGCGAACACCACGCCGCGCCGGTCCAGTTCGCGGCGCAGTTCGTCGACCGCGTCGAGGGCGGTGATGTCGACCTCGACGTTGGCCTCGGCGTTGAGGACGAACCAGCGGACCGGGTCGCGCTGTTCGTCCACCGCGGCCAGCGCGCGACGCCTGAAGTCCTCGGCGTTGGCGAAGAACAGGGGCGAGTCGTAGCGGTAGACGAGCAGCCCTGGGATGGTGCGGGCCTGCGGGTAGTCGTCGACGTCGTGCATGCCGGCCACACCGGGCACCACGCCCTCGACCGCGTCGTGCGGACGCGCCACCCGTGTCAGCAGCTCGGCCACCGACAGGCCGACGGCCACGATCACCCCGTACAGGATGTCCAGGGCGAGCACCCCGACCAGGCAGCCGAGCGCCAGGAGCAGTTCCCGGCGGCGGAACGAGGCCAGCCGGCGAAAGCCCGCGAGGTCGATCATGCGGACCGCGGCGTAGACGACGAGCGCGCCCAGCACGGCGGACGGCGTGCGCGTGAGCAGCGGGCTGAGGAACAGCAGCACGGCGAGCACCACCGCGCCGGCCACCAGTGAGTACGCCTGGCTGCGCGCGCCCGTCGAGGACGCCAGGGCGGTGCGGCTGGCGCTGCTGCTCACAGGGAAGCCGTGCAGCGCCCCGGCGCCCAGGTTGGCCGCGCCCAGGGCGAGGAACTCCTGGTCGGCGTCGAGACCGGGGCCTTCGTCGTCGCGGTCGGCGAACGCCCGCGCGGTGAGAATGAAGTCGGTGTAGCCGACCAGCAGCACGCCGAGCGCCGGCAGCACGAGGTGCGGCAGTTCGCCCAGGTCCGGGACGCCGAGGCCCGGCAGACCGGACGGGACCTCGCCGATCACCTTCAGCCCGAACCGCCCGTCGAGGTCGAGGACCACGACGGCGGCGGTGCCCAGGACGAAGGCGATCAACGGGCCGGGCACCGCGCGGGCGTAACGGGCGGTCACGAAGAGGAACGCGAGGACGACGGCCGAGAACACGACGGTCGCCGGGTCCGCCTCGGGCAGGCGGGAGAAGAACGACCACAGCTGGACGAAGAACTCCGTGCCGGTCGTGTCCACACCGGTGAGCTTCGGCAGCTGGTCGACCATCATGATGAGGGCCACGCCCGCGAGATAGCCGATCAGCACGGGGCGCGAGAGCAGGCCCGCGAGGAAGCCCAGCCGCACCGCGCGAGCGGCCAGGCAGAGCAGTCCGACCGTCACCGCGAGCGCCGCCGCCAGCGAGGCGTAACGCCCGGCGTCACCGGCGGCGAGCGGTGCGACCACGGCGGCCGTCATCAACGCGGTCGTGGACTCGGGGCCCACCGACAGCAGCCGCGACGAGCCGAACAGGGCGTACATCGCGAGGGCGGGGAGGATCGCCCACAGACCGGTGACCGGCGGCAGCCCGGCCACCTGCGCGTAGGCCATGACCTGGGGCACCAGGTAGGCGGCCACGGTCACCCCGGCGAGCAGGTCGCCCCTGAGCCACGCGCGCCGGTAGCCGAGGAGCGCCGCGAGACCGGGTGTCAGCCGGCACCACCGCGGGACGTGTCTGTCCGAGCCCTGGGACATGTGCCGCCTTCCGTCGTCTGCCCTCATGATCCACCGATCGCGGGAGCCACGGCCACAGGCCCTCGCCACGGCACGCCGCGCCCGGCCCAACGACCCCTGAGAACAGGGACGTTCGGCCCCGGGCCGCGGACCTTCGGCATCCGTCCCGCTGCCGTGCGGGCGGCCAGAGTGAGTGGCGTCAAGGAACCGGCCCGACCGCCTGCGAAGAAGAAGAGAACAGGGGGTCGGTCGGTCCCGGTTCGGGCCCAGTGGCCCCTGTACGCCGAACAGCCCGAAGACGACCCTGAAATCGGATCCCTCGCCCCAGGAGGTGGAGATCATGCTCCGCACCATCACCGTAGGTCTCGACGGCTCGCGCGAGAGCCGGGCCGCCGCGGAATGGGCGGCTCGCGAAGCGGACCTTCGCGACCTGCCCCTGAAGCTCGTCCACGTCTGGGAGCCGGTGCCCGAGCCCATGGCTCAGGCGCCCCTCCTGGGGGCCGAGACCCAGCAGCACTGGACCGAGCGGATCCCGCGGGAAGCCGCGGAGGGCATCAGCCTGCGCCACCCCCGCCTCGAGGTGATCCGCGAGCAGGTCGCCGGCAACCCGGCAGACGTGCTCGCGGCGGCGGCGAACAGCGCCGAACTGCTGGTCCTGGGCTCACGCGGCTTCGGCGGGATCGGCGGGTTCATGGTCGGATCGGTCGGCCTGGCCGTCATCGCCCGCACGGATCGCCCGGTGGTGCTGGTCCGGGCGCTGGAGACGGCCGCCGACGAGCACGAGCCGGACCCGGTCGGCATCCCCTCCGCCGCGACGCCCTTCCTGCCCGTGGTCCTCGGCCTGGACGTCGAACACCCGGACGAGACGCTGATCGAGTTCGCGTTCGACGCCGCCCGGCGGCGCGCGACGTCCCTGCGGGTCGTCCACGGCTGGAACCCGCCGCCCTACTATGCGTACGGCACGCCCGCCAACCCCGCGCTGCACGAGGCGCTGGCCCTCGGGGAGTCGGAGGCCCTGACCGAGGCACTGCGTCCCTGGCGGCAGAAGTTCCCCGACGTCGAGGTCGTCGAGACGTCCCGCTACGGCAGTGCGGCCCTCCACGTCGTGGACGCCTCCCGCGAGGCCTCCCTCGTCGTCGTGGGCCGGCGCATCCGCCGCAGCCCGTTCGGCGCCCACATCGGCCACGTCACGCACGCCGTCCTGCACCACGCCGGCGCCCCCGTCGCCGTCGTCCCCCACGGCTGACCCGCCCCCGATCACTCCTGATCACCCGCGAGGAGAAGAGAACCATGAAGGCAGCGGTCGTACGAGCGTTCGGCGAGCCCCTGGTCATCGAGGAGCGCCCCGACCCGGAGCCCGGCCCCGGCCAGGTCCGCGTCCGGGTCGAGGCGTCCGGGCTGTGCCACACCGACATCCACGCCGCCCACGGCGACTGGCCGGTCAAGCCGAACCCGCCGTTCGTCCCCGGACACGAGGGCGTGGGCCTGGTCGAGGCCCTCGGCGAGGGCGTCACCCACCTGACCGTCGGCCAGCGGGTCGCCGTGCCGTGGCTCGGCAGGGCGTGCGGGCGGTGCGAGCACTGCCTGTCCGGCTGGGAGACGCTGTGCGAGCAGCAGATCAACACCGGCTACGGCTGCGACGGCGGCTACGCCGAGAAGATGCTCGCCTGGGCCGACTTCGCCCAGCCCGTGCCCGACGGCATCACAGCCCTCGAGGCCGCCCCGCTGACCTGCGCGGGCGTCACGACGTACAAGGCGCTCAAGGTCGCCGACGTCAGGCCCACGCAGCTCGTGGCGATCTCCGGCGTCGGCGGCCTCGGTCACCTCGCCGTGCAGTACGCGAAGATCGCCGGCGCCACCGTCGCCGCGATCGACGTCACCGACGAGAAGCTCCGGCTGGCCGCCGACCTCGGCGCGGACATCATTGTCGACGCCCGCAAGGAGGACGTCGGCGAGGTGCTCAGGCGGCACGGCGGCGCCCACGCCGCCATCGCCCTCGCGGTGAACGACGCGGCCTTCGAGGCCGTCAACTCCGGTCTGCGGCGCGGCGGCAAGCTGGTCATGGTGGCCCTGCCGGCGCACGGCACGGTCCGCGTGCCCGTCTTCGACACCGTCCTGAACGGCACCTCCGTGATCGGCTCGATCGTCGGGACCCGGCAGGACCTCGCCGAGGTCTTCCAGCTGCACGCGGCCGGCCGCACCAGGGTCGTCTACGAGGCCCGCCCCCTCGCCTCCGTCAACGACTGCATCGACGAGGTGCTGCGCGGCGAGGTCAAGGCCCGGATCGTCTTCGACCTCGACGCGGGACGGTGAGGACGATGACCCTCCCGATCGTCGTCGGCGTGGACGGCTCCGAACCCAGCCTGCGGGCCGTCGACTGGGCGGCCGACGAGGCCGCCCTGCACGGGGCGCCGCTGCGGCTGGTGTACGCCTCCCTCTGGGAGCGCTACGAGGGCGCCGCGCTCGCGCAGGAGCTGGGCAGGCCGGCCGGGCAGGTCACGGCCGAGGACGTCGTGCGCACCGCCGCGCAGCGGGCCCGTCGGCGCCAGGCCGGCGTCGACGTCTCCACGGAGGTGGTGCCGGAGGAGCCCGAGTACGCGCTCGTCCGCGAGGGGGGCGACGCCGCCGCGCTGGTGCTCGGCACCCGCGGTCGCGGCGGCCTGGCCGAGACGCTGCTCGGGTCGGTCAGCCTGACCGTCGCCGCGCACGCCGACTGCCCGGTGATCGTGCTCCGCGGCGGCAACGACAGCCACGTCGGGGTGGGCGGGCGCGGTCGCGTCGTGGTGGGCGTCGGCGACCGGGGGACGGACTCCGCCGCCCTGCGCTTCGCCGTCCAGGAGGCGAAGCTGCGCCACGCGGCCCTGGACGCCGTACGGGCCTGGCGGTGCCCCGCGCACGAGAGCGCCGACCACCCCCTGCTCACCGGCGAGCCCGCCCGGCTGCACGAGCAGCACGCCGACGACGTCCTGGCCAAGGCGCTGACGGACGTACCCCCGGAGGTGGACCTGCGCCGGCGCACGGTCGAGGGCCCCGCCCGCAGGGTCCTGACGGCCGCTTCCCACGAGGCCGACCTGCTGGTCGTCGGCGCCCGGCGCAACCCCGGACACCTCGGCCTCCAGCTGGGGCGCGTCGCCCACGCGGTGCTGCACCACGCCGCCTGCGCCGTCGCGGTCGTGCCCGAGCGGGTGTGACCGACATGGCCGGCCGCTCAGAGGCGCGCCGCGTGGTCGGGGACGTAGGTCTGCAGATCCCGCGGCGTGCGCTGGTAGCCGGTCGAGGCCGGCCGCTCCGGGAGCTCCAGCACGGCCGGCGGCACCTCGTGGTACGGCACGGACGACAGCAGGTGGGCGATCATGTTCAGCCGTGCCCGGCGCTTGTCGTCGCTCTCGACGACGTACCAGGGCGCCTCGGAGACGTCGGTGTGCACCATCATCTCGTCCTTGGCCCGGGAGTAGGCCTCCCAGTGGGTGATCGACTCCAGGTCCATCGGCGACAGCTTCCACCGCCGCACCGGGTCCTCCATCCGGCGCCGGAAGCGCTCCTGCTGCTCGGTGTCGCTCACCGAGAACCAGTACTTGCGCAGCAGCACCCCGTCCTCGACCAGCATGCGTTCGAAGATCGGGCACTGGCGGAGGAAGAGCTGGTGCTCCTCCTTGGTGCAGAAGCCCATGACGTGCTCGACCCCGGCGCGGTTGTACCAGGACCGGTCGAACAGCACGATCTCCCCGGCCGCCGGCAGATGCTCCACGTAGCGCTGGAAGTACCACTGGGTGCGCTCGCGCTCGGTCGGCTTGGGAAGCGCCGCGATCCGCGCCACACGCGGGTTGAGGTGCTCGGCGACCCGCTTGATCGTGCCGCCCTTGCCGGCAGCGTCCCGTCCCTCGAAGACGACGACCAGCCGGGCGCCCGACGCCCGCACCCACTCCTGCAGCTTCACCAGTTCCGTCTGCAGGCGGAGCAGTTCCTTCTCGTACGCCTTGCGCGGCAGCCTCGCCGCCTTCTTGTCGGACACGCCGCCTCCACCGCCCGATGATCCCTACGCCGACGACTTCCGGAGTTCCCACCCATGTCCAAGGTCGAACACCAGGACGCCACCGTACTGACCGACGACGAGCTGCGCACCCTGGACGCGCACTGGCGGGCCGCCAACTATCTGGCCGCCGGACAGATCTACCTGATGTCCAACCCGCTGCTGACCGAGCCCCTGCGGCCGGAGCACATCAAGCCGAGGCTGCTCGGCCACTGGGGCACCTCGCCCGGGCTCAACCTCGTGTACACCCACCTCAACCGGGTGATCAAGGCACGCGGTCTCGACGCGCTGTGCGTGTGGGGGCCGGGCCACGGGGGTCCGGCGGTCCTGGCGAACTCCTGGCTGGAGGGCAGCTACAGCGACACCTACCCGGACGTGCCCCGGGACGGGGAGGGCATGGCCCGGCTGTTCCGGCAGTTCTCCTTCCCGGGCGGAGTGCCCAGCCACGTCGCTCCGGAGACGCCCGGCTCGATCCATGAGGGCGGCGAACTCGGCTACTCGCTGTCCCACGCCTACGGCGCCGCGTTCGACAACCCGGACCTGCTGGTCGCCTGTGTGATCGGCGACGGCGAGGCGGAGACCGGACCGCTGGCCGCCTCCTGGCACTCCAACAAGTTCCTCGACCCCGTCCACGACGGCGCGGTCCTGCCGATCCTGCACCTCAACGGCTACAAGATCGCCAACCCGACCGTGCTGTCCCGGATCCCGCAGGCCGAGCTCGACGAGCTGCTGCGGGGGTACGGCCACGAGCCGATCCACGTGAGCGGCGACGACCCGCTCCAGGTGCACCGGGCCATGGCGGCGGCGATGGACGACGCGCTGGACCGCATCGCCGTGATGCAGCAGTCCGCACGCGAGGACGGCGTCAGCGAGCGTGTGCACTGGCCGGTGATCGTGCTGCGCACCCCGAAGGGCTGGACCGGTCCCGCCGAGGTGGACGGAGAGCCCGTCGAGGGCACCTGGCGAGCCCACCAGGTCCCGCTGGCCGGCGTCCGTGAGAACCCCGCCCACCTGCGCCGGCTGGAGGCCTGGCTGCGCTCGTACCGGCCGCGGGAACTCTTCGGACCCGACGGCCGCCCCGCGGACGACGTCCTCGCCTGCGTCCCCGACGGGGCCAGGCGGCTCGGCTCCGGCCCGCACGCCAACGGCGGACTGCTCGTGCGCGACCTGCCCGTCGCGTCCCTGGACGAGTTCGCCGTGCCGGTCGACAAACCCGGCACGACGCTGCACGAGCCCACCCGCGTCCTCGGCGACCTCCTGGCCCGCGTGATGAAGGACACCGGCGCCCGCCGCGACTTCCGCGTCGTCGGCCCGGACGAGACCGCGTCCAACCGCCTCCAGGCGGTCTACGACGTCAGCGGCAAGGCCTGGCAGGCCGAGTACCTTCCGGTCGACGAACACCTGGAGCATCACGGCCGGGTGATGGAGATCCTGTCGGAGCACACCTGCCAGGGCTGGCTGGAGGGCTATCTCCTGACGGGACGTCACGGACTGTTCTCCTGCTACGAGGCGTTCGTCCACATCGTCGACTCGATGGTCAACCAGCACATCAAGTGGCTCAAGACGTCACGGGCGTTGACGTGGCGGCCGCCCATCGCCTCCCTCAACTACCTGCTGACCTCGCACGTGTGGCGTCAGGACCACAACGGCTTCTCCCACCAGGACCCCGGCTTCGTCGACCACGTTCTGAACAAGAGCCCGGACGTCGTGCGCGTCTATCTCCCGCCGGACGCCAACACCCTGCTGTCGGTGGCGGACCACGCACTGCGCAGCCGGCACTGCGTCAATGTCGTCGTGGCCGGGAAGCAGCCCTGCTTCGACTGGCTGTCCCTGGAACAGGCCCGGGCCCACTGCGCACGCGGCGCCGGCATCTGGGAGTGGGCCGGCACGGAGAACGGCGGCGAGCCCGACGTCGTCCTGGCCTGCGCCGGCGACGTGCCCACCCAGGAGGTGCTGGCCGCCGCGCAACTGCTGCGCCGGCACCTGCCCGACCTCGCCGTCCGCGTGGTCAACGTGGTCGACATGACCCGCCTCATGCCACGCGAGGAACACCCGCACGGCATGAGCGACTTCGAGTACGACGGGCTGTTCACGACCGACAAGCCGGTCGTCTTCGCCTACCACGGCTACCCCTGGCTGATCCACCGGCTCGCCTACCGGCGCACCGGCCACCGGAACCTGCATGTGCGCGGCTACAAGGAGTCCGGCACCACGACCACGCCGTTCGACATGGTCGTCCGCAACGACCTCGACCGCTACCGGCTCGTCATGGACGTCATCGACCGCGTGCCCGGCCTCGCCGTGCGGGCCGCAGCCGTGCGCGGGCAGATGGCCGACGCCCGCACCCGCCATCAGGCGTGGATCCGCGAGCACGGAACGGACCTGCCCGAGGTCGCCGACTGGACCTGGGACGCCTGAGCGTGCAGCGGGGCCGGTCGGCGGCGGCGGGTGGGCCGACCGGCCCCTGGGCGGCCCCGGACAGCCCATGGGCCGCTCCGCCGCCGCGTCGGACGATCGAAGGAGCGAAAGCGATGGAGGAGACCTGCGATGACGGACGACCTGCTCGACCGGCCCACGGTCCACGCGCTGCTCGCGGACGGCACCACCGTGTGCATACGCCCCGTGCGGCCGGGTGACCGTGAACAGCTGGAGGGCTTCTACGAGGAGATGTCGCCGGACAACCTCCGTCTGCGCTTCTTCGCGGTGAGCCGGCGCTCGGCCGCCATGGCGGCCGACCGGGCCTGTGCCCCGCCGCGCCCCGGCTACCGGGCCCTGCTGGCCGAGGTGGACGGCCGGGTGATCGGCCTCGCCGAGTACGACACCGGCGGGAAGGCGAACGGCCGCGACGAGGCCGCCGGCGCCAGGGGCGGCCGCGACGGGGACGGGAACGGCGGGGAGAAGAACGCCGGGGGGACGGACCGTGCGGAGATCTCCATCGCGGTGGCCGACGGCCTGCACCACCGGGGCGTGGGCACCTTGCTCGTCGAGCACCTGGTCTCGGCCGCGCGCGCGGAGGGCATCACCACCTTCACCGCCGACGCGCCCAGCGAGAACCACGAGGTGCTCCGCCTCTTCGCCGACCTCGGCCTGCGCACCTCACGCCGCTTCGAGGGGCCCGAGGTGCGCTGCACCGTCCACCTCGACCAGGACGACACCTACCTGTCGGCCGTCGAGGCCCGGGGCCGCGCCGCCGACGTGGCCAGCCTGCTGCCGCTGCTGCGGCCGTCGGTGGTCGCCGTGGTGGGCGCCGGACGCACCCCGGGATCGGTGGGCCGGGCCGTACTGCACCATCTGCACTCGGGCGGCTTCACCCGCCGCCTCTTCGCCGTGAACCCCCGTGCCGCCTCGGTGCTCGGCGTGCCGTCCTTCCCCTCGGTGGCGGCGCTGCCGAAGAGGCCCGACCTGGCGATCGTGGCCGTGCCTGCCGCCGCCGTCGCGGCCGTCGCCGACGAGTGCGGCAGGGCGGGGGTGCGCGCCCTCGTCGTCGTCACCGCCGGCCTCGACCACACCCAGGCGCAGGCCCTGCTGACCACGTGCCGCGCCTACGGCATGCGCCTCGTCGGCCCCAACTGCCTCGGAGTGAGCAACACCGAGCCGGAGCTGAACCTCGACGCGACCTTCGCCGCGGATCACCCCCGCCCCGGGACGGCCGGAGTCGCCGTACAGTCCGGCGGGGTCGGCATCGCCCTGCTCGACGGGTTGTCCCGGCTGGGCGTCGGGGTCTCCTCGTTCGTCTCCCTCGGCGACAAGTACGACGTCAGCGGCAACGACATGCTCCAGTGGTGGGAGAGCGACGGCCGCACCGACCTCGCACTGCTGCACCTGGAGTCCTTCGGCAACCCGCGCGCCTTCTCCCGCACCGCCCGGCGGGTGACCCGCCGCATCCCCGTGCTCACCGTCGACGCCGGACGCACGCAGGCGGGACGCAGGGCGGCCGCCTCGCACACCGCGGCCGCCGCCACCCCCACCATGACCCGCGGCGCGCTGTTCACCCAGGCCGGCATCACCGCGACCCGGTCGGTCGGCGAGCTTCTCGAAACAGCGGCCCTGTTGCACTCCCAGCCACTGCCGGAGGGCAGGCGCGTCGCGATCGTCACCAACGCGGGCGGAGCCGGTGTGCTGGCCGCCGACGCCTGCGCGGAGGCGGGACTGGCCCTTCCCCCGTTCACCCCCACGACGATCGACGAACTGCTCGGCGTGCTGCCGGAGGGCGCCGCCGTCGGCAACCCGGTCGACGCCACCGCGGCCGTGTCCGAGGAACAGCTCACGGAGTGCGTCGACCGCCTGACCCGGTGCCCGGGCGTCGACGCCGTCGTCGTGGCCCTCGTGCCGACGGCGGTCGCCACGGCCACCGGCGACGACCTGGTGCGGGCCGTGACCGCGGCCCCCGGCCGGCGGGCGCGGCCCGTGATCGCCGTACGTCCGGAGCAGGACGGGTCCGTGCGGCTGCTGCCCGCCGCGGACGGCGGCACGGTTCCCTCGTACGCCGAACCGCAGGCGGCGGCCCGCGCGTTGGCGCACGCCGCCGAGCGCGCGGCCTGGCTCGCCCGGCCCGCCGGCGTCGTCCCGGGTCTCGACGACGTCGAGACCGAGCGGGCGCGCACCGTCGTGGCCGGCCACCTGGCCGTGTTCCCCGACGGCGGCTGGCTCGACCCGCGGACCTGCGCCGACCTGCTGGCCTGCTACGGCATCCCGCAGATCCCCTGGGCGTGGGCGGAGACCGAGGACGACGCCGTGCTCGCCGCCGACCGGATGCGCGGCTTCGACGGCCGGGTGGTCATGAAGGCCCACTGGCCGGGACTGCTGCACAAGTCCCAGCAGCGCGCCGTCCATCTCGACCTGCGGGGCGACGCCCAGGTGCGGGCCGCCTTCCGCGACCTGGAGTCCCGCTTCGCGGGGCTCATGACCGGCGTGGTCCTGCAACCCCTGGCCGCCCGCGGCACCGAGCTGTTCGCGGGCGTCGTCCAGGACGAGGTCTTCGGTCCGCTCGTCCTGTTCGGGCTCGGCGGCACGGCCACCGAAGTGCTGGCCGATCACGCAGCACGCCTGGCCCCACTCACCGACCGCGACGTCCACGAGCTGATCACCTCGCCGAGGTGCGCTCCGCTGCTGCTGGGCGCGAACGGAACCACCCCCGTCGACCTCGGGGAACTGGAACGGCTGCTGCTGCGGCTGTCCCGGATGGCGGCGGACCTGCCGCAGCTCGCCGAGGCCGACTTCAACCCCGTCCTGGCGACGCCGGGCGGCGTCACCGTGCTCGACGCGCGGATACGCCTGCTGCCTCGCCGCCCCCAGGACCCGTATCTGCGCCGGCTGCGCTGAGGAGGGAACGGCCATGAGGCACGACAAGGTCGGCTCCGTGATGACCGCGGACGTCGTCCGCGCCGGGCAGGGCACACCGTTCAAGGAGGTGGCCCGGCTGCTGGCGACCCACCGCATCAGCGGACTGCCGGTGGTGGACGAGGACGACAGGGTCGTCGGCGTCCTGTCCGAGACGGACCTGATGATGCACCAGGCGACCGCCCCCGACCCGTACGGGTCCAGGAAGCCCGCGAGGATCGCCGGTCTGACGCCCGGCGCCAAACGGCAGACCGCGAAGGGCACGGCCCGCACCGCCGGTGAGCTGATGACCCGGCCGCCCGTCACCGTGCACGCCGACGACACCATCGCGCAGGCCGCCCGCATCATGGCCCGGCGCCACGTGGAACGGCTGCCCGTCCTCGACGAGGAGGACCGGCTCGTCGGGATCGTCACCCGCCGCGACCTCCTCCAGGTCTTCCTGCGGCCGGACCAGGAGATCCGCGACGAGGTGATCCAGGAAGTCCTGGTGCGCGCCCTGTGGCTGCCGCCGCGCGGCGTTGAGGTCTCCGTGACCGAGGGCGTGGTCACGCTCACCGGACACATGGAACGCAAGAGCGACACCGAGATCGCCGTGGCCATGACCCGCAGGATCGACGGCGTGGTCGACGTGGTCGGCAAGCTCACTTACCGGCTGGACGACGCCCACCTGCGCGCCGAGGAACAGGCGCGGGCGGTGCACGGCGTGGCCGACGACTGGCTGCGCCGGCTGTGAGAGGAGGCGAACCCCCATGACCGACACCGTGTTGGTCACCTACGGAACGACCAACGGATCCACGGCGGAGATCGCCGAAGCCGTGGCCGACGTGCTGCGCAAGAGCGGCCTGACCGTCGAGGCGCGTCCGGCCCGGTCCGTGACGGACGTGGCACGGTACGACGCCGTCGTGGTCGGCGGCGGCCTCTACGCGGGGCGCTGGCACAAGGACGCGCGGCGGTTCGTCCGCCGGCACCGCGCCGTGCTCGCGGAGCGCCCGGTGTGGTTCTTCAGCAGCGGGCCGCTCGACGCCTCCGCCTCCGAGCGGGACATCCCGCCCGTGCGGGGCGTGCAGCGGGCCATGAACCGGCTGGACGTCCAAGGCCACGTCACGTTCGGAGGACGCCTGGAGGAAGGCGCCAAGGGGCGGATCGCGGGGATGATCCTCCGCTCCGGCAAGGGCGGCGACTTCCGGGACTTCGGAGTGATCGAGACCTGGGCGGGCTCCGTCGCCGATGCCCTCGCGCACGTGTAGGAAGAAGGCGAGGAAGGGAGCAGAGGAGGCTTCCGGCCTGTTCGGGTCGGGCCTCGTCCCCCGGGGATGAACCGGGGGACGAGGCCCTACCCGCGCCAAGGGCGCCCAGGGTGCGCGGAAGGGCTCCAGGCCGTTGCTTCAACCCGGAGCCCTTCCGCGGCCCGGAGCCCGGAGCCCGGAGCCCGGAGCCTGGCGTCTGGGGCCCGGATCGGGTTCGTGAGGCCTTCAGCCGGTCTTGTGGCCCCACCGCGGCCCCACCTGGTCCCATTCCCTGCCCCACTCGTCGACGCGGCGCCGGTCGAGCCGCCACCGTGCGACCGCTCCGGCGCCGAACACCAGGCCGGCGAGACCGGCCGCGGCCGCGGCGCCCAGAACGCCCGACTCGATCGCGGCCTCGGTGGAGGTCGGCGGCGCGGTGGTGAGCCGGCCGTGGCCGTCCTGCCAGACGACGACCGCGGCTCCGGCCCTCAGGCCGGCGTCCACCAGGGTCCGTCCGGTGCGGGTCGAGCCGTCTGCCGCCGTCCAGCGCACAGTGGACGACCGCCGGTCCGAGGTTCCACCGATCGCGGTGGCGCTGTGCGGGACGTCGTCCAGGAGCACGGCCCGGACGGACTGCCGCTCGGCCCGCTGCCCCGCGAACACCTCGTCGGCCGCATGCGCGGTCACCAGCCCGGCTGCGGTGCCGCCCACGACGACGACCGCCCACACGGCGAGCACGATCCACGCCTCGACGACGTCGTCGCGTCGCCGCAGCGGGTTGTCGCGCCACCGCCACCACCACTTCTTCGCGTACACGCCACCGGGCATCGGTCCGCACCTCCACGTCGTCGCCGTGACCCTTCCGACGGTGGCAGCCGGGACGCGGCCGCGGCATGGGCCGTCCAGCCGCCGCCGCAGGGCCGCACGGGCCCCGACTCCGCGGCCGGAAAGGGCCGTTCAGCACCCCGGGCCGGGATCGGCGGCAGACCGCGATCGACGTACCGACGCCCCGGCGAGGTCCTCGGGCCATCGGGCGTGCAGGTCGAAGACGCCGGCCAGGCCCGTGCCACGGAGCATCCGCAGGAACAGCGCGCTGTCCGTGACCAGCCGCAGCCGGCCGTGCGCGGCCCGCGCGCGCCTGCGCGCCCGGCAGAGCACGCCCAGTCCGGCGCAGTCGATGAAGGACACGTCCCGCAGATCGATGACCAGGTCGGGACGCGGACCGGCGGTCAGCGCGTCCAGGTGCGCCGCGAGACCGTGCCTCGCCAGGAGGTCGATCTCCCCCTGCAGCGCCGTGACGACCGTGCCCCCCGCCGTGCGGTGGGTGCGGTACGGCGTGGACTGCGCGTGGTCTGCGGCCATGAGGAAAGAAAACCGGGGTCGCCCGGGTGCCCGAAAGGGCCGTTCGGTCCCTGTTCGGGCGGGCCGCCCGGCACCCGTGCGCATCCCGCGTGCACCACCGCACCGGCGGCGGGGACCGTCCGGACGGCGTTGGGGCCGGACGGCCCAAGCGGAGCGGACGACAAGCGGACAAGCTGGATGTGTGGGGCACTCCCGGTACCCGAAAGGATGGGGAGGAACATCATGAAAGGCTTCGTCTTCCACGGCCCCGGGCAGTCCGCCTGGGAGGACGTCCCGGACCCGGCTCTCAAAGAGCCCACCGACGCCGTCGTGAGGGTCGACGCCGTCACGATCTGCGGCACGGACCTGCACATTCTCAAGGGCGACGTCCCCGAGGTGCGCCCGGGCACGGTCCTGGGGCACGAGGCCGTCGGCGAGATCGTCGAGGTCGGCAGCGACGTGCGGACCGTACGCCCGGGCGACCGGGTGCTGGTCTCCTGCATCAGCGCCTGCGGACGCTGCCGCTACTGCCGCGAGAGCAGCTACGGCCAGTGCCGCGGCGGCGGAGGCTGGATCCTCGGCCATCTGATCGACGGCACCCAGGCCGACTACGTCCGCGTTCCCTACGCCGACCTGTCCGTGCACGCCCTGCCCGGCGCGATCGAGAGCAAGGACGCCGTCCTGCTGGCGGACATCTTCCCGACCTCCTACGAGGTGGGCGTCCTCAACGGGCACGTACGTCCGGGCGACACCGTCGCCGTCGTCGGGGCCGGCCCCATCGGGCTCGCGGCCATCGCCACGGCGCGCCTGTTCTCGCCGGAGCGGATCATCGCCGTCGACCTGGCGGCGTCCCGACTGGAAGCCGCCAAGCGGCTCGGAGCCGACGCCGTGGCCGACGCCCGCGAGGACCCCGAGGCTCTGATCGCCGATCTCACCGACGGTCTCGGCGCGGACGTGGTCATCGAGGCGGTCGGCGTGCCGGAGAGCTTCGAGCTGTGCACGCGCATGGTGCGCCCCGGCGGCCGCGTGGCCAACATCGGCGTCCACGGCAAGCCCGCGACGCTGCACCTCGAAGACCTGTGGATCAAGAACGTGACCATCACCACCGGCCTGGTGGACACCCACTCCACGCCCACCCTGCTGCGCATGGCCGCCGCCGGCCGACTGCCCACCGGGCAGCTGGTCACCCACACCTTCCCGCTGGAGCGCATGGAGGAGGCGTACGACGTCTTCGCCCGCGCCGCCGACACCGGCGCCCTCAAGGTGGTGCTCGGCGGGCCGTCGCACGACGAGGTCGCCCTGCTGGCGACATGAACGACGAAGGACGTGAGGGGCCATGGCCGAACAGAGACAGGCGAACGTGGCGGAAGGCCCGCCCTCGGGCGACCTGGGGCGCCGGCTCGCCGCACGCCGCGTTCAACTCGGGCTGACCCGGGAGGAGACGGCCGCCCGAGCGGGCATGGCCCCCAGCTATGTGTCACACCTGGAGCAGCACCCCGAGGCCGCGCCCGGCCGCGGCGCACTGCTCGCGCTGGCGGCCGTACTGCAGACCACCGTCTCGGCGCTGACCGGGGGCGACACCGAGCTGCCGCCCGGTCGCGAACGGGCCGGGCGGGCACCCGAGTTCACCGAGCTGAGCAGGGCCGAGTGCACCGAGCTGCTGTCGACGCACGGCGTCGGACGGCTCGCGGTGCCCACCGCGCTCGGGCCGTTGATCGTCCCCGTCAACTACAGCGTCGTCGACGACACGATCGTCTTCAGGACCGCCCGCGGCGCGACGCCCTCGCTCGCGTCCGGCTGCCTGGTCGCCTTCGAGATCGACCGCATCGACGACGCCTTCAGCCAGGGCTGGAGCGTGCTGGCGCGCGGATACGCGCGCACGGTGACGGACGTCGGCGAGGAGCACCGGCTCGCACGGCAGGTGCGCAGCGCGCCATGGGCCGGCGGCCGACGCGACCTGTGGGTGCGCATCGATCCGTATTCCGTCACGGGACGCCGCATCGTGGCTTGAACAGGATCTTTTCTCGGGCAGCCAGGACTCGTGGTCCCTGGCTCGGCGGCCCTCGCCGCCCGAGGACCGACCCATGCCCCCCGCTTCGCCAGGTGAGAGACGAGACAGCACATGTACGCCAACGACGGATTCCGCGAACTCGACCGGCAGGAGTGCCTGGGCCTGCTGGTCCGGGCGCCCGTGGGGCGCATCGTGTACACACGACAGGCGTTGCCCGCCGTCCTGCCGGTCAACTTCCTCCTCGACCACGACAGCGCGGTGCTCGTGCGCACCTCGGCCTCCTCGGAACTGGTGAGCGCGATCGACGGGGCCGTGGTCGCCTTCGAGGCCGACGAGGTGGACACCGCCGCCCACTCCGGCTGGAGCGTCGTGGTCATGGGAGCGGCCGCCCTCGTGACCGACCCCGTCGAGCACGCGCGGCTGCTGAGGACCGGGCCGCGCTCCTGGGCGCCGGCGCCGCAGGAGGTCTTCGTGCGCATCGACCCCGAGCTGGTCACCGGACGCGAACTCGTCGGTGGGCGCACTCTGTACGGCGTGCACCTTCCGTCCTGACGTCCCGTCACCACGTCCTCAAGGGCGGGACTTTCCTCCTGTCACTGCGGAACGGCCCTTCGACGAAGGGCCGTTCCGCATGCCACTTGGTGCGTCTGCGGACGGACACGGGCCCGTCCGCGACGGAGCGACACCGCGGGGGGATCGGTGCCGCTCCTGTCTTCACTGTCCCTCGGGTCACGCCGTTCCCACAGGTGCCGATGGTCCCTCGTCATGGGCCGGACGGCCCACCGGCGCGGTGCCCTGCCGACGGTGCATGGTCTCCAGCGCGGCTGCCAGGACGTGGGGGTCGTGGTGGCCCTTGTAGACCTCCGGCGGCCGCTTGTCGAGCCCGAGGAGCTGCGCCACCGCCGTCCAGGCGGTGCGCACGGAGTACTCGACGGTGAAGACGACGTCGTCCGGCACCTCGGCGAACTGCCCGATGAAGGCGAGGTTCACCGACCCCGCCGGGACCACACGGGGCCGGTCGTCGCGGCGGCGGGCCAGGAACTGGCTGGTGATGTACGGCATCACGCACGGCACCACGGTGGAGCTCTCCAGGGTCCGGGCGACCGTCTCCTCGTCGAAGGGGAGGTGGTGCAGGACCTCTTCGAGGATCTCGCGGCCCGTGCACAGGGTCATCGGCTTGGGCGTCTGGTTGCCCGCCCGGCCCGGGAACAGCCCGTAGCCCCACCAGACCCCGACGTCCTCGGGCTGGTCGCGGTAGACGGGCTGGCGGTTGGCGACGATGGTGAGCAGCCAGTTGGACGCGGTGAAGGTCATCAGGCCGCCCTTGCCGGCCGGGCGGCCGCTGAACTCCTCCAGCGCCTTCAGAAAGACGGGGTCCTTCGTGGTGACCGTGAACGACTCCCAGCGGGACTCCTTGACGTGCTTGTCGAAGACCCCCGGGTCGCCGAAGTCCTCGCGGCCGCGGGCCAGCCGGTGCCACAGCAGCCAGGCGTCCGAGCGCTGCGGGGCCGGCGCAGGCGCGGAGGTGTGCGAGCCGAGGCTGGAGGCGTCGGTCATGGAACCGTTGGTGACGAGGACCAGGTCCTCGGGCGCGACGGCGACCTTCTCGTCCCGGCCGTGCCGGCTGAGGTAGAGGGTCTCGACCGTGCCGCTGCCGATGCCCGGGGCGAAGCCGAGGTCGGTCACGCGGCAGCCGGTGTGCACGGTGACGCCGTGCCGGCGCAGCCAGGCGACCAGGGGCCGGACGATCGAGTCGTACTGGTTGTAGCGGGTCCGGTGGATGCCCGACATGGAGGCGAACTCGGGGAACAGGTGGATGAAGCGCCGCAGGTAGCGGCGGAACTCGATCGCGCTGTGCCAGGGCTGGAAGGCGAACGTGGTGCACCACATGAACCAGAAGGCCGTGGTGAAGAAGTGCTCGCCGAAGCAGTCGGTGATGCGCCTGCCGTCCAGGTGCCCCTCGGGGGTGGCCAGGCAGCGGACCAGTTCGAGCCGGTCGCGTTCGGAGAAGCCCATCGAGGCCGTGTCGACGATCCTGCCGTCCCCGTCGACGAGCCGGGCGATGTCGTCCCAGGCGAAGGCCTCGTGTCCGGCCAGGATCTCCTCGGTCACGGAGACGGCCGGGTCGTCGAGGGTGGGGATGCCGGACAGCAGGTCGTAGGTGCAGCGGAACTCGGCCTCGAGCATGCGTCCGCCCCGCATGGTGTAGCCGGCGTCCGGCGTGCCGCCCGCGTCCAGGCTGCCGCCGAGGGTGCGCTGTTCCTCGAAGAGGTGGATGTCGGACCCCTCGAAGCCGCCGTCGCGGATCAGGAACGTCGCCGCGGCCAGTGCCGCGATTCCGCTGCCCACCAGATATGCCTTCGCCATCGCACAACTCCTCGTGCTCGTCGCTCTACCGGGATCGGGGTCCTGCGGCGGGGTGCGCCTGCGCCTGCCCGCTTCCGCCGCGCCACGGCGGGGCCGTGGTCCGCCGGCCGTCCTGCCCGGCCCGGGCCGCCCTGTCGGTCTGGCGGCGCAGCCGGTCCTGGAGCCGGTCGACCGTCTCCGTGGCCGTCGCCTCCTCGGCCAGCGCGACCACCTCACGGCCGCCGACGCGCAGATCGGCCGTGGCCGACCACGGGTGGCCGGCGTGGTGGGCGGCCGCTCGCACGATGTGCACCTCGCCGGTGACGGTGGGCAGGCCCGGCCTGCGCACGACGGCGTCGATCTTCGTGCGGGCGTAGGCCAGGGTCTCCGCGTCCACGGCGCCGTCGCAGCGCAGCCGGACCGGGGGAGTGTCCTGGGTGTCGTCGGTGGTCATCGAAGGTCCTTCCTCGGGGGCGCCGGAAAAGGCGAGGGGGTTCAGGCCGCGGTCTCGGGCAGCCACAGGTCGGGTCCGAAGACCTCGTAGCGGATGCGCCGGGCGGGCACCCCGGCGTCGAGCAGCTGTGCGCGCGCCGCTCGCATGAAGGGCAGCGGGCCGCACAGGAACACCGTGGCGTCGTCGGGGAGTTCCGTTCCCCCGAGGTCCATCAGGCCGGTGCGGGCGTCGGGCTCCTCCGGCCCGGGGCGCTCGTACCAGAACACGGCCCTCGCGCCCGGCAGCCGTCCGACCAGCTCGTGCGTCTCGGCGCGCAGGGCGTGGTCGGCGGGGGAGCGGTCGGCGTGCAGCACCAGGACCGGGCGGATCGAGCGGAGGGCCGCCAGGTGGGCCAGGATGCCGGTCATGGGGGTGCATCCGATGCCGGCCGAGACCAGCACGACGGGGGAGGTGGCGTCCACCGGGTCGTCGAGGAAGACGTCCCCGAACGGCGCGGACAGCAGCAGCTCGTCCCCCTCGCGGACGTGGTCGTGCAGCAGGGCGGAGACCTCGCCGTCGGGCCCGGCGCCGTCGCCCCTGACCCGCTTCACGGTGATCCGTCGCAGGTCGCCGCCCGGGTCCGAGGACAGGCTGTACTGGCGCAGTTGACGCACGCCGTCGGCCAGGCGCACGCGGACGCTCACGTACTGGCCCGCGCGGGCACGCGGTGCGCGCCCGCCGTCCGCGGGGCGGAGCAGGAAGGACACGACGTCTGGGGTCTCGGTGCGGCGTTCGACGACCGTCCAGGGCCGCCAGATCCCGCCCGGCTGGACGCCCGCGTCCTGGTAAAGGAGGGTCTCCCGGCTGATCAGCGCGCCGGCCATCAGCCAGTAGACCTCGTCCCAGGCAGCCGCCACCTCCGGGGTGACCGCGTCGCCGAGAACCTCCGCTATCGCGCCGAACAGGTACTTGTGGACGATCGTGTACTGATCGTCGGTGACGCCGACGGCCGCGTGCTTGTGGGCGATCCGGGACAGCAGCGCGTCCGGCCGGGCCTCGGGGTTCTCCAGCAGCGTCGCGGCGAACCCGGCGATGGAGCCGGCCAGCGCTCGGCGCTGGGCGCCGCTGGCCTGGTTGCCGCGGTTGAACATCCCGTCGAGCAGTTCCGGCCGGTCGCGGAACATCGTGGCGTAGAAGCGGGCGGTGATCTCGTCGAGCGCTCCGGCCACGGCGGGCAGGGTGGCCCGGACGAGGGCGGCGGATTCCGCGGACAGCATGGAACAACCTCCTGAAAGGCAGACAAAGGGAAGAAGGGGAGAGGGAGGGGGCGGGAAGCGGAGAGCAGGGCGGGGAGGCCCTGGTGCTCAGTTCGACGGAGCGGCGCTGCCGGTGCTCCCGGCGTGGCCGTAGTAGGCGGCGCGCATGAGCTCCCGCATGTCGTCGAGCATCGGCATCCGCGGGTTGGCGGGCGCGCACTGGTCGTCGTAGGCGTTGAGGGCCTGCTGGGGCAGGGCGTCGAGGAAGGCGCGCTCGTCGACGCCGAGGGCCTGGAAGGTCGGCTCTATGCCCACCGCGTCCCGCAGCCGTTCCACCGCCGCCGCGAGCGACTCGACGCCCTCCGCCGGGGTGCCGGCGGGCAGACCGAGGGTGCGCGCGATGTCCTGGAAGCGTTCGGGGGCGCGGTAGCTCTCGTACTTGGGCCAGCCGGTGAGCTTCGTGGGGACGGTGCCGTTGTAGCGGATGACGTGCGGCAGCAGGACGGCGTTGGTGCGGCCGTGCGCGATGTGGAACGTGGCCCCGAGGGTGTGGGACATGGCGTGGACGATGCCGAGGAAGGCGTTGCCGAACGCCATGCCGGCGATGGTGCCGGCGTTGTGCATCTTCTCCCGCGCCTCGGGCCGGGCCGCACGGTCGCCGACCGCCGGCTCGATGTTCTCGAAGACCAGCCGGATCGCGTGCAGGGCGAGGCCGTCGGTGAAGTCGTTGGCGTAGACGGACACATACGCCTCGATGGCGTGGGTGAGGGCGTCGAAACCGCTGTCGGCGGCCAGTGCTCGGGGCAGCCCGGTGGCCAGCAGCGGATCGACGATGGCCACGCTCGGGGTCAGCGCGTAGTCGGCCAGCGGGTACTTCTTGCCGGTCGCCGGGTCGGAGATGACGGCGAACGGGGTCACCTCGGCGCCGGTGCCTGAGGTCGTGGGCACGCACACCAGGCGGGCGAGCCTGCCGAGCACGGGGAAGCGGAAGGCGCGCTTGCGGATGTCGGAGAACTTGTGCCGCATGTCGGCGAAGTCGACGTCCTTGCCCTCGGCCTGCTGCTCGTACAGGAGCCACATCACCTTGGCCGCGTCCATGGGGGAGCCGCCGCCGAGGGCGATGATGGTGTCGGGGCGGAAGTCGCCCATGAGGCGGGCGCCGCGCCGCACGGAGTCGATGCTCGGCTCGGGTTCGACGTTGTCGATGACCTGGATGGTGACCGGCTCCCGGCGTCGCCGCAGCACGCGCTCGACCCGGTCGACCAGGCCGAGGCGGGTCATCGTCGCGTCGGTGACGACGGTGACGCGGTGGACGTCCGGCATCGAGGTGAGGTAGCGGATGGACTGCGGCTCGAAGTAGATCTTCGGGGGCACCTTGAACCACTGCAGGTTGTTGCGGCGCGCCGAGACGCGCTTGACGTTCAGCAGCTGGGCCGCGGACACGTTGTTGGACACCGACGTGCTGCCCCAGGAGCCGCAGCCCAGCGTCAGCGACGGCAGCAGGCTGTTGTAGATGCCGCCGATGGCGCCCTGCGAGGACGGGGCGTTCACGAGGATCCGTACGGCCTTGATGCGCCGGCCGTACGCCTCCGCGAGCTCCGTGTCCCCGGTGTGGATGACGGCGCTGTGGCCCTGTCCGTGGAAGGCGACCATGTCGGCGGCCAGGTCGAAGCCCTGCTGCTGCGAGCCGGCCCGCAGGACGGCGAGCACCGGGCAGAGCTTCTCGCGGGTCAACGGCTCCTGCGGGCCGACCAGGTCGGCCTCGACCAGGATGAGGGACGTGCCGGCGGGTACGGTGAAGCCCGCCTGCTCCGCGATCCACGCCGGGCTCTGCCCGACGGCCGCGGCGTTCACCTTGGGCTCGCAGCCCGCGCCCGCGGCGCCGGCGGGGAACAGGAACGTCTCCAGCTTCGCCTTCTCCTCCGCGGTCGCCAGGTGGGCGTGCAGGGTGCGGAATTCGGCGAGGACCGCGTCGTAGATCTCCTCGTCCAGGATCACGGCCTGCTCGGAGGCGCAGATCATGCCGTTGTCGAACGACTTGGACAGGACCAGGTCGTTGACGGCCCGGCGTACGTCGGCGCTGCGGTGGACGTAGGCGGGGACGTTGCCGGCGCCCACGCCCAGGGCGGGCTTGCCGGCCGAGTAGGCGGCCTTGACCATGGCGTTGCCGCCGGTGGCGAGGATCAGCGAGACGCCCGGGTGGCGCATGAGCGCGCCGGTGGCCTCGACGGACGGGGTCTCGATCCACTGCACGCAGTGCTCCGGCGCACCCGCCGCGACCGCGGCGTCGCGCACGATGCGGGCGGCCTGCGCGCTGCAGCGCTGGGCGGAGGGGTGGAACGCGAACACGACCGGGTTGCGGGTCTTCAGCGCCATCAGCGCCTTGAAGACGGTGGTGGAGGTCGGGTTGGTGACGGGGGTGACCGCGCACACCACGCCGACCGGCTCGGCCACCTCGGTCATGTCGTCGATGTCGTCGCGGGCGATGACGCCGACGGTCTTCATCGGGCCCATGCTGTGCGTGACGTATTCGCAGGCGAACATGTTCTTGGCCGCCTTGTCCTCGAGGACGCCGCGACCGGTCTCCTCCACCGCGAACCGTGCGAGCTCGGTGTGCTGGTCCAGGGCGGCGACCGAGGCCTTCTTCACGATGTGGTCGACCTGCTCCTGATCGAGCGCCTCGTAGTCGGCGAGTGCCTTGAGCCCGTTGGTCACCAGGCGGTCCACCGCGATGGCGATGTCGGACGGCGCGGCGGCGGGGTCGCTGGTCGCGCTGCGGTCCTCGTGGCGGGTCATGGGGGTGAGCCTCCGTCGGTGAGAGGGCGGCGCCGCACGGTCGGCGGCACGGAAGGAGCGGCGGTGCGGAAGGAGCGGCCGTACGGGAAGGAGCGGTGACGCGTGGAGGGAGCGGTGAACGGTGGCGGGTGCGAGGGGCGGTGTCCGGAGTTGCCGGTCCCGGCCGCCTGCACCAGCAGCTTGTCCTGTCAGCGGTGTTCCGCCCCAGGTCCCTTCGGTCCCTTCACGGGGCCGACCGGCCCTGAATCGATGCGGACCGTCAGCCTGTTGACCACGCCGACCACACCGTCCACCCGATAGGTCAGCCGGATCACGAGCGGAAGGTCCTCGCCGTGCTCCAGGGAGCCCTCCAGCTGGGCCATGCCGTCGCGGACCGAGACGGTCACCCCGTGGTCCGGCCGGCCCAGCGCACGGGGCAGCACCTCGTCGTGGACCTCCCGGCGGATCTCGTCGTCCGTGCGCAGGAAGACGCGCAGCAGGTCGCGCCGGGTGGCGATGCCGATCAGCCGGTCCTCCTCGTCCACGACCGGGAGGCGTTCGACGCCGTGCCGCTCCATCACGCGCGCGGCGTCCGCGATCCGCTGCTCCGGGTGCACGGTGACGGCGGGCGTGGACATCAGCTCCTGGGCGGTGGCCGCACGGCAGTCGGGGGACCGGGCCGCCTGGCGGCGGATCAGATCGGTCTCCGAGATCACTCCGACGACCTTGTCGTCCTCGTCCACCACGGGCAGCCCGCTGATGCGATGCCGGTCCAGCAGCCGTACGACGTCCTTGAAGGGCGTCTCCCGGTGGGCCTCGACGACCTCACAGGTCATCACCTCACCGACGATGCGGGCCATGCGACCCACCTCCTTGTCACCTGCTGTCGCTCGTCGGGGACTCGGAGAGCGCGGCCCGTCCGGCTTCCAGCCGCGCGACCGGGACGCGGAACGGCGAGCAGGAGACGTAGTCCAGTCCCGCGGCGTGGAAGAAGTGGACGGAGTCCGGGTCCCCGCCGTGCTCGCCGCAGACGCCGATCTTCAGGTCGGGGCGCGCGGCGCGGCCCTCGTCGACCGCGATCCGCACCAGCCGGCCGACACCGTCGCGGTCGAGGGTCTCGAAGGGGGAGGCGGCGAAGATGCCTTTGTCGAGGTAGGCGGAGAAGAAGGCCGCCTCGACGTCGTCGCGGGAGAAGCCCCAGGTGGTCTGGGTGAGATCGTTGGTGCCGAAGGAGAAGAACTCCGCCTCCTCGGCGATCCGGCCGGCGGTGAGCGCGGCCCGGGGCAGCTCGATCATCGTGCCGACCGGGCAGTGCACCGGAACGCCGGATTCCGTGGAGACCTCGGCCAGGACGCGTTCCACCTCGGCCCGCTCGATGCGCAGTTCCTCGACGGCGCCGACCAGCGGCACCATGATCTCCGCCTGGGGGGAGCCCCCGGCCCGCGTCCGTTCCACGACCGCCTCGGCGATCGCCCGAACCTGCATGGCGACCAGCCCCGGGACGACCAGACCCAGGCGGACGCCGCGCAGGCCGAGCATCGGGTTCTCCTCGTGCATGCGGTCGACGGCGCCGAGCAGCTCGGTGTCGCGCGGGTGCGGCACATCGCCCCGTGCCTCGGCGGTGGCGATGCGCACGGCCAGGTCGGTGCGGTCGGGGAGGAACTCGTGCAGGGGCGGGTCGATGAGCCGGATGGTGACCGGCAGGTCGTCCATCGCCTCCAGGATGCCGATGAAGTCCTGCCGCTGCAGGGGCAGCAGCGCGCCCAGGGCCTTCTCGCGCTCGCCGTCGTCGCGGGCCAGGATCATCGCCTCGACCAGCTTGCGGCGCTCGCCGAGGAACATGTGCTCGGTACGGCACAGCCCGACGCCCTGCGCGCCGAACCGCCGGGCGCGGGCGGCGTCCTTTGGTGTGTCGGCGTTCGCCCGCACCTCCAGCCGCCGGACGGCGTCGGCCCGTCGCATGGCGCGGGCCACGGCCTCGACCAGCGCGTCGGGCTGCTCGCCGGTCTCGAAGTACCGCATCACCGCGGAGTCGACGAGCGGAGCGGCGCCCAGGTACACGGCGCCCTCGGAGCCGTCGACGGAGACGACCGTGCCCTCCTCGACGACGGTGCCGCCGACGGTGAAGCGCCGTGCCGCGGTGTCGACGGCGAGTTCCTCGGCACCGCACACGCACACCGTGCCCATGCCCCGGGCGACCACGGCCGCATGACTTGTCTTGCCGCCGCGGCTGGTCAGCACCGCCTGCGCGGCGATCATCCCCGGCAGGTCGTCGGGGGTGGTCTCCTGCCGCACGAGGACGACCTTCTCGCCCGCGGCGGCCCGGCGCACCGCCTCGGCCGAGTCGAACACCGCCGCGCCCACGGCCGCACCCGGAGAGGCGGGCAGTCCGTGCGCGAGCGCCTCTCCGACGGCCGAGGTGTCGAAGCGGGGGAACATCAGCCGGGCCAGGCCGTCGCCGCCGACCCGGGCCAGGCCCTCGTCAGGGGTGATCAGCTCCTCGTCGACCAGCTCCGCCGCGATGGTGAACGCGGCCGCGGCGGTGCGCTTGCCCACCCGGGTCTGCAGCATCCACAGCCGGCCGCGCTCGATGGTGAACTCGATGTCGCACAGATCCCGGTAGTGGGTCTCCAGCACCCGCATGTACCCGCGCAGTTGGTCGTAGGAGACGGGGTCCAGGTCCCGCAGCGCGGTCAGCGGGACGGTGTTGCGGATGCCCGCGACGACGTCCTCGCCCTGCGCGTTCGCCAGGTAGTCGCCGTACAGTCCGGGCCGGCCGGTGGCCGGGTCGCGGGTGAAGGCGACGCCGCTGCCGGAGTCGGATCCGAGGTTGCCGAAGACCATGGTCTGCACGTTCACGGCGGTGCCCAGGTCGTCCGGGATGTGCTCACGGCGCCGGTACAGCCGGGCGCGCTCGCCGTTCCAGGACTCGAAGACGGCGAGGACGGCCCGGCGCAGCTGCTCGGCGGGGGACTGCGGGAAGTCCTCGCCGGTCTCCTGGCGGATCAGCTCCTTGTACGCCGAGACGAGCTCGGCCAGGTCCGCCGCGTCCAGCCCGAGGTCGTTCACGGCCCCGCGCGAGCGCTTGAGAGCGGCCAGGGCGTTCTCGAACAGCGAAGCGTCGACGCCCATGACGGTGCTGCCGAACATCTGCACCAGGCGGCGGTAGGAGTCCCAGGCGAAGCGTTCGTTCCCGGAGACCTTCGCCAGGCCGAGCACCGATGCGTCGCTCAGGCCGATGTCGAGGATCGTCTCCATCATGCCGGGCATGGAGAAGCGCGCGCCGGAGCGCACGGACAGCAGCAGTGGGTCGTCGGCCTGGCCCAGCCGCCGTCCCGCGGGCTCCTCGAGAACGGTGAGGTGGTCGGAGATCTCGCCGGCCAGGGTGCGCGGCTCGGCGCCGCCGGTCAGGAAGGCCCGGCAGGCCTCGGTGGTCACGGTGAACCCCGGCGGGACCGGCAGGCCCAGCCGGGTCATCTCGGCCAGGTTGGCGCCCTTGCCGCCGAGCAGGTCGGCAAGGTCACGGCCGCCTTCTGTGAAGTCGTACACGTAACGGACCATGACTGCGGTCTCCTCCGGTGGGCATCGGGCCGGCTACGTCTCCAGGCTCCGACCGCGCGGGCCGCCGGGGCAGGTGCTGTCGGTCCCCTCCCATGGGCCGGTCGGCCCAGGCGGGTGCGAGCAGGGCGCACGGTGACGTCCCGGGCGGTCCGTCGGGGGATGCGACACCGTCGGCAGCGGTCCAGGTCAGACCCACTGCCGACGGTGTCGCAGAGGCGAGGCGGAGTGCCGGTGATTCGCTACCGCACCCCGCGGCCGACCACTACCGTGACAGGTGACCGGACCGTTGGGCGTCCGTGCGTCGACGGGATCTGAAGGAGCACCGGTGGAGACCCCCGAGGAGGCCCGCGTGCGGCTGCCGCAGCTGAGGCTGGACGAGCTGCTGGAGGAGCTGCAGGCGCGACTGGACGCTGCCCGCGGCACCCGCGACCGCGTGCACAGCCTGCTCGAGGCGGTGCTGTCGGTCGGCAGGGAGCTGGATCTCGAGCAGGCCCTGCACAGCATCGTGGAGGCCGCCGCGGCGCTGGTCGACGCGGAGTACGCGGCGCTGGGCGTGATCGGCCCGGACGGCAGGCGGCTGTCGGCCTTCCACACGGTCGGCGTCAGCGACGAGCAGATCGCGCGCATCGGCCCCTATCCCGAGGGCCACGGCATCCTGGGGGAGCTGATCCGCCACCCCGAGCCACTGCGGCTCGCCAAGATCTCCGAACACCCGGCCTCGTACGGCTTCCCGGAGCACCACCCGCCGATGAACAGCTTCCTCGGGGTCCCGATCCGGGTGCGCGACCAGGTCTTCGGCAACCTGTACCTGACCGAGAAGCGGGGCGGCGGCCAGTTCGACGAGGAGGACGTCTCGGTCACGCTGACCCTGGCCGTGGCGGCCGGCGTCGCCATCGACAACGCCCGGCTGTACGAGGAGTCCCGGCTGCGGGAACGCTGGCTGCGGGCGACCGCGGAGATCACCCACAGCCTGATGTCCGGCGGTGACCGCACCGAGGTCCTCGCCCTGATCGCCGAGCGCGCCGGCGAGATCACCGGATCGGCTCTGGCGGCGGTCGCGGTCCCCATGGAGGACACCGGGACACTCGCCGTGGAGATCGCCGTCGGAATGGACGCACAGGCGCACAAGGGCCTCGTCCTGCCGATGGACAGCAGCCTGATGGGGCTGGCCTTCTCCGGCGCCTCCCCGGTCTCCAGCGCGGACGTCGGCCGTGACGGGCGCATCGCCGCCGAGCCTCCGCGGTTCGACGGACTCGGTCCCGCCGTGGCCGTCCCCATCGGCACCGGCGAGGCGGGCCCGCGCGGCGTGGTCCTGGTGGCGCGAAAGACCGGTCAGCAGGAGTTCTCGGTGACGGAGATCGAGCCGCTGAAGTCGTTCGCCGCACAGGCCGCCATCGCGATGGAGCTGGCGGAACGACGACAGGACGCGGAGGAGGTCGCGGTGCTCAAGGACCGCGACCGCATCGCACGCGACCTGCACGACCTGGCGATCCAGCGGCTGTTCGCCACCGGCATGACGCTGCAGAGCGCCGGCCGGTTCATCGAGCACGAGGAGGCCGCCGAGCGCGTGGTGCGCGCGGTGGACGACCTGGACGAGACCATCAAGATCATCCGGTCGACGATCTTCGGCCTGCGGACCCGCGAGGGCGCGGGGGAGGCCGGCCTGCGGGCCCGGGCGGTGCGGGTGGTCGGGGAGGCCGCGCCGGTCCTCGGCTTCGCCCCCAGCGTCCGGATGGAAGGCCTGCTGGACACCGACGTGCCGAAGGAGATCGCCGACCACATGATGGCCGTGCTCTCCGAGGCCCTGACCAACGTCGCCCGGCACGCCCACGCCGGCCGCGTCGACGTACTCCTGGCCACGGACGGGCGCGAGGTACGGCTGTCGGTCACGGACAACGGCGTGGGCATCCCCGCCGAAGGCCGCCGCAGCGGGCTGCGCAACATGGCCGAGCGCGCCGAACAGCTGGGCGGCGCACTGGAACTGGGGGCGCCCGAGGGCGGCGGCACGGTACTGGTGTGGCGGGTGCCGGCGCAGAAGCGGTAGGGACGCGGGGCACGGACGTCCGCGGCGGAAGCGACGCGTGAAGGGACTGGGAAGGGCGCCGTGGGGCGGGAAGGACGCCACCCGCTACTCGCGGATCCTGATCACGCGGTGCACGGCCTCTGTCACCGCTTCCCCGCGTCGGTGTCGGGTCCTTCCCGCCGCGTCCAGCACACCACCGCAACACCACGGCCGCCAGGGCCGAACGGCCCCGGTTCCCGGCACCGCCGGTCCATCGAGGAGCCCCGCGCCGCAAGGGGCGGCCCGGACCCCGAAGCGGCCCGCTCGGCTCATGCGCCGCGCCCTGTCGTGGAGTTGGCTGGGAGCTGAGGAGAACGACGCCGACCAGGGAGGGCGAGGACAGTGGGTACCAGTCTCACACCGGAGTTCTGGGAACGGTTCGCGGTGCTGCTCGTTCTGGCCGTAGGTCTGACCTGTGTCCTCACTGCGGCCCTCGACGGCCTGGCCGTCCGGCTGCTGCGCCGTCGGGCTCCCGGGGCGCAGCAGCCGGCGCCGCACCGGCCGGTCCGCACGGAGGCCGCACGTCGGTGCACTGCTGACGTGTTCGACCCACCTTGCCTTCACGGGCCGGGGACTCGACCCCGGCCCATGCCGCCGAGCACGCCCGCGCGGCCGTGCTCCGAGGGCCGATCGGCGCCGGGCAGGGACCTCCGGCCCCTCCTCCGGCCCGGCGGCCGGCTCGGAGACTGACGGTGCATCCCTGAAGGAGGTCCGCACATGCCCGCCATCACCGTCGGTCTCGACGGCTCGCCCGAAAGCCTGGCCGCCGCCGACTGGGCCGCACGCGAAGCAGCCCAACGAGAGGTCCCCCTGCGTCTCCTGCACGCCGGGACTCCGCTGGGCGCTCGGTACACCCCCTTCCTGGGGGCTCCGGCGCCGGGCGCGATCGAAGCGCAGCAGGAGTGGGCGGCTCACCTCCTGCACGACACCGAAGGACGGCTTCAGGAACGTCACCCCGGCCTGCGGGTCACCACGCGGCAGGCCCGGACGGACGCGGTACCGGCCCTGTTGGCGGCGGTGGAGGACACCGAGCTGCTGGTTCTCGGGTCCCGGGGCCTCGGCACGGTGGCCGGCTTCCTGGTCGGCTCCGTGGCGCTCGCCGTCGTGGCGCGCGCCGAGCGGCCCGTCGTCCTGGTGCGGGCCGGTGCGCTCGCCGAGGACGAGCATCTGCCCGACCCCGCGGGCGCCGCGTCGACCACGACGCCATACCGCGACGTGGTGCTGGGCCTGGATCTGGAGGAACCGGGCGACGCCGTCGTGGAGTTCGCCTTCGAGGCCGCCCGGCGGCGCGCGGCCGTGCTGCGGGTCGTCCACGGCTGGAACCCGGCGACGGTGTACGGCTACGGCGCCTCCCTGGACGCGGGGCTCGACGCGGAGTTGGCGGAGGAGACACGGCACGGCCTGAGCGAGGTCCTGCGCCCGTGGAAGGACAAGTTTCCCGGCGTGGAGGTGCGGGCGCAGGCCGTCGTCGGCGGTGCGGGCCGTCATCTCGTGCATGCCTCGCGGGACGCGGCGCTGGTCGTCGTCGGTCGGAAGAAGAACCACGCCTTGGTCGGCGGCCGCATCGGACCGGTGACGCACGGGGTGCTGCACCACGCCTCCGCGCCGGTGGCCGTGGTGCCGCACGACTGACGCGGTCGAGCAGGCCGGCCCTCGCCGAAGGCACAGCGGCGGCGAGGAGCCGGTGGCGGCCACGGCCGGTCGGGTCCGTCAGCGGCCCGGTCGACCCACACGGTCCGGGCCCCCGGGGGGGGGGAGTTGACGGGGGCCGGGACCATCCGGGTGCGGCGCGGCAGAGACAGGGCGCGCCGGGCCGCATCAGGTGTGCGCGGCCGGTGGACAACTCGCCGGCCGCGCACACGTCGTGCCGTCTGCCGTCTGCCTTCGGTCTTCCGTCGTGCCTGGCCATGATGCGGGCGGCCTCGGACAAGGCGGTGGCGCCGTGCACGGTGACCGCCGGGATGCTCTTCAGGTCCTCGGCGGTCAGCGCACCGGCCTTCGCCAGGTCGGACAGGCGCTGCCGCTGGGTGATGCGGTCCGGAAGGTAGCGGAGCGCCGTCTCAGAGCTTGCGCAGCCAGTCGTCGGAGACGCCGTGCACGGCCGTGCCGAGGGGCTGCGGGGGCTTGTCGTCGATGCGGTAGGAGAGGTGGTCGACGACGTCGACGACGCCGTCCAGCCGCCGCGTCGCAGCGACGGCGACGGAGATCTCGCTGCGTCGTTCCAGCTGACCGGTGAGCGTGACCACGCCGTCCTGCACGGCCGCCTCGACGGTGTGCGGAGGGAGCCAGAGCGTGTTGAGGATGACCTCCTGTTGCACGTCCCGCCGGATCTCGTCGTCGGTGCGCAGGAAGACCTGGAGCAGATCCCGGCGGGTGACGATGCCGACGAGCGCGCCCTGTTCGTCCACCACGGGCAGCCGCTCGACACGGTGCTCCGTCATGATCCGGGCGGCCTCGGTGACCGTGGCCTCCGCGCGCACGGTGACGGCGGGCGTCGACATCACACCGCCGGCCGTCCTGGCACGGTTCCTGGCCGCGGCGCGCCGGGCGGGACGGCTGAGCAGACGCCGGCACCGGGTCAGGACGCCGGCGGAATCCGGCTCGTCCGCCTGCCGCAGCACGAGGTCGGTCTCGGAGATCACACCGACGACCCTGTGGTCCTCGTCGATCACCGGGAGCCCGCTGATGCGGTGCTCCCCGAGGAGACGCACCACTTCCTTGAACGGCGTGTCGCACCGCGCGGTGACGACGTCGCCGACCATGAGAGCGCCTGTCCTCGTGGGCTTCATGGCTGAGCCTCGCTTTCGTGACGGTCCGAGGTCGCGAACCCCCTCGTGGGGTCCCGGCTTTCAGCTTCCGGCGGGTGCGGGCGCACCGCATGGGCCGAACGTCCCCGCCGGGGGCCGATCCGCCCCTGCAACGGCCCGACGGCCGATGCGACCGTGGAGGGGAACCCGCGCCGGACTCCGGCGGAAGGACGAGGGAGGTGACGGTCATGACGGTCATGACGAGGCCTGTCGTGGCCGGCCTGGACGGTTCGAAGGAGAGCCTCGCCGCATCCGACTGGGCGGCCAGGGAGGCCCTGCGCCGTGGACTGCCGCTGCGTCTGGTGCATGCCTGGGAGGGCCTTCCCGACGACGACACCGACGCGGACCTGCCAGAGATCCGGGCGCCGCAGGACCGTTCGCGGAGGGTGCTGCACGGCGCCCTCGAAACCCTGAACGAGCGGTATCCGAGGCTGCACATCGCGGCCGAACAGGTGCGCGAGCAGCCGGGGCCCGCGCTCCTCGCCGAGGCGGAGAACGCGGAACTGCTGGTCATCGGGAGTCAGGGGATGGGCGGTGTCGGCGGGCTCCTGGCGGGGTCGGTCGCCATGGCCGTCGTCGCTCATGCTGACCGGCCGGTCGTCCTCGTCCGGGCGGGCGACACGGCGGCGGACGAACGCCTGCCGGACGGTTCGGGAAAGGCGCCGGCCGATTCCCCCCGCCGTGACGTCGCCGTGGCCGTGGACACCGGCGGGCACAGCGACGACGTCCTGGACTTCGCGTTCCGCGCGGCCGAAATGCGCAGGGCGCCGCTGCGGGTCGTGCACGCCTGGCACGTGCCGCTCACCCGGGGCGTGCCGGGGATCGAGGAGCGCACCCGGTTCCGGGAGGAGGCGGAGCGCGAGCTGATCCGGCTGCTCGAACCGTGGCGCGCGAAGTACCCCGGCGTGTTCGTCCGGGAGAACCTCCACGAGGGCCGCGCCGCCCATGTCCTCGGGCGCGCGGCGGGCGGGGCCGGACTGCTGGTGGTGGGCCGTCGCCGACGGCGTGCCGCGGTGGGCCCGCACACCGGTCCGGTGGCCCACGCGCTGCTGCACCACGTGCAGTGGCCGGTGGCGCTGGTCCCGCACGACTGACAGCGCCCGCAGGTCTCGAGCAAGGGTGGTCCTGATCATGTCCGACGTCCGCGCAGACCCCCGCCACGCATCCGCCTACCTGGTCCGGGCCGCCGTCACCGCTTCGTCTCCGTACAACACCCAGCCCTGGATCTTCGTCGCCGAGGACGACGACAGGGGCATCGAGGTGCACGCGGACGGCGGCCGGAGACTGCCGCTCGCCGACCCGTCCGGCCGGGAGCTGGTCATCAGCTGTGGGGCCGCTCTCTTCAACATCCGGCTCGCCGTGCGCCATCTGGGATTCAACCCGGAAGTGGAGTACTTCCCGCGCCCGGCGGACCCGGCGTTCCTGGCCAGGGTGGTGTGGGGCGCCTACCGTCCCCCCACACCTGAGGGCGAGCGCCTGTTCGGCGCCCTGCGGCGCCGCCACACGGTCCGCGGGCCCTTCCTGGCCGAGCCGCTGCCGTCGTCGCTCGTCGACGCCCTGCACGCACACGCACGCGGTGCGGGCGCCATGCTGGACTTCGTCGTCGACCGGGCGGGCCGACGGCATCTGGCCGGGCTGGTCCGGACGGCCGAGGAGGCGCAGAGGTCCAGTCCGGAGTACGCGGACGAGTTGAGGCGCTGGACCCGGTGGCCCGGCGAGCCACGGCGCGACGGGATCCCCGTCGACGCCGACATGACGGACCCGGACGGCACGAACCTCGCGGGCCGGGACTACGCGGGCCTGTCCCGGCCGGCCTCCGCACCCCCGCGGCGGCGGACCTCGCGCACCGGAGCGATCGCGATCCTCAGTACGGACCGCGACGACCCGACGGCCTGGCTGCGGGCCGGCGAGGCACTCCAGCGGATCCTGCTCGAAGCGGCGGACCACGGGGTGATGGCGGCCTTCCACACCCAGCCGCTCGAGGTCCCGTCCCTGAGGGCGACGATCCGGCAGACCCTCAGCGGCGGCGCCTTCCCGCAGACGATCTTCCGCCTCGGCCGTCCGTCGTGTGTGAGGCCGCTGCCCCGGCGTCCCCTCGGCGAGGTCCTCAGGACGGCCGACCCCGGCCTCTCCTGAGCCGCAGCCCGGCTGTCCTCGAGGGGACCGTCCCCGTGGCCTGCGCCGACGGGTGCTCACATCGGCGGGGAGGGCCGTGCCGGGGTCATGGCCCAGCGGATGGTGCGGGTCAGGGCCTGTCCCGTGGGGCGTACGGCCAGGTCTTCGACGACCCGGACGCGGGGCATCCACAGCATGCGACTGGCCCACGGCGGGAGCAGCGCCACGGCGTTCGCGGCCAGCCCGCCGTAGAAGGGCCGTACGACAAGAGGCAGCGGGGGCCGGAAGAGGAGGAAGCGGGCGGTGGCCCGGGCCTCGGTCGTGGCCCTGAGTTCGGGCCGGTAGGCGGCCAGTCGCTCGGACAGCTCACGGCGGTCCCGGGGCGGGTCGATCACCCCCAGCGCCTCGGCGACCCGCGCGGTGTCGGCGACGTAGGCGTCGTAGCCGTCGGCTTCCAGCGGGCGGGCTCCGTAGCGTGCGTGGGCGCGCAGGAAGCTGTCGGTCTCGGCCACGTGCACCCAGCCGAGCAGGTGCGGATCGGCCGCGTGGTACGGCACGCCGTCGGCCGTCGTCCCGCGGATGCGCTGGTGAATGCCACGGACGTGGTCGACCGCCCGCTGGGCGTCCGCGGCGGTGCCGTAGGTGGTCACGGCCAGGAAGGTGCTGGTGCGCTGGAGCCGGCCCCACGGGTCGCCGCGGTAGCCGGAGTGTCCCGCCACCGCGGCCATGGCCAGCGGGTGGAGGGACTGCAGCAGCAGTGCGCTGAGGCCGCCGATGAACATGGAGGCGTCACCGTGGACCGTGCGGATCGGGCAGTCGGGTGCGAACCAGCGCGGGCCGGGGGTGCGGTGGATGCGGTCGCGCGTCGCCGGTCCGTCGGGTCCGGCCACGCGGCGGAACAGGGCCTGGCCCAGTTGTTCGCGGACTACGGTCAGCACGGTCGGCCTCCCTCCTCCTGTCCAGTGTCCGTTATGCCCGCCCGGAACCCGGTACGGCAGGGAGCCCGCGTACGGGGCCCTCTCCCCGATCGCCCGGCGGGGCCCACCGAACGGCGGGCGCGCGCCACGGGCGCGAGGCGAGGCCGCCGACCCCGCGCGCCGGGCCACGCCCGGGAGCGAACCGTTACCCCCGTCGTCCGGCCGGGGGCGGGCGCGACCGCCGCCGTCGTCCGTGCTCAGGGCCCGGGAGGGGTGCGAGGTCCTCGGCGCTGGTCGCCGCTGCTGCGCCGGAGCCGGTCGGCGTGGCGGACGACGTCGTCGACGCGCGCCGCGAGGTCGGGGTGGTCCGACGCCAGATACGTGTGCGTGCCGGTCAGCGGGCCGACCAGGGCGGCGGCGTCGTCGGCGGCGAGGGCGGCGGTGAGTTCGACGAGGGGACTGCGGGCCGCCGAGGGGAGGTCGGGGAGCGCGGTGATCTGGCCGGCGAGCTGGCGCAGGTCCGCGGCGTTGGCGCGGGCCCAGGCGGTGACGGTGCGGTCGGCCGCGCGGCGGTCGCGGGTGGCCTGCACCCGCTGTTCGCTCGTCGACCCGGGATTCCCCGGGCGTACACGCAGGTAGCGCCGTTCGGCGGCCTGACGGCTGGAGACGCCGAGGGGGCGGGCGAGGTCGGCCCAGCTGGCCCCCGCCTCCCGGGCCTCCTCGATCAGGCCCGGTTCCCACTCGGCGAGCTGATCGCGCACTTCGCGCAGCAGCAGCAGCGCGGCGAGCGCCTGCTCCGAGCTGGCCTGGGCGGGCTCCGGGAATTCCCCGGCCGGCGAAGTCCGGGCGGTGCGCAGCGCCTCGTGGATCGTGTTGAGCGCCGCCGCGGCCAGGAAGGACGCAGGGGTGAGATCGCGGGCGCGGGGGACGGGCTGATCGTCGGTCGTCATGGAGCCTCCAACACGCTGTCATCGCTTCGATGACGTTCCACTTGTCATCACTTCGATGACATGTTACAACGATGGCAGGTGAACCGCATTGGCAGCTACGTGCCTGACCCGAACACTGGAGGTGTTTCACGATGTTGATGCGCACCGACCCGTTCCGTGAGCTCGACCGACTCACCCAGCAGCTCCTGCACACGCCCGGCACCTGGTCGCGGCCCTCGGCGATGCCGATGGACGCCTACCGCGAGGGCGAGGAGTACGTGATCGCTCTCGACCTGCCCGGTGTGTCCACGGACGCGATCGACATCGACGTCGAGCGGAACATGCTGACCGTCAGGGCCGAGCGACGGCCCGTCACCAAGGCGGACGACGTGCAGATGGAGCTCTCCGAGCGGCCGCTCGGCGTCTTCTCCCGGCAGGTCGTGCTGGCCGACACCCTGGACACCGAGCGCATCAAGGCGGACTACGACGCGGGCGTGCTGACCCTGCGCATCCCGATCGCCGAGCGCGCCAAGCCCCGCAAGGTCGCCATCGGCGGCGGCTCTGCGCACAAGGAGATCAGCGGCTGAGTCACCCTGCTCAGCCGCGCCGGAGACGGGACGGCCTCCCCGGCGGCCGTCCCCGCCCTCCGCTCGCAGCCCTGGACACAAGGGAGCAGCGATGGCCATGCGATGGGAAGCGTTCCTGGACCGGGTCGAGGAACGCGGCGAGTACAAGACGGCCGAGGAGGCCGAGCGGGCCGCCCGCACGGTGCTGGCGCTCCTGGGCGCGCACCTCGTCGGCGACGTGCGGAACGAACTGGCGGCGCGGCTGCCGGAGGAACTGGCGCTCCTCCTGCTCAATCCGCTCCAGGCGCGCGAACCGCTGTCCCCCGAGCGGTTCGTGCGGGCGACAGCGGCATGGATCGAGGGAGCCACGGAACTGACCGCGGCCTGGGACGTGGGCGCCGTGCTCAGCGTCGCCGCGGACGCGGCGGGCGAAGATCTCACCCGCCGGATCCTGCTCCAGCTCCCGGCGGGCTACGACCTGCTGTTCGGTCATCCCCAGCGCGTCTAGACGCCGGCGCGCACAGCCCGTGGGCAGCGCCCCCCAGACCTCGCTGCCCGCCCCCCGTCCTTCTTCCCCCTCCCCTTCCCCTGACCGAGCGACGTCGGCGGCCGCCGGACGAGGCCCCGGCCGCTTGCCCGCCGGCCGCCTGTCCGCCGGATGCCGACTGCCGGCCGCCGACGTCGTGAACCACACCGCAGACGAGAAAGGCAACCGCGTCACCGATGATTTCGCTGCAGGAACCGTGCCCGTCCGCCGTCGGCATGACGTTCGAGCAGATGCTGGAAAAGGTGCGGTACGAAGGCGCGTACCCCACCCGCGCACGGGCCGAGGAGACCCTGCGCGCCGTGCTGGCCGCCCTCGGGCGCCAGCTCACGGGCGATGAGCGAGTGGAGCTCGCGGCGCTGCTGCCGCACGAGGCCGCCGTCGCCTTCGCCTCCGAGATCCCCGCCACCGAGCCCCTCACCGGGTGGGGGTTCGTCAAGGATCTGGCGTCGCGCACCGGCGGCACGGCGGCCACGACCCGCTGGGACGCCGGTACCGTCCTGCGCATCGTGGCCCAGCTCACCGGCGAGGAACTCCTCGGCCGGATCCTCGCCCGGCTCCCCTCGGGCTACGCCCTGCTGTTCGGCCGCGCCGAACTCGTCCAGGCGGCCTGAAGCGGACGCGGCAGGGCCAGGGGTACCCGCACCGAAGGGTGGCCGGGGTACCCGCCCCCGAAAGGTGGCCGCCTCGCCGTCGGGCGGTCGAGGCGGCCACCGAGCCGCGGGGGCCTTCGTCGTCAGTTCCTGCCGAGGAGCTTGTTCATCTCCGCGATCTCGGCGGTCTGCGCGGTGACGATGGCGTCGGCCATGGAGGTGGCGGGACCGTACTCGCCCTTGGCCTTCTCCGTGGTGGCCATGGCGACGGCGCCCTGGTGGTGCTCGATCATCATGGTCAGGAACATGGTGTCGAAGCCCGTGCCGGACGCCTTCTCCAGTTCGTCCATGTCCGGGGCGTCCATCATGCCGGGCATCGCGGACCCGCCCGAGTGGTCCATGCCGGGCATCGACTCGGCCATGCCGCCGGACGATGCGGGGACGTCCTCGCCCCACGAGGTCAGCCAGCCGCTCATGGTCTTGATCTCCGGGTCCTGCGCCTTCTCGACGCGCGCCGCGAGGTCCTTGACCTTGGCGGAGGCGGCGCGATCCGCGGCGAGTTCCGCCATCTCCAGGGCCTGCCGGTGGTGCGGGATCATGCCCTGCGCGAAGGACACGTCCTGGGCGTTGTGCGCGCCGGCCGCGGCGTCGGCGCTCGCCGACGACTGCGACGACGGGGACGTGGAGGCGTTGCCGCCTCCCGCGCTTGCGCTGTCGCTGCCGTCGCTGTCGTTGCCGCAGCCGGCGAGGACGAGCGCGGCGGTGACGGAGACGGCCGTGAGGACGGCGCGGCGGGTCAGGGTACGGGTGTTGCGCATGCTGAAGCTCCTGCTGTGCTCTGTTGGTGCCAAAGGGATGTGGACGTGCCGAGGCGCACCGCGTCCTCGTTCGGACGCCGTGGGCCGCGTGCTGTCTAGATCCGCAGGAGTTGGAGTTCCGCCAGGGACGGCGGCGCCCGTGCGCTGTCCGGCGCTTCGGCCGCGTACGGGCGGACGGAGTCGGCCCGTACGGGGGCGGCGACCGGGTCGGGAACGAGGGCGGGCAGCGCCGGCGCCCCGCTCACCGAGGCCGCCGCACAGGTCGGGTCGGCGTGATGGAGGTGGCCTCCGCCGCAGTCTCCGCCGTCCCCGGCACAGTCGTCGTGAGCGCTGACCGCGACGGCCGTCATGCGGTGCGCGCCGGAGTGTTCGTGGCCGCCGCCGGGAGCCAGGCCGTGCATGGCCAGCAGCCCGACCAGCAGGCCGAGCACGAGCATCGCCCGCCACCGCCGCACGGGCGGTGACGCGGGGTGCTGCTCGGTGCTCGTCATCCGGATCATCCTAGGCGGAGCCCGTGAGGAGGGCTCATGGTGGCTGTCCACCCGGGGTACGGATGCGCCCGCGCCCGTGTTCAGCCCGACGGGAGATCAACCCGCGTCCACGAGGGCGAGATGACGAGTGCCCTGCATCGAATGGTGATCGGTGCGCTGACTCGAGCCCGTGTTCGTTTCGGGTGGGGCGCGGCCCGACGCCGCCGGGACGAGGTCAGAACGCGTACCGGATGCGCAGCCAGGGAGCCCGGGCGGCGACCAGCGCACGAAGCCGTTCCACCGCCCGCGCCTTCACGGCAGCCGCGTACCGGACGTTCAGCGCGCCGTTCTCGGAGCGCTTGGCCTCCTGCAGTTCCGGCCGCCACAGGACGTCCTCGGCAAGGGGGTGCCAACCGAGGTTGACCTCGTGCAGCTCCCGGTTGTGCGTCAGCATGATCACCTCGGCTGCGGCCTGTCGCTTCACGCGGTCGGGCAGGACGTCGTCCAGATGCACGAGGAGTTCCGTCCAGGCCTCCTCCCAGCCGGGACGGATCACGACGGGGGAGAGGTTGAAGTGCACCTCGTAGCCCGCGTCCAGAAAGTCCCCGGCGGCGGCGATCCGCTCGGGGACCGGTGAGGTGCGCAGGTCCAGAAGCCGGGAGTCCTGCGGCGGCATGACCGAGAAACGGACACGGGTCCGGCCCCGCGGGTCCAGCGTCAACAGGTCGGGATTGACGAACTTGGTCGCGAAGGACGCCTTGGCCGTCGGCCACCGTCGGAAGGCGTGCACGAGGTCCGCGGTGTTGTCGCAGATCAGAGCGTCCACCGAGCAGTCGCCGTTCTCGCCGATGTCATACACCCAGGCCCCGGGGTCGCACTGGTTCGGCTCGGGCTTCGGGCCCTGCCGGGCGATGTGCCGGCCGATGTGGGCGACGATCCGGTCGATGTTGGTGAACACGGTGACGGGGTTGGCGTACCCCTTGCGGCGCGGCACGTAGCAGTAGGCGCAGGCCATCGCGCAGCCGTTGGAGGCGCCCGGTGCGATCCAGTCGGCGGACCGGCCGTTGGGACGTGTCCGCGGCGATTTCCGCTCGCCGAGCACGAGCGTCTCGCCCTTGACGCGCACCCAGCGCGCGACGTTGCCCTCGTTGCCGTGCAGCCCCGGGACGCGCCAGTGGGACTCGACCTCGATCAGCCGTGCGTCGGGGAACCGGGCGATGATCTGCCGGCCGCGCGGGGAGGCGGCGGCCGCGGGCTCGGCGTGGATCTCCCGCACGGGCAGCAGACGCCGCGCGGTGTCGGAGTCCCGGAAGGACGGGCGGCCCGCGTTCTGGGCCCCGGTCTCGGGCCCGAGGGCGTCGAGCCCGAAGAGGGCGTCGGCGTCCTGGTCCGCTGCGCCGGACGGGCGGGGCATGGGCGTTCCGGTGGGTCGGAGTGGATCTGACCGGTTCACACGCGGATGAATCCGCACACTCCACTCTACGGGCAGCCCACCTGCGCGAACCTTCGCGCCTTCGGTCCCGTCTCCGGCTCCACGCCATGCCGACGCGCGGGCCGCCCCGGACCGGGCGGTCCGGGGCGGGCTCCACCGCGCGCGGTTCCCGAGCCTGGAATGCTGTGCCACGAGCGCCCTCACGGTCACGGCGACAGCCACGACCGTGTTCGACGAAGGGGGAGAGGGACATGACAGACGCCACCGGAGGTGCCGCGTTCGCGGCGATCCCCACCACGACTCTGGCCGACGTCCTGGGTCGCGTGCAGGTCATGGACATCGACATCCGCCCGTTGTGGTCACCGGTGCCGCGGGTGGCGGGAGCGGCGTTCACGGTGCGGTGCCCTCCCGGCGACAACCTCATGCTGCACGCGGCCATTCACCGCGCGGAACCGGGCGCCGTCATCGTCGTCGAGTCGGGTGACCTGGACTACGCCCTGGCCGGGGGCAACGTGTGCGCCGTCGCTCAGCGCCGAGGAGTCGCCGCCATCGTCGCGGACGGACTCATCCGCGACCTCGGTGAGGTCCGGCAGATGGGCTTCCCCGTTTTCGCTCGGGGGGTCATTCCCATTCCCGGAAGCAAGAAGGCGGTCGAGCCGCTGAACGCCCGGGTGCGGTGCGCGGGCGTCGCGGTGAACCCCGGTGACATGGTCGTCGCCGACGAGGAAGGCATCGTGATCGTCCCCTCCGGCCGCACGCAGGACACGCTGACGGCCGCTCGGGCGAAGCTGGCCAGGGAGGCCGACGAGACTTTGGACGCATGGGAGGAGGTCCACCGCACCCGCATCGACGAGATCCTGCGCGCCCAGGGCTTCGAGGGATGAGCGCCCATGAGGCCTCGATCGCTTCCGCGCGCGACGGCTCAAGGGTGGTATGACGGAGGAGCACGACGGCTCAGGCGGAACGCGACGGCTCAAGCGAAACACGGTGGGCGATGCCGGAGGGGGCCGGGCGGTCTGCGTCCGACGGTGGGTGCGGGGCGATCAGGCGGTTCCGCCGGCGACGCCGGGGGACGCCCTCCTGGGGCCTCGCAGGCCTTCCGTCCGCTCGGAACGGTCCTGCTCCTCGCAGACCCGGGCAAGCCGGGCCAGCATCGCACGATGGCGCAGCTGGATCAGTGCCTCGGCGCCCACGTTGTGCAGGCGCCCGCCCGCCCCCTGCAGCGGGTGCTCGTCGACGATCACCAGACAGTGCTCACCCCAGGGGCGCAGCTCGATGGCGATCCGGGCGGTTCCCAGCACGCCCGCATGCGCTTCCAGCTCCAGCTCGGAGCCCTCCACGCAATGCCGGACGACCGTCTCGTTGGTGAGCCGAACGGGGCCGACGCGTACCTCGTAGCCGATCGCCGAGTCCACCTGCGGCCACTGGCCGCGCACCGGTTCGGAGTTCGAGGTGCCCACCACCCACTCGGCATAGCGACTGCCGTCCGAGAGGACGGTCCACACGGTCTGCGGGCTGACTTTGATCAGACGATGTCGTACCGCCACACCACACCTCCAGGACACCGGGACTCGGTCCACTGCCAAGTGCCCGGCCTGGGGGAGACCAACCGGGACACATGGGGCTTCAGAACGCCACCCTCCACCACTCCTCCCGGCGGCGCACCCGCGCCGGTGCTGATCGCCCCGCCGCTCGGACCGGCTGGGGGAGGGGGATACCCCCACGATCCGCGGTGGTGCCGGCACCACCGACGGCGGGGTGCCGGCCGGAGTGAGTCGGCGCCCCGCACCGCATAGCGTCACACCGCATGGGACTTCTGAACCATCCGCGCACGCTGACAACGGTCCTGGCCGCCGCGTTCGTGCTGGCGACGGCCGTGACTGCGGCCCCGGCATCGGCCCGGGCCGCCCCGGCCGCGCCTCCGTCACCGTCGCGCACGGCCTTACCGGGGTGCGGCTCGCACAGCGCCCTGAGCCGGGCGCTGCGCATCCTGACCGAGGACGACGACCTCACGGGCGCGGCCGTCGCGGTCACCGATCCGGTCTGCGGCCGCTGGAGTGACGCGACCGGAACGGCCGATCTCGGCACGGGCCGCCCGATGAACGCCCGGGACCGGCTCCGCGCCGGCAGCGTCACCAAGACGTTCACCGCCACGGTCGTCCTCCAGCTCGCCGCCGAACACCGGATCGACCTCGACGCGTCCGTCGACCGCTACCTGCCCGGGCTGATCGACGGCAACGGCTACGACGGCCGGACGATCACCGTACGGCAGTTGCTCCAGCACACCGCGGGGCTGCCGGACTACCTCGACTCCTCCGAGTGGGGCGAGCCGGAGCGACTGCGGTACCGCCACTTCACACCGCGCGAGCTGATCGCCAGGGCTCTGACCCTGCCGCATCCCGGCACGCCGCCCGGCTCCCGCTTCCACTACGCGACGACCGGTTACCTCGTCGCCGGCCTGATCGTCCAGCAGGTCACCGGTCGCCCGGCCGAGTCCGAGATCACCCGCCGGATCATCCGGCCGCTCGGGCTGCGCGACACGTACTGGCCCGGCGACGACCCCCACCTGCACGGCCCGCACTCGCACAGCTACCAGGCACCGGATCAGGAAGGGGTCCGCTCGGACGGCACCGACTGGAACATGACGTTCGGCGGCGTCGGCGGCGCCCTCGTCTCCTCGCCCGCCGACCTGCAACGCTTCTTCGCCGCCCTCCTCGGCGGTCGGCTGGTGCCGCCGGCGCAACTGGCCCAGATGCGACGGACGGTGGCCGCCGACCCGGACCGCCTGTGGCCGGGGGCCCGGTACGGGCTCGGCCTGATCTCCAGCCCGCTGCCCTGCGGCGGGGTGTGGTGGGGCCACGCGGGGACCGTGCCGGGCGGTCACCGCGCGCTGGGCGCGGTGGGTCCCGGCGGGCGTCGCGTGGCCGTCGCGCTCAACGAGGTGCCGTCCACCGAGAAGGCCGAGGAGGACTTCCGCGAAGTGGTCGGGACGGCTCTGTGCGAAGGCCGGTAGCCGCGACCCTACCCGCGCACCGCCCACCCGACCCCCGCCCGGGCGCCCACAACCCCGACACCGCAGAGGAGTTCGCATGAGCCTGCGTGCCGCCGCGCTGGCCCTGACCGCCACCGCGAGTCTGACCGTACTGCCCACCGCCGCCTCGGCCACGACCACGACGCCCGCCACGACCACGACGCCCGCCACGACCACGGCGCCGGCCACCACGGCGTCCGTCCCGTCGTCCGCCGACGGTCTCGGCCGCTACCACCGCCAGAAGGTGGTCTGGAAGAGCTGCGTCCTCGGCTCCGACGACGGCACCGGCAAGCAACTGGAGAAGGCCGGAGCCCGCTGCGCCGACGTGACCGTTCCCCTCGACTACGCCCGTCCCGGCGGCCGCACGATCACCCTCGCCATCTCGCGGATCAAGGCCGCCGACAGCGCCCACCGCATCGGCTCGCTCCTGCTCAACACGGGCGGCCCCGGCGGACAGGCCATCGGTGACCCGCCCTGGGTGCACGCCGCGATGAAGGACGTGGCCGGCCGCTACGACATCGTGGGCGTGGACCCCCGGTTCGTCGGCCGCAGCACCCCGCTGGACTGCGGCTGGCCCACCGGCAGCCCGTTCCGCTGGGCGGGCGAGGACCGGGCCGGCTTCGACCGCGTCACGGCCTTCGTACGGAGCCTGGCCGACCGGTGCCGCACGAGGAACGCCGATGTGCTGCCGTTCGTCACCACCCGCAACACCGCCCGGGACATGGACGTCGTCCGCGCCGTGCTCGGTGAGCGCCGGATCTCCTATCTGGGCTACTCGTACGGCAGTTACCTCGGCGAGGTCTACGCGACGATGTTCCCCGGGCGCACCGACCGCATGGTCCTCGACGGAGTGATCGACCCGGCCCGCTACAGCCCCCGGCTGCTCGTCGGCACCGAGACCGCCAACGAGCAGGCGTTCGGCCGCTGGGCCGCCTGGGCCGCCGAACGCCACGCCGAATACGGCCTCGGCGCGACGCGTGACGCCGTCCTGGCCACCGTCGACCGCATCCAGCGCACCGCCGCCGAACGACCCCTGGTGGTCGGCGGCGGGACATCGGAGTCGTATCGGCTGGACGCGCACACCGTGCCGTTCGTCGTTTTCAACGGCCTCTCGGACGACACGGACGAGGCACGGCGGTCGTTCACGTCCTCGATCCGCACCCTCGAGCAGGCCGCGCGGGAAGAGCACGCCGAACCGGACGCCGACTTCGCCGCAGGCCTGGGCTTCCTGCTGAAGGGCGGCGACGGCGGATCGGCTTACGGCAGTGTGCAGACCGCGATCCTCTGCGGCGACGTGGCGGCCCCGCGCGACCCGGACGTCTACTGGCGGGACGTGCAGCGCAGCCGCGAGCGCCATCCGCTGATGGGTCCCTTCACGAACGGCATCAGCCCGTGCGCCTTCTGGGACCGGCCCCGGGAACGCCCCACCGCCGTGCGCGACGACTTCCCCGCGCTGATGGTCAACGCCACGGGCGACCCCCGCACCACCTATGCCGGGGCCTCCGCGATGCACCGGGCCTGGCCCGGTTCGCGTCTGGTCACCGTCACCGGCTCCGACCGGCACGGCCTCTACGGCGCGTACGGCAACGACTGCGCCGACGGCACGGTCAACGCCTACCTGCGCACGGGACGACTGCCCGCCGCGGACGTCACCTGCGCGGGACCCCGGCCCGCCGACGACGCCCGGGACACGCGCGCCACACGACAGGGCGCGTGCAGGGGAGGGGCTACTCTCGCGGTGGGAAGGACGGGTGCCGCCCGCTCCCGCCCCACGACCGCCGCCGACGGGTCGTCCTCCTCGCCCCTGGCCGCAGCCCCTGCGTCGCCGGACCACCCGGGGGTTCACGCCGCTCCGGGTGGGCCGGCCGACGGTAATCCCGCTGCGGCGGGGTAAGGGGACGTCGACCGGCCGCCCCCCACGCGGCCGACTCCCAGGAGAAGGAGCTGCGCATGACCGACGACGCCTACTTGTTCCTCCTCGACGACGCGACCGCGATGCTCGGCGTCGCCCCGTCCGCCGTCGGCGACCTCGCCTGCATGGAGACCCCCGCCGTACGGGCGTGGCTGGACGCTCAGGGAAGCTCGGCGACGTCCCCGCGACTGCGTCTCCTGCCGCCCGAGGAGACGGGGGCCGTCCCGGAGGGCGCGGAACGGCTGCCGGTGCCGCTGAGCGACGAGGAGCTGAGCCGGGTGCGTCACCTGATGGCGCCCGCGGCGCTCGCGCAGGTGGAGGAGGAGCTCCTCGCCTACCGCGACTTCACCGACGACCGGGACGGTCTGATCGGCCGGGCGCTGGCCGCCGGAGTGCCGCCGCACCGCATCGTGGAACTGACCGGTGTGGACCCCACGACGGTGACGGCGGCGGCAGCCGGCCGATGACGCGCCTGCCACGTCCGGGGCATGGCGCGCGAGGTGCGTGACGGGAACCGACCGGAGCCTGTGCGAGGACCCGTCACGCACCCGGCCCCGGATCCGGGCGCACGGCCGACTCGATGCCGGCCCGGGCCGCTTCGAGCTGGGCGGCGAACGCGATGCCGAGGAAGAGCGCGACGGCCGTGAGATTGGCCCACAACAGCAGGGCGATGAACGCGGTGAGCGGCCCGTACAGGGCGCCGAACGCTCCGCTCTCCTCGACGTACAGGGCGAGCAGCCAGGTGGCCGCGACCCACAGCAGCAGGTGCACGGCGGAGCCGAAGGCCAGCCAGGTGTAGCCCGGCTGGACGCGGCGGGGCGACCAGCGGAAGATCACGGCCGAGGCCACCCAGGCCAGCACGAGACCCACCGGGATCTCCAGGACGCCCCACCATCGCGGTCCGTCGCCCTCCCCTCCGGCGGACTGCGCGATGGCGTCGCCGACGGCCTCGCCCGCGACGAGCACGACGAACCCCAGCACCAGGGGCAGACCGGCGGCGAGCGCCAGGACCAGTGCCCTGGCGTACTTGCGCGGGAAGGGCCGATCGCGCTCGATGCCGTAGATGCGGTTGGCGCCGCGTTCGATCTGCCCCATGGCCGAGGCGAGGTTCAGCAGTGCGAAGGCCAGGCCGAGCCAGAGGGCGAGCGTGCTCCACACATCGCCGTGGGCGTTGCGCCGGGTCCCCTCGAAGGCGTCCTCGACGATGTGGGCGCTGGCGCCCGGCACGATGCGGCCGAGGGTCAGCTCGATGATCCGGCCCACCCCCTCCGTGTGCACCGAGGTGGCCAGGCCGACGAGCGCCACGGTGCAGGGCACCAGACCGAGCACCACCTGGAAGGCGAGGGCGCGGGCGTTGGTGAAGCCGTCCGCGTAACGGAACCGGGAGAAGGAGTCGGTCAGCAACCGCAGCCCGCCGTAGCGGCGCAGGGCGGTGAACGCCTCGTCTCCGGAGAGTTCCTCTCCGATCATGTCCCGGGTCTGGGGGACGTGGACGGCGGTTCCCATGGCGTGGACACTCCCTCGTCGTGCGGTCGGTCCCAGTCCGATTGCCCCGTAAACAGCAGAGCACCGCGCGCCGGCCGCCCGTCCCGGTCCACGGCGGGGGGAGGCCGGGCGCGCCGGCCGTCCGGCTTCAGGCGAGCGTCGTCACGCGGGCACCCCGCAGCAGCCGCCCGCGACCGCGGTGTCCTTCGAGCCGGTGTCGGACCCGGCCGGGTCGGCGCAGCAGGTGCTGCCCTGCTGCCTGGCAAGCGAGTCCGCGTCGGCCTTGACGACGTACACCTCCCAGGGTTCCCGGCCGGGGCCGTGGACCCACACCTTGTCCTGGAGGGCGTAGCAACAGGTGGCGTCGTTCTCCACGTCGGTGGTCAGTCCGGCCTCGCCCAGGCGGGCGGTGGCGGCCTGGACCGCCTCGGTGGTCGCGACCTCCACCCCGAGGTGGTCCATGCGCGTCGCCTCGTCCGGGCCGCCTTCGATCAGGACGAGCTTGAGCGGAGGCTCGGCGACGGCGAAGTTGGCGTATCCGTCGCGGAGTTTGGCCGGTGCGGTGCCGAAGAGCTTCGTGTAGAAGGCGACGGATGCGGCGAGGTCGGGAACGCGCAGGGCGAGCTGTATGCGGGACGTCATGTGAACCTCCTGGGGTGGGTGAGGAGTTCAGCAGCCGGCGGAGGCGACGGCCGGGGAATCAGCGGGGGATCCGACTCCGATCCGGAGGGCGGTGCGGACGGTGGGCGCGGCGCAGCATCCGCCGCCGGACTGCTCGGTGTCGTCGGGCTCGTCGAACAGGCCCGCGCCGCCGCACACCCCCGTCTCGGGGAGTGTGAGCTCGACGCGCCCGGCGGCCTCCTGGTCGCCCGCGATCGCGGCGGTGAGGGAACGGACCTGCTCGTAGCCGGTCATGGCGAGGAAGGTCGGGGCACGGCCGTAGGACTTCATACCAGCCAGGTAGACGCCCTGCTCGGGATGGGAGAGCTCGTTCACGCCGTGCGGGTAGACGGTGCCGCAGGAGTGGACGTTGGGGTCGATGAGCGGGGCGAGGGCCGTCGGGGCCTGGAGGCGCTCGTCGAGGGCGAGGCGGAGCTCGGAGAGGAAGGACAGGTCGGGGCGGAACCCGGTGAGGACGATGGCCTCGTCGACGGGGTCGAGGCGGCGGCCGTCCTCCGCGACCAGGACGAGCCGGTCCTCGCCGTCGCGTTCCACGGCCCGCGTGCGGAATCCCGTGACCGCCCCGGCGTGGCCGGCCTCGACGGCGGCCTTGGCCCGCAGACCCAGCGCGCCCCGGGCGGGCAGCTGGTCGGCGTTCCCGCCGCCGTAGGTGTTCGCGCCGATGCCGCGTCGCAGGATCCACACCGCGTGCGTGCCGTCCTCCTCCTTCGCCAGGTCGGCGAGGAGCGCGAGCGCGGTGAAGGCGGAGGCGCCGGAGCCGACCACGGCGGTGCGCCTGCCCGCGTAACGGGCGCGTACGGCCGGGTCGCCGAGGTCGGGGACGCGGTAGGAGACGCGGTCGGCAGCCGCCTTCTCGCCGAGGGCGGGCAGACCGTCGGCGCCCATCGGGCCCGGACCGGACCAGGTGCCGGAGGCGTCGATGACGGCTCGGGCGGTGATCCGCTCCTCGCGTCCGTCGGCGCGCCGGACGTGCACGGTGAACGGCTGCTCGTCGCGGCCGGAGTCGACCACGCGGTCGCGGCCGGCGCGGGCGACTCCGGTCACCGTGGCGCCGAAGCGGATCCTGTCTCCCAGGGCGTCGGCGAGGGGCTGGAGGTAGCGCTCGGTCCAGTCGCCGCCGGTCGGGTAGGCGGAGGTGTCGGGGCGGACCCAGCCCGTCGGGGCGAGGAGCTTCTCGGCGGCCGGGTCGATGACCTCGCCCCACGTCGAGAACAGCCGGACGTGCGCCCACTCGCGTACGGCGCTGCCGGCGACCGGGCCCGCCTCGAGGACGAGGGCCTCGAGGCCGCGCTCGACGAGGCGGGCGGCGGCGGCCAGGCCGACGGGCCCCGCGCCGACGACCACGACGGGCAGGCGGTCGGTGGTGGACACGCTGTTGGCGGACGCAGCCACTGGGTTCCCCTTTGTTTCGATGTTCATCGATCTATGCCCTGTCAGCATGGCACCTGTATCGACAGTCGTCAACATAGACGTTTATCGAAATGGTGAGCTCTGGCGAGGGGCGGGGCGTCTGCTTCGATGTATGTCAACATAGATGCATGTCGAATACGAAGGCGCTGCCGCTGCTGGACCGTGCCCCTGAAGAGGCGGTGGCGCCGTGCTGCCCGCCGCTGACCGAGCGCCCGTTCACCGCGGACGAGGCCGAGACGGCCGCGCGGATGTTCAAGGCGCTCGGCGATCCGGTGCGGCTGCGGCTGTTCTCGGCGGTCGCCTCCCACGAGGGCGGGGAGGCGTGCGTCTGCGACATCTCCGACGTCGGCGTCTCCCAGCCGACGGTCTCCCACCACCTGAAGAAGCTCAAGGAGGCCGGTCTGCTCACCTCCGAGCGGCGCGGCACGTGGGTGTACTACCGGGTCGAGCCGGCGGTGCTGGCCGCGATGGGCCGGCTGCTGACGACGGCCTCGGCGACGGCCTGACCGGCCACGCCTGACCGGCGACGGCCTGACCGGCCACGCCTGACCGGCGACGGCCTGACCGGCCACGCCTGACCGGCGACGGCCTGACGGGCCATGCCTGACCGGTCACGGGCCGCCGGTAGCCTCACCGGCATGACCGTCGCGCGTTCCGTGTCCCTGTTCGTCGTCGCCGCCCTGTTCGAGATCGGCGGCGCCTGGCTGGTGTGGCAGGGCATCCGCGAGCACAGGGGCTGGATCTGGATCGGCGCCGGTGTGCTCGCCCTGGGCCTGTACGGGGTGGTGGCCACCTTCCAGTCCGACGATCACTTCGGCCGTATCCTCGCCGCGTACGGCGGGATCTTCGTCGCCGGGTCGATCGCCTGGGGCGTGGTCGCCGACGGCTACCGCCCGGACCGCTACGACGTGATCGGCGCGGTGGTCTGTCTCGCGGGCATGGCGGTCATCATGTACGCGCCCCGCAGCCACTGACGTCCCGCCCGACCTGACGCACCGGCGTGGCCGGCCCGGACGGACCGGGCCCCTTGCGTCAGCTTTCCTGCGATGCCGCCGTGGACTGACGGGCGGGAGCGAACCTCCGCCGCCAGGCCAGGGAGACGTACACCAGCGCCACCAGAACCGGGACCTCGATGAGCGGGCCGACGACACCGGACAGGGCCTGGCCGGAGGTGACGCCGAAGGTGGCGACGGCGACCGCGATGGCCAGCTCGAAGTTGTTGCCGGCGGCGGTGAACGCGAGGGTCGCCGTGCGGTCGTAGGGGAGGCCGACGGCCTTGCCGAGGGCGAACGTGCCGAACCACATCACTGCGAAGTACACCAGCAGCGGCAGCGCGATGCGGGCCACGTCCAGCGGCTGCGAGGTGATCGTCCTCCCCTGGAGGGCGAAGAGGACGACGATCGTGAAGAGCAGGCCGTACAGCGCCCACGGGCCGATCCGCGGCAGGAGGCCGGACTCGTACCGCTCCCGGCCCAGCCTCCGCTCGCCGACGCGGCGGGTGACGAAGCCGGCCAGCAGCGGGACGCCGAGGAAGACGACGACGTTCAGGGCGATTTTCCACAGGGGGACGTCGAGGGGGTCGCCGTCCCCCAGGCCCAGGAGGGCCGGCAGCAGGTCGAGATAGAACCAGCCGAGCAGGCCGAACGCCAGGACCTGGAAGACCGAGTTGAGGGCCACGAGCACGGCGGCGGCCTCGCGGTCGCCGCAGGCGAGGTCGTTCCAGATGACGACCATGGCGATGCAGCGGGCCAGGCCGACGATGATCAGACCGGTGCGGTACTCGGGCAGGTCCGGCAGGAAGATCCAGGCCAGCGCGAACATCACTGCCGGGCCGACGACCCAGTTGACGGCCAGCGACAAGGCCATGAGCCTGCGGTCGCCGGTGACGGCGTCGAGCCTGTCGTAACGGACCTTGGCCAGGACCGGGTACATCATGATCAGCAGGCCGGCGGCGATCGGCAGGGACATGCCTGCGATCTCCACCTCGGCCAGGGCGTCGTCGAGCCCGGGGACGAGCCGGCCCAGTCCGAGGCCGACGGCCATCGCGGTGAGGATCCACAGGGCGAGGAACCGGTCGAGCGTCGACAGCTTCGCGACGACCGAAGGATCCTCGGCAGTGGTCGCGGGTGCTTCGGTGGGGGTCACGGGCAGGCCCTCTTGTTGGCGGCGGTGGCGCGAGCGGACGCGGCCAGCCCGGCGAACCCGTCGGCGAGGCGGGCGACGACATCGGGGCGCAGCCTGTAATACGTGTACCGGCCGCACGGCTCCGTCTCGACGACTCCGGCCTCGCGCAGCACCCTGAGGTGGTTGGAGAGGTTGGTCTGACGAGCCCCCGTCTCCTCCACCAGGTGGGTGGTGCACAGCGTCTCTTCGGCGAGCAGGGTCACGATCCGCAGCCTGAGCGGGTCGGCCAGAACCCGGATCAGATCAGCGTCGACTGACGTCATCATGGGCTGATACTGTCACATCACTCCGGGCTTATGCATGGGACCCGCCCGTTGACGAAGGAAGAACCGATGCCCTCCACCCCGCTCGCCTCCGTGTTGTTCGTCTGCGTGCACAACGCGGGCCGCTCCCAGATGGCCGCCGGATTCCTCGGTCACCTCGCGGGCGACCGGATCGAGGTCCGCTCCGCCGGCTCCGTCCCGGGCGACCGGGTCAACCCCTCCGCCGTCGAGGCGATGAGGGAAGTCGGCGTCGACATCGCCGGCGCCGAGCCGAAGATCCTCACCACCGAGGCCGTTCAGGCGTCCGACTACGTCATCACCATGGGCTGCGGCGACGCCTGTCCGGTCTTCCCCGGCAAGAAGTACCTCGACTGGGCTCTGGAGGACCCGGCGGGCAAGGGCGTCGAGTCCGTCCGTCCCATCCGTGACGAGATCAAGGCCCGTATCGAGGCCCTGATCGCCGAGATCGACGCCGAGCGGCGCCCGTGACCGGGTGACGCGGTCCCGGGCAGGACCGGGAGCCCGGCCCTGCCGGAGCGGGCCTAGTTGTCGCGGACGAACGCCTGGGCCAGCCGGTCGCCGAGGCTCACCGCGGCGCTGTGGCTCTCGATGGGGGACGCCTGGGAGTTCTTGAAGAGGATGTAGGTGACGCCGGAGTCGGTGCCGCCGCTCTCCGGGTCCGGATCGATGCCGAGCGCCTTGGCCGTCGCGTACGAGGCCTCGCCGATGATCTTCGTGGGGCCGGTGTCGCCGACGACCGCGTACTCCACCTTGTTCTGGTAGATCACGGCGACGACCCCGCCGCCCTTGATGCCTGCGGAGCTGTAGTTCCAGAGGGAACTGGCGCTGGGCACGACGACGTAGGGCAGCGTGTCGGCGCGCAGCGGCCTGCCGTCCGACTGGTGGAAGGCGGTGTCGTCCTGGTACCAGGGGTCGGTGGCCTCGCTGCACTTCGAGGTGCGCTGGCCGTCGCAGTCGATGTCCATGTCGGCCTTCCAGAAGACGGCGCCGTTCTTGCCGCACACCGGGACGGTGGCCGACGTCTCGTCGTCGGTCCGGTACTTGCCGCTCGATATCTGCGAGCACGACGTCACCTTGGCGAGCAGGTCGGCAGCGCTGACCGAGCCCTCCCGTGTGGACGTGGGGCCCGCCGTGTCCGGCCCGGATCCCCGGGCGAGCCCGGAGGCGTTCGCGGGGAGGACGGCGGTGGCGAGGAGGGCGGCACCCGCGGCCGCGGTGAGGGGCAGCGTTCGAGAGCGCAGTGTGGGGGGCACGGTGGAACCCTTCTGTTAGGAAAGTTTCCTTACTGGGTGCGAACAAGGTGGCCCCTCGTCGCCGAGGTCGTCAACCCCCCTGCGTCAACCGGGGATTGGCCGGAAACGGCTCGGACGCGATCGGTCCGGACCATTGACCCGGCTCGGTCCGGCAGGGAATCTGTTCCACGCCGCGCAATCCGCCGCATGAACTCGATGCACCTACGTGAACGAATCCGGTCGCGCGGCTCCTCCACCCCCACGCAGAACGAGGTGAGTCAGCCATGAGCGCTTCCCGCAGGACCCTGCTCGGAGCCGCACTCGGCGGAGCAGCGGCGGCCACGGTCGCCGGCCTGCCCGGCACCGCAGACGCCGCCTCCTGGCAGCTGAAGTGGGCGCCGTCGGCGAGCCGCGACGGCCTCGGCGCCTTCGAGACCGTCGAGGACGACCGCGCCGACTCCCACACCTCGGGTCAGCCGCACATCCTCACCGCCGGGAACAACTGGCGCTTCAACATGCACATGGCCGACCGGGACACCTCCACCGACCGCCAGCGCCAGGAGGTCACCGGCCTGCGCAACGGCAGCGGCGGCGACCACCTCACATGGACCTCGGGCCAGACCTGGCGGGTCACCTACTCGATGTACATCCCGAGCTCGCTGAAGGCGACCACCGCCTTCACGCACATCATGCAGATGAAGCAGCCCGGCACGGGCACCTCCCCGATCGTCGTGCAGTCGCTGCGCCGCGTGAACGGCAGGCAGACCATCGAGCTGAAGCTGTTCGAGGACGACATCCTCGTCGGCCGCACCGACCTGGAACCGCTGCACGACACCTGGGCCGACGTCGACTTCCGGATCAAGGTCGGCAACGGCTCGGCGGGCTCGGTCCGCTGGATCCTCAAGCGCGGCGGCGCCACCGTCGTCGACGCGTCGAAGACCGGTGTCGACACCTTCCTGGCCGACCGGGTGCGCCCGAAATGGGGCATCTACCGCTCGCTCGGCGACACCTCAGGCTCCTTGCAGGACACCTACCTCCTGCTCACCGGTCTGCGCGGCTACCAGCTCGTGTGACGCCCGCAGCGGGCCGTCGTCGACCGAGGGCGGGACCGACGGCCTCCGAGGGCTCCGCGGAACGGTCCGCGTCTGCGGTCCTCAGAGCCCGGTGACCTTGGCGCTCGCCGACAGCTCGTAGACGAGGGTGACCGTGCGCCGGCCGCCCGGCGCGAGGGCGAGGTTCCAACGGGCGATGCCGTCGGCGTCGACCGTGTCGGGGGCGGGGGAGCAGACCTCCTCCCGCAGGCGCGTCTGTACCGCCGAGACCTCGGAAACCGGGATCCGTTCACGCAGGACGATCGTCTGATCGCCGTGTTCGCCGGGGGTGGAGAACCGGGACAGGTGGAGCCGTACCGTGCGGGTGATGACCGTCCGCTGGGTGATCGCGGAGGTGTCGCGGGTCTCCTCGGTGTGCCGGGTGACCCGGTGGTCGTCGCGGCTGCCGTAGGCGAGTTCGACGGGGGCGCCCGGGGCGGTGAAGTCCAGTGTGCCGCGGCCGCTGAACCCGCTGTGACGCACGAGGTCGACGGGGCCGGCGAGCAGTGCGTGGCCGGACAGGTTGTCGAACCGCACCACCTGGGTGACCAGCGGGGACAGCTCGGGCGCGCAGGCGTACTCGGTGCGCGCGGTGGCGGTGAAGGCGGAGAGCGGCACCCGGTGGGCGCGGCCGTCCGCGGGCACGGAGACCGGTGCGGGGGAGTTCAGCACCCGTACCTCGCCGCCGTCGTCCACTCCGGGCAGGCCGAGCACCGGGGCCGGGCCGAGTTCGGCGACGTCCTCCTCGCGCAGCTCGACGTCGACGGTGCGGCGCTCCGCGGAGGAGCGGTCCTGAAGCGTCAGCCGGTCCTCGCCCAGCCGGGGCGGCTCGGTGGCGAGTGCCGAACGCGCGGTCGACAGCGTCAACCGGACGTCGGACCAGTCCTCGCCGGTGCGCTGCCAGACCATCGCGTCGGTCTCCAGCGTGAGGGATTCCCCGTCGAGGACGGCCCGGTAGGCGGGCCGCCACAGGGCGCAGGGAGTGAGATGGCTCAGGCGCAGACCGGCCGGTCCGGCGGCCGCGGCCTCGACGGTCAGTTCGATGTGGCCGGTCAGCTCGGTGGGTTCCTGCTCGGCGAGGTCCAAAGCCCGCCCGGCCTCACCGAGTTCGGTGGTGAGGTCCTCCAGCCGGGCTTCCACGGCACGCAGTTGCTCGCCGTGCGAGTCGCGCTCGTCGTCCACCCGGTCCAGTTCGCGATGCCAGCGCGGGCCCTCGGTCTCCCCGGAGCCGGCGCCCTCGCCGATCTCCCGCAGGAGATCGGCGGCGAGACGACCGAGCACGTCGAGCCGGGCACGCAGCCGGTCGCGCCGTCCGCCCAGGGCGACCAGCTCCCGTTCGAGCGTGTGCACGCGGTGGCGCAGGGCGGAGTCGTCGTCGGCGGGCCGGGGCCCGCGCGGCGTCCAATCGCGGACGATCCGCACGTCGAGCACGGTCGCCTGGTGCTCGGCGGTCAGCTCGGCGTGGAGGGTGCGGTCGACGGCCAGCGCGCTGACGGGCCCCAGGCGCAGCCGCTGGACTCCGGTCTCGAGGTCGAGCACGGCGGTGCGCTCCACATGGGCGCGGTCCTCCAGGCAGGTGACGGCGGTGACGGGGAGGGGGATCGGCTGCGGTGCCGTGGACATGGGGTGTGTCAGCTCCTGCGGTTGCCGCCGGCCAGGGCTTTGGCGGACGGGATGCGGATCTCGTAGCCGCCGTCGAGGGCGGTGGTGCCGCCGGCGGGCAGGTCCACCCGCCAGATGCGGGTGCCGGGGGCGTGCGGCGCCGCTTCGGCGCCCTCCGGGGGCGCCGACCAGTCGGCCCGCTCCTCGATCCGGACGTCCGTGTCGGACGTGACCGGAACCCGTTCGCGGACCTCGACGGTGACCGGGACGGACAGCCGGTTGGACAGCTCCACATGGACACGGTGGTCGAGCACGGTGGTGGTGTTGCGCAACCCGGAGGTCGACTCGTGCACGTTCGTACGGCGGGTGACCCGGATGCCTTCGGCCGGGCCGAGACCCACCCGGCACACCCCGCCGGGGGCGAGCGTCGGCAGGGCGGTGGTCAGCAGGAAGTCCTCGTCCGCGGTGACCTCCACCGGGCCGGCCAGCAGGGCCTGGTCGGTGGAGTTGGACAGCACCAGCGTCGCGTACGCGGTCTGCTCCACGGACGGCACGCAGAGGTACTCGGTGCGCAGGCCCACCGGGATCTCGCCGACGGTGACGGAGTGCCAGGCGCCGTCCGAGGGGATGTCCGCGCGGGCGACGGCGTCGAAGCGGTGGTCGAAGGAACCGGCCGACTCGCGGGGCCGCACGGCGTGGCCGGGCAGCGGCAGCGCGGCCACCGTCTCGGCGCGCCGACGGTATTCGGCCGCGACCGGGTCGAAGGTCGCGTCGGGGAACAGCCGGCCTCGGCGACCGCCCTGCTCGTCGGGGCCGCACAGGACCAGAGCGGTGTAGTCGAGCTCGGCGCCGCTCGGCTGCGGCGGACCCGCCGGAGCCGCCGCCCGCGGCGCGGCCGAGCCGGGCGCCGCGGGTGCGAAGGGTGCCGGCGGCGCCGCCCAGCCCGAGGCGGCGGGTGCCATGGCGGCGGGGGCGGCGGGCGCCCTGCCCGCGGCCCGCTGACGCGGCCCGCTGCCCGGTCGCGAGGGGGCCGCCCCTTCGAAGTCGTCCATCCCGCCGGCGAAGGCCTCCGGGTACGCGCTGCCGACCGGCGGGGTGGAGGGCGCAGCGCCGTAGGCCTGGGGAGCCGGAGGCGGCGGTGGCGGGGGAACGGGCGCCGGAGCGGCCGCGTAGCCGCCCGCCGCGGCCCCGGGGCCGCCCGCGACGGACAGGGCCGCGGCGGTCCCCGCCGGGTGGGGGCCCGCACCGTCGTACCCGGCGAACAGGTCGGCCAGACCCGTCGGCGGCTCACGCCAGCCGGAAGGCACGGGGGCGGGCTGACGGCGTCCGATGCGCATCGAGCGCAGCCTGGGCAGGTCGGTGCGGCGCCGCAGATCGGCGGTGGCCAGGGCGATGCGCACACCGGTCCAGTCCTCGCCGGTGCGCTGAGCGACGGAGGCGCGCAGGACGAGACGGCCGCTGCTGTCGCCCTGACGGTGGGTGAGCCGGTAGGCCGGCACCCAGACCGCGCCCGGCACTCCGTACTCCAGCTCGACTTCCACGTCACCGGAGCCGTCGAAGGCCAGCACCGCGCAGACCGTGGTCTCCACGTGCGCCGAGGGCGCGTCGGTGGAGGCGCGGGCGAGCCGGTCGGCGGCGACGGAGAGCGCGTGTTCGACGCCGGTCAGCTCCTCTTCCAGCTCGGCGAGGCGGGCGTGCAGTCCGGTCAGGCGCTCGTCGACGAACTCGGCGAGCTCCAGCCACGCGTCCACCGGGGTGCGGCGGTGAGGGTCGTCCCGCCTGCGGGCCGGCGGAACCGGGCGCAGCGCACTGACCTCCTCGACGAGGCTCAGCTGCCGGTCACGGCGTCCCTGCGCAGCCGCGTACTCGTCACGCAGCCGCTCGACCTCGTGTCGCAACGCGTCGGGCGCGGCGCTGCCCAGGGGCTCGGCCTCCACCTCCACGCGGGCCTCGATGACGCGCACGGCGCCGTCGCCCGTGACCCGGGCCCGCAGGGACCCCGGATCCAGCGAGCGCGGCAGCCCCGTCACCCGGACACGGCCGCCCGGCGACACACTGCCGCGGGCCAGGCGACGGCAGACCGCGCCCTGCGCGTAGACCACCACCGCATCGAGGGCCGATGCCCACCGCTGTGCCGTCTCAGCCGTCATGTGCTCCGTCCCCCGCCTCGTCGGTGCCGGGTGCAGCCTACTTCCCGGCAGGTGGGCCCGTGCAGCCGAGGAGAAAATCTGTAGTGGCGGGAGTAGACATGGCCTCACTGCAGGGGTATGGTTTCTGCTGTACTCAGAAGTCGAAGAGAGTGCGGCCGGGACGAACCGCCGCACGAGCACGTCCAGCAGGACGCGGCCCGACGAAGGCCGCGAGCAGTACCCGCGGTATCCAGTGGTTCAACCGAGTAACGCAAGGTAAGGAGCAGACGCCATCAAGGATCGCCCGGGCGAGGGAGAAGTCCGCCCGGGTACCGCAGGCCCCGGATTGGAAGGTGGTCCCCGGTCACGCATCCGCGATCCCCGCAGTCCCGCCCCACCGGGTGGAACCCGCGGAACAAAATACCGGCGAAGTCGGCCGGCAGATGGTGTTGAAGGCTCGGGGCCCGGGGGGGGGGGGGGGGGGCGGGGGGGGGAGTGTGTTTCTCTCTTTCCCCGAGGGGGGTGTGTTGAAGGAGGGGGGGGTCCTCGTTCTCCTGGAGGAGGCCCGCGAGAGAAAACACACAGGAAAGCTCAGTCT
>NZ_JBVJSQ010000013.1:0-139046 GCF_055606485.1 Streptomyces sp. NPDC037083 | reverse complement strand
CAGGCCCCCGCCTCCGAGGGGGAACAGAAAAAAAGAGAGGCGGCGGGGGGTGATGGGGGGGGTGTGGGGAGGGTTCGGGGTCGGGTACGGCCCCCCCCCCCCCGGGCCCCCCGACGCGTCTTTTGGAAGAAGAGGTCTATGCCCCCTCGCAGTACCCGTTCCGTCGCCCCCATCGACGACGACGACTATCCCGCCTACACGATGGGCCGGGCCGCCGAGATGCTCGGCACCACCCCCGCCTTCCTCCGCGCCCTCGGCGAACACCGCCTGATCACCCCCCTGCGTTCCGAGGGCGGCCACCGCCGTTACTCCCGCTACCAATTGCGCGTCGCAGGCCGTGCCCGCGAGCTCGTCGACCAGGGCACGCCCATCGAGGCCGCCTGCCGCATCGTCATCCTCGAAGACCAACTCGAAGAAGCTCAGCGCATCAACGAGCAACTGCGTGCCGGCGACGGCGAGCCGGAGTCCTCGAAGACCGCCACCTGATCAAGGCGTTCCGCGTCGAAGGGCGGCCTGAGGCTGCGGCCGCCCGCTCTGCCTGCGACCGACCGCCCTTGCGGGCCCGCGCTGCCCCGCGGGCCCGCAAGGGCCGTCGCCCCCTCTCACCGTGTGCGCCGCCTCGGCGTGGGTATCCGCTTCGCACTGCACGCGTCGGGTCGGCCGTGAACCGGCCGGGAGAGAGGTAACCCATGTCCGCATCCCTGGTGGAGACCGTCGATGTCGAAGCCCCCGTCGGCGTCGCGTGGGCACTGTGGAGCGATGTGACGCACTGGCCGTCCTTCCTGAGCCACGTACGCCTGGTCGAGAGGCTGGACGACCGCCGCTTCGCCTGGCAGCTGGAGCTGCCGGGCGCCACCAAGAACTTCGTCGCCGAGCTGACGGAAGTGATCCCCCAGGACCGCATCGCCTGGCGCACCGTGGAAGGCGTCGATCACGCGGGTGTGGTCACCTTCCATCGCCTGAGCGAGACCTCGAGCCGGGTGACCCTGCAGATCGAGTACGACCCCAAGGGGTTCGTCGAGCATCTCGGCGCGCTCACCAACCTCGACTCCGCGCTCGCCAACTACGACCTCGGCGAGTTCCAGAAGCTGGCCGAGACGGCGGCAGCGTCCTGACCCGACCGAGTGGCGCGCCGGCCGGTGCGGAAGGGCCGTCGTCCGGGCGTACGCGGGGAAGTTGTGTGGATTTGGGTAGGGCGTTGCACGGGACCAGCGGATGAGAGATGGTTGCCGGACGGCAATTCTTCCCGAACGGCAGAGAGGTGGTGGGGTGCGCTCCGCGTTCCCCGGCCTGTGACTTCTTCTCCGGGTATTTCCGAGCGTCCGCACGGCGGTGGCGTCGGCACGGCGTGGAGCGACGCCCCCTGTCCCGTCGTCGTGGTCGACGGCCGCGGGCGCATCGTCGACGCCAACGACGCGGCACGCGCCCTGTTCTCCCACGAAGCCGGCGGCGACTTCGCAGAGGGAGGCCTGCCGCGCTGGCTCGCGCAGGCCCACATCCGCCTGGAGTCGGCCTCGGCGCCGACGGGCGTGGTGTCGGGCGCGGTGGCGGACCGTACGTTCGAGGCGCATCCCTCACCCGGTGAGGACGGGAACGTGGTGTGGTGGCTGGTGGAGGACACCGACCTCCGCTCGGCCGAGCGGGCGCTGCGCAGCGAGCGCGAACGTGCGGCGCTGCTCGCGGACATCTCCGGCGCGCTGCTGTCGTCGCTGAACGTGGACCGGTGCACGGAGGTGACGGCGCGGATGGCCGCTGATCATCTGGCCGACGCGGCGGTCATCGTGGCGCCCTCCCAGGGGCGTCGCCACTCGCTGACATACGCCCAGGTGGGCGGCGCGGTCACCCAGACCGCGGCGCACATCGACCCCGGGTCGGTCCCCGGACTCGCGGAGGCCCTGCAGGGTTTCCCGCCGGTTCCCACACGGTGGATCGACCCGGACGACCTGCCGGACTGGGTCGTGCCGCCCGGCTTCGACGGACCGATCGGTTCGGTGATCGTCACTCCGCTGCCCGGGCACGGGGTGCCTGCCGGGGTGCTGATCCTGCTCCGCTCCAGCACGCAGCGCGCCTTCACGGACGGCGAGGAGGTCTTCGCCCGGCTGTTCGCCGCGCGGGCCGGTGCGGCCCTGTCGGCCGCCCGCCTGTACGCGGAACAGGCGTCCATCACGGCCACGCTGCTGCGGGAACTGTTGCCGCCGCGGCTGGAACGGGTCCACGGAGTGGAGTACGCGGGAGCCTTCCGGGCGTCACAGGACCACGAACGCGTCGGCGGCGACTTCTACGACGTCCACCCCGGCGCCGACCCCTCGAAGGAGACGTTCGTCGTCCTGGGCGATGTGGCCGGCAAGGGCCTGGAAGCCGCCGTGCTGACCGGCAAGATCCGCACCGTGCTGCAGGCCCTGCTGCCCCTGTCCGGCGACCACCAGCAGGTCCTCACCCTCCTCAACGACGCACTCCTGAACTCCCACAACACCCGCTTCGCGACCCTGGTGCTGGCCTCCGCCCGGCGCCGGGCGGGACAGGTGGAGCTGCGGCTGACCAGCGCCGGGCATCTCCCGCCGCTGATCATCCGCGCCGACGGGCGAGTGGAGGAGGCCGCCACCAGCGGCACGCTGGTGGGTGCGCTGCCCGACATCACCGTGCGCAGCGTGGACGTCGTCCTCACGCCGGGGGAGACGTGCCTGCTGTACACCGACGGGATCACCGAGGCCCGCGGCGGACCGCTGGGCGACCAGCTCTACGGAGAGGCCCGGCTGCAGGCCGCGCTGCGGGAGTGCGCGCGGATGCCGGCCGACGCCGTGGTGGAGCGCGTGCAGATGCTGGTGGCGCAGTGGCTGGGCGAGGGCCGGCACGACGACCTGGCGACCCTCGCGATCACCAACCCCGCCAGCGGCCACGGCGCGCTGCGCATCGTCGACGGGCGCGGTGACAGGCAGCCGCGCCGGGAGGAGCAGTGATGGCGGGCGCCGGAGCCGGCACAGAGCCGGCAGGGCTGTCGGATGGGCTGTGGGCCGCCGTGATCGGCCGGGACGAGCCGACGGCGGTGCGGATGGTGTCCGAGGCGGCCGATGCCGGCGCGGACGAGGAGACGCTCCTGCTGGACGTCGTCGCCGGAGTGCAGCGCCGTGTGGGAGTCGAATGGGCCGCGGGCCGGATCAGTGTGGCGGAGGAACACGCGGCCAGCGCGATCACCGACCGGGTCCTCGCCGCTCTCGCCCACCGCCACGCCGAGGTGTCCGGGCCCGGTGAGCGCGGGCGGCGGATCACGGTGGCATGCGTGGACGGCGAGTGGCACTTCCTTCCCGCCCGGCTGCTGGCCGAAGTCCTCACCCGGCGAGGCTGGCGGGTGGACTTCCTCGGCGCCCACACCCCCACCGCGCATCTCGTCGCGCACGTGCACCAGACCAACCCGGTCGCCGTTCTGCTGTCGGCCTCGATCCCCACCCACCTGCCCGCCGCGCACAAGGCGGTGACCGCAGTGCAGTCCCTCGGCATCCCCGTCATGGTCGGCGGCGCCGCCTTCGGCCCGGGCGGCCGCTACGCGCGCCTCATCCAGGCGGACGAGTGGGCCCCCGACGCCCGCGCCGCGGCGAACCGCCTCGCGCAGGGCCTCACCGCCCCCCGGACGAGCCAGCGGCACCAGATCGACGATCTGCCCCACCTCGCCGACCAGGAATACACCCTCATCAAGAACAGCCGCACCACCCTGGTCCGGCAGTGCCTGACCGCCCTGGACGAGCGCTGGCCGGCCATGCGCTCCTACACCGACGCCCAGCGTGAACGCACCGCGGAAGACCTCGCCCACATCGTGGACTTCCTGGCCACCGCCCTCTACGTCGACGACGTCGCCCTGTTCACCACGTTCACCGCCTGGACCGTGGACATCCTCGCCGCCCGCCGGGTCCCGGCCAGTAGTCTGAGCCTCGGGCTGAGCATCCTGGCCGAGCAGTTGCACGACTTTCCCCGCGCTCTGACCTTCCTCGACAAGGCCGCCGACGCCCTGCCCGTGACACCCATGCACCCCGGCACAGGAATCACCGCATGACCCACTACCAGCCGACCGAGTTCTCCGTGGCCGTCCACGCCGCCGACGCGCACACGCTGCACATGGCGATCCACGGAGACCTCGACTACGACACCAGCGGCGAGTTCACCGACACGGTGCACGCGACGCTGGACGCGCACACCGAGCACCACGGCCCGACCCTGCGCAACCTGCACCTGGACTGGGCGGAGCTGAGCGCCTTCGACTCCAGCGGGCTGTCCGCCCTGCTCGGCCTGCGTCGCCGCACCCACCCCGCCGGAATCCGCCTGCACCTGGACCACCAGCCGGACTTCATGCTCCGCATGCTCCAGGTCACCGGCATCGCCGACCATCTGACGCAGCGGCCGCGCACCGCGGACCACCCGCCCTCGACGGCCGCGACCGGCGACGCCGAGTCGGCCCCCCTGCGCTGACCGTCCCCCCGTCGAGTACGGCGGGCCGGACCCCCGGCCCTCCCGTGGTACCAGCTGTTACCATCGAGGAATGGCGAAGACGCAGAGGGGCTGGCGGGTCGACGACGAGATCGCGGAACTGGCGACGGCCAGGGCCAAGGACCGGGGCATGAGCGTCGGCGACTACCTCGCGGCCCTGGTCCGCGAGGACGTCGAGGGAATGCGCCGGCGCGGCCTCGACGCGGCGAAGCGGTTCCTGGACGAGCACCGGACGGTCTTCGACGAGGCCGAGGAAGCCGACCGTCCCTCCTCGGCGGCCCACGCCGCGTAATGGACCTGCACATCGACGTCCCCTGGATCCTGCAGGTCGCGGAGATCGCGGGCGCGGCGGATCCCGCTCCCGACGACTACGGGGTGCCGGTGGCCGCGGTCGCCTGCCACCGAGCCGAACTGCTGGAGACCCCCGTCTACGAGGGGCCCTACGCCCGCGCCGCCGCGCTGGTGCACGTCCTCGGACGCTGCAGGTGGCTGGAGCGCTCGAACATGGCCGTGGCGGCCGCCACCGGCGTCATGTACCTGGAGGCGTCCGGTATCCCGGTCAAGCCCACGCGCGACGACGCGGTGGCCCTGCGCGACATGCTGCGCGACCCCTCCTGCACGTCCGGAAGGATCGCCGGCCTGCTGCGTACCTGGCCGCAGGCCGGCTGAACCGCCTCGCGACGGGCCCCGGCCCCCGGCCGGCGGGTCTACTCGCTGTGGACGATCTGGATCAGGTTGCCGCAGGTGTCGTCCAGGATCGCCGTGGTGACCGTGCCCATCGCCAGCGGCTCCTGGGTGAAGCGCACCCCGAGCGCGCGCAACCGGTCGAACTCCGCCCGTACGTCGTCCACGGCGAAGGCGGTCGCGGGAATGCCGTCCTGGGCCAGTGCCCTCTTGTAGGGCTGCACCGCGGGGTGGCCGGAAGGCTCCAGCAGCAGTTCGGTGCCGTCCGGATCCTCCGGCGAGACCACGGTCAGCCACCGGTCCTCGCCGCCCAGGGGGACGTCGTGCTTCTTCACGAAGCCCAGCACGTCGGTGTAGAAGCGCAGGGCCCTGTCCTGGTCGTCGACGAAGACGCTGGAAAGATGGATCTTCATGGGGTGCTCTCCCGTGCCTCGCGCCTGAGCCACCGGGTCGCGATGCGCTCAAGCTCAAGTGGTTCGGTGTTCGGACCGTGGAACATATAGCGGTCCCGGCGCCGCGGGACCACCAGGCCCGCCGGTGCGACTGCCGGAGCCGGGCAACTCGGGCACGACCGGCGGCAGACGGGCGGTCATCGCGCGCCCTCCCCGGGCCTCCACCCCCAGACCGTGAGCATGCCGGCCGACAGCGCCGCGCAGTCGTCGGAGTCCAGGTAACGGACCGCCGCGTCCACGGCCGTGTCGTCGACGAGTCCGGTGGCGAGCATCGCCGCTCGGCTCCTCTCCCAGGTGTCCGCCCAGAAGCGGCTGATGGGACTGCCCGGCAGGAGCGGCGGGACATGGACCTCTGCGGCGACGGAGGTGAGCCCCGCCCCCCGCAGCAGCTGCGGGTACGACGGGACCCACGAGACGTCGGTGCCGATGGTGGCCCGCAGCCCCTGCCACATCGCCCGCATCACCGCGCTGTACGGCGTGCCGGGCGTGCGGTCGCTCGTCAGGTCCAGCGCGTCGCCGAGCACCAGCACACCGCCGGGCGCGACGAGTTCGGCCAGTGCCGTGACCATGCGTTCATGTTCGGGCAGGTGCATCAGCACGAAGCGGGCGTGGACGAGCGAGAACGGGCCCGGAACGGAGTCCGGGTCGGTGATGTCGGCCTCCAGCACGTCGAGCCCGGGCGTCGGCCGCGCGCCGAGGAAACGTACGTCGCGGTCCACGGCGAGGACGCTCGCCACCCCCGCCTCCTCCAACAGCCGGCGCGAGACCGTGCCCGTGCCGGCGCCCACGTCGAGGCAGTGCCACCCCGGTCCCACCCCGAGTGCCCGCAGCCGCGCCATGGTGACGTCGTCGTAGGCGAGCGCGCCGAAGTCGATGCGCTCGCCCTCGCCCGCCTGTTCGGGACGGAAGACGGCTTCGCCGTAGCGGCCGCCGCCCGGCGGGTCCCCTCGCCGACCGCCGGTCATGACGCGGTCGGCGCGGCGACGGGGATGTCGTCCTCGACGCGCTGCCGGACCTGGTCGGCAAGGCACTGGAACGGCGGGCGGGCGAGCAGGTTCACAGGCGGCCTCTTCACGCGGTGGGCGGTGCCGGGCGGCTCGTCCCGAGGCGCCGCCCCCGCGATCCTCCATCAGCTCCCGCCCGCCCGGCCGAGGCGCGCCGCGCCTGAGCCGAACGGGCGTGGGGTCGTGACCGGATGTTCAGCAGGTGGGTACGTCGGACAGCCAGGCGGGGCCCTTGATGTAGATGTTGGTCAGCCAGGAGCCGTCGGTCAGCTTGGACCAGGCGTCGTTGGTGTAGCCCTCCGCCGTCACTTCCTGGGCGTGGGCCTGGCACACCACGTTGACCGTGGTCGGTTGCGCGAAGTAGTCCACGACCGCGGCGTTGACGTTCGGCTCGCTGTGCGTGCGCACCCCGGTGCCCCAGGTCTGGTGCGCCCTGCTGCCGCCGGTCGGCGGCGGGGTGCTGCTGCCGCCGCAGTCCGGAACGCCGGGGAGCTCGGCCGGGCCCTTGATGTAGATGTTGGTCAGCCAGGAGCCGTCGGCCAGCTTGGACCAGACGTCGTTGGTGTAGCCCTCGGCGGTCACGGTCTCCGCGTGCTCCTGGCACTGGACCGACACCTGCGTCGGACCGGCGAAGGTGGTCACGACCGAGGAGCGCACGCTCGGCGAGGAGTGGGTGCGCACGGCCGTGCCCCAGGTCTCGAACGTGGTGCCGCCGTTGGCGGGCGGCGGGGTCGGCGTCCCGGAGCCGTTGATCCGGATCGCCCCCGCGTAGTCGCCGCCGGTGCGCACCGGCGCGACCCGGATGCGGGTGCCCGACTCGTACGCCTCGACCATCTGCCCGTCGCCCAGGTACATGGCGACGTGGTGGATGTGCCCCGCGCCCCAGAACATCAGGTCGCCCGGCAGCAGCGGGGCGCTGCCCTGGGCGGCGGAGAAGCGGGCGGAGGCCTGCGAGCTGTGGAACTGGTCGTCGGACGTGCCGTTGAGCAGATCCTTGCCGGTCGCCCGGTAGTACGCGTAGCGCATCAGGCCGGAGCAGTCGAAGCCCTTGCGCTCGTTGTCGTGCGCGCTGTCGGGGTCCGAGCCGTCGTAGTAGCCGTAGGTGGCGCCCGGCGTCGGGCCGTGGCCGCCGCCCCAGCTGTACCAGACGCCGATCTGTGAGCAGGCCGCGGACACGGCGGCCTGCGCGGTGGCCGAGGAGCCCGGCGCGAGGACCCCGCAGGAGGCGTCCGGTGCGGCGTGCGCAGGGGCGGAGAAGAACGCGGAGAGGGCCAGCACCGAGGCGCCCAGGAGCGCGCCGCTGGTCGGGCGGCGCGTGCTGGTGATCTTCAAGGACTCTTCCTTCGTCGTCGTGACGTCACCGGCACCTCCGGGGACGGCGGAGCGGGACGTCCCGTGCCGCACCCACCCCCGTGGGATGCGACACGGGACCGGTGGGCCAGCGCGGCGCGCATCTTGGCCAGGCCCCGCATGCGGTGGCGCTGGACGGTGCCGCGGTGCGCGCCGAGCCGCTGCCCCGCCGTGTCGTGGCTGAGACCCTCCAGGTCCACGAGGATCACCGCGGCCGCCTCGTAGACGGCGAGTCCGCCGTCCCAGCCGGTCTCGGGCAGCCGGTCCGTGGCCTGCTCGCGCCGAGAGGGGCGCGTCCAGGAATCGCGGAGCAGGTGGGCGGCGACGGCACAGGTGTAGGCGTACGGATGCTGTCGCTGTGCCAGGTTCCGGGCGCGGGCCCGCCGCGAGAGCCGTAGATCCGTCTCCTGGAGCAGGTCGTCGGCGGCGTGCGGGTCGCCCGTCGGCGCCAGGAGCCGTCGGCGCAGCCGCGGCATGTCGGCCGTGAACGACGCGTCGAACTCTCCCGGGCTCATGCCGGCGTCGCCCGCACGCGTCGGCGGTGGACAGGACGCGTTGCTGAACTCCACTTCTCTTCCCCCTCGATCAGCTGTGTCGTCGTGCCGCGCCGGGCCCTGCCCGCAGCTGGTCAGGCCGTCGAGCGGGGCGGGGCGACGGGGCCGTAGCGGGCGGCCGGCGCCTTGCTCAGCAGGGCCCAGTACCGGTCGCCGTACGACCAGTGCCACCACTCCGTCGGGTAGTTGACGAAGCCGCTCGCCATGAGGGCCCGGGCCATCAGCTCCCGGTTCGCGCGCGCCTCCGCGTCTATGCCGGGGGCCTCGGTGCGGCAGGCGCCCGCGCTCTCCTGCGGAGTGGCGTTGACCTCCGTGCCCAGCGGCAGCTCCCGGCCGTCCCGGTCGCACAGCGTCAGGTCGACCGCCCCGCCGCTCACGTGCGGTGCCACCTCCGGCGGGGATATGTAGGCGCTCGCCAGCTCGCGGATCCGCTCGGACGTCGCGTACGGGTGCGCCCGCCGCATCGTCGCCGCGTACTCCTCGAAGTAGCGCCGCTGGAGGTCCGGCGGCCGGTACCCCTCCACCACCAGGAACCGGACACCGGCCGGCAGCAGGCGCTGCGCCCGGACGAGCCGCCGCAGCACGCCCGACCGCAGATGGGCGTAGCTGCCGTCGTCGTCGGACTGCCGGTGATCGAGGCGCAGGTGATCGAGGCGCAGATCGCCGGCGCCGCGCACGTCGACCAGCGGCTCGCCGCATTCGTCCTCCGCGACCGCGGCGACCCGCGGGTCCGAGAGCGTGATGATGTCCGACACGAGAACAGCGTCCCCGGCGCCGCTGCAAATGCTCTGCAGGTCGCCTGCAAGCAGCCGGACGGGAATTCCGCGGCGGGTACCGGCTACCCGCCGCCGTCGGCTCGTTCCCGGGCCTCGCGGGAGTCCAGCTCACGGAAGACGGCGGTCGCTTCGGACCGGGCGGCACGTGCCCTGGCCTCGTCGCCGTCCGCCGCCCACACCTCGGCCAGGTCCCAGGCCGTGCGTGCCCGCCACAACGGCAGCCGCATTGCCTCCCAGCCCGCCAGCGCCTGCTCGAGCGGCTCCCGGGCACGGTCGAACTCGCCGGCGGCCAGGTGCCGTTCGCCGAGGGTGCGCAGCACCAGCGTCTCGCCGAACCGGTCCTGTCGGTCCCGGGCCACCTGCAGACACCGGACGAGACGGTCGGCCGCCTCCGCCGGCCGGCCCTGCCGCAGCTCCACCTTGGCCAGCGACTGCTCGGTGTACAGCACGCCGAAGGTGTCCCGCAGTTCGGTGAAGAGCCGCAGTGCGTCGCGCAGGACACGCTCGGCCTCCGCGAGGGCCCCCTGCGCACGGTGGCACAGGGCCAGCGACCGCAGGGTGAGCGCCTCGCCGTGCCGGTCGCCCTCCGCGCGGTACAGCTCCAGTGCCCGCGAGAGCGCCTCCCAGGCCTGCGCCCCGCGGCCCTGTTCCCGGTGCACGTAGCCGATGCCGTACAGCACACGGGCCCGGGCGCCGCGGTCGGCGTCGTGCGGCCCGTACCTGTCGAGCGCCGCGTGGAGCAGCTCGAGCGCCTCGGCGTAGCGGGCCTGTTCGCGCCGGGCCGTGCCCATCCCCGCGAGCGCCAGCGCCGCCCCCTGCGAGGGACCGCCGCGCTCCTCGAACAGACGCAGGGCGTCGGCGAATCGAGCGTACGACTCCTCGAACTCGTCCTGCTCGTAGCGCAGTTGCCCCAGACCGGTGAACAGCCACGCCTCGCCCTCGCTGTCCCCGCTGCGCCGCACCGCCGCCATGGCCGCGGCGTGCGAACGCGACCAGGCGTCGAACTGGTTGTACAGCGCGGCCGAACTCGCGATCAGCGCCCCCGCGAGGTCCCGGGCGGGCCGGTCCAGCCCGTGGTCCGCGCAGTACTCCACCGCCGCCAGCACGCAGGCCTGTTCGGCGGCGAACCAGGCCGCGGGCCGCTCCAACAGCGCCTCCTCGGTCTCCGTGCCGAGGGGATGTACGGCCGCCGGCTGCGGGAAGTACCTGGCCGCGCCGCCCGGGCCCCGGGCGGCCGCCTTCTGGGCCAGGCCGAGCCAGCACGCCACCAGCCGCAGCACGGCAGCCTCACGCTGCTCGGCGCTCTCCTCGGACAGACAGCGCTCGCGCGCGTGCTCACGGGCCAGATCGTGGATGCGGTAGCGGTTGCGGCCCGTGTCGTCCACGCCGATCACGTCGATGAAGTGGCAGTCCACCAGCCGCTCCACCGCCTCCTCGGCGTCGTCGGCGTCGATGTCCAGCAGGGGAGCGGCGATCCAGCCCGCGAAGTCGGGCAGGTCGAGCAGGGCCAGCCGGCGCAGCGCCCGGCGCTCCTGCGGATCCAGGTCGGCGTAGCCGAGCTCGAGGCTGGTACGCAACTCCAGATCTCCGGCACGCAGTTCGTTCAGTCGGCGCCGTTCGTCGCGAAGCCGGCCCGCGAGTTGCGACGGCGCCCAGTGCGGGCGGGCGGCCAGCCGGGCTCCGGCGATGCGCACGGCCAGCGGCAGCCGTCCGCACAGCGAGACGATCTCCGCCGCCCGTTCCGGCTGTGCGCTCGTGCGGTCCCGGCCCGCCACGCGCCGCAGGAGATCGAGCGCCTCCTGCGCGTCCGGCACGGTCAGGTCCAGGTGGGCGGCGCCTTCCAGGGCCACCAGCCGACGGCGGCTGGTGACGAGCACCGCCGAGCCGGGGCCCGGCGGCAGCAGCGGGCGCACGTGCGCTTCTCCGGCCGCGTTGTCGAGGATCAGCAGGATGCGCCGGTGCCCGATGTGTGTGCGGTACAGCCCCGTCAGCTCCTCGACCGAGCCGGGCAGCGTCTCGGGGTCGGCGCCCATGGCCCGCAGGAGCCGGGCGAGCGCGTCGGCCGGCTGCAGCGGAGCGGTGTCGGCGGCCCGCAGGTCCAGGAACAGGTGGCCGTCCGGGAAGAGTTCGGCGGTCCGGTGGCCGACGTGCACGGCCAGCGCGGTCTTGCCGGTGCCGGAGCGGCCTGAGATCACGCCGACCGGCGGCGCGGTGCGATCGGCCTCGTCGACTTCGCGCACCAGGGCGGTGGCCCAGTCGATCTGCTCCGAGCGGCCCACGAAGTCGGCGATGTCGGGCGGCAGATGGGACGGGGCGGGTCCCTGGCGCACACCCCGCCCGTGCGTCGACGCGGCGGGATCCGAGGCCGCCCGGGCCTGCACGGATCCGTCCGGCGCCGGTGTCGGCGCAGGCGGCCGGGAGCCCGTGCCCAGCAGCGCCGGGTCGTTGGTCAGCACGGCCCTGTGCAGCGCCCGGAGTTGCGGGCCCGCGTCGATGCCCAGTTCGTCGCGCAGGGCCGCGCGCCCCTCCTGGTAGGTGCGCAGCGCGTCGGAGACCCGGCCCGTGCGGAAGAGCGCGGTCATCAACTGGCCGCGCGGCCGCTCCCGCAGCGGGTGGGCGGCCACGTGCGCGAGCAGCGGCGCGATCGTACGGTCCGCCCGCCCGAGCGCCAGTTGCAGACCGAAGGACTCCTCCTGGGCGACGAGGCGCAGTTCCGCCAGCCGCGCCGCCTCGATCCGGGCGAACGACTGGCCGAGGCCTTCGAGGGCCTCCTGGCCCCGCCACAGACCGAGCGCCGTGGCCAGCAGGTCGGCGGCCTCGTCGGTGCGGCCACGGGCTGCCGACGCCCGTCCCGTCGTGAGCAGTTGCTCGAACCGGCGCGCGTCGACCTGGGACGGGTCGAGTTCGGCGAGGTAGCCGGGCGGCCGGGTCCGGATCGTGTCGGCCGCGCCGACGCGGGCCAGCGCCCGGCGCACGGCGGAGACATGGGTGGCGACCAGGGCGCCGGCGGTCGCGGGAACCTTATCGTCCCAGACGTGGTCCACGAGACGCTCGGTGGAGAGCACCTGCCCGAGATGGACGACGAGCGCGGACAGCACGGCCAGGGGTCTGACCCCGCCGAGCGGGGCTCGCCGGTCCCCTTCCCACACCTCGACCGGACCGAGTAGACGTACCTCGAGCATGAGTCCCCGATCGCTGTCCCGTTCCCGCACCGCGGAGCGCGACAACGATATCGGCGGACGCCGACGGAGAAGGCTCGGGCGCGGCCAGGCCTGGCCGGATCGGACCGGTGTGTGGACCGGCCGTGCCGATGACCTGACCGTCGACCGCAATCCGCGCGAGGCGCACGGCGGGGTTCCCGACACCGCCCTCGGGGTCCGGGACGCGGAAGCAGCCGGGTGACAGACGTCCGACTCGTCCGGGTGACGGCGCACACGAGGCGTTCGTATGCCCGTCCCGTCCGGCGGAAATCCGGCGCGGTGGGTGTCATACGAACGCGCTCCCCGGGGCGTCAACGTCTCGAAAACACCGCCCCGTTCGATCCGCGCCCCGGGAGGAGCCGGTGAAGCGCACCGGCGTTCCACTTCGGCCGGCCGTGACCGCCGTCGACGATCCGGCCCCGACCGCGCACTCCTCGGCGTCACCCCCGGCGCCGACGCCGACCGGGACGACGCCGCCGGGGCCGGAGGCCCGCACGGAAACGGTGGTGCGGGCTTGGACGTGCGGGTGTCGGCGGGTGGGGACGTGCGGGCGGGTCAGCGGCTCTTGCGTACCCGGGCCGCTGCCCGGGCCTCCGCGGCCTTGCGGGCGTCGGCGGCCTTGCGGGACTCCTTGGCGGGGCGGCCCGCGCGGTTGCCGAGGCCGCGGAAGGGGATGTTGCCCTCGCCCTTCTTCGTCCCGGCCGGCGGACGCTTCGCCCCGGTGATGGCCGTCAGCTTCTCCTCGCCGGAACGCACCTGTGTCACCGTGGGCCGGATCCCGGCCTGGGACATCATCCGGTTCACATCGCGCCGCTGGTCGGGGGTGACCAGGGTGACCACCCTCCCGGACTCCCCGGCGCGCGCCGTACGCCCGCCGCGGTGCAGGTAGTCCTTGGCGTCGGCGGGCGGGTCGACGTTGACGACGAGGTCGAGCGCTTCGATGTGGATCCCCCGGGCGGCCACGTTGGTGGCCACCAGCACGTTGATCCCGCCCTCCTTGAACTGGGCGAGCGTGTGCGTGCGCTGCGGCTGCGACTTTCCGCTGTGCAGCGCGGCGGCCCGTACGCCGCTGGCCCGCAGGTGGCGGGTGAACTGGTCCACGGCCGCCTTGGTGTCCAGGAACATCAGCACCCGGCCGTCCCGCGCGGCGATCTCGGTCGCGGTCGCGTACTTGTCGGCGCCGTGAATGTTCAGCACGTGGTGTTCCATCGTGGCGACCGAGCCCGCCACCTGGTCGACGGACACCGCGACCGGGTCGTGCAGGTGGTCGCGCACCAACTGGTCGACGTCGCGGTCGAGCGTGGCCGAGAACAGCATCCGCTGCCCGTCGGGGCGGACCTGGCCCAGAAGGTCCGAGACGTGCGGCAGGAACCCCAGGTCGCACATCTGGTCGGCCTCGTCCAGCACCGTGATCCGCACCTGGTTCAGATGGCAGTCACGGCGGGAGACCAGGTCGGTCAGTCGCCCGGGTGTGGCGACGACCACCTCCGCGCCGGCCCGCAGCGCCGCCTGCTGCCGGTTGATGGACAGGCCGCCGACCACCGTCGCCATGCGCACGTTCAGCGTCTGCGCATACGGCGCGAGCGCGTCGCTCACCTGCTGTGCGAGTTCCCGGGTCGGCACCAGGACGAGGGCGAGCGGCCGCTTCGACTCCGCCCGCAGGCCCGCCGTCCGCACCAGCAGGGCAAGACCGAAAGCCAGCGTCTTGCCGGAGCCGGTCCGCGCACGCCCCAGGACGTCGCGGCCGGTCAGCGCGTTGGGCAGGGTCGCCGCCTGGATCGGGAAGGGCTCGGTCACCCCCAGGCCGGTCATCGTGTCCACCAGCTGCGGCGGCAGCCCGAGCACGCCGAAGGACGCGGCCGGCGGCAGGCCCGGGGACGCCGACTGCGGCGTCGAGGGATCGTCCTGCGGCGCTGTCGCCCGCCGGAGCTCGCCGTCGTGGGGGAGTCCAGGCTCCGGCAGCTTCGCGTTCATGGGGAACCTTCCTGGTCTGACGCCCGGAACGCGCCGGGGCCCGTACCCGTTGGTACGGACCCCGGCGATGTCGAAGCGTGACCCCCAGTTTACCAGCGGGCCCCCGGACGCCCGGCGCTCCGGTCGTCCCGCGCCCCGCAGCGCCGGGCGGGGCAGGGCGGCGGGGCCTGGTGCAGCGGTCCGCCGTGGGGAGGGAGCCCCGATCGTCCGGGCGCACGGCAATCCGCCGGTCACAAGTTGCCGGTCTGAAGGTTTCGGTCAGAAGGTTCCGGTCAGGAACCACCGGTCAGAAGTTGCCGTAGTTGACCTGCCAGGTCGGCAGGCCCATACGGCGCCACACGGCGACGACGCGGTCGCGGTCGTCGAGGGAGACCCGTACCGCGAAGCGGTGGCGCACGTGCCGGTCGAAGAGCTCGGCCTTCACCACGTCGTCGCGGCGGCCGTCACCGGCGGCACGCATCCACAGCTCGTCGTAGGGGACCTCGTGCGCCCGCAGCCACGCCTCCGTCCGGGCGCGGTGCTCCTCACCGCGGCCGGAGAGCAGGACGATGACGTCGCCGTCGGCGCTGCGGAAGGAACGCAGCGCCCCGCGCACCGACACGTTGAGCAGGTCCTCCTCGCAGCGGGTGAAGTCGAAGGGACCCCGGGCGCCCCGGATGGCGAGCGTGCCGTCGATGTCGCACATGACCGCCGAGGGGAGCGCCGGGTCGGCGGTGTACGGCTCGACGGCGGGCTCGTCGTTCAGCCACTCCGCGGTGAGCCGCCAGCCGCCCCGCCTGGCCTGGGCGTGCTTGTCGGCGAGGATGCGGATGATCTCCTCGCCGACCGCTCGGTCCCGCTCGGCGTCGCGCCGCACGCACTCCTCCACCGGGACGTCGGTGAAATCGTGCACGACGAAGGTCGCCTGTCCCGCCACCGCTGCCTTGAGCCGCTTCGGGATGTGCGGCGTCAGGTGCGTGTTGTCCACCACGACGTCGAAGCCGTCGTCGACGGCCGCCCGCACCGCCGCGTCCTGGATCGCCAGCACGGTCTGCTCGTGCGCGTGCGAGCGGCCGCGCTCCGGCGCCGGGACGTCGAGCATGGCCCGAAGGTCGTCGAGGTTGACACGACGGGTCCGGCCCTCGGACGCCGCCTGCAGTGTGCGTGCGGCGGTCGTCTTCCCCGAGGCCGGAAGCCCCGTCATGACGTGTACTACGGGCACGGTCAGTTCTCCTCGTCGGTCTTGAACGGGTCGGACGCCTCCGGCCTGGCGGAACGATAGGTCACGAGCTCGGTCGGGCGGCCGTCGAGGCGCAGGAACATGGCCGGGCGCAGGTTCGCCTCGGGCAGCGCGTTCGCGGCGCGGGCGAAGGATCCCCGGTCGCCGGCGAGATGGGCCAGGGACCGGAACGCCTCGTCGATGGCGCGCTCACGGTCGGCCACCTGCTTCTCGATCCCCGCGACGACGTCGCGCACCCAGGCGTCGAACTCGTCGGGCACCTGTTCCAGCAGCGCGTCCAGGGGGCGGCCTCCGGACGCGTCGACGTCCTCGGCCGAGCAGCCGAGGGCCTGGGCCACCTGCTTGGCGGGCAGGCCGGCGAACCGCTGGATGCCGTGACCGCGCCAGATGTCGCGCTCGCTCACGCCGGTGAGCACCTTGTGCAGCCGGACGTACTCGGCGAGCTTGGCCTTGGCCCGTACACCCGAGGCGAAGCGCAGCACGAACCCCTCGGCCTCCGTGCCCGTGGCCGCCCGGCCGCCGGGCAGCCGGTTGGCCTCGGCCAGGGCCAGCAGTTCGGCCAGCGGCATCGCCGGCCAGACGGTGACGACGGACCCGATGCCATGCCAGTGGGGCGCGGCCTCGGCCAGAACGACCTCCGTGCCGTCCTTGGCGAACGCGGCCAGCAGCACCAGATCACGGCGCTCGCCGTAGTCGACGACGATCCGGTTCTGCGGGTACAGGATCTCCGCGAGGTAGGTCACCCCCGGTACGAGTCCGGACGTGTCCCTGCCGTCGAGCAGACGCTGCGCCCAGGTGGCCTGGGCGCTGATGAAGGAGCCCTTGGACGCGACCCGCCAGCGGCCGGCGTAGTGGAAGACCACCGCCAGGCTGCCGTCGACCTTGTCGTACACCTCGAACGGCTCGTCCGGGAGGCCGGGCGCGTACGGCTGACCGGCCTCGTGCTCGCCGACGTTGAAGAACTTCGGCAACGGAAGCGCGACGATCTCACCGGTGCCGTCGTCGGCCACGAGGCCGCGGCACCGGGTGGTCACCCGGTTCCACACCTGCTCGTACTGGCATGTCCTCGTGTACGTGTATATGGACAGCGGCAGTTCCGGGTGCGGCTTGCGCGTGACGTGCCCCGCGTCGAGCGCCGCCGCCAACTCCTGCGGCGGCAGCAGCTCATGAAGAGTCAGGTAGTCCTGGCTCATGTGTTCCTCCCCTTGGTGATGCCTGATTGTCACGTGGGGGGAGGGCCGGTGAACACCGGTTTTGTGCCGCCGGCCGGGTGCCGGGCGACGGATGACGGGCGATGGATGCCGGATGCCGGATGCCGGATCCGGGCGATGCTGCCCGCGCGAAACTCGGCTGCGGCTGACGGCGGCTCGCGCCTATGCTTCCGGTTCGCGGGATCGGCCGGGCGACCTGCCGACGGTGGTGGGCCAGTCGATCGGAGCTGTACGGGGAATGACTTCTCAACTGTTCGCGGTCTGCTTCGATGCGATCCAACCGGAGCGTCTCGCCCGGTTCTGGTCCGGGTTCCTGGGGTGGGAAGCGGTCGACGACCCGCACGACGGCGTCGCACTCCTGCCCAGCGACGACACGGGGTTCCGCATCCGTTTCCCTCCGGCCCGGGAGCAGAAGACCGTCCAGAACCGGATGCACTTCGACCTGACGAGTACCTCCCTGGAGGACCAGCAGCAGACGGTGGCACGGGCGCTGGAGCTCGGCGCGCGCCACATCGACGTCGGCCAACGCCCCGAAGAGGGCCATGTGGTGCTCGCCGACCCCGAGGGCAACGAGTTCTGCGTCATCGAGCCGGGCAACAACTTTCTTGCCGACTGCGGCTTCGTCGGAGCGCTGGCCTGCGACGGTTCGCAGGCCGTCGGCTACTTCTGGAGCGAAGCGCTGGGGTGGCCGCTGGTCTGGGACCAGGACGAGGAGACCGCGATCCGCTCGCCGCACGGCGGACCGAAGATCACATGGGGCGGGCCGCCCCTGATGCCGAGGGCCGGTGGGGACCGGGTGCACTTCGACCTCGCCCTGCCTGCCCGCGGTGACTGGCAGGCAGAGGTCGAGCGTCTGCTCTCCCTGGGCGCGACGCGCGTCGACACCGCTCGGAGCGAGGCCGGCCGGGTGGTGCTGGCCGACCCCGACGGCAACGAGTTCTGTCTCCTGACGCCCAGGTAGCGAACCCTCCGGCAGGCCACCCGGCCACGGGTGCGCGAGGCTCCCGGTCTCGCACCCGCCGTCACCCGCCGCCTGGTCGACCGGTTCACGCGGCCTGACGGCCATACCGCCGCGGCACCGCACCCAGGACGGCGATGTCCCCACGGGCTCATGGCGCGACTGCGGACGCGGAGAGCAGTGTCGCGGCGGCCAGGCTGCCCCACAGGGCGGCGGATCCGTAGGGGGCGAGTGCGGTGAGGGCCGCTGGAGAGACGGCGAGGCCGAAGCCGGTGGAGAGCTGGAAGCGGGCGAGGGCACGGCCCAGCGCGTGGGCCGGGGCGAGGGCGGTGACCAGCGCTGTGGCGCTGCCGGCGTAGATGATCTCGCCGAGGGTGCACAGGACGGACACCGCGGCGATGGCGGGGGTGGCCCAGCCGCCGCCCAGCGACGCGGCGACGAGAAAGCCGAGGTACGACACGGTCAGGACCACGCCGGCGAAAGCCAGCACGGCCTGCCGGGAGTAGCGGGACAGCAGGACGGTGATCGGCACCTGGAGAGTGACCACCAGCACCGTGTTGGCCACGAAGATGCCCGCCGACCAGACCGGGGACGCGTGCAGCTGCGTCACCAGGACCAACGGAAGGGCGATCTCGGGGACGTTGAGGCAGAACACGTAGATCACGTTGGCGGCGAGCAGCGCCCGCATGCCGTTCGCCGGCACGCCGTCCTCCTCCTGTGCCGCGTCCGCCGCCGGGTCCGTGCGAACACGGACCGACCAGGCCAGGGCGGCCGCCGCGACGTAGCTCAAGCCGGTGACGGCCGCCAGCGCCTGCAACGCCGGGGCGCCGCCCGCCAGACAGGCGGTTGCGATGAGCGCGCCGACGCCCAGGCCGGCGTTGCGCAGAGCGCGGCCCGCCGCGAGCGCCGCGTCCCGTTCCCGGCCGTGGGAGACCGTGGCCACCAGGGCGGCGTGGGCAGCGGGCCAGGCCTGGTTGCCGACGCCGAGGAAGAGCGCGGCCGTCGCGAACAGCCAGGGGTTTCCCGCCGGGGCGGCCAGCAGGAGTGCCGTGCCCACCACCCGCACCAGCATCGACGCCGCCACGGCCGTGCTGCGCGCACCCCGGTCCAGCCAGCGGCCGAGCGCGGGCATGCACACCAGCCCCGCGACCACGCCGACCGTCATCGCGGCACCGGTGAGCGGCGCCGACAGACGCAGCACGATCACGCCGTACAGCAGCAGGAAGGGCCGTAGCAGGCCGGTGCCGAGCGCGTCCACGGCCAGGGCGACGGCGTAGCGGGGGCCTCCGGAGGCGCGGACGAGGGCGCGGGGCCGGATCTTCGTGAGCGTGGGCATGGAGCACACGGTGCGTTCGGCCGCCCGGCGGGTCACGTCGGTTGACGGACTCCGTCAACCGACGCCGCAACGGGCCCTCCGGCCACCGATGATGAGGGGATGACGCTGCGCATCGACATCACCGGCCTGCCGTCCGACCGGTTCCGGTTCGCGGCCTCCCCGCTTGCCGAGCTGACCGCGATGCTGCACGTACTGGCCGTCCCCGGGCATCACCCGCGGTTCGCCGGCTGGGCCGCGGACGTCCGGGCAAGGCTGCGACCGGAGCTGGCCGAGCGACTGCGGGAGGCGGAGTTCCTCTGGCGTTCCTCGTGCGCCGACTTCCTGATCCCGGCCTGCCCCCGGCCGACCCTCGCCCAGGAGTTGGACGACGTCGACCGCATCGACGACGAGACCTACGTGACCGCCGCGCTCGTCACGACCTGTGGCGGCAGCCGGGTCGCCCTGGCCGCTCCGTCGCCCCTCGCCGACGCGGCCGCGCGCGAGCGGGCCATGGATCTGGCCCAGGCGCGCGGTGCGCTCCAGGAGGCCTTCGCGGAACGGCTGCTCGCCGACCCGGCCGCCGTGCGGGCGCGGGTGCGCGACACACTCCAACAGTGCGCCGAGGCGTTCTTCGACACCGCCTGGGCCGGTGTCGCCGCGCAGCTCGCCGCGGACCTGCGCCTGAAGACCGACCTGCTGGCGCGTCAGGGCGTCGGCGCGGCACTGGCGTCGGTCTCCGGGGCCGTCTCGCTGGCGCCGGACGGCGACTGCATCGTCGTGGACAAGCTCCAGGACAAGGCGACCGCCGCCAACGGCGTCGGCGTCACCTTCATCCCCAGCGTCTACGGACGCCCGCACCTGGTGGCGGTCCACGCTCCGGGGTGGCAGCCGGTGGTGCAGTACCCCGTGGCCGAGCCGAACCCGCCGGAGCCGGTGTCGCTGGAGACGGTCGGGCTACGGCTGGAGGCGCTCGCTCACCCGGTGCGGCTACGCCTCCTGCGCACCCTGGCTCGCGGCCCGCACACTCCCGGAGAGCTGGCCCATGTCTGGGAGCTGACTCGCCCCGAGGTCTCCCGCCACCTCGCCGTCCTGCGCCGCGCCGACCTGCTGACGGCCCGACGGCAGGGTCGCTACGTCCGCTACGCGCTCAACCTGCCCGCGATGACGGCGCTGGGGACGGACCTGCTGTCGGCCGTGCTGCGCTGACCGAACCGGTGCCGCGCCCCTACCCCCGATCCTTCCCGGCGGGCGCCTCTTCGCTGCGTCAGATCCGCCTCGCCTGCCCGATCCCCGGCCCCGGCCCCGGTGCGAGGCGGGAGACGCGGAAACGCCGGCGGCTCCCACCCTGCGAGCAGGGGGGAGCCGTCCAGGTGCCCGGAGGCGTGCAGCGTCAGCGCGTCAGGCGTGGCGGTGCGAGTGGCGGTTGCCGGTGACGAGACGGTAGAGGGCGAGCAGAATGAACGAGCCGACGATCGCCGCGATCCAGGTCGAGAGGTCGAAGAACCCGTCGATGGAGTCGACGCCGAAGATCACCTTGCCGAGCCAGCCGCCGAGCAGACCGCCGGCGACACCGATGAGCATGGTGACGATGATGCCGCCGGGGTCCTTGCCCGGCATCAGGGCCTTGGCGATTGCGCCGGCGAGCAGGCCGATGACGATCCACGCGATGATGCCCATGATGGGTCTCCTCTACGTCATGTAAAGACAGTGTTAGCTTCTCGTGTGCACCATCCGCGTCTGAACAAACGTCTCCGTGTCAAGTCCGTGATGGAACGATGAAAGACGGCGGCGTCGGGCCGCGGAGCATGTAGTGCATCCGAACCGCCTCCCCGTGGAGAAGTGGATGGTGGGCTCCCGTTCCGTGTTTCCCCCGAGCCGGGACGGGAGCCCACCCGCCGGTGCGGCGAGAGCGACGGCCGCACGAGCCCCGGCTCATTCCGCCGCACGGCCAGGTCCCCGCAGTGTCTGGTACACGGACCACACGACGGCCACCAGCGGCACTGCCACCACCGCGCCGATCACTCCTGCCGCGACCGCTCCGCCGACGACGGCGAGTGCCGCCACCACCGGGTGCGGCCGCACGGCCCAGCTCATCACGACGGGGTGCAGGACGTGGCCCTCGATCTGACCGATGACCACGATCAGGGCCACCACCAGCAGGGCGACCAACGGCCCCTTCGACGCGAGTGCGACGACGGCCGCGATCGCCGGCGCGATGGGCGAGCCGATCAGGGGGATGAAGGCGGCCAGGAACTCCAGCAGCGCCAACGGCACGGCGAGCGGCACTCCGAGAGCGAACAGCGCCGCGCCCACGAGGACCGCGTTGACCGACGCCAACAGCAGGATGCCGTGCGTGTAACCGGTGAAGGTCCGCCAGGCGGCCCGGCCCGCGTCCGTGAACTGCCGACGTGCCTCATCGGGGAGCTGGTCATGCCCGTACCACCGGCCGCCATTCCGATGGCGGTGCCCGTCGCGAGTTCCCCCGAAGGCCGGTAGCGGTCGGGTGAGACGGCAGACGGGCCCACGGACTCTGCCCACGGACTCGGGCGGAGTGGGCGGGCCCGACGGCGGTACACCGACCGTCCCCGCGCCGTCAGGCCGCTCAACTCCCTTTCGGCAAGCGCTTGGAGGGGCAGGAAGGCGGTCGGCCGGCGTGCGCCGTGAGCCGGTGTGCGCCGCCGGGCGCCGGCGAGCGGTCCGGCCCTGCCCCTGGACCGGACCGCTCGCCGCGTGCTGCTCCTCGCTAGGCCGAGCGACCAGCGGGGTGGAAGTTGATGCGCTCACTGACGACGGGGAAGCCGGCCTTGGCGAAGTTCGCGGCCATGGGGAAATTGCCCCGGTCCGTCGCTCCGCCGATGAACTCCGCGCCCTGCTCGACAAGGAAGTGGGTGCACTCCGCGAGGAGGTCGTAGGCGTGACCGCGACCGCGCTGTTCCGGGACGACTCCGATGAAGCCGATGGTCGGGCCGGAGGGGTTGTGGGCCGGGATGTGGATGCCGACCAGCTCGCCCTCCGGCGTGTACGCGACCTGCCACCACTCCCGTGGGGAGGGACACCAGTGGAAGAAGTCGATTTCCTCCTGGGCGGCCTGATCGAGGCCGCCCTCCTCGATGGCCTTGAGCGAGTGGGCGTCCAGGGTGACGGAGTGGATGCGACGCAACGCGTCGAAGAACACGGTGTCGTCGGGTTCGGCGCTGAAGCGCAGACGTCCGGGCCGCTCGGGCAGACCTCGCTCCGGGGTCCAGCGGTACAGGAAGCGTTCCACCAGGAGTTGGTACCCGGCGGCTCGTGCGGCGGCGAAGCGTGCCTGTGCGGCGGCGCGCACGTCGGGCTCGTCCCGCCAGCCGCCGGGCAGGTTGATCTCGAGTTCGACCTGCCAGGGAGCGGAGCGCAGGAGTTCGGCCCCGGCCTCCTCCTCGCCCTCGGCCACGTCGAACCAGTTGATGTTGACGGGCTCCGAGTCCTCGGGGCCGCCCCACCACGCGCCGCGTGCGACGACCCGGCCGTCGCGCAGGGCGACGTGTTTCCAGGCGGGGCGGAACCGGGTACGCCGATGGCTTTCAGCGGCACCCAAGGGGTCGGGGAGTGCGTCGAAGAGATGGGCGTCGCTCGCGGAGAGCGCGCGGATGACCAGACCGGTCATGGATTCCTCCGGGACAACTGCTGCTGGGAGCGCTCCCGGTCAGAACGGAACAACCACGCCGGGACAACGGAAAGGGAAGCGCTGGAAGGGTGTGAACCGCACGGCACTCGCCTCCTTCCGTCCGTCTCAGGGCGTGGAGCCCCACCGTATGTGATCTACCGCGGGGTGGACCACGGATTTTCGCGCCTCCTGACGCCGAGCGCTGTGGTGGCCGGGGCCCGGGCCTGCTCGAGTCGGCGGTCGGAGCGCGCGAGACGAGAGCGGAACGGCCGGCGCAGCCGACTGTCACATCCCCATGGCAGCCCGGTCACAGGGCTCCTTCGAACCGCCCCCTGCGGGGCCCCGCGCCGTGACCGCCGTGGCACCATGCTCCCTCAAGCACCACGTCCAGGGGGGACACACCATGCGCACCCGCGCCACCATCGTCACCGCAGCACTGCTCCTCGCCGCGCTGACCGCCTGCTCCTCGTCCGACGACGACGGCCCGGCCGCCAGCGACAACGGCACGCCCGTCGCCGAGCCCACCGTCAGCGTTCCCGCCGAGCACGAGGGCGACGACCTGAAGGCGGCCGTCGCGGTCTACACCGCCTCCTACTTCGCCGGTGACGCGGACACCGCCTACGGCATGCTGTCCGCGCGCTGCGCCAAGAAGACAAGCAAGGCCTCCTACGCGGGTGTCGTGAAGCAGGCCGCGGCCGACTACGGCGAGGACCACCCGGTGAGCGACGTGCAGGCGGAGGTGTCCGGCGCGATGGGGCGCGCGAGCTACAAGGTGACGGGGCTGCCGAAGTTCGACCAGCAGGCGCAGCCGTGGGCCCTGGAGGGTGACGCCTGGAAGTACGACGCCTGCTGATGACGGCGCGAGCGGCGCTGTGACGGCCGGGTTCAGCGGCCCCCGGTCTCGGCGGCGAAGGCGTCGAGCAGGGCGAACGTGCGGGCGGGCTGTTCGAGATGGGGCAGATGGCCCGCCTCGGTCACCGTCTCGAAGCGCCCGTCCGGGAACGACGCGGCGTACTGCTTGCCGTACGCCGGAGTCGCGATGCGGTCGCTCTCGCCCCACAGCACGAGGGTGGGGACGGTGACGGTCGCGAGGCGGGGCCGGAGGGCGGGGTCGTTCATGGCGGGGCCGCCGGAGAAGACGCGCAGGGCCGCCATGTTGGCCTGGACGGCGGCGAGTCGCTCGGCCGGAACGGTCGTCGGGTCGACGTAGAAGCGATCGGCGTCGTGGTACGCGTACTCGGCGACGCCGCGCGCGTCGAGGGAGAAGAAGTCCCGGATCGGTTCACCGGCGACCTCGATGCCGACCGAGTTGATCAGAACGAGGCCGCTGATCAGCCCCTCCGTGTCGGCCGTGGCCAGTTCGGCGCCGATCCAGCCCCCGAGCGAGGAGCCGATGACCAGGACGTCGGACAGGCGGCGTTCGCGCAGGAGGCGGAGGTAGGCGGCGGCGAGGTCGGTCACGGCGGTGAAGTCGTCGGGCCGGGAAGTGCCGTTCCAGCCCGGGTGGGTGGGCAGCAGGGTGTGGGCGGTCGCGGCGAAGTGCTCGGCGATCGGGGTGACGGTGGCGGGGCCGCCGCCGCCGTGCAGGACGAGTACGGGGCGGCCGGCGGAAGGGCCGGATTCGGTGAGCGTCAGTGCGGAGGTCATGCCCCGGACTGTAACTAAGGATGTTTATATAAGCAAGCTTAGTAAGAGTGGTAGTCTGGAGGCATGGCCGTTGAACTGCAGACTCTCGGACGGGCCGTGAAGGCCGCCCAGTATCGCCAGCACCGAGCGCTCGACAGTCGCCTCGCGTCGATCGGCAGCACGCTCGCGCAGTGGGACGCGCTACGGGCGATGGGCCGCACGCCGGGCGCCAGCGCACGGGAACTGGCGGCGGCGACCTTCCAGAGCGAGCAGGCCTTCGGCACGCTCGCCGGACGACTCGTGGCACAGGGGCTGGTGGACCGCCGCCCCGGGCGCGGCCGACGCATCGAGCACCATCTGACCGCTGAAGGGGAGCGGATGCTGAAGGCGGGCCACGAGGTGGCGGACTCGGTGCTCGCGGAGTGCTTCGGAAGTCTGGCGGAGACGGAGCGGGAGGCGCTGCTCGGGCTGCTGCGCAAGCTGGAGGGGCCGCCGGAGGGCGCAGCCGGCCCCTGACGAGATGGACGGTCGGGCCGACGGGGCCGGGCGGACCGGCTCGGCCGGTAGGGCCGGTTGAGCCAGTTGGAGAACGGTCACGGGCCGGTGGCCCAGGGCGGCGCCCTGACCCGGCTCCGCGCCGAGTGCGGCTGCCGCTCTCCTCACTCGACGCGTCAGCCGCGTTCGAAGCAGTGCGTGTGGCCGATGGGGGAGAAGCCGCGGCGCTCGTACCAGTGCCGCGGCCAGTCCGACGCGTCAGCGGTCAGGAACCGGGTGCCGCAGCCCCGGTCGGCGGCCATGCGCAGCGCCGTGGCGAGCACCTCGTCGGCGTAACCGCGCCCGAGATGGGCCTCCGAGGTGATCAGGTCCTCGATCTGGGCGGTGCCGGCTGCCGGGTCCAGATAGAGATCGGCCCATGAGGCGACCTCGTCGTCCTCCGTGCGGGCGGCGAGGAAGCGTACGACGTCCGCCCCGCGCCGGCGGGCCTCGCGCCGGTCGACGAGGTGGCGGATGACCTCGTCGTCGACATCCGGGAGGAAACCTCGCCATCGCCGGGTGAGCGGGGGCCGTATCGCGTCGAGATCCGTCTCCTGCGCGGACCCGCCGGCCGGAACCGGGCCCTCGTGCAGCATCACCAGATAGGTGGAGTGGGCGTAGCCGGCCCGGACCAGCGGCTCTGTGCACGCCCTTGCGACGTGGTCGTCGAGGACGGAGATCAGACGGTGTGGCACATGTCCCAGTGCTTCCTCCGCGATGCCGGGCAGTGCCTGCGCATCGACCGCCCCGTCGACGACGACCTGATTGTTCGCACGGGAATGTATGAATTCGTCGTCATGGACGGCGAATCCGCCCGGAAAGTCGACGGCGCGTGCCGCCTGGCGGCGGGCGAAGGCCGACAGGAAGGAGTTGATCCGCTGGAGTTCTGGGTTCGGCATGCAGGGAGCGTACGCAGCCACCCCGCGCGCCGTCCTGGCCAGGCAGGATGGACGGATCAGGTGACGATGCGGAGATGTGGGGAAGAAGGTGCGGCAGCCGACAGGAGGTTGCCGTGGAGGGTGGAGATCTGGAACTGGGCGAATTGCTGGCCGCTGCAGAGGCGGCGCCGCCCGGGGAGTCCGTCGACGTGGTCGCACACGATCTGCAGAAGCGGTTCGGTGCGGAGCGCGTGTCCTTGCTGTTCGTCGACCTCGTGGGTCAGCGGCTGGTCCGGCTGGCCGCGGCCGGCGAAGACGCCGCTGACGAGGCCGGGCCGATCGGCCTGCAGGGCAGTGTCTACGACGGAGTTCTGCGGAGTCAGCGCCAGTACGTGGAACCGGACGGTCAGGGCGGACAGCGCGTCCTCACGCCGGTCACCAACCGTGGCGACTGCATCGGCGTTCTGGAGGTGACCCTCCAGTCCGGCGACGACACCGTGCTGCGGCAGGTTCGCGACGCGGCACACGCGCTGGCCTACATCATCGTCACCGACCGCCGCTTCACCGATCTGTACCACCTGAGCCGGCGCACCACCAAGACCAGCCTGGCCGCGGAGATCCAGCACCAACTCCTTCCCTCAGCCCCCTGTTGCGAGGCCGAACAGTTCACCCTCGCCGCCGGGCTGATGCCCGCCGACGACATCGGCGGCGACACCTATGACTACACCCTTGACCGTCACACCCTGCACCTGTCCATCACCGACGCCATGGGCCACGACACGAACTCGGCCCTGCTGGCCACCTTGCTGGTCAGTGCGCTGCGGCAGGCCCGCCGCAGCGGCTGTGACGCCCTAAGACAGGCGCAGGAGGCCCATCAGGCCCTGCTCACCCACAGCCGTGGCCTGGCCACCGGACAGTTGCTCTGCGTCGACCTCGACTCGGGCCGGTGCGAACTGGTCAACGCCGGCCATCCCTGGCCCCTGCGGCTGCGCGACGGCGCCGTCGAAGAGGTCAGACTCGCCGTCAACCTGCCGTTCGGCGTGGCGGCGCCCACCGCGTACCGCCTGCAGGAACTGCAACTGCTTCCCGGCGACCGCCTGATCCTGCTCACCGACGGAATGCAGGAGCGCGGTGCCGTGGCCGCCGACCTGGCCTCGGTCGCCCTCGCAACGCGCGCGCTGCATCCAAGAGAGGCCGTGCAGGCCCTGACATCCGCGGTGCTCGAGGCCTGCCACGGCAGCCTCAAGGACGACGCCACGGTCCTGATACTGGACTGGCACGGCCATCGTCGCGGAACGCCCCGAACCAGACGATAGGCCCAGCGATGAGCCGCGGCCCCCTCTGTGGGCCAGGCCCGCAGAGGTGAGGCCGTCCGGAGCGGCCCCGACGGAATGGACACGGCAGGACGGTCCGGCGCCGGGGCGCCGGCGACGATCATCCGGGCAGCGGACCGGGCGCCGCCGCACTGCGTGAGCCGGGACCTGCCGGCGGCAGTGCGGCCGCGCTCACGGACAGGGCGGCACGGACGGTCCGGACAGGGCGGTCACGTGTTCAGAGCCTGTTCGACGGTCGGATGGCAGGGGATGACGGCGTCGATGCCGACCAGCTGCAGCACACGCGAGACGGACTCCTGGGCGCCGGCGATGCGCAGCCAGCCCTGGGCGTCACTCACTCGCCGGTGCACGGCGACCAAGACGTTGATCCCGCTGGAGTCCATGAAGGACACGCCACTGAGGTCCGCCACGATCCTGGGCGGCAGGGCCCCGGCCTCGGACCCCAGTGCTTCGCTGAGGATGTCCGTGACGTCGTGGTCGATCTCGCCGTGCACGGTCACCACACGGACCCCGTCGACGTCGACGGGATGGACGGAGAACCGGCTCGGCCGGTCCGTTTGCTGGTTGTCGGTCACTGTCTCCTCGACTGCGCCTAGGCTGGACCCGGGTCAGGGGCGTGCGCGGAATTCTGCCCCACTTGTACGGCGGCATGCACCCGGGCAGCTGTCAGGACGACATCGATGTGGCATACATGCCGTAGTCGCGGGTACGGGCGCACGTAAACGGGGGAGTGAGGGCTAACGCGTGGGATCCCATGCCGACGATGACGGCTGTACCGAGCCGGACGAGTATCTGATGCGCGCCGGTTATGCGCTGGGCGCGAGCGACGGCTGCATCGCCGACGCCCGCCATTACGCCGTGGCCTTCCTCGACAAGGCTCAGGTCGAGCATCGCCTGCCGGTGCCCGCACGGGTGAGGGATCTCACTCAGCTGGTGGTCAGCGAGCTGGTGACGAACGCCCGCAAGTACGCTCCCGGGCCCGTTCTGATGGAGCTGCGCATCACCGTGGGCGGCGTCGACATCGTCGTGTGGGACAGCGAACCCGCCGTTCCCGCGGCCCGGGCCGCCGACCCGGGAAGGATCGGCCAGCACGGTCTGGAGATCGTCAAGGCCGTCACCAAGCATCTGTTCATCGAGCAGGAGCCGGTCGGCAAGCGCATCACGGCGCGCATCGCGCTGGGCGACACGGCCGGCTAGGAAAGCCAGAGCTTGCGCGCCAGGCGCGGAATGCTGCGGGTGAGCCAGGCGCCGGCCAGGCCGATGACAGCCCCCGTGGCGACGTCGGTGGGGTAGTGGGCGCCGCTCTGGACGCGCTCGACGGCGACCAGCGTGGCCGCAACCGCGCACAGGGCGCCGGTCACGGGCATGGAGGGGGCGACAGCCGCGGTGAAGGCGACCGCGGCCGCGGTGTGCCCGGAGGGGAAGGACGACGATTCGGGCCGGTCCTCCACCTCGTCGTGCGGAATCCACTCCTTGGGGGGCCGGGGCCGGTCGACGAGCTGCTTGCACAGGCCGTTGGAGGCGAGCTGCGCGACGGCGAGAGCCGTCAGCCCCGCGGCGGCGGCCCGGCGTCCGCGCCGCCCGCCGCACGCGGCCAGGAGCACGGCGGTGCCGCACCACAGCTTGGAGCTCTCCGCGCTCTCCTCCACGACCGACAGCACCCTGCCGACACCGGGCGGGACCCGGGATGCCGCCAGTCGGGTCAGCTCCCGGTCCGCTTCCTGCAAAGCCCTTACCAAGCCCATGACCTGCGATTTCCCGGTCGGCGGGAACCTACACCAGGGAGCGGCTCCCAGCCGGGCGGACGCGGGCGACACGGGGCACTGCGGTTGCCCACCCGGCGAGAACCGGAAGACGGGTTTTCCTCCTGCGTGATCGCGACCCGTGCCCCCCCAAAGGCTCGGCCGTAATGGGGAGTAGATAGTCTGACCTGGAGCAGCCGACGCAACTGGAGCGACTTCGCGATCAGTTGGAGACGGAGGTCTCCGCATCCCGGTCGCGGCTCGCGCCAGTGGACCACGGGACACGGTGCCGCCGCCGTGCCGAACCCCCGCGGCACGGCGGACACGTGCCGGCCGGCGACGGCGCGACACCACGCGAGCGTGCGGAGCCGATGACGGTCGGCGTCGGCACGGCGTGGTCGGCGGAGCCGTCGGTCAGCGGCCCGGACCTCCGCCTCGCCCCTTGGCGTCCCGGCTGGGATGTCCGGGCCTTCGCGGACCACCGCTCATCGACACGACAGCCCGCTACAGATCGGAATCATCGTGACCCAACGGCTGACCACACGTATCGCCATGGCGGCGGGGGCCGCAGCCCTGGCGGTGTCCGCGGCGGCGACTCCCGCCTCGGCGGCCTCCTACGTCGACAAGAGGCTGAACGTCTGCACCAAGGCGCCCGCGGGGGTGAACAGCTGCGGATACGGCATGGTCGTCAAGTACTGGTACAAGCAGGGTTCGAACAGCCGGGGCGTCTCCTGGGTCTGGGCGGACAAGGGGACCAAGTCGAGCAGGACCCTCTACGCCCGCTGGCTCTACCAGAAGCCGGGCGGCGCGCTCCACGTCGGCAAGGGCTGGAAGAAGGCCAAGGACGAGGGCGACTTCGTGGGCGTCGGCTGGTACGCCGGGGAACACAAGGGACCCGTGTTCCCCAAGAACACGAAGATCTGCATTCAGTTCAAGGGGTACTCCGCCAAGACCTGCGTGACGCTCAAGTAGTTCTGACGCGTCGCTAGCTCGGAGACCCTCCGGCTCTCCGAGCTCGCGTCAACTCCTCGTACCACAGGCCGAGAGCCGCGTAGTCGCCGTCGGTGAGACCGAGGCCGGCGTCGACGCGGTGGAGCAGGGCGTGCCCCGGGTGGTGGGCGGCGACCCAGGCCCGGTCGGTGTCGGTGAGTTCGTCGTCGACCCAGGCGAACGACCGTCCGGCCGCCCACTGGACCAGGGCTCGCGTCTTCCAGTGCAGTCCGGCGCGTGCGTTTCGTTCATCGGTGGCGGACGGCTCCGGCCAGGCCACCACGGGCGACCGTGGGAGACCGAGCAGGGGAGCGATGCACTCGTTCGCGTCGTCCCCCCATGTCGTCGCCCAGACCAGCTCGCACGGCAGCCCGGCCAGCTTGGGCCCGTGCGCCGGATCGACTCTGGCCAGGAGCGGATTCGCGCCTGCTGCACGCGGATCGGGATCCGTCTCCCGGGTCCGATACGGCTGAGACTTCCGGCCGAACGGGATGAGCGGTCCGTCGACGTCGACGAACAGCAACGGAAGCCGCACAGAGCTGGTCACAGCACCAAGGGTAGTGACCGGCAGGTGGGTTTCCGTGTGGTTCAGGGGCCGGGCCAGATGGCTGAGGCGTCGTCGCGGTGGGGGTCGGGCAGCCGGACCGGGCGCACCGGGATCGTTCGGCTGTGTTCCTCGGTGACGGCTGTCCACGGGGCGGGTTGCCCTGAGTAGCACAGCGCCGTGAGGACGAAGACGCCGTCGGCGTAGACCTCGACGTACTCGCCGACGGTGAGGATGCGCACAGTGGCGGGCGGTGCGGCCAGGACCGTCTCGCCGAGGCGGTCGCCTGCCGGGCCGGTGATCCAGAGGTTCTTCCCGTCGCAGCCGACGGCGAGGGCGGACCGGCCGCCGTCCGTGGCATGGGCGCGCAGGGTGATCTCGACGGGACCGGTGACGTCGACGTCGCCGACCGCGTGCAGGGCCGGCCGGTCGGTGGCCTCGCCGAGCCAGGCGTCCAGGCCGTTCCACCACTCCAGACGCGGCGCGCTGTCGCTTCCCGTGATCAGGGACTTGGGCTGGGCGAGCATGCCGCGGCAGCGTTCCCCGGCGTCGGTCAGGCCGACCTGGCGGGGCGTGGTGTGCAGGACGACGCGTGAGCCGTCCGGCGCGGCGACGACCCGCGGCGCGTACGACCCGGTGGGTCCGAGGGGACCGCGGCGGGTCCAGGGGCCGCGCAACCGCGGTGCCGTCCACGACTCGAAGCCGCGCGTGGCGCCGATGGAGCCGATGAGCAGCCACCCGCCGTCGTCGAGGCGTTCGAGGACCGGGCACTCCAACTCGTCGACGTCGCCCGGCGAGATCAGCGGCGGCTGGACCGTCCAGTGCTCCAGGTCGTCGGAGGTGGCCCAGGCGACGCAGCCGCCGGCCTCGACCGGGAGGGAGGCGTCGTTGGCGCAGACGGCCATGACCCATCCGTCGCCCTCGTCGTCGCGTACGACGAAGGGGTCGCGCCAGGCCATCTGCTCGCCGGTGCGGTACCAGCGCGGGTCCGCCTCGACGACCGGGCCGGTGCCGTGGCGGCGCCAGCCGGTGCCGTCGGTGCGGTCGGAGTACGCCAGCCCTACGCTCTGGAGCGGCCAGCCGCCCGGCGTCAGCCCGCTCACGCCGGTGTAGAACATCGCCATTCCGTCGCCGTGCGGGACGGGGTGCATGGTCCACACCGCCTGCTGGTCGAAGCGGCCGGGCAGGCCGACCCCGAAGGCGGTGCCCTGCGTCCGCCAGCCGACCAGGTCGGTGGAGGTGGCGCGGCCGTAGGAGGTCTCCATCCGCAGGTGGTCGAACTCGGCCGTCCAGGGGCCCTGCAGATGGAGCACCGCGTACGTGCCGTCCTCGTCCCGCAGCAGGGCGAAGTCGTTCAGGCAGAGGCCGGGCGGGGCGTATCGCATGCGCAGTTCCTGTCGGCTCACAGCGCCCAAACGCATGCGCTGATCTTCGATGTAAGCGGGATCACCAGTGAATCGGCCCAAGTAAATCTGAACGCAAACGCTTGCGCAACAAGGTGGGCGGGTTTACGGTCACGTCACTCACAGGTCACACCGACGTGAATCCAACGGGAGGAACTGCGCCGTGACGGCCAGCATCAACGACGTCGCCCAGGCGGTCGGCGTCTCCGCGTCCACCGTGTCCCGCGCCCTGCGCGGCAGGCCGGGCGTCTCCGACGAGGTGCGCGACCGGATCGCGGCCGTCGCAGCCGAGCTCGGCTACACGGCATCCCGTTCCGCCTCCAGCCTGGCCAGCGGCCGCACTTACACGATCGGGGTCCTGGTCCCCTACGTGGGCCGCTGGTTCTTCGGCACCGTGCTGGACGCCGCCGAGAAGGTGTTCAGCGCCGCCGGGTACGACGTGCTGCTGTACAACCTCGGCTCACCGGAGACCCGCAAACGCTTCTTCACCAGGCTGCCGGTCCGCAAGCGGGTGGACGCGGTGCTGTCGCTCCTCATCCCCGACGAGGAGGAGTCGGCCGCGCTGCGCTCCCTGGGGGTGCCGCTGGCCACGACGGTCGGCGGCGTCCGCGCCGGCTTCACCGTCGTCGGGATCGACGACCGGGCCGGCACCGAGAGCGCCGTACGGCATCTGGTGAACCTCGGCCACCGCCGCATCGGCATGATCAGCGGGTCCAGCGGGCCCCTGCACTGGACGACACCCATCGAGCGCCGCAACGCCTATCTGGGCGTCCTGGCCGACGCCGGGATCGAGCACGACGCGGCGCTGGAGGCGGACGGCGACTACACCGTCGAGGGCGGCGAGCGAGCCATGACCGAACTGCTGGCCGCCTCCCGCCCGCCGACCGCCGTGTTCGCGCAGTCCGACGAGATGGCGATGGGCGCCCTGCGCGCCCTGCGCCGGCATCGTCTCAAGGTGCCGGAGGACGTGTCCGTCGTCGGCTTCGACGACCACGAACTCGCCGACGTGGTGGGCCTGACGACCGTCGCCCAGCCGGTCGCCGAGCAGGGCGCCGAGGCCGCCCGACTGCTGCTGCGGCAGCTGGACGAACCCGGCGCCGAACCCGCCGGGCACGTCCAGATGCCCATCCGCCTCGTCCTGCGCGAGACCACCGCTCCGCCCCGGCCGCGCGGGCCGCAGTGACCGCTGCCCCTTGAGCCCCACACGCGCGGGCCGCGGTGACCGCCGCCCCCTGAGCCCCACACGCGCGGGCCGCGGTGACCGCTGCCCCCTGAGCCCCACACCCCCACACCCCCACGCCGCGAAGAAACGCCCCGACCCCCGAACCCCTCGCCACAGCACGGAGGCACAACCATGAGCTCGACCAGCAGAAGGCACCGCCGCACAGCCTGTACGGGGCTGGCTCTCGTCCTGCCCCTGGCGGCCCTGGCCGCCTGCGGCGGGGGCGGCGGCACCGACGCGTCCGCGGAGGGCGGCAGCGGCAAGGGCACCATCAGCGTCTGGGCCCACCAGGGCCAGAAGAGCGAGGACGCCGCGGTGCAGGCCGCGGTGAAGTCCTTCAACTCCTCGCAGAGCGACATCAAGGTCGAGCTGAAGCTCATACCCGGCAACGACTACACCAAGACCATCACCGCCACCAGCGCCTCCGAGCTGCCGGACGTGCTGGAGTTCGACGGCCCGACCATGGCGAACTTCGTCTACAACAAGAAGCTCGCCCCCATCGACGACTACGTCTCCTCCCAGACCATCGCCAACGCCACCGACGCGAGCAAGTCGCAGGGCGAGATCGGCGGCAAGCACTACGGCCTGGGCATGTACGACTCCGGGCTGGGGATCTACGGCAACAAGAAGCTGCTCGACGCGGCCGGCGTCACGTACCCCACCGGTCTGTCCGACGACTGGACGGCCGAGCAGTTCACCGCCGCCCTCAAGGCGCTGAAGGCCAAGGACTCCGACGGCAAGACCCTCGACGTCCAGGAGAACAACGGCCTCGCCACCGAGTGGGGCACCTACGGGTTCGCGCCCGTCGTCTGGTCGGCCGGCGGCTCGCTGATCAAGGGCGGCAAGGCGGAGGGCGCCCTCGACGCCCCGGCCGTGGTCTCGGCGCTGAAGACCTTCCAGTCCTGGAAGACCTACGTCGACCCCAACACCGACGGCAACGCCTTCGCCAAGGGGCGCGTCGCACTCAGCTGGGTCGGCCACTGGATGTACCCCGCCTACAGCAAGGCCCTCGGCGACGACCTCGTCGTCCTGCCGCTGCCCGACTTCGGCAACGGCCCCAAGACCGGCCAGGGCTCCTGGGCTTGGGGCATCGGCGCCGACAGCAAGAACGCCAAGGCCGCCGGCGCGTTCATGGACTACCTGCTCAACGACACCAACGTCACCGCGATGACGACGGCCAACGGCGCCCCGCCCGCCACCAGGACCGCGCTCGCCGCGTCCCCCCTGTACAAGCAGGGCGGTCCGCTCCAGCTCTTCGCCGACCAGCTCGCCAAGCCCTGCGGCGACAGCGACATCATCAGGACGTGCGTCGCCGTCACCCGCCCGGTGACCGCCGGATATCCCACCGTCACGGCCAAGTTCGGCGAGGCCCTCAACTCCGTCTACGGCGGAGCCGACCCCAGGAGCGCCCTGGAGAAGGCCGCCCGCGCCATCGACCAGGACTTCTCCGACAACGCCGGCTACCAGATCCCGTAGGACCATCGGCCAGGGGCGGGCCGCAGGTGGCGCGCCCGCCCCCGCCGGGAACAGGACTCATCCGTGACCTCCGCCGAACCGGCGCACGCAGCGCCCCCCGCCCGGGAGAAGGCCCCGCCCGTGACCGCCGCAGAAGCCGCGCGGACGGCGCGCACCGCGCGCAAGAACCGCGACTGGCTGCACGGACTGCTCATGTCCGCGCCCGCCGTCGCCGGACTCGTCGCCTTCGTGGGCGTCCCGTTCGGTTACGCCGTCGTCCTCTCCTTCTACAACGTCCGCCTCGGCTCCCCGCTCCCGCCCGCCTTCTTCGGCCTGGAGCAGTACCGGCGGCTGTTCACCGACCCCGACCTGTCCGGCCCCTTCCTGCGGGCCCTGCTGAACAACCTGACCTTCGCCGTGGTGGTCGTCCCCGTGCAGACGGGTCTCGCGCTCGGGCTGGCGATCCTGCTCAACCGCAAGCTGAAGGCGATCGGAGTGTTCCGGTCCTTCTTCTTCATGCCGGTCGTCTTCCCGATGGCGCTGGTCGCCGTGATCTGGCGGCTGATCCTCGCCCGCAGCGACCAGGGCATGCTGAACTCCGCGCTGCACGCGGTCAGTTTCGGCAACTGGGGGGCCTTCGACTGGCTCGGCGACTCCGCCACCGCGATGGCGTCGATCATCGTGCTGTCCGTCTGGCAGGGGGTCGGCTTCCAGATGGTCATCCTTCTCGCCGGCCTCCAGCAGATCCCGGGCGAGCTCTACGAGGCCGCCCAGCTCGACCGCGCCACCCGGTGGCAGCAGTTCCGCCACGTCACACTGCCCGGCATCCGGGGCACCCTGGTCTTCGTCGCCCTGCTCACCTCGGTGCTGTCCTTCCGGGTCTTCGACCAGGTCTACGTCCTCGTCAAGGGCGGCGGCCTCAACGAGGACGCCACCCGCACGGTGATGTACCAGGCCGTCACCACCGCCTTCGACCGGAACAACGTCGGCCAGGCGTCCGCGATCACCGTCGTCTTCTTCCTGATCGTCGTCGCCCTGACCCTCGTCCAGCGCCGCGTCGTCCGGCCCGACAACGAGGACTGAACAATGACCATGAGCACCGGCACGGGCCTCACCCGCACGCCCCTGCGCCGCCTCCTCGACTACGCCGTCCTGAGCGTGCTGACGTTCATCTTCGTGCTGCCCGTCCTGTACCTGTTCATGGGCAGTCTCAAGCCGTCCGACGAAGTGCTGAACGGCCTGTCGGGATTCCTGCCCACCCACCTGTCCTTCGACAACTACACGGCCGTTCTCGACAGCCTGAACTCCGACAGCACCGGCTACTTCTGGCGCTTCATGGGGATCTCACTGCTGGTGGCGTTCGTCGTGGTGACGGGCGGCCTGTTCGTCAACTCGATGGCGGCCTACGGTCTGTCACGGCTGAAGTGGCGCGGCCGCAACGCCGTCTTCACCCTGGTCCTGCTGCTGATGCTGGTCCCGTTCGAGTCGGTGGCGGTCCCGCTGTTCTACATGTTCAACGAACAGCGCAACACCGTCTTCATCCAGGCGATCCCGTTCGTCGCCAACGCCTTCTCGGTCTACCAGTTCCACACGTTCTTCCGTTCGATCCCGCCGAGCATCGAGGAAGCCGCCCGCCTCGACGGCGCGGGCCCCTGGCGCACCTTCTTCGCCATCATCGTCCCGATGTCCAAGCCGGCCTTCGCCTCGGTGGCGATCCTGACGTTCCTCACCCAGTGGGGCTCCTTCCTGTGGCCGGTGCTGATGGTCTCCGACCCCTCCGTACGCCCGCTGCCGCTGGAGATGAGCGTCTTCCAGGCCCAACTGCCCCCGGACTGGGGGCAGATCCTCGCCTTCGGGGTCCTGCTGGTGCTGCCCGTCCTGATCGTGTTCGCGTTCTTCCAGCGCTGGTTCGTCCAGGGCGTGGCCAGCTCGGCCGTCAAGGGCTGAGCGTCCCCCGCACGGACGGCGGCATCGCGGCTGAGTGGGGAATCACGCCGGGCCCACGCTCGATTCCGTCGTCCATGCGCTTGATTCGAGCGAGCCGATCCGTCATTGTGCTGGAAACGAACGTATGGCGTGCCGTTCGCGCAGGAGAGACGTGTGCGTGCGGAAGGGACAGAGGTGCTCCGTGGACGACATCGACCGGGCCATCCTTCGGGAGCTGCAGGTCGACGGCCGCATCCCGTATGCCGAGCTGGGGCCGAAAGTGGGGCTGTCGCCCTCGGCCGCGAGACTCCGGCTGCAGCGACTGATCGACACCAGGGCGGTGCAGGTCGTCGGGGTGACCGACCCCATGACCACGAGCCGGCAGGCGATGGCGCTTCTGGGCCTGGGCGTCGAGGGCGATTCCCGAGCGGTGGCCGATGAACTGTCCACGCACGACGAAGTCGTCTACACGGTCCTGACCGCGGGCCGCTACGACCTGTTCGCCGAGGTGGTGTGCGGCAGCCCCCGTGATCTCCTGGACTTCGTCAACGACGTCGTTCGGGCCGTCGAGGGCGTCGCGTCCGTGGAGAGCTTCCCCTACTTCGCGATTCACACCCACCGCTTCCTGTGGGAGGTCGACCAGGGGCATCCGCCCTCCGCGCCCTGACGGTCTGCGCCCCCACCTCTGTCCCCACCCCCGCCCCCCGCCCCCTGTCCCCACGCCGCCCCACGCCCGCGCACCCAGCCGAGGACCCCTGCATGCCGCACGACGAGCGCCGCACCGTCGATTTCTTCGCTCAGGACGCCCTTCCGGCGCCGCAGGTGACCACGGCCCTTGCCGAGCGCATCGCCGCCCGGCACCTCGGCGTCACCGCCCGGGCGACGGCACTGGGAAGCCAGCAGGACGCCAACTTCCTGCTGCGCGCGGACGACGGCACCGCCCTGGCGGTCCTGAAGATCGCCAACCCCGCCTTCGGGCCGGTGGAGATCGAAGCCCAGGACAGGGCCGCCGACCTGATCGCGGAGGCACACCCGGAACTGCGCATCGCCACCGTCCTGCGCCGCCCCGACGGCTCCCCTCGCTGCGCGACCGTGGACACCGAGAGCGGGCCGGCCGTCGCACGGTTGCTGCGGTACCTGCCCGGCGGCTCGCTCACCGGCCCCCGGCACCTGCCCCCGGCCGCGGTGGCCGCCATGGGGACGATCGTCGCGAAGGTGAGCACCGCCCTGCGCGACTTCCGGCACCCGGGCCTCGACCGCGTTCTCCAATGGGACCTGCAGCACGCCCCCCGTGTCGTCGCCGAGCTCGCCCGGCACATCGACGAGCCCGACCGGCGCGCCGCCGTCCAGGCCGCGACCGCCGACGCCTGGGCACAGGTCGCCGGACTCGCCGCCGCGCTGCCGTCGCAGACCGTGCACCTCGACCTCACCGACGACAACCTGATCCGTTCCCCCGAAGGCCGCCTGCCCCTGCCCGACGGGGTCATCGACTTCGGTGACCTGACGACGAGTTGGGCGGTGGGCGAACTCGCCGTGTCACTCTCGTCGATGCTCCACCACGACGGCGCCGAACCCCACCACGTGCTGCCCGCCGTCAAGGCATTCCACGCCGTACGGCCGCTCTCCGCGGAGGAATCCGAGGCGCTCTGGCCGCTCGTGGTGCTGCGCGCCGCCGTCCTGGTCGCCAGCGGGCGTCACCAGGCATCCGTCGACGAGGACAACGCCTACGCCAAGGCCGCACTCGACCGCGAGTGGCGCATCTTCGAGCAGGCCACCCGCCTGCCGCTCCGGGTGATGACGCACCTCGTCAAGGACGCCGTCGGCAGGGCCGGTGCGCCTGCCCCGGCCGACGCACCGGCGTGCTCCCTGCTGCGCGGCGTCGCCGCCGACGACCTCACCGTCCTCGACCTGAGCACCGGCGCGGACTGCACGGACCACGGAGCCTGGCTCGAAGCCGACGCCGAGAACCGGCTTGCGCTCTCCGCGTTGTCGGACGGCGCGGCCGCGGTGGCCACCCGCTACGCGCAGCCACGCCTCACCCGGACTCCGGCACTGTCGGCCGAGTCTCCCGCCACGGTGCCCACCGGCGTCGACCTGTGGCTCGGCCGTGCCGCCGTGGCACAGGCCCCTGCCGCGGGAACGGTCCTCGCCGCGGCGCCGGGCCGGCTGGAGATCACCTACGGCTCCCGGGTGCTGACGCTGTCCTTTCCCGGCGGGATCACCCCGCTCGTTTCCGCCGGTTCGACCGTCCGGGCGGGCGAGGACCTCGCCGAGCTGCCGTCCCGAGCCCCGATCCACGTGGCGCTGGTCGACGCCGGCAGCCCCGCCGTCCCGCGCCTGACCCGCCCCGAGTACGCCGCCGGCTGGCTCGCGCTCACCGCCGACCCCGCCCCGGTCGTAGGTCTCCCGCCCGCCGACCGTACGGAGGCGATGGACCTGCTCGACCGGCGTGACGCCGTGTTCGCGACGGTGCAGGGGCACTACTACGCCAACCCGCCCCGCATCGAACGCGGTTGGCGTCACTTCCTGCTCTCCACCGACGGCCGCTCCTACCTCGACATCGTGAACAACGTCACCCCGTTGGGGCACGCCCACCCGCGCGTCGAGCAGGCGGTCGCACGGCAGTTGCGCCGGCTCAACACCAACTCACGGTTCCACTACGCCTCGGTGGTGGAGTTCACCGAACGCCTCGCCGCCCTCCTGCCCGAGCCGCTGGACACGGTGTTCCTGGTCAACTCCGGTTCCGAAGCGGTGGATCTGGGCCTGCGCCTGGCCATCGGCGCCACCGGACAGCATGACGTCGTCGCGCTGCGCGAGGCGTACCACGGCTGGACCTACGCCTCCGACGCCGTGTCCACCTCCCTGCAGGACAATCCGAACGCCCTCGCCACGCGCCCCAGTTGGGTGCACACCGTCGACTCGCCCAACGCGTACCGCGGACGGCACCGCGGGGCGGACGCCGTGCGCTACGGGCCCGAGGCGGCGGCGACGATCGACGAGCTGGCCGGGGCGGGCCGCCCGCCGGGCGCCTTCGTCAGCGAGACCTTCTACGGCAACGCCGGGGGAGTGGCCCTGCCCGACGGCTACCTCGCCGCGGTGTACGCGGCGGTCCGCCGCCACGGCGGCCTCGCCGTCGCCGACGAGGTCCAGGTCGGCTACGGCCGTCTGGGCCGGTGGTTCTGGGGTTTCGAGCAGCAACAGGTCGTCCCCGACGTCGTCTGCGTGGCCAAGGGGATGGGCAACGGCCATCCCCTCGGAGCCGTCATCACCTCCAAGGCGGTCGCCGACCGGTACCGCGACCAGGGCTACTTCTTCTCCTCCACCGGGGGCAGCCCGGTCTCGAGCGTCGTGGGCCTGACCGTCCTGGACGCCCTGCGCGACGAGGACCTCCAGGGCAACGCGGCGCGCGTCGGAGCCCGGCTGAAGAACCGGCTCGAGGCGCTGACGGACCGCCACCGCGTCATCGGAGCCGTCCACGGCTCGGGCCTCTACCTCGGTCTCGAACTCGTCCGGGACCGCGCCACCCTGGAACCCGCCACGGAAGAGACCGCCGCACTGTGTGACCGCATGCTCGACCTCGGCGTCGTCGTACAGCCGACCGGCGACCATCTCAACATCCTGAAGATCAAGCCGCCGTTGTGCGTCGACGCAGCCGCGGTCGACTTCTTCGCCGACATGCTGGACCGCGCCCTGCAAGAACTCGGCCGCCACGACTGACCCCTGCCGGAGTGCCCGCGTGCCGGCGCGCGGCGACCCTGCGCACCGCGCGCCTGCCGTATGGGACGCACCCGCGGTGCGGACGACGCCCCGGCGGCCCGTCACCGGGGCGGTTGCTGCCGTCCGTCGAGGGGGACGCCCAGCCGGTCGGCGACGGCGGTCAGGGCTGTCCCCAGGGGGAGTTCCACCCGGGGGAGGGCGTGCCGGTCGCCCCGGGTCGGGTCCCGGTTGACGATCAGGACGGGCTTCCCGGCCTGGGCCGCCTGGCGGACGAACCGGAGCCCGGACATCACCGTCAGTGACGAACCCAGTACCAGGAGGGAGGTCGCCCCGTGGACCAGTTCGCGGCAGTGCTCGACCCGCCGTGGCGGCACGGATTCGCCGAAGAACACCACGTCCGGCTTGAGGACCCCGCCGCAGACCGCGCAGGGCACCACGCTGAAGTCGCCGATCTGTTCGTCGGTGAGGTCGGCGTCACCGTCCGGGTTGACCCCCGCGGCCACCGGATCGAAGCCCGCGTTGGCCTCCTCCAGCCGCTCGGCGAGCTCGTGGCGCGGGCACAACGCGCCGCAGGAAAGACAGACGACCCGGGCCAGGCTTCCGTGGAGTTCCACGACGTCCTCGCTCCCGGCGGCCTGGTGCAGGCCGTCGACGTTCTGGGTGATGACGCCGCGGAGCAGCCCGTGCCGCTCGAAGGCGGCCACGGCCCGGTGCCCGGCGTTGGGGCGGGCGCGGCCGAAGGTGCGCCAGCCGAGGTGGCTGCGCGCCCAGTACCGGCGACGTGCCTGGGCGCCTGCGGTGAAGTCCTGGTAGGTCATGGGGGTGTGCCGGCTGAGGCTGCCGCCCTCGCCCCGGTAGTCGGGGATGCCCGACTCGGTGGAGATCCCGGCCCCGCTGAGCACCAGCACACCGCCGTCGCCGAGCGCGTCGGTGACCTGCCGCAGATCGGTGGTGCCCGGTGGCAGGTCCGCGGCAGGGGTCCAGTTCAGGGTGGGGCGCATGCGCATGCCGCCAGGGTACGAAACTCCGCTCCCCGGGCTGCCGTGCGGCGCGGGGCCGTCCCGCCGACGTGCGCTCAGGTCGTTGCGTCGTAGCGCACGAGCAGGTTGCCGGAGCCCTCCCAGGTACGGGTGCCGATGGTGCGCAGCGGTGTGCCGAGGGCCTGCCGGAAGGCGGGCGTGCCGCCGCCCGGGAAGACGGGCCCGATCATGAGGTGCAGTTCGTCGACAGCCCGGCTGTCAGCAGGTCGTTCCACAGGGTGCGGCTGCCGAAGACGAGGATGTCGTCTCCGTCCTCCTGCTTGAGTCCGGCGATGTGCTGGTGGGCGGCCGAACGGGCGACGATCCGGGTGGTGCGCGTCCAGGGTGCGGTCCGGTCGGGGGTGAGCCCGTCAAAGACGACCACCTTGTGGATCGCGTCGTCCAGGCGGGAGATCTCCCGCTGCGTCTCGGTCGCCTGCGGGGCGGGGGCGACGCTGGGCCAGAATCCGCGGAACATGTCGTAGGTGCGGGCGCCGGGCAGCAGCGTGCCGGCGGCCCGCAGCCGCTCGGCGCAGTAGGCGTCGAGGGACGCGTCCATGGGCAGCGCCATGACGTTGCCGCCCGGCCCCTGGCAGTACCCGTCGAGCGAGACGATGGCGGTCACGATCAGCTTGCGCATGTGTTCTTGCCTGTCCTGGCGTACGCCGAGGGCGCCACGCCGTCCACGGGTGGACCGGGTGGCGTCCCGGAACTCATCGCCGTGCGCCGGGGTTTCGCCTCGGGAGAAGCACGGGGCCACCGCGGAGCGGCATCGAAGCCGACGGCGCACGTGTCCGGGCGTGGCTCGGACGAGCGACCCACCGGCGCGGCGCCGCCGCGATGAGTTTCGGCCGGGTGACGAGTCTGGTCTGGTGACCGTCGTGCGACGTCCCGGGACGTCGTACGCCGTTGTCCGGCGACCCTGCCCGACACGAGACATCACGGAGGACACCATGCCGACCACGCCGAGTGACCCGACCGCCGCCGCACCCGGCCGCCCGCCCGTCGTCGACCTGGACGCCTGGCAGGCCGCCCGGGACGAGCTTCTGGTCCGCGAGAAGGCCCACACGCATGAGGGCGACGCGCTCGCCGCGGCCCGCCGCCGGCTGCCGATGGTGGAGTTCGACGGAACGGTGGAGGTCGTGGGCCCCGAGGGCCCGGTCCCGTTCCTGGACCTGTTCCAGGGCCGCGACGAACTCGTGGTCTACCAGCACATGTGGTACGACGGCGCGCCGCATCAGGGACAGTGCGAGGGCTGCACCACCACGGCATGGCACCTGCGGGACGCGGTCTACCTCGACGCCCGTGGCGTCTCGTTCGCCGTTCTGACCACCGGCCCCTGGGAGGAGGTGGCCTCCTACGTGGAGTTCATGGGCTACACCCAGCCCTGGTACTCGGTGCGCGACGTGGCCGCGCCGGTCGGCGGGGAGATGGGGTACCTCGCCTGCTTCCTGCGCGACGGGGACCGCACGTTCCTCACCTACTCCACGACGGGCCGTGGCAACGAGCGGGTCAACGGTTCCCTGGGCCTGCTCGACATGACGCCGTACGGCCGCGGTGAGGCATGGGAGGACAAGCCCGAAGGCTGGCCCGAGGGGCGCGACGCGTGCTGGTCCTGGCGCACGGACGCGGACGGGAACGCCACCTGGGGCCCGACCAGCCGCCCCGTGCCGCAGTGGACCCGCCCCGGCGCAACGCCCGTGGAGACCCTCGGCAGGCACGGCCACCACCACTGACGGGCCTGCGAGGACGACGTCGGCGACCGGCCGCGCGTGCGGCCGCGCCGGGGGTCTGCGCGTCGCCGGGCCGCCGGCGGTGCTGGTGAGGAGCCGGCCGCCAGGTCTCGTGGGCATCGATCGCCCGCGTGAGTCGGTGGCGTCGGCGACGTCGACGGTGGTCAGGGGCCAGGCACGGTGCCGGGGCGGTCTTCGAGTGCGTGCGGACATGCCGAGGGTAATGACAGACGCCCCCACCGTCGGCCCTCTTCTCCCGGACACCGCAACCGGTGTCCGGCCGACCTGTCGCTGGCCTCGGCTCGGCCCAGCCTCGCCGGTCGCCTCGGCTCAGCCTTGTGCTTCTCCGGCCTGGACCAGGCCGGTCTCGTAGGCGATGACCACCAGTTGGGCACGGTCGCGGGCGCCGAGTTTGGTCATCGCCCGGTTGGCGTGGGTCTTCGCGGTGACCGGCGTGACGAAGAGGCGTTCGGCGATGTCGTCGTTGGACAGGCCGTTGGCCACCAGGACCATCACCTCGCGTTCGCGGGGAGTGAGCGTGGCCAGCCGCCCGGGATCGACGAGGTCGGCGGGGGCGGGCTGGGCGAGGACACGGGCGATGAGGCCCTTGGTCGCCGTGGGGGAGAGCAACGCCTCCCCCGCGGCGACGAGACGGACGGCGTCGAGGAGCTGAGCCGGCTCGACGCCCTTGCCCAGGAAGCCGCCGGCGCCCGCCCGAAGGGCCTCCACGACCAGTTCGTCCTCCTCGAAGGTGGTCAGGACGAGGACCTTGACCCCGGCCAAGTCCTCGTCCTGACCGATCAGCCGGGTGGCCTCGATGCCGTCGACCTCGGGCATCCGGATGTCCATCACCACGACGTCGGCGCGTTCGGTGCGGGCCAGCAGCGCCGCCTCGCGGCCGTTGGCGGCCTCGGCGACGACCTCCATGTCCGGCTGCGCGTCGATGAGCAGTCGGAAGGTGCCGCGGAGCAGGGCCTGGTCGTCGGCGAGCAGCACACGGATCGTCACGGGCGGAATTCCTCACAGTTCGGTCAGAGGGTTGCGGGCGCGAGGGAGAGCGGCAGGTCGGCGACGACCTGGAAGCCGCCGTCGGGACGCGGGCCGGCGGTGACGGAGCCGCCGATGGCGGTGGCCCGCTCGCGCATGCCGATCAGCCCGTGGCCGGTGCCCGCGCCCTTGGGCGCGCCGGGGCGTCCGTCGTCCGTCACGGTGACCCGAAGCGAGTGCGGGCCGTAGTCCAGGACCACGGCGGCCCGGGTGGCGCACGCGTGCTTGTGGGTGTTGGTGAGGGCTTCCTGGATGATGCGGTAGGCCGTCAGCTCGGTGGCGGCCGCCTGCGGCACGGGAGTGCCGGTGCGGGCCACGCGCACGGACAGTCCGCTCGCGCGGAACCCGTCGGCGAGGGCGTCGAGATCGTCCAGGCGGGGGATCGGGGCGCGGGTGCCGGGCGCGTCGTCGGGCTGACGCAACAGGCCTACGGTGGCGCGCAGTTCGTCGAGCGCGGCCCGGCTGCTGTCCTTGATGTGGGCCAGTGCCTCGAACGCCTGGTCGGGGTTCAGGCGCAGGAGATGGTGAGCCACTCCCGCCTGGGCGTTGACCAGGGTGATGTGGTGGGCGACGACGTCGTGCAGATCGCGCGCGATGCGCACGCGTTCCTCGGCGACCCTGCGGCGTGCCTCCTCCTCCTGCCTGCTCTCGGCGCGCTCCGCGCGCGCCCGGGCCTGCGCGAGGTTGTCGCGGCGGGTGCGGACGGCGCGGCCGAGCGCGGTGGCGGCGACGGCGCAGTCGAACCGCAACAGGCTGGCGCCGCTCACCAGGGACTCCGCGTGGGCGGCGGCGTAGACCCCCGAGATCGCCACGGCGGCCGCCACGCCCACGGTCCACGCGACGCGCCGGCCGGCCGACGCGGCGTGCGTGTACAGGGCGACGAGGCCGGCCGCGGGAGCCAGGGCGAAGTCGGGGTCCGCGGCCATGAGGGAGAGCCCGCCCGCCAGAGCGACGAGGGCGACGTGCAGCGGCCAGCGGCTGCGGACGACCAGCGGCAGGCACGACAGCCCGGTCCACAACGCCTCTTCCCAGCGCGGCTCGTGCCAGGAGGACTCGCCGACGGCGGTCGCCGCGGCGGCGACCACGACCAGCGGCACGGCCGGGAGCGCGTCTCTGACACGGTCATGACGGGCAAGCCATCGGCGCCACACCATACTCACGTCCATTCCCTCACTCTAGGCAGCGCGGTCCGGCCGAGGCGCAGGTCACCCCACCTGCCCGGCCCGCACGTTCGTGGCCGGTACCCCGGTCCACCGGTCCGTCGACTGCGGGCTGGCGGTCTGTCTGCTGCCGTTCCGACGAGCCCGACGAGCCCGACGAGCCCGACGAGCCCGACGAGCCCGCCGTGCCCGTCGACTAATCGGTCACGCCGGCCGTCTGCGGCTCGCGCGCCGGGAGCCGTGCGTGCGTGGGCTCGTCGGCGGGGCCTTCGACCGACACGTCGGGCAGGACCTTGTCCAGCCGGCGCGGCAGCCACCAGTTCGCCCGGCCGCACAGGTGCATGAGCGCCGGCACGACGACCATGCGGATCAGCAGGGCGTCGACGGCGACGGCCACCGCGAGACTGACGCCGAACTCGGAGATCACCCGCATGCCGCCGAAGACGAAGGAGCCGAAGACGCAGACCATGATGTTGGCCGCGACGGCGATCACCGTGCCGGTCTCGGCCTGGCCGACCCGGACCGCCCGGCGGCTGTCCCCGGTGTGCGCCCATTCCTCCCGCATCCGGCTGACCAGGAAGACCTGGTAGTCCATGGACAGGCCGAACATGATGCCGACGACCAGGATCGGCACGAACGACTCGATCGGTCCGGCCGCGCCGAGGCCGAGCGCTCCGGCGCCGAATCCGTACTGGAAGACGACGACGATCGCGCCGAAGGCCACCCCGATGCTGAGCAGGTTGAGCACGGCGCCCACGGCCGGTATGAGCAGGCTGCGGAAGGCGATGGTCAGCAGCAGGAAGCCGAGCGCGGCGATCACCAGCACGAAGAGGGGGAGCTTGGCCATCAGGACCGACGCGAAGTCGTCGTTGCTCGCGGTGAGTCCGCCGACGTAGACCTTCATCGACGTGCCCTGCTCGGCCGGCGGGATCACCTCGTCGCGCAGGTGGGAGATCAGGTCCGAGGTGGCCGCCGACTGGGGCGAGGTCGTCGGGACGACGGAGATCACACCGACCGTCTGTCCCTCCTTCATGGGCGCCGCGGTGACCTCGGCGACGCCGTCGACCTGCGCGAGGGCGGAGACCAGCTTCGCCTCGGCCGCCCGGTCGGCGGCGGTGGGGGCCTGGACGGCGAGGACGAGCGGGCCGTTGAAGCCGGGACCGAAACCGGCCGCGATCATGTCGTAGGCCTGACGGTTCGTCGAGGTGGTGGGCAGGTTGCCGTCGTCGGAGGCGCCCAGGCGCAGCGACAGCGTGGGGAGGGCGAGCGCCGCCAGCACGGCGAGGGCGACCAGGCCCAGAGCCTTGGGCCGGGCCTGGACCTGCTCGGCCCACCGGGCCCACGGGCCGGGCCGGCCGGAGGACCGCCGCCCGGTCTCGCCGGTCCGCTCGCGGCGCTCGTCGCGGCTGAGGACCCGTGCCCCGATCATGCCGAGCAGCGCAGGCAGCAGGGTGACGGCGGCCAGGACGGTCAGGACGACGGTGACGGCGGCGCCGATGGCCATGCCGTCGACGATGCCGACGTTCAGGGTGAGCATGCCGAGCAGCGCGACGACGACGGTCAGACCGGCGAAGAGCACGGCGCGACCCGAGGTGTCCAGGGCCTTGGCGATCGACTCGGGCACGGCCATGCCCGCCGTCAGGTTGGCGCGGTGCCGGTTGACGATGAACAGGGCGTAGTCGATGCCCACGCCGAGCCCGACGAGCGAGCCGAGGGTCAGCGTGGTGCTGGACAGCGTGATGACGTGGCTGAGCAGCATCACGGCGACCGCGGAGGTGCCGACACCCATGACGGCCGTGATGATGGGCAGCGCGGCCACCCACACCGCGCGGAAGACGCACAGCAGCACAAGGAAGGCGAGGACGATGCCCATGGCGTCGGCGACCGCGTTCGGCTCCGGACTGACGGTGAACGCCTGCCCGTTGAGCGCGATGTGGAGGTTCGCCGACCCCGCGGCGGTGGCGAGGTCCCTCACGTGGTCGATCCGGGCGTCCGCCACGTCCGGGTCGAACGAGACCGTGGCGTAGGCCGTCCTGCCGTCCTCGCTGACCTGTGTCCGGCCGTCGGGCGCGTAGGGGCTGCTCACATCGGCGACACCGGGCGCGTCGGCGATGCGTTCCAGCGCGGCCGTCATCGTCCGCTCGGCGGCGGGCACCGTGACCTTGCCGTCCTCCAGCTGCCAGACGACCCGGCCGCTCCTGCCCGCCGCGCTGTCGGAAGCTCGCTGCAGCAGGGCCGTCGCCCTGGCCGAGTCGGTGTCCTGCGAGGTCGGGCTGTTGCCGAAGGCGTCGCCGGCCGCGCCGACCCCGCCGCCGAGAGCGAGCAACAGGCCGACCCAGGCCAGAACGACGGCGAGCCGGTGCCGGTGGCACCAGCGGGCGAGAGGGGACATCGACGAGCCTTTCCGGAGGTACGTCACACGATCGGGCCGGATTTCGGCCCGCCCTCACGCTCGCATCGGCGCGGTCCGACGTCGTCGGCCGTTCGCAGACACTTCCGTCTACTGCGTTCGCAGCAGACGGGGCGGCGAGTACTGCGTGCGCCTCCTTCCAGGGGGCCGTGCCGACGGGACGGGACCACACGCAGACGCCGTCCTACGGTCGTTCCTCGCGGCCGGTGCGGTCAGGCGTGACGGTCACGGCCGGCCGGGGACGTGCGGGACGCCAGTCGTCCAGCGCGACCCCTGAGGTGTTGAGCACGGTCGCCAGGAGCCGGTAGGTGCCGACGAGCGCCAGCAGCTCCAGTACCTGCGCGTCGTCGTACGCGCGCCGCAGTTGTCTCCAGGCGGCCGCGCCGATGACTGAGGCGTCGCAGATCTCGTCGACGGCGGTGATCAGTGCGGCCTCGTGCGGGCTCCAGGCGACGGACGAAGGATCGCCGGAGGTGCGCAGCACCTCCGCCTCCGTGAGACCGACGGTCTGCGCCGTCTCGTAGTGGTGGGACCACAGATATCCCGACCCGGTGCGCAAAGCGGTGCGCAGCGTGACGAGTTCGCGGTCCCGAGGTGACAGCAGTCCGCCGTTGACCAGCGTGGAGAGCGGGTAGAGGGCGACGGCCAGGCCGGGATGACGGGCGAGGATCCGCGTGAGGTTGAGCGTGTCCGGCATGTGCGTGAGATGGGCGGGCAGCCGGCCCTCCTGATCGCTCAGGCTGTCCGCCGACCAGACCGCGCGGGCCTCGGGCGCCCACTGCTCGACCGGCAGCGGTTCGATCCGGGGCCGCGCGTTCTCTGATGCCATGTGACGCCTCCGTAGGGGGAGTTGGTCCGGCGGGTCCCGTGTGCGGGTCCGTGAACGGCCGACCCGGACTGCCGGGCACCGTCCGCGGACCGGGATCAGCGAGCAAAAGTCTGCCGCGATGGCACCGCTCCCACACTTTTCCCCTCTGTTCTGTTGACCGAACTCACTGTGCACAGTGAGCGCTTGGCCGCACATCGACCCAGGGGGACGAAAACCGTGACCACACCACATCCCATACCGAGACGCTCCGGACGGCTCGCAGCCGCCGCGGTCGCGCTGACGGCGCTCATGGCCGCCGTGACGGGGACGACGCAGGCGACGGCCTCGCCGAAGCCGCCCGAGAAGCCGCCCGTGCCGTCGCTCGCCTGGACCGACTGCCAGGGCGGATTCGAGTGCGCGAACGCCGACGTTCCGCTCGACTACCGCGAGCCGCACGGCAAGACCATCACCCTCGCGGTGGTCCGGAAGAAGGCCGCGGACCCGACGAAGCGCAAGGGCACGCTCTTCATGCAGCCGGGAGGACCCGGCAACTCCGGCGTCGACTTCGTGCGGAACAACTACGCGGACCTGCCGGCCGCACTGCGCGACTCCTTCGACGTCTTCGGCTACGACGTCCGCGGAGTCGGCCGCAGTTCGCCGCTGACCTGCTTCGACGACGCCCGGTACACGCGCGCCGTCACGGAGGCGAAGGGCGTGCCCGGTCCTGACGCTTTCGAGCCGGCGCTGCGTCAGGCCGCCGAGTTCGACCAGGCCTGCGTGGACAACGCGGGCGAGGTGCTGCCCTACATCGGCACCGCATACGTCGCCCGGGACATCGACCTGCTGCGCGAGGCGCTCGGGGAGCAGCAACTCACCTACTACGGACGGTCGTTCGGCTCGTACATCGGGACCGTCTACGCCGCCATGTTCCCCAAGCGGGTGCGGGCCCTGACCCTGGACGGCGCGTACGACCCGGTGCACTACGCCAACCGCCCGTACGCCTACGACCGGCCGCAGTACCTGGCGCTGGACGGCGCGATGGGCCGTTTCCTGGACTGGTGCGCCGCCGACCAGGCGACCTGCGGGTTCGGCGACGGCGACCCGCGCGCGGCGTTCGAGAAGCTGAAGGCCGACCTGGACGCCAACCCCGTGCCGACCGCGAACGGCGGCCAGGCCAACGGCTACACAATGGTCTACCGGCTGATGTTCAACATCAACGAGGGCAAGGTCATCTGGCCCTCGTTCGGCGCGGCGCTGCGCAAGGCCCAGCTGCGCGACAACACGTCCTTCCTGCTGCGGCCGCCGTCCCCGGCCAGCTTCGACTTCCTGGGCCCGAACGTGGCCGTCGAGTGCGTCGACCGTGACTATCCGCGCGACCTGCGCCTGCTGAAGCGCAACGTCACGGCCTACGCGAAGGCGGCTCCGCTGCTCGGCCCGGCGATGGCGTACGGCCCGCCCACGTACGACCACCAGCACGCCACCGCCTGCGTCCAGTGGCCCGGCGAGCGCGTCAGCCGCTACGACGGCTCCTACCGGGCGAAGGGCTCGGCGCCCATCCTGGTCCTCGGCACCACCGGCGACCCGGACACCCCCTACCAGGACGCGGTCGCGCTGTCCCGACGGCTCGACAACGCTTCGCTGCTGACCTTCCAGGCCGAGGGGCACACCGCGTTCGGCCGCAGCGCCTGCGCCACGGACGCGGTCGTCGGCTACCTGGTGGACCTCAAGGTCCCGGCCTCGGGCACGACCTGCGCGGACGAGACGCAGCCGCCTTCCTCCACACCGAAGACGGCCCCGCCCGGCACGACGCTCAGCGAACTCCGCAACGGCGTCAACGAGCGCGTCGAGCGCATCGGCGCCGTGAGCTGACCCTCCCCGCACCACCCCCGAGGCGCCGGCCGTCCACGGCCGGCGCCTCGGGCAGGTGTCGTCGACGACCTCGTCCCGTAACCTCGTGCCTGCGGACGTCGGTTGCCGAGCGTCAGCACCGGGAGGAGGCGTGGTGTTCGGACGGGGCACACTGGTGGTCGTGGGCGCTGTCATCGTGGCCTGCGTGGTGCTCGTCGGCCCCGATGCGCCCGGCGACGCCCCCTCCGCCAGGCCACAGCCCGCCGACGGCGCCAGGGACGCCGTGGCGAACCGGGTCCTGACGTGGAACATCTGCAATCCCTGCAAGAAGAGCGACGTCGACCGGGCGGCGGAGATCGCCGCGTTCGCACCCCAGGTCATCGGCCTGCAGGAGGCGTGTGTGCGGGACGTCGAGCGGGTCCGGGATCTCCTGGAGACCCGGTACGGGCTGGTCTACCACGTCGCCTACGGGACGGTACTGCAGAACTGGGGCCGCTGCGGGGGAGTGCCCTGGAATCCGGGAGGCTACGGTCAGGCGCTCCTCTCGGCGGCGCCGATGACGGACCGCGTCAACGTGGAGTACCCCGACGGCGGGTCCGAGGACCGCGGGTACATGGCGGTCACCACCAAGGTGGGCGGCCGGTCCGTTCGGGTCTTCAACACGCACCTCGCCGAACGACGCCAGGAAGCGGTGCGGGCGGAGCAGACCGCCGTACTCGCCGCGGCGGTCGCCCGGTACGACCGGGCCATCGTGATCGGCGACTTCAACGCGGTGCCGGACGCTTCCGAACTCACCCGGATCTGGGCGCTGGCCGCGGACGTGGACCCTCAGTGCCATCCCTCGTCCGCCGCCACCTGCAAGCCGACCACCGACTGGCAGAGCAAGTTCGACTACATCTTCCTGCGAGGCGTCGCCCCGCTCAACCACCGCGTGAAGCCCACCCCTTACTCGGATCACGATCTGCTGCAGGCCGACCTCGACCTGAGCTGAATCGCTTCCCGGGCCACGGAGGCGCTGCCCGGTGGAGGGTCCCCCGCGGCGGTCGTCGCCGTCGGCGGCAGCGGGGCGCCGTGACCGTTCCTTGCCGACGCCTTGCCCACGGCTTGGCGTGAGGGGCCGGGCATGCGGGGCAGGGGAGAAGGCATGACCGCGAACGATTCCCGGCGGGGCGCCGCATTCCTGTCCGATCCCCTGCGCAACAAGGGCACCGCGTTCAGCGCGACGGAGCGGGCCGAGCTCGGCCTCGACGGGCTGCTGCCGCCTGCCGTGGAGACCCTGGACGACCAGGCCGACCGGGCGTACGCGGCGTTCCTCGGCTACGACAAGCCGCTCAACCGGCACATCTACCTGCGCCAGCTCCAGGACACCAACGAGGTGCTCTTCCACCGGCTGGTGACCCGCCACCTGGAGGAGATGCTGCCGGTCGTCTACACCCCGACGGTCGGTGAGGCGTGCCGGCGCTTCAGCGAGATCTACCGCCGCCCTCGCGGGCTGTTCCTGTCCTACGAGGACCGGCACCGCTTCCGGGAGATCCTGCGCAACCGCCCGCACGACGAGGTCGACGTCATCGTCGTCACCGACGGCCAGCGCATCCTGGGCCTGGGGGACCAAGGTGTGGGAGGCATGGGCATCCCGATCGGCAAGCTCAGCCTCTACACGGCGATCGGCGGCATCCACCCCGCCCGTACCCTGCCGATCCTGCTGGACGCCGGGACCGACAACGAGGACCTCCTGAACAATCCGCACTACCTGGGCCGACGCGAGCGCCGGGTGACCGGGGCCGCATACGACGAACTGGTGGAATCGCTGGTGGCGGCCGTGGAGGCCGAGCTGCCGGGCACGCTGCTGCAGTGGGAGGACTTCGCGACGGCGCACGCCCGGCGGATCCTCACCCGCTACCAGGACCGGCTGCTGACCTTCAACGACGACATCCAGGGCACCGCCGCCGTCGCGCTCGGTGCGCTGACGACGGCGACGCGGGTGGCCGGGACCCGGCTCGCCGACCAGCGCATCGTGATCCTCGGTGCGGGCTCCGCCGCGGTGGGCGTGGCCGACATGATCCGTGTCGCGCTGGTCGACGACGGGGTGCCGGAGGAGGAGGCCGTCTCCCGGTTCTGGTTCGTCGACGTCGACGGGCTGCTGACCGCCTCCCGGGACGGGCTGACCGACGAGCAGCGGCTCTACGCTCGCGACGACCAACAGGAGCCGTACGGCCTGGCCGAGGTGGTGGACCGGGTCGAACCGACTGTGCTGATCGGACTGTCCACCGCGCAGGGGGCCTTCACGGAGGAGATCGTGCGGCGGATGGCGGCCTCCTGCGACCGTCCGGTGATCTTCCCGCTGTCCAACCCGACCTCCCACGCCGAGGCCGACCCCGCCGACCTGGTGCGCTGGACGGACGGCAAGGCACTGGTCGCCGCCGGCTCCCCGTTCCCGCCGGTCACGCTCGACGGCCGCGAGGTGCCGGTCGCGCAGGCGAACAACGTGTACGTGTTCCCGGCCATCGGCCTGGCGGTCACCGCGAGCCGGGCCACCCGGGTCACCGACCGGATGATGGTGGCCGCCGCTCGCGCGGTCGGTGACTGCGCCGCCCGGTTCGCCCCGGACGACGGCGCGCCCGCCCCGCTGCTGCCGCCGTTGCGGGAGATGCGGGGCGCGGCCCGGGAGATCGCGCTGGCCGCGGCGTTGGCGGCGGTGGAGGACGGCGTCGCCCCGAAGGCCACGCGGGAGGAACTGCGGGCGGCGGTGGAGGCCGCCCAATGGAGTCCCAGGTACGCGCGGTGACTGAGGGAAGGCGCCGGCGCGGCAGCGCAACGCCGGCGTCCGCCCGCTCGGCCTGCCCCGGGAGCGCGTCGGGCACAACGCCCTCGCCGACGGAGCCCGCATGCTCGTGGACGTCGACATCTGGAGGGGGCGGATACCGGCCAACTGGCCTGTAAGAGAACCGCGTTTTTCGGCCGTTCGGGCTCTGCCCCGAAGGGGTGCCGTTTGCCGGACGCGGCTGGTCGAACGCGCTTCCTGTCCCGGTTTCACACCGTTCACCGCCGAGAAGGGGAGGGGCCAGTTCCAGCCCGTATGGGCAGGAAGTTGACGGGAACGGCGCGGATCTTTGTGCGAATCCTGTGACAGCTTGTGCGGGCCCGGTGACCGCTGGGGTCACTGGGGTCTGTCTTCCTACGGGGGAAGCCATGCACAAGCGTGCCCTCGGCATGCCGTTCCGGCGTGCCCGCAAGAGATCAGCCGCACTCGCGGCCTCGGCCGTCGTGGTCTGCGCGGCGCTGGCCCTGTCGGCGCTGCCGGCCGCCGACGCGGCCGCCGCCGACGCGAAGCCCGCCTCGGTATGGGGCTCGGGCAGCCCCGACTTCGACATGCCGGCGGTCGCGGTCGGCCCGAACCGGCCGGTGAAGTCCGAGCCGTCGAAGAACCCGACCGACGACGCGTACGTCCCGTGGCTGCGCGAGCAGCAGGCCCACGCCCAGGGCGCCGCCCCGGGCAGGGCCGGCTCCGCGAGGGCCGCCACGGACGCGTCGTCGACGAGCATCGTCCCGGAAGGGCAGGGCGACGTGCCCTGGCACCGCTACACCAGCTTCGCGATCACCGACGCGCTGACGGCGAAGATCGACTACTCGACCGGCAATCTGATGCTGACGGCGACGGACTTCGACATCGCCGGCGTGGGACGGCGCCTGACGCTGGCGCGGACGTACAACTCGCTGGACGCGCCGTGGGGGAAGGTCTCGCAGCGCTGGTGGCAGCAGTACGAGCGCTACCTGTCGATCTCCTCCACCGAGGCGGTTCTCTACGACGCCTCCGGCGCCACCGTCCGCTTCACCAAGAACAGCGACGGCTCCTTCACCACGCCGAAGGGCTACTCGCAGGACCTCAAGAAGAACACCGACGGCACCTACACGCTGACGAAGTGGAAGTCGGGCGCGAAGGACACCTTCGACGCGAACGGCACGCTCACGAAGGTCACCGACCGCAACAAGGGCACGATCACCGTCACCCAGCACGACGAGAGCGGAGAGCACAAGGGCTTCAAGCTGACCGAGACCCGCTCGGGACGCTGGATCGACCTGCTGAAGACGAACGCCTCGCAGTGGCAGGCCAAGGACAACACCGGCCGCACCGCGGTGTTCGACCTCGACAGCGCGGGCAACCTGGCCACCACCACCGACACCGAGGGCAAGAAGGTCACCTTCCGGTACGACTCCTCGCGCCGCGTCGACAAGATCACCACCGCCGAGGGGCGGGTGACGGTCTTCACCTACGACGACGCCAACCGCGTCACATCGATGCTGCGCGGCACGGGCTTCAACAGCGACGGCCACACCGGTCCGACCTGGACCTACGCCTACAGCGCCGGATCCCCGACGGCCGCGGGCACCACCACCGCCACCGACCCCGAGCTGCACGCCACCAAGTACACGCACGACGGCGACGGCCAGGTCACCGACGTGCTGGACGCGCTCGGGCACAAGCGGTCCACGAAGTTCGACGCCAACCACAACATCGACACCGCCACCGACGCGATGGGCTCGGGCACCACCCCGGGCAACGTCACCGACTACGGCTTCGACGCCCGCAACAACCTCAAGACCGCCGCCGTGCCCACGGGCGGCACGACGGTCAACAACTGGCAGACCATCGCCGGCGGGGACGTGCTCCAGGACTCCACCAACCCCGACGGCGAGAAGACCGCCTTCACCTACGACACGGCCGGAAACACCAAGTCCGTGGCGCAGACCGGAACCGGCGGCGGCAACGTCTCCTACGACTACAACCCCGCCACCGCCACCTGCGGCGGCTTCGAGGGCCAGCGCTGTGCGCAGAAGACGAAGATGACGTCCAGCAAGACGGTCACCACCGACTTCCACTACGACAGCAAGGGCAACCTCGAGTGGGCCAAGGCCCCCGCCCCGCTTGGCAGGACGACGTACACCCACGACGAGCTGGGCCGCACCAGGAGCGTCGCCGACGCGCGGGGCGTCACCGTCTCCTACACGTACGACAACCTCGACCGCATCCGTACGGTCACCGCGCCGAACTCGGTGAAGGTGGAGTACTGGTACGACGGTGACGGCAACCTGCGCCAGCGCTCCGACGGCACCGGCACGATCACGTACGAGTTCGACCCGCTGCAGCGCGAGACCGTCCGCCACCTCCAGGACGGCTCGCAGACCCTGCTCGTCTACACCGCGGCCGGCAACGTCGACTACTACCAGGACCCGGCCGGCAAGGTCGACTACACCTGGAACGAGGTCAACAGGCTCACCGAGCTGAAGGACCCGCAGGGCCGTGTCACCAAGTACACCTACAACAACAACGACGTCCGCAGGACGACCACGTACCCCGGCGGCACGGTGCAGACGGTCAACGTGGACAAGTCCAGCCGCCCGGAGTCCATCAAGGTGACCTCCGCCCAGGGCACCCTGGTCGACCTGGCCTACTCGTACGGCTACGGCACGGACGCCAAGACCGACGGCAGCAAGATCCGCACCTCCACGGACAACGTGAGCGGGCTCAGGCGCAGCTACAGCTACGACGGGGCGGGCCGCTTCACCTACGCCAAGGAGGAGAAGTCCGGCACGGTCACCGACTCCTGGCAGTACTGCTACGACCTGGCCGGCAACCTCACCTCCCAGGGAACGGAACAGGGCTGCCCGCGCGGCACCACCTACACCTACAACGACGCCCAGCAGCTGACGGGCAAGTCCAGCACCACCGGCGCCTGGTCCTACGACGCGGTCGGCAACGAGACAGCCGCCGCCTCCACCGACGACTACGTCCGCACCGGCGAGACCTGGACCGACCACTCCCAGATGTCGTCCATCACGGTCAACGCCAAGACCTACGCGGGTCAGTACGGCTCCACCGACCAGAGCGAACGCATCAGGCTCGGTGACACCTACTTCCACCACGGTCCCCTCGGTCTCTCCGCGACGACCACTGCCGGGGTCGACATGGGCTTCAACCGCGAACCCGGGGGCACCCTGAACTCCATGACGACCGGGGGCAAGACGTACTTCTACCTCACCGACGCCATCGGCTCCGTGATCGGACTGGCGGACGAGGGCGGCAAGAAGGTCGACACCTACGCCTACAGCCCCCGAGGCGTGCGCATCCTGGCCCAGTCCTCCGAGCCGGTCGCCCAGCCGTACCGGTTCGCCGGCAACTACCAGGACCCCACCGGCCTCTACCACCTGCAGGCCCGCTACTACGACGCCAACATCGGCCGCTTCACCCAGCCCGACCCCTCGGGCCGTGAGCGGAACCCCTACCTCTACGCAGAGGGCGACCCCGTCAACCGCATCGACCCCAACGGCATGGCGTCGATCCTCGGGGGAGTCAGCACCCTGCTGGACATGAAGAGTCTGGGAGAGGGTGCCCAGGCCGTCCAGGAAGGGAACTGGCGCCAGGCGGCCGGCGTCGCGGCCGGGTACGCCGCCGGCGCCGTCACCGAAGCGACGTGCGGAACCGCCGCTGTCGCGGTGGGCCTGCCGACGGCCGGCGTGGGCGGGTTTCTCGTGGGGGCGGGCTGCCTGGCATCCGGCGAGTTCGTCGGATCCCAGGTCGAACAAGCCGTATCCGGATGACAGCCGAGCAAGTGCAATGGGAAGGGACAAAGAGATGACGACATCACTGGCCCAGACGTCAGGACGGTACGACTACCTTCCCGGAGCCGGGTGGGTGATCGGCTTCATCGTCGTCTGCTTCGTTCTTGCCTTCCTCATCAAGATGAGGAAGGGACGCTAGGGCCGGTCCGTCTTCCCGGGGTCCTGGTCGCGGTGCGCACGGACGACCGCGACCAGGACCCCGTCCCGCTGCACCAGCCGGCCGGATCGGATCAGGTGAAGAGCCGCGGGCGCACCGTCACCGGATGCGGTGGGTCTTCCAGAAGGGGCCGAGGTCCCGGCCCGTCATGGACTGGGCGGCCTTCTTGAAGCCGGCGGTGGTGGAGACGCCGTACCAGTGGTCACGGGCGTACCGCTTCAGCAGCCGTGCCATGGTGGCGGCGCCCAGCGCGCGTTCCAGGTCGGCCAGGGCGCAGGAGCCGGCCGTGTACACGAGGTGGTATTCGTCGCGGTGCCGCGACCAGTAGGCCATCGACGCGGTCAGCGCGCTGCTGTCGTCGGGCCAGTACACGTCCGCCCAGCAGTCGCGGGTCTCCCAGCCGTAGAAGCGGGCGTTGGCGTACTGGGCGAAACTCTCGTCCAGCCAGGGCGAGCCGTACTCGTCGTTGCCGACGATGCCGTACCACCACTGGTGCGCCAGCTCGTGGACGACGGCGCTGCCCTCCTCGGTGGTGCCGAGGAGGACGAGGCCCGGGTACTCCATCCCGCCGCCGAACCCGCTGGTCATCACGAGGTCGACCTCGCCGTACGGATAGCGGCCGAACTCCCGGCCGAACCGGTCGATCGCGGCGACGGCGTCCGCGCGGGTCAGACGAACGCCCGCGGTGGAGGTGCCCTGCGCCCAGTACGACTTCACGCGCACGCCACCGGGCGTCGTCTGCGTCGCAGTGCGGAACGGGCCCGCGGCCCACGCGAAGTCCCGCACCCGGTCCGCGACGCTGAGGGTGACCGCGCGGCCGGGGCCGTTCGAGAGGGTCCGGGTGTGACCGGTCGCGGGCACCTTCAGGGCTGACGGGTGATCGAGCCGGACCCGGAAGTCGCTCGTCAGGGTGTAGAAGCTCTCGCCGAGCGCCACGTACGGGTCGAGGTGCCAGCCCTTCGCGTCATGGACGGCGAGCACCGGCAGCGCGTTGCCGAGGAAGCGGTGGGCGCCCTCCCGGCCGAAGCGGGCATTGCGGTCGGGCACGGTGATGGAGACACCGAAGGCGACGGACGTCCGCTCGCCGCGCGCGAGCGGCTTCGGCAGCGCGATGCGCAGGGCCGTGCAACCCACTTCGAGCCGACCCGGTGTGCCGCCGCTGACGTTCGAGACGACGACGCGGGAGGGCGCGCCGGACGTGCCGCACCCGTCCTCGCCGTTGCCCCACAACCGTAGGTACACCTCGCGCAGAGGCCGGTCGGACGCGTTGCGGAACGACACCCGCTGCCGTCCGCTCCAGTGCCCGCCGTCGGCGTCGGAGCGCAGCACCACGTCGTAGCGAGCGCGATCGGGCGTCGCAGCGGATGTGGACGCCACCGACCCGACAGCCGCGCCGGCGTCCCACACTCCGGCGCCGACCGCCACGAGCAGCACGAGGAACACGATGAACAGACGGCGACCGGGCACGGGGAACCACGCGGCTGACGGCGACATGACAGCCGATACTGCCACATCACCCCTGCGGAGCAACGGACTTGAGCGAACCCGCCCGCACACGCACTGCCCGCGCCCCGGCCCGGTCCCGAACGACGGCCGGGCCCGTCGACCGTCCCTGTGGCGGTGCGGTCAGACAGGCTGCCACAGTTCGACCCGGTTGCCCTCGGGGTCGGTGACCCAGCCGAACCGGCCGACGCCCTCCATGTCCTGCGTCTCCCCGGCCACGTTCGCACCCTTGGCGCGCAGCTGCGCGAGCATCGCATCCAGGTCGCGTACCCGGAAGTTGAGCATGGTCCGCTGGGTGCGGGAGCCGAAGTAGTCGGTCCCGGACTCGAAGGCGGCGAACACCGTCGGCCCGGCCTCCGGGCGCCACAGGCCGTTGTCGTCGGCGTCCAGGCCCAGGCAGTCGCGGTACCACGCGCCCAGGGCCGCCGGGTTGTCGGCCCGCATGAAGTATCCGCCGATTCCAAGCACACGTTCCATGCCGCCATCCTGTCAGGGCGGCGAACGGGTGCGGTCGCACCACACCGTCGCCCGCGCCCCCCGGCTCTCCATCCGGGACGGGCGTCGTGTCCGGCGCGCGGGCCGGTCACCCGTGCCGCGCAGGAGACGCCACGGGCCCGCCGACACGGCGCGTCGGCGAGCGGCGGGCGATAGTGGAGGCGTAGGAGGCGGACCGTCACCCGGGAGGGTTCTTGGCAGGCAAGATCCGCGCCCCACGGGTCCTGATCGTCATGGGCGTGTCGGCGTCCGGGAAGTCCACCGTGGGCGCCCGGGTGGCGGAGCGGCTCGGTGTGCCGTTCCTGGAGGGCGACGACCTGCACTCCGCGGCCAGCCGCGCCAAGATGGCGTCCGGACATCCCCTGGACGACGCCGACCGCGGGCCGTGGCTGGTCGCGCTCGCCCAGTGGATCCGGTCGGCGGCGTCGAGCGGGCGCGGCGGCGTGGTCTCGTGCTCCGCGCTCAAGCGTGCGTACCGGGACGCGTTGCGGAGCGCGGGCGCGGACGTGTGGTTCGTGTACCTGGCCCTGGACCACGAGCTGGCGGCCCGGCGGATCGGGCGGCGGACGGGGCATTTCATGCCGCCGCGGTTGCTCGACTCGCAGTACGCGATCCTCGAGCCGCTGCGGTCCGACGAGCCGGGCGTCACCGTCGACGCGTCCGGCGGACCGGAGCAGGTCGTGGCGGTGGTGCTGGGCGCGGTGGCCGAGCAGGACGTGTGACGCCGTGCGGTCCCGTCAGCCGGCACAGCCGGTCCAGGCCCGCTCCGCACGGCCCGGGACGACCTCGCCGCTCGGCCGCGCCGCCGCTTCCCGCCGGTAGGAGGCTCGCATGGAACTGGTCCACTTCCGCATGGTGATGCCGGCCGCTCTCACCCGGCCGGTCCTCGACCTGCTCGCCTCGCACCCGCGCGTGTTCAACGTCGTGGCGGTACGGGCGGGGCAGGTCCCGGAGGGCGACGCGGTGGAGTGCGACGTCGTGCAGGGCGCCGCCGACGGCGTGCTGGACCGACTGCGCGAGCTGGGCGTCGACCGTACGGGTTCGATCGCCGTGGACGGGGTCGATCTGCTGTTCTCGCAGCGGGCCGAGCAGGCCGAGGCCGAGCAGCCGAAAGCGCTCGTCCACGCGCCGCTGTGGGCCGGAGTCGAGGCGCGCATCCGCGCGGAGGGAACGTATCCGCCGTCCTTCTATCTGTTGCTCGTCGTCGCCGGTCTCATCGGCTCGGTCGGCATCATGACGAACTCGCAGATCCTCATCGTGGCGGCCATGGTCGTGGGCCCCGAGTACAGCGCGATCGCCAGCGTGGCGCTGGGCCTGGACCGGCACAACTTCCGCAGGGTCCGCGACGGCGCGCGTGCGCTGACGGTCGGGTTCTCGCTGGCCGTCGTGGCCACCTTGGGGTTCGCCGCGCTGTCCAGGAGCGCCGGTCTGCAGTCGGAGGCCTTCGACCTGGGTCTGAGGCCCGTCTCCCACCTCATCGACACGCCGGACTTCTTCTCCGCCGCCGTCGCGTTCCTCGCGGGCATCGTGGGAGTCGTCTCGCTGACCGAGGCCCGCGGCAGTGCGCTGCTGGGCGTGTTCATCTCCGTGACCACCATCCCCGCCGCCGCGGACGTGGCGGTCTCGCTGGCCTTCGGTGACGGCGATCAGGCGTGGGGGTCGCTGGTGCAGCTTCTGCTCAACGTGGGGATGCTCGTCGTCGTCGGCGTGCTCACCCTGCGGGTGCAGCGGCGGGCTGTGGCGTCGAGCCGCGCGCCGGGCCACGGCCCCGGACCGTTAGTCGGCCCCGGGGAGGCCCGTGACCACGTCGGCGGTGCGCGCGCCGTTTCCAGGTGCCCGGCTTAGTCTGTTGCGAGGGGGCATTCGGGTGAATCGCACACCGAAAGGCGCTCCCCGATGAACGACTACCCACTGATCGAGAACCACGGTCTCATCGGCGATCTGCAGACCGCGGCGCTGGTGACCACCGACGGCAGCGTCGACTGGTTCTGCGTTCCGCGATTCGACTCGCCCAGTGTGTTCGGGGCGCTCCTGGACAAGGACGACGGCGGGCACTGCACGATCCGGCCGCGGCACGGGGCCTACGCGACCAAGCAGTTGTACCTCCCCGACACCGCGGTCCTGGTCACCCGGTTCATGACCGAGGCCGGCGCCGGAGAGGTGATCGACTTCATGCCGGTGACCGGCAGGCGAGTCACCGAGAGTCACCGGCTGGTGCGGATGGTCCGCTGTGTGCGCGGCAGGATGACGTTCGACGTAGAGGTGGAGCCGCGGTTCGACTACGGGCGCAAGGGCCACCGGCTGCACCTCAGCGAGCATGGGGCGGTGTTCGTCTCGGAGGACGGCCCGGAGCTCACCGTGCACCCCGTCCGCGAGCCTCACGACGAGCGGTTGCTCGACCTCCTCGTCGACCGGCAGGACGCCCTGCACTTCACCCTGACCCTCGAGGCGGGTCAGGAGCGCGGAATGGTCCTGGAGCGGTCCGCCGCCGGGCCGCCCCGGGAGATGCGACTGGACGAGTACAGCCGGCTCTTCGACGAGACGGTCGGGTTCTGGCGTACCTGGCTGCGCCAGTCGCGCTACACGGGTCGTTGGCGCGAGACCGTGGAACGTTCGGCGATCACGCTGAAGCTGATGACGTTCGCGCCGACGGGCGCCGTGGTGGCCGCCCCGACGACCGGGCTGCCCGAGCAACTGGGCGGCGAGCGCAACTGGGACTACCGGTTCACCTGGATCCGGGACGCCTCCTTCTCGGTGTACGCGCTGCTCGGGCTGGGTTTCACCGACGAGGCCGGGGCGTTCATCCAGTGGCTCTCCGACCGGGTCGGGGAACGCGCCGGCCAGGGCGGTGACACGGGTCCGCTGAACATCATGTACGCGGTCGACGGCTCCTCCGGCCTGGACGAACTGACCCTCGACCACTGGGAGGGCTACGCGGGTTCCGCGCCGGTGCGCATCGGCAACGGCGCCGCCACGCAGCTCCAACTGGACATCTACGGAGAGGCGCTGGACAGCATCTTCTTCGCGCACCGGCACGGTCTGCGGGTGGGACACCGCGGATGGAGCGCGCTGCTGACCAATCTCGACTGGCTGGTCGACCACTGGGACCAGGCGGAGGAGGGCCTGTGGGAGACCCGCGGCGGCCGCGAGGACTTCACCTACGGCCGCGTGATGTCCTGGGTGGCCTTCGACCGTGCGCTGCGGCTCGCCGAGTCCAACGGCCGGCCGGCCGGCGTCGACCGCTGGCGCACCGCACGGGACGACTGCTACGAGCAGGTCATGGCCAAGGGCTGGAACGAGGGACGCCGGGCCTTCGTCCAGCACTACGGCAGCGACGTCCTCGACTCCTCGCTGCTGCGCATGTCCGCGGTCGGGTTCATCACCCCCGACGACCCGCTGTGGTCCTCGACCCTCGATGCCATGGAGGCGGAACTGGTCAGCGACAGCCTGGTCTACCGCTACAACCCCGACGCGTCACCCGACGGTCTGCGCGGCTCGGAGGGCACCTTCTCGCTGTGCACCTTCATGTACGTCGACGCGCTGGCGCGGGCGGGGCGGACCGACAAGGCGCGGCTGGTGTTCGAGAAGATGATGGGCTACGCCAACCATCTCGGTCTGTACTCGGAGGAGATCGACCTGACTGGCCGTCAATTGGGTAATTTTCCGCAGGCGTTCACCCATCTCGCCCTCATCGACGCGGCCATCACCCTCGACCGTGCGCTCAACCGCGCATAGGGCAACCGGCCTCAGCCGGCCGGCTGCGTGGGCGACGCCGGTGCGCTCCGTGCCGCGTCCGGAGGGACGGCCCCTTCCAGCATTGCAGCACTGGGTCGGACGGCCTGCATGTCCGAGGCATGCCGCGTCCTCACTCCTCCGCTCGGCCCGGCATCCTCGGGGAGCGCCACCGGCCGAGCGAGGACGACGCCTTCGGCGTGCCGCGCCGCTTCTCCCGGCATCACCACGTCAAGCGGCGCGATGTCGCTGGAGCGAGTCCGCCGAAGGCGTCGGCCGTCCTGGCGCCGGTTCGCCGGACGGCTTCGGTCACCGTGTGCCGGCACCGCGGGCGTCGTGCTCGACGACCGAGGTGCCGGAACGGGGCAGGCGCAGGCGCCGCCGTTGAGGCGGAACGCCGTGGGTGAGGGGTTGCTTCCGCCGAGCGAGCCCTGGATCCCGAAACTCGCCGTCGCGCCGGGTGCGATCGAGCGGTTCCAGTCGACGTTGCGGGCGACGACGTCGGCGCCGCTCTGGGTGACGGCAGCGTTCCAGGCGCTGGTGACGCGCTGGCCGCCCGGGTAGCTCCAGGTGAGCTGCCACCCGTCGACGGCTGCCGGACCGGTGTTCTTGACGGTCACGGTCGCGGTGAAGCCGCCGCTCCATGTGCTGTCCACCTTGTACGTCACCGCACAGGACGCCGTGGGCGGCTCACCGGTGGAGGTGCGCTCGGCGGCGTAGGCGGCGAGCCAGGCCAGCGGGGCGTTCCAGTTGACCGCCACCTCGTTGGTGGAGTACGAGCCGATGTCGTCGATGTAGCACGCGGCGGGCGCGCACCCGGACAGTTTCTCCAGGGCCACGGGGTCCTGGAGGCCGCTGTTGGGGCCGCCCGCGAGGGAACCCGCCGGCGGATTGGGCAGCGAGGCGTCCGCCTGGTGCGCCCAGAAGCGGTGGTGCTGGTTGTGCGAGGACCGCTCGCCGTAGCCGGTGACGTAGGACTGGCCGACGGCGTTGCGGCCCAGCAGGTAGTCCATCGTCTCCAGCGCTCCGGCGCGGTAGCGGCCGTCGCCGGTCAGCTCGCCGGCGACGGCCAGGACGATCGCGTTGTCGGCGGCCTCGCTGTTGGAGCCCCAGAAGTACCCGTCTGCGGGGATGGGCACCGCGTACCCCTGCCCGGCCATGCGGGACAGGTGGGCGTCGGCGGCCGAGATCACCGAGGAGCGCACGCGGGCGAGGTCGGAGGCGGGCAGCCCGTTGGGGACGGTGGCCAGGGTGAGACGGCCGAGCGCGGCCATGTCGGCCCAGCCGAAGCCGTAGGCGGTCAAGGCGTTGGCCGAGGTGTGCCACGACGAGGAGGTGACCGCGCTGAGGAAGACGCTCTCGCCGGTCGTCGCGTACAGCTCGGCGGCCGCCCAGTAGAACTCGTCGCTCACCTGGGCATCGCCGTAGGCCCCGCCGCCCGTGCCGTCCGAGTCGGGCGCGTAGAGGGCGGGGTTGGCCTGCGCCGCGGCCCAGGACCGGCGGGCGGCCGCCAGGCAGCGGTCGGCGAACGCGGCGTCGTACGGCCGGAAGACCCGGGCGCACTGGGCGGCACTGGCCGCGAGGTTGAGCGTCGCCGCCGTGGACGGGCGGTGCAGCTCGCGGGGCTGGGCGTCCTGTTCGGGACGGGTCGGGATGCCGGTCCAGGCCGCGTCGTGGATCTTGTGGAACGCCATCCCGGCGTAGGGCTTGCCCTCGGGCACCTGCATGCGCATCAGGAAGTCGAGCTCCCAGCGCGCCTCGTCCAGGACGTCCGGAACGCTGTTGCCCCGCTCGGGGACGCGAAGCGTCGAGTCGCCCAGGGCCGCCTCCCTGCCCGTGCGCTTGGCCCGTTCGAAGGAGTTGACGACCAGCCAGGTGGAGATGCCCCCGTTGACCACGTACTTGCCGTGGTCGCCCGCGTCGTACCAGCCGCCCCTGACGTCCCGTGTGTAGTCGCACACGCCCGACTGGCAGGGGACGGAGGTGTCGCCCTTGTTCGGGGCGACGCCGAGGTGCCCGGCCGGGTGGGCGTAGGCGGAGCCCACCAGGGAGGCGTCGATGGAGATGCCGCTGCGCTGGTGGTAGAAGAACGCCATCGCGTCGGAGCGCAGCCCGTCGTAGAGGTTCGCGCGGATGTCGAACGGGTCGCTGCTGCTGCCGTCCACCGTGAGGACGTACCCCGAGCCGGTTTCCTGGTAGGACGAGAAGTCGGCCACCTGGACGGACTGGCCGGAAGCCGTGTCCGCGCCGCGCGGGACCGTGGTGCCGGAGGCGACCGCCGCGCCCGAGGCGTTGCGCAGTTGCCAGGTGAGCGACTGCGTCGAGGTGGTGACGACCGTGGCGCGTTTGGGGCCGTCCGGTACGTAGCCGAGCTGGTTGACGCGCACGGCGCTGGTGCCCGCCGCGGCGGCGGGCGTGGCCAGCAGGCCGCCGAGGAGGAGGGAACTCGTCAGCAGGGCGGCCGCGAGGGGCCTGCTGTGATGACGTAATGAGTCGAACGCTGACATAAGGGGCTCCGAATACGAGGACGGCGGGTTTTGGGAGCGCTCCCATCGCGAGAGTGTCATGAGCATGGACACCCGTCAATCGGTGTGACCGGCATCCCCGGAGCCGGACGCGTCCCGGCCGGACCGGCAGGCCGCCGGTGCACCGATGCGGTGGGAACGAGAAAACCCGCCCGAGGAGGGATAGCCACGGGCCGCTCGTCACGTCGTGATCATTCGAGAAGGGGAGGGTGGTCTATGAAGGCCTCGAGTCACGACGAGTTCCGGGAGTTCGTGGAGATGCGCTCCACCGCGCTGCTGCGGCTCGCGGTGCTGCTCACCGGCGGGGACCGGCACGCCGCGGAGGATCTGCTGCAGATCGCCCTGATGAAGGCTTACGGGCGCTGGGCGCACATCGAGCAGCACGAGGCGTATGTCCGCCAGGTCATGTACCGCCAACAGGTCAACCGCTGGCGGCTGCGCAGACACCGGGCCGAGACCACGGTGCCCGTGCTGCCCGAGGACCATACCGACGCGGCCACCGCGCCGGACTCCGAACTGCGCATCGCCCTGTGGGCCGCGCTCGGGCAACTGACGAAGCGCCAGCGGGCCGTGGTCGTGCTGCGCTACTTCGAGGACCTGCCGGAGGCCGAGGTCGCGGCTCTGCTGGGGTGCCCGGTCGGCACGGTGCGCAGCACGGCGCACCGGTCCCTCGTCAAACTCCGGTCCCTCGTACCGGAGTTGGGGCCCGACGGGCCCGCGGAACAGGTCCAGCCGTTCAGTTGTGCGCCGAAAGGGGTCCGGGGATGACGACGGAGCAGGTGGAGCAGAAGGTCCGGGAGACGCTGCACGCCGTCGCCCTGGACGACGTGAGGGCGCCCGGGGACCTGGCCGACAAGGTGGTGCGACGGCGCAACCGGCGCCGATACTCGCAGGTCGCGGGGGCAGCCGCGGCCGTCGCCGGGATCACTGTCGGGGCCGTCCTCGGGTTCGGGGGCGGCGATCCGGCCGAGCGGGACCGGCCCGTGCGCCCGGCGACGTCACCGACGGCTTCGCCGGCGACGCCGCCGCAGGGCTGGAAGCCGTGGCAGATCGGCGCACCCGGCGCCGCCGAGCGGGGCTGTCTGGTCGACGGCTCCGCGCTGTACTGCAGCGGTTCCCGGTACGACGCCGCGAAGTTCGACGCCGGCACCGGCAAGCGGCTGTGGACCGTCGAGGTCAATCGTGAGGGCGACGGGATCGACCACCCGTTCGCGGTCCGTGACGGGGTGGTCCTCGCCTACCGCAATCACACCTCGCAGAACCAGCCGGACGGGGACTACGCGGGCGGAACCGATCTGATGGCGGTGGACGCCGACACCGGCGAGATGCGCTGGACGGTCGAGATGCCCCAGGACGACCGCGGCGACCAGGCCGCCCTGCTCATCGACGGCGCGGTGCTGGCGAACACCCCCTCGCTCCGCACGATGTCCGCCCTCGATCCGCGGACCGGCAAGGCGAAATGGCACTACACCTGGGACAAGGGAACCGTGTGTCAACGAGCGGCGCTGCACGGGGCGCCCTACCTCTTGTGCACGCGGGACACCGAACAGCCGGACGACACCGACGTCCTGCGACTCGATCCCGCCACCGGAAGGGTCAAGGAGGTCACGACCGTCCCCGGCAGGCAGGAGCTCGTCGGGACCGCAGGGGACCGGATGGTCCTGGTCGCGGCGAACTACGCGGCCGGCGCCGACATGCGGCTGACCACCGTGAGCGGCTCCGGGCGGCAGACCTCGCACGCCGTGCGGACCAAGGGGGAGACGGCCGAGCTGCGGATCGCCGGGGACCGTCTGGTCTTCGTGTCCAGGCAGGGCCAGGCCTCGGCCTACTCGCTGACCACCGGAAAGATCCAGTGGACCGGCCCGGTGGGCGTCGAGGTGCCCGGCGGGAACACGATGCCGGGCATCGCCTCCGCGGTGGGGTCGGCGGGGCAGGGCGTCGTGTACTTCCTCAACCCGGCCGGCGATCTGTCCGGACTCGACCTGAGCACGGGGGAACAGGTCGGGCACGGTCACGTCGACATCGGCACACCGGGCCCCGGCTTCGGGGACTCGCCCCAACTGGTGCTCTACGAGGACGTGCTGATCGCCCGGAACGGCAGCCGGATGGTCTCCCTGCTGCCGCCTGCCGGCCACTGACGGGCAGGGCGGACCCGGGACAGCAGCGGGTCCGCCGGGGCCGGCCCGGCCGTTGACGTCCGGCTTCGGTCGGGAGGCAACCTAGCCCTGGGTGTCCGGCTTCCAGTCCTGGACGAGGAGCCCGAGCAGCACCTCGTCCAGGAACTCGCCCATCACCCAGGCCGAGGAGCGCAGCACGCCCTCGCGGACGAAGCCGTTGCGCTCGGCGGAGCGCAGCATCGCGTCGTTGTCCGCCAGCGTCTCGATCTGCAGCCGTTGCAGGCCGCGCACGACGAAACCGTAGTGGCACAGGACCGCGACCACGTCGGCGCCGTAGCCCTTGCCCCGGGAGGACGGCCGCAGCCCCAGCCCGATGTGCGCGGACCGGTTGTGGGTGTCGATGCCCCACAGCGACGCGGTGCCGACCAGCGTGCCGCCCTCCAGTTCGACCACGGAGAACGGGACGTGCCGCTCTTCCTTGTCGTCGACCACGAGCGGTGAGTTCTTCGAGCCGGGCGCGATCGGCCGCCACGGCCGGCCTTCGGCCCGGGAGGAGGTGACCACGTCGTCGCAGAGCTCGGTCTGCAGGATCGGGATGTCGTCCTCGTGCCGGGCCCTGAGCCCCACCTTGCTGCCTCTTAGCATGCAAGCTTCCTATCCGACCGGTTCGGCCGACGGCAAACCAATAAGACACCTTCCTGGGTGGCGACGGGCGGACGGGTGCTCATGTGCCGGGGTGTGGTGAAGGCTCCGCGTCAGGACCGGGCGAGGACGCAGAACTCGTGGCCCTCCGGGTCGGCCAGAACCGTCCACGGCACGTCGCCCTGGCCGACGTCGAGGTCGGTGGCGCCGAGGGCCCTCAGCCGGGCCACCTCCGCTTCTTGATCGTCACCGGGGTGCGGCACCAGATCGAGATGGATGCGGTCCGGCACGGTCTTCACGTCGGGGGTGCGGAGGAACTCGAGATACGGGCCGACGCCCTGGGCGGAGCGGAACACCGCGTGATCGTCGGTCACCTCGTGCAGGGGCCAGTCCACCGCCTCACCCCAGAACCGGGCCATGGCCCGCGGGTCCACGCAGTCGAGCACCACCACGGCGATCGGCCCGGTGTCCCGGTGGACGTCCCGGGGCTCCAGCACACAGAACTCGTTGCCCTCCGGGTCGGCGAGGACCGTCCACGGCACGTCGCCCTGGCCCACCTGAGCGGGCGTCGCACCGAGATCCAGCAGGCGAGCGACCCACTCCGCCTGATGGGCCGCGGAGGTGGAGGCGAGATCGAGGTGCAGACGGTTCTTCGTCGTCGTCTTGGGTTCCGGGACGGCGACGACGTCGATGGCGACGCCCGCCGGGTCCAGCCAGTCGAAGCCGACGGGTTGAACGGCGGTCACTCCGGACCCCGTGCCGGAAAGACTCCATCCGAGCGCCTCCGCCCAGAACCGGCCCACCGCGGAGTCGTCCTGAGCCTTGATGTTCACCTGAACAAGTCGCAGTGCCATGCCGGCGATCCTATGCGCCCACCCGGCGAGGACATCGTGCGGCGATTGGTAATCTCGCGGTCCCGCGCGGCAGTGCGCGGGAAGACGCGACGACGGCACGGGGAGGGGAGACCGGGGTGCGACCAGTGAGGTGCGGGCCCCATGGGTGAGCGCCCGGTCGGCCGTGCCATCGGCGCTGCCGTCCTGTCCTTGGCCGCGTGGGGGACGGCGGTGGGGCAGGTCGGGGCGCAACCCCGGTGGGCGGCGGAGGACCGGCCGGTGTCGCAACGGCCTGGAGCCATCCATGAGGTGACCACCGCCACGGCCCGCGGCACTCCTGTCACGCACTCCGGCACGGTGCGTCCCCTCGCCGTGCCCCAGGCCCCGGCCGACTTCACCCCCGTCACCGCAACGGTCAAGGGCAGAGTGGGGGACACCGTCGTGGTCCGGCTCGGCGTGACGAACCTGGGGCCGGGGTCCGTCGACGGCGCGGTCCCCGGATCCTTCACGGTGGTACCGCCCCCCGGGACCACGGTCACGTCCGTTCCCTGGGAAGGGGACGACGACGACCGCACGTACTCCTGCCGGCCGCCTCAGGACGCGGACAACCCCTTCTTCCTGTGCGACCTTTCGGAGCGGCCCACGCCCGGGGCCGGATCCTCGGTCACCGTGCCCTTCCACATCCGCATCGACCAGCGGATTCCCGGCGCCGAGGGCTCCGTCACCGTCTACGGCCGGAACGACCCCGTCCCCGGCAACGACCGTGGCGTGATCCCCGTCGAGGCCGCGCCCGCACCGCTGTGGCGGTGGCAGAACCCGCTCTGGCACCGGAGCCACTGGGCGCTCGCGGCCGGGGTGCCGGCCCTCTTGGCCCTGACGAGCGGATGGTTCGTCAGGCGGCGAAGACGGCAGACGGCGCAGGCCCCGAGGGGCTGAGCCGAGCCGGTTCGGAGATTCACCGATGTTCTCGGCGAATCTCCGAACGGCGCAGCCACGATCACGTCCGCGCCGGCCCGAGCACCCTCGGATGCGTTCGTGCCCTGGGGCTACTTGATGCCGATCTCCGCGAACTGGAGCCGGTAGCGGGTTCGTTCGTCGGAGGCGGGTGTGCCGAGCCTGGTGACCCGGAGACGGAGGTAGCGGCCGGTGGCGGCGGCGAGGGTGTAGGTCTGGGCGGCGCCGTTGGGGTTCGCCTGGCCCGTGACGGTGCGGACGGTGGAGTACGTGGTGGCGCCGTCGGCTCGGGTCTGCAGGGTGAAGTCGACGGGGAAGCCGGGGGTGTCGCCGGCGGTCGTGGTGGCGTCGGTGCGAGGCCTGAGGGTGACGGAGCCGATCGGCCGGTTCACACCGAGGTCGATCTCGACCCACACGGGTGTGGCACTGACGTCGGCGGAGTCGAAGTCGATGCTGGTGTAGCCCTTGGCGCCGGCCACGCTGGTGGTGGTGCCGTCGAGCACCCGCGTCTTGCCCCAGTCGCCGTTCTCCAGCGTGTAGTTGCTCCTGACGGTGGTCGCGGCGGTGGGGATCTGGAGTTCGGCGAGCTGGAGGCGGTACTTGGTGGTCTCGTCGGTGGGGGGCGTGCCGAGCCTGGTGGCCTGCAGGCGCACATGGCGGGCGGTCGTGGTCCTGAAGCCGTACGTCTGCGGGAGCCCGTTCGGGTTGGGCTCGGCGGTGACCGTGCGGACGGTGGTGTAGGAGGTGGCGCCGTCGGCTCGGGTCTGGAGGGTGAAGTCGACGGGGAACCCGGCCGTGCCGCCGCCGGAGGCGGGGGTGTCGGTGCGGGGGAAGAGGCGTACGGCGTCGAGGTCGGTGTCGGCTCCGAGGTCGATCTCGACCCAGACCGGGGTGGCGGCGACGTCGGGGGAGCCGAACTCGTTGCTGGTGTAGCCCTTGGCTCCGGTCACGCTGGTGAGGACGCCGTCGGTGAGGCGGGCTGCGCCCCAGTTGCTGTTCTCCAGGCTGTTGTTGCTGGTGACGGTCCGGCCGTGGGCGAGGTTGTCGAGGCGGCCGGCTCCGGTCGCGGTCAGCGTCCAGGCGCCCGGTTGCACATCGAAGTAGACGTGGTCGGAGTCCGCGTTCACGTAGGTCAGACCGCTGACGCCGCCGGTGGGCGCGCCGTTCGCGTAGACGGTCGTGCCGTTCGCCTTGATGGCCGGCCGCGCGCCGCGGTGGACGGGGACGCCCACGCGGGCGGTGGTCGCGGTGGGGGAGGTGAGCGTCAGGGTGACCTTGTCGCCGTCCCGCGAGATGCCGACGCGGATGTCGCCCTTGACGGTGGGGGTGACGGAGTCGATCGTCGTGAGGGTGCCGGTCCGGGGTACGACCTCGTACTTCGCCCAGCCGGGCTGGGTGGGGCGTACGCCGGCGGCGTAGGCGGACAGCGCGTACAGGGGCCCGCCGTTCCAGGCGTGGTTGTCGGTGCCGTCGGCCTTGTTCCACAACTCCCACAGGGTCTGACAGGTGGGGTCGGCGACCTGGGCGGCGAAGCGGTTGCGCATCCGTTCCTCGGCGACGCCGGCGGCGCCCATGAGGTAGAGCGCTTCGAGGACGTAGAACTCCATGTACGGGCTGGCGTTGAGGTGGGTGCGCAGCACGTTCGTGATCGCCGGATGGTGGGCGGAGGAGGCCAGTCCCGCGACGACGGCGAGGGCGTTGGCCCGGTCGTCGGTGTCACCGTTGTAGCCGGGGGAGCGGTACTCGTTCTTCGTGGAGTTCCACAGCACCCGGTCGAAGTTGGTCCTGATGCTGTCGCGGCGGGCCCGCCAGCCGGCGACGTCGCCGCCGTTGCCGCTGAGATCGGCCAGTTGAGCCGCGGTGTCCAGGGCCAGGTAGTACCAGCAGTTGTCGAGCACCCGGGCGTCGATGTTGCTGCCCCAGTCCTCCCAGTCCCAGTCGCCGGCGCGGTGGCCGATCAGGCCGTCACCGTCGAGGTTCCACAGGTTCAGGTACCTCTTCACCGCCGGATACGCGCCGGTGACCGCGCTCGCGTCGCCGGTGTAGAGGTAGTACGTCCAGAACGACCACACCGTGGCGAGCATCTGGGTGGGCAGTTCGGCGGTCCAGATCACCGACGGCACCGGGGAGTAGAGCGCGCCGCTGGACTTCTGCCAGGACGTGACCTGTGCGATGGCCTTCTTGCCGAGGGCGTGGGACCTGGTGTCGAAGGTGTAGAAGCCTTCCTTCAGCTGATTGACCACGTCCCCCCACCACTGCGAGCGTTCGCGGGTCGGGCAGTCCATGTAGTTGTCCCGCATGTTGACGTACATGGTGCGGGCGGCCTTGGTCCAGAGGGTGTTGAGGAAGGCGTCGTCGCTGGTGAACGATCCGGCGAAGTCGGTGTCGTAGCCGCTCTCCCGGTACTTGAGGTCCACGATGGTCACGCCGGCGGGGATCGTGTACTGCACGGCGGTGCCGCTCATCCAGCCCAGCGACTCGAATTCCTGGACGCCGCCGGCGCAGACGTAGGTGGAGCGGACGTTGTAGCCGGTGGCCGGGTCGATGCCGGTCAGGTTCTTGCCGTCGCCGTAGTGGTCGGTCTGGATGCCGATCACGGCTCCGGCCGGGGCGTTCACCTTCAGGTACGGGGTGACCTGGATGTTGGACGGCAGGGTGGCGGTGATGGCGGTGGAGCCCTGGCCGGTGCCCGGCAGCGCGGCCGCATTCGTGTAGGACTTCAACGACGAGTACCGGAACTGCGGGATGGGCCGCTTGACCAGGGCGTTCCAGGGGGCGCCGCCGGCGGCGCCGAAGTCGGTGGGCGCCGTCCAGGCTCTGTCGTCGAAGCCGGGGGACTGCCAGCCGGCCATGCCGGTGGCGTTGCGGGCGTCGTAGGAGATGTTGGACTCGGGCAGCCGGAAGTTCGCCTGGATCCCGCTGGTGTCGTTGGAGTAGCCCGGGTGGACGGTGTGCTTCCAGGCGGTGTCGCTGACCAGAGCGTTGGTGGCGGAACCGGTCACGAGGTCGGACTGGAACAGCAGGCCGCCCTTGCCGCTGCTGTTGTGCGAGAAGCCCTGCTTGCCGAAGTGCCACACCAGCAGTGCGACGGTGTTGCTGCCGCTGGTGAGGTAGGGGGCGAGGTCGATCTCGTCGTAGTAGGTGTCGGTGGGGTTGGGGCCGCGCTTGAGCTGGCCCTCGAAGACCACCAGCGTGCCGTTCACCCACAGCCAGTACTTCGAGTCGGCCGCGATCCGGGTCACCGCCGACGACGGCGCGGAGCCGAGGGTGAACGTCCTGCGGAAGGCGACCCATTGGTTGGCGCTGCTGGACGGCGCCCAGATCCACTTCGCGTTCCAGGAGACAGCGGCCGACGCCGTGGGCGCCAGCCCGGGCAACAGCAGAGAGCCCGCGGTGGGTGCGAGAGCCACGGCTATGGCGCTGCGCAGGACGGAGCGGCGGGTTGTGCGGTGCATTGAGGATCTCCATTGCAGGGGACGCGCGCGGACGACGGTGGCCGGACGGAGCGGATCGGGGCTGGGCGGGAGGGGCAGGGGGCGCCGTGTGCCCAGCCCGGGCGAGGATCGGATGGGAGGAGGCAGGGGGGAGGCGTGGGGAGCGGGGGAGGCGGGGAGCGCGGCGGGCGGGTGTGGTGCGACAGGGATTGAATCGATTCATTCGTGCTGTGCAGGCGTGATTCTGTGCTCTCGCTGAGGGCCAGGTCAATCCGTCGTGCGCCACGAATTTCGAAATCGGGTCGCCCGTGCTCCGCCGCCCTGGGCCGGGCGGACCGAGGCCGCTCGCGGCTCGGCGATCCGGGCGGCATGCGCCGGGGTCCTCGCCGCCGCCCTCACCGTCCTGTGCGGGTCCGGGATCGCCGGCTACCCGGATCGGAAGCCCTCTTGCTCCGCATTGCCGTCAAGGCGCCTGGTCGCGGGAGTCGCCCCCGTCGACGCTCGCCGTATGGCACGGCGCTGGGCGGCCGTCGTGGCGCCCCAGATGCCGTCGTCCTCGCCGTGCTCGAGCGCCCACTCGCGGCAGGCGACGAGTACGGCGCAACGCCGGCACACCGCCCGGGCCAGGGAGGCCTCTGTGCCGGGAGCCGCGAGGTCGGAAAGGGGGAAGAAGATCTCGGGGTCTTCTCCGATGCAGGCGGCCTGATCCCGCCAGTCGGAAGTCGCCGGGTGTTCGCAACACGAGCCGGTCATGGTGCACCTCTCAAAGCCGCCCGAGGGCAGGACGAGCGATGGACGCGGCGCATCACGGCGTCGCGACTCCGGCAGAGGTCGCGAGAATCGTAAACACATATGTCCTATTTGCGGAAGGGTGTCTTTGCGGAAAGGGAAGGGGAGGCGGGTGCCCTTGCGTGCGGCCCGCCCAAGTCCCGGCGAGCGCCCGTTCACTACCGACGGGTAGCCCCCGTCGTGCCCCGCCGCTAGCCTCGCGGTAAGCGATCGCTCAGCCGAGCCGTCCAGGTCGGCGCGAGCGGCGGGAAGGGGAGCGGGTACATGTCCGTCGTCGACGCGTGGATGCAGCATCCGACCTTGCGTCACTCCCAGCACGAGATGTTCGAGCCGCTGCGCCGATGGACCGGCGGCGGTCTCCTGGAAAAGCAGCTGCCCGTCGACGTCACCGTGTCCGCGCTGGAGGCCGCCGGTGTCGAGCTCGGCCTGTCCGCCGCCTGGTACGGGCCGCAGGGGCCGCTGATCAGCAACGATGAGGTGGCCGGGTTCGTCGCGGAGGCGGGCGGCCGACTGCGCGGGGTGGCCGGCGTCGATCTGACCCGCCCGGTGCGGGCGGTGCGGGAGCTTCGGCGGGCGGTCGAGGAGCTGGGATTCGTCGCGCTGCGGGTGGTCCCGTGGCTGTGGGAACTGCCGCCGACCGACCGGCTGTACTACCCGCTGTACGCGGCCTGTGTGGAACTGGGCGTCCCCTTCTGCACCCAGGTCGGGCACACCGGACCGCTCAGGCCCTCGGAGACCGGGCGCCCCATCCCCTACGTCGACCAGGTGGCGCTGGACTTCCCCGAGCTCACCATCGTCTGCGGGCACATCGGCTATCCGTGGACCACGGAGATGATCGCGGTCGCGGACAAGCACGAGAACGTCTACATCGACACCAGCGCCTACACCGCCCGCCGCTACCCGGCGGAACTGGTGCAGTACCTGCGCGGCCGGGGCCGGCGCAAGGTTCTCTTCGGCACGAACTACCCGATGATCACCCCGTCACAGGCACTGGAACACCTGGACGGCCTGGGCCTCGACGAGGAGGCCCGAGAGCTGTTCCTGTCGCGCAACGCCCGCCGCGTGTTCGCCCTGTAGCCGCCACGGACGGGTGCCGTGGCGGGCGCCTTCCCCTCGGCCCGCCGGAGCTCCGGGCCGCGGCGACGCCGACCTCGGCAGGCGCTTCAGGGCTGCGGTTTCGCCCTGACGAGTCCGGCGTCGTACGCCGTGATGACGGCCTGGATGCGGTCGCGCGCCCCGATCTTGGCGAGGACCCGGCCGACGTGCTTCTTCACCGTGGACTCGGTGAGGACGAGCCGTTCGGCGATCTCGGTGTTCGTCCAGCCCTGGCCGACGGCGACCAGGACCTCGCGTTCGCGGTCACTGAGCGTACGCAGGCGGGGGTCCTCGGCCTCGGGGACGCCGGGCGGGGCGAGCACCTGGTGGGCGTAGGCGTCCAGGAGGCGGCGGGTCAGACTGGGGGCCACGACGGCGTCGCCGGTGGCCACCGCGTGGATGCCCGCGACGAGTTCCTCCGGGCGGGCGTCCTTGAGCAGGAAGCCGCTGGCGCCGACGCGCAGCCCTTCGTAGGCGTACTCGTCGAGGTCGAAGGTGGTCACGATCAGGACGCGGGTGCGGCCGCCGGCGGCGACGATCCGGCGGGTGGCCTCCAGACCGTCCATGCCGGGCATGCGGATGTCCATGAGGACGACGTCGGGCCGGAGTTCGGCGACCAGGCGGACGGCCTCGGCGCCGTGCCCGGCCTCGCCGACCGGGGTCAGGCCGGGAGTGCCCTCCAGGAGCATGCGGAACCCCATGCGCTGCAGGGGCTGGTCGTCGGCGATCAGCACGGTGGTCACGGCAGCAGCTCTCCCGATGCCGGCGCGGTGGGCGCGGTGGGTACGTCGAGCACGACGTCCACCGTCCAGCCGGGCCCGCAGACGCGGGGACCGACGATGACGTCACCGCCGTACATGGCCGCCCGCTGTCTGATGCCGACCAGGCCGTGGCCGGGATCGGCGCCGGCCCGCGTTCCCGGCCCCTCGCGTACAGGGGAACCCGGCGGCCTTCCGGTGTCGGTGACCCGGATCCGCAGCCGGCCGACGTCGGCGGTCACGGCGACCTCGGCGGTGGAGCCCGGCCCGGCGTGTTTGAGGGTGTTGGTCAACGCCTCCTGGACGATGCGGTACACGGTGAGCTGCACGCCGCTGCCCAGGGAGTCGAGCGCGCCCTCGGTCCGGTAGGTCACCGTGAGTCCGGCCGCGCGGACCCGCGTCAGCAGGGGGTCCAGATCACGCACGCCCGGCTGCGGATTGAGCAGCCGTTCGTGCCCCTGCTCCCGTTCCTGCCCCTGGCGCAGGACGCCCAGCACGCGGCGCAGCTCGCCCATGGCCTGGCGCCCGGTGTCGCCGAGGATGCGCAGCGCCTCGGCGGACTGCTCGTTGCGGCTGGCGGCGAGGGTGGCGGCGCCGTCGGCCACGCCGACCATGACCGAGAGGTTGTGGCCGATGATGTCGTGCATCTCGTGGGCGACCCGGGCGCGTTCGGCGGCGGCGGTGAGCCGGACGCGTTGGTCGCGTTCGATCTCCAGCCGGGCGGCGCGGTCCTCCAGCGCCGTCAGGTACATCCGTCGGATGCGCAGGGTCAGACCGATGGCGACGGCCGCCGTCGTCGTGCCCAGCAGGAAGAACAGACCGAGCAGCGGGCGTTCGATCCGCACCAGGAGACATGCCGCCAGGGTCAGGCCGGCGAAGGTGAGCGCGACGGCCCAGCCGAGCACGCGCAGCGAACCGCGCAGGGCCAGGGTGTACAGGGCGACGAGGGCGCTGACGCCGGCCTGCTGCCAGACGCCCAGCGACCACTGGATGCCGGACACCAGCAGGATCACGAAGAAGGTGACGGCCGGGGCCCGGCGGCGCCACCACAGCGGCACGACGAGCGCGGCGGCGAAGACGCACAGAACGGCGGTCGGGAACTGACCGCGGCTGCTCGCCTCGCCGAAGGGGCCGTGGGGCCCGGGGGAGAGCAGATCGGGCAGGCTCACGAGGGCGACGACCAGGACCACCGCGGTGTCGAGCAGCCACGGACGGCGTCGGTCGAGTTCGCGATGGCGGCTCTGCCCGCGCATCAGACGGCCCAGCAGCGGGTGCGCCCAGGCGTCGTCGAGCCCGGGGGACGGCGGGAGCGCCTCCCGGGCGGCCGGTGCGGCGGCTGCCGCGCGCTGTGGACTCATGGAGCTCATTGTGGCTGGTTCCGCGGCTCGGGCGTCGGTCCGGACCAGGCGGAAGGCTTCGTCAGCTCGCGTGCTTCGATCATGGACGGGCCTTTCCGGCTTGAGCTCGGCCGCGCGTACGGCATGGTGTCTGCAACCGAACTTACGGGCGTCGCGGCCCGGGACTCTGGGACCAGGGGGGAATCTCCGGCGCCCGAGTGGTACCGCGGTACCACTCGGGCATCCGCCCGGGCCACCGAGGACCAAGGGGTCCTCGGGGTTCCTGGCGCGCGACGTCATGGGGCGTTTCGGTGCGCGCAGAGGTGCTCGTGGGGACCGCACAGCATCCTCTCGGCGGGTTCCCGGGTTGCTGACCTCGGCTTCCCAGGTCGCACGACAAGGATCGGGACGTCCTCCTCCGCCGCCCGACGGCAGCGGGGCTGACAGCGGACTCCCCGTCAATTCCCAGCTTGTTCCCCGGGTTTCCCCTGGCGCGCCGGTCAGAGTCGACCCGGCGCACCACGAGGGCGTGGGCGCGACCGGGAGCCGCCCCCACCGACCCCCACCCTCGAGGAATCCATGACGCACACCAGCAGCGGTCTGCCCGCGGCTCGGCGCTTCCAGCCGGCGTCGCGGGCCGACGTCTTCGGCTCGACCGCCACGTACACGCCGACCGTCGAGATCGTCATCCCCGTCCACAACGAGGAACGGGCCCTGCCCGGCTGCATCCGTACCCTGCACGCCCGACTGCGCGACCAGCTGCCGTACCCCTGGCGGATCACCGTGGCGGACAACGCCAGCGTCGACCGGACCCTCGCCGTGGCCCGCGAGCTGTCCGGGGAACTGCCCGGCGTCGACGTCGTCCACCTGGAGCGCAAAGGCCGGGGCCTGGCGCTGCGCACCGTGTGGGCCAAGAGCGACGCCGACATCGTCGTCTACATGGACGTCGACCTGTCCACCGGCCTGGACGGACTGCTCCCGTTGATCGCCCCGCTGGCCAGCGGCCACTCCGACCTCGCCATCGGCAGCCGCCTCGCCCCCGGCGCCCGCACCGTGCGCGGACCGCGCCGCGAGCTGATCTCCCGCTGCTACAACGCGCTGATCCGGCTCACCCACGGCGCGCGGTTCAGTGACGCCCAGTGCGGCTTCAAGGCGGCCCGCACCGACGTGCTGCGCCCGCTGCTGGCCAGGACCGAGGACGACGCCTGGTTCTTCGACACCGAACTGCTGCTGCTCGCCGAGCACAACGGCCTGCGCATCCACGAGGTCCCCGTCGACTGGGTGGAGGACGTCGACACCCGGGTGGACGTGGTGGGCACGGCCACCGACGACCTCAGGGGCCTGTGGCGCATGGCCCGGCTCAAGGCGTCGGGCGCCGCCCGCGTCCCGGTTCCCCGCCGCCCCGCACCCGCCGCCGAACACCCGGACGCCGTCCTGGCCCCGGACGTCGCCCGCTCCCAACTCAGCCGGCAGATCGGCTGCTTCGTCCTCATCGGCATCGCCTCGACCGCCGGGCAGGCGCTCCTGTACTGGCTGCTGCGCGGCTGGTGGCAGCCCGCCGCGGCCAACTTCGTCTCGCTCCTCGTGCTCACCCTGCTGAACACCGAGGCCAACCGTCGACTGACCTTCCGCTACTCCGCGGACGGGATCGGGGCGGGACGGGCGCACCTGGGCGCCGGCGCCCTGTTCGTCGTCGGCTACCTCACCACCTCGGCCGCGGTGCTGGCGTTCCGCGAAACCGTGCCGGACGCCTCGGCGGCCGCGGAGACCCTCGTCCTCGCCGCCTCCTCGGTCCTGGTGACCGCCCTGCGCTTCCTGGTGCTGCGCCTGGCCGTCTTCCGCCGCCGCGCGTCCTGACCTCCTACTCCCCGAGAGCGAACCCCACCATGACCTCCACCACCGAGGCGCACAGGGCCCCCGGCCTGCGTCTCCCCGTCACGAGCCGTGCCCTGCCGGGCTGGGCGGCCCCCGCCGCCCTGGGCGTGATCCTGCTTCTGTCCGCGCTGCTGTACGGCTGGGCCCTCGGCTCCCTCGGCTGGGGCAACAGCTACTACTCGGCCGCGGTGAAGTCGATGGGCCGCGACTGGACGAACTTCCTGTTCGGCTCCTTCGACCCGGCCGGAGTCGTCACGGTCGACAAGCCGCCGGCGGCGCTGTGGCCGCAGGTCGTCAGCAGCAAGATCTTCGGGATGCACGGGTGGGCGCTGATCCTGCCCCAGGTGGTGGAGGGCGTCGCCGCCGTACTCGTGCTGCACCGTACGGTCCGGCGCTGGGCCGGTGAGGGCGCGGCCCTTATCGCCGCCCTGGTGATGACGCTGACTCCGATCACCGTCGCCATCAACCGGGACAACAATCCCGACACCCTGCTGGTGCTGTTCCTGGTCGCCGCCGCCTATGCCCTGACCCGCGCCCTGCAGTCCGACGCGTCGCGGGCCTCCACCTGGTGGCTGTGCGCGAGCGGGTTCCTCGTCGGCTGCGGGTTCCTCACGAAGATGATGGCGGCCTGGATGGTGCTGCCGGCCCTCGCGGCGGCCTGGCTGGTGGGTGCGCGGGGGGCCTGGCTCGCGCGGGCCGGGCGGCTGCTGACCGCCGGCGCCGTGTGCGCGGTGTCCTCGCTGTGGTGGGTGGCGATGGTCGCCTGGTGGCCCGGTGAGAAGCCGTACGTCGGCGGCAGCACCGACGGCGGCGCCTGGGACCTGGTGACCGGCTACAACGGGCTCGGCCGCGTCTTCGGCGAGAGCGCGAACGGTGGCGGCATGGGCAACTTCGCCGGCGGCTTCGGCGGCGAGGCCGGGCTGCTGCGGCTGTTCAACGACCAAGTGGCCGGGCAGATCAGCTGGCTGCTGCCGGCGAGTGCCGTGGCCCTGGTCGTCGCGGTGGCCGCAGCGGTTGTGCGCCGCCGGGGCGGCGGCTCGGCGGGTGAGGCCCTGGCGGGTTCGGGGTGGGTGCTGTGGGGGATCTGGCTCATGGTGTGCGGGCTGGTGTTCTCCACCCAGGAGGGCATCTTCCACCCGTACTACACGACCCAACTCGCCCCCGCAGTGGCCGCGTTGACCGCCGGACTGGCGACCGTGCTGATGCGGGCGCACCGGGCCGGGGCGCGCTGGGCGCTGCCCGTCGGCGCCGGGACCGTGCTGGTGACCGTCGTCTGGGCCGTGGTCGTGATCCGCCGGGTGCCGTCCTGGCACGGGTGGCTGGCCTGGCTGGTGCTGGTGCTGGGGCTGATCGCCGTCGGACTGCTGGTGGCCGCGGGGCGGGTGGCGCGGCTGGTTCCGGTCGCCCTGGGCGGCGCGCTGATGGCGGTGCTGCTGGCGCCCGCCGCATGGGCGGTGAGCGTGACCGGCGGTTCCGGGGTGGCGATGGGCGGAGCCAACCCGACGGCCGGGCCGGCGACGATGCCGTTCGGCGGAAGGAACGGCGGCGCGTTGCCGGAGGGCTTCGAGCTGCCCGAGGGCGTCGGCGGCGGCGGGTCCGGCATGCCCGGCGGGTCCTCGGGCGAGCTGCCCGAGGGGATGCCCTCGGGAATGCCGTCGGGGATGCCCACCGACATGCCCGGGATGCCCGGCGCCGGTGGTGGCGGCTCGGGCTCCGCAGGGGGCGCCATGCCCTCCTTCCCGGGAGTGGGCGGCAGCGGCGGCACGGGCGGCCGAGGCGGTTTCGGTGGACCGGGCGGCGCCACGAAGCTCACCTCCGACCAGCGCAAGATCCTCGACTTCGCCACCGAGCACTCCGACGGCGCCCGCATCAAGCTCGCCGTCGAAGGGGGAGCGCAGGGCGCGGCCACCTTCATCCTGAGCAGCGACACCACGGTCATCGGGATGGGCGGCTTCAGCGGCTCCGACAACGCACCCTCCGTACAGCAGCTGCGGAAGTGGACCAAGGACGGCGAACTGCGCTACGTACTCGGCTCCGGCGCCTCCGCCGGCACGGGCCCCATGAGGGGCGGCAAGGACAGCGCGGCCTCCCAGCGGTCGGCATGGATCAGCGAGCACTGCACCGAGGTGCCCGCCAAGGAGTACGGCGGCAGCAGCAGTTCCGGCAGCTCGGACGGCGGCGGCTCGGCCGCGGGCGGCATCATGGGCCGCACCGGCACGACCTTGTACGACTGCGCCGCCCAGTAGCAGCAGCGGCAGAACGGACGACTGCGCACCATGCCCGAACCGCTCGACGCCCCGGCCCCGTACCGACTTCTGGTGGTCGAGGACGACCCCGGCATCCGCATGCTGCTGGAGTCGGCGCTGCGGCTGTCCGGCTACGCGGTCGCCGGCGCCGCCACCGGCCGGGACGCCCTGCGCGACATCGAGGGGCTGCGCCCCGACCTCGTCCTGCTGGACGTGATGCTGCCCGATCTGGACGGCTACGAGGTCACCCGCAGCCTGCGCGCCGCGGGGGTACGGACGCCGGTGCTCTTCCTCACGGCCCGCGGTGAGGTCGCCGACCGCATCGCGGGCCTGAGCGCGGGCGGCGACGACTACGTGACCAAGCCGTTCAGCATCGAGGAGGTCCTGCTGCGCATCCGCGCCATCCTGCGGCGGACCGACCCCGAGCGCATCGTCGAGGCGGAGAGCGCCGACAGCGGGATCCTGCGCTTCGCCGACCTGGAACTGGACGAGAACGCCCACGAGGTGCACCGGGCGGGCGAGTACGTCCCGCTGTCACCGACCGAGTTCAACCTGCTCACCTACCTGATGGAGAACGCCAACCGGGTACTGAGCAAGACCAAGATCCTCAACCATGTCTGGGGGTACGACTTCGCCGGCGACAGCCGCATCGTGGAGACCTACGTCAAGTACCTGCGCCGCAAGATCGACCGCTTCGACCCGCCCCTGCTGCACACCGTGCGAGGCGTGGGCTACTGTCTGCGCCTGCCGCGCGCCGGGGCGGACCGGTGATCCGGGTCCGTCCCCGGTCCCTGCGCGGCCGGCTGGTGTGGGGCGTCACCCTGCTGGCCGCGGCCGCGGTTCTCACCGCACAGACCGTCGGGTTCCTCGTGCTGCACTCGTGGCTGCTCAACCGGGTCGACCAGCAGCTGACGGAGTTCGATCTGCCGACCCGCGCCCTCGCCGAAGAGTCCGGGCCGCACACCACGCCGGCCCCTGACTCCGCCACCCTGCCCTCGGACTTCCGGATCACCTTCTACGACACCTCGGGCCGGAAGTGGGGAGCCCTCGGCGGCGGGACGAAGCCGGGCCCGGCGCTCCCGGCGAACACCGGCGGACTCCCTCTGGGGAAGGGGGGCCACGCCACCGTCCCGGCCGAGTCCGGCGACGGCAACTGGCGGGTGTCGTGGAAGGACGCCAAGGCCGGCGGAACCACCTTCGTGGTCGCCCTGCCTCTCGACACCGTGGAGGGGGCCACGTCGAAACTGCTCGCCCTCAACCTGGCCGTCTTCGCCGCGGCAGTCGTGGGGCTGATCGCCGTCGGCCGGTGGGTCGTCCGACTCGGTCTCCTTCCGCTGACCCGGATGGAGCACACGGCTCAGGACATCACTGCGGGGGATCTGAGCGTGCGGCTGCCCGACACCGACCCGCGCACCGAGACCGGCCGCCTGGGAACCGTGCTGAACGACATGCTCGACCGTCTCCAACAGGCCCTGCACCAACGTGAGTTCTCCGAGGCCCGGCTGCGTCGCTTCGTGGCCGACGCCGGACACGAGCTGCGGACGCCCCTGACCTCCATCCAGGGCTTCGCCCAGCTGGCCCTGCGCCACCCGGACCGGCCCACCGCGCAGCGCCGGGAGGCCGACGAACAGGTCGCCAGGAACGCCGAGCGCATGAACCATCTCGTCGACGACCTGCTCCTGCTGGCCAGACTCGACCAGGAGCCGTCCTACCGCGCCGTCCCCGTCGACCTGCTGTCCCTCGCGGCCGACGCGGTGAGCGCGGCGGCCGTGCGGAGCGGAGGCGAGCACCGGGTGACCCTCAGCCCGCTCGACGCGAAGGCGGGGGACGCCCGGGACCATGAACTCGATGTCGTCGAGACGGTGGGGGACCCGGACCGTCTGCTCCAGGTGGTGAACAACCTGCTGTCCAACGCGCTCGTCCACACGCCGCCCGGGACCGCGGTCGACGTGTGCGTGGGCACCGCCCGCGCGGGGGCCGCGGCAGGGGGCACCGACCGCCCCGGCCGGGCCAGCGGCTCACCGCCGCTGGCCCCGGGCACACCGGTCTGCGTGATCGAAGTCGCAGACCGGGGACCGGGACTGGCGCCGGAGGAGGCCGAGCGGGTCTTCGAGCGCTTCTACCGCGTCGACCCCTCCCGCTCCCGTGACCACGGCGGTAGCGGCCTCGGCCTCGCCATCGCCACGGCGATCGCCCGGGGCCACGGCGGACGCCTCGAACTCGACACCGGAGCGGGTCCCGGGTGCACGTTCCGCCTGGTGCTTCCGGCCGGGGACTGACCGGCGTCGCCCCATTTCCCGCGCGCCGCCCGCGGTGCGGCCCGCGCGCCGGCCGGTGCGGTCACCCTGCGCCGACGGCGACCGTCAGGCCGCGGTGAGGGCCAGGCGTTCGCTGATCCCGCCCGCCGTGGCGCGGACCTTCTGGGCAAGCTCCGTCTCCGCCTCCGGGGGGACGCGGGAGGCGAGGGCCGCCACGCTCACCGCTGCCGTGACCTGCCCGTCCGGGGCCATGACGGGGGCGGCGACGCCCACGACGTCGGGGTCGAGTTCGCCGCGGGTGACCGAGTGGCCGAGGCGGCGGATCCGGGCGAGGCGTTCCATCAGGGCGTCGACGTCGGTGAGCGTGGCCGGGGTGAAGCGGCGCAGTTCCGCCGTCTCCAGCAGTCGGCGGGCTTCGTCCTCGGGGCTCCAGGCGAGCAGAACCAGGGCGGAGGCGCCCGCGTTGAGCGGCAGGGTGCTGCCGCGCTCGTAGGAGATCCGCACCGCGCGGGTTCCGCTCTCCGCGCGGTCGACGCACACGACCAGGTCCAGGGTGCGGCGGGTGAGAAGGACGGTCTCGCGCACCTCGTCCGCGAGTGCCTGCATCGGCGGCAGGGCGCAGGCCGAGCCGGAACCCGCCGCCGGGAGCCTCTTCGAGGAAGTGTCCGGCCACCAGGCTCTGGAGATAGCGGTACGCGGTGGACCGGGCGACGCCGAGCCGCTCGGCCACCGCGGTGCCGGAGACGACGGGATGGGTGTCGTCGAACATGGTCAGGATGTCCAGCGCCCGATCGGCGGTGGAGTTGCGCTCACGGTAGTTCGGGGACGCTGTTCCTGACAGGTTGGACGCTGTGACCGTGTGGCACGGGCCCGGAACGGGTGCCCTTCGCGCGGTCACGGTCCGTCTTCGACGACGGTGTTGCGCAGTTCGCCGATGCCTTCGACGGCGGTGTGGAGTTCCTGGCCCGGCCGCAGGAAGACCTTGGGATCGCGTCCGGCGCCGACGCCGCCTGGGGTCCCGGTGAGGATCAGGTCGCCGGGCCGGAGGGTGATGATGGTGCTGACGTAGGCGATGACGTCGGCGACGTCGAAGAGCAGGTCGGCGGTGTTGGACTTCTGCATCGTGTGACCGTCGACGCCGCAGGAGATGGTCAACCCGGATGCGCCGGGCGGGACTTCGTCGGGGGTGACGAGGGCCGGCCCGACGGGGGTGGTGGCCTCGAAGGTCTTGCCGGAGAGGAACTCGCGGGTGCGGTGCTGCCAGTCGCGGACGGTGACGTCGTTGGCGACGGTGTAGCCGGCGACGTGATCGAGGGCCCGGCCGCGGGGGATGTGCCGGCCGGGGCGGCCGACGACGACGCCGAGTTCGGCCTCCCAGTCGAGGTCGTCGCTGACCGGCGGCATGTGGATGGCGTCGTGGGCGCCGATCAGGGAGCCGTCGTACTTGGCGAAGAGGGTGGGATGGGCGGGCGTCTGGCGGCCCATTTCCTTGATGTGCGTGGCGTAGTTGAGGCCCAGGCAGACGATCTTGTTGGGGTGGGGGACGAGGGGGGCGAGGGCCGCCCCGTCGAGCGGGACGCGGGCGCCGCCGTCGTCGGCGGCCCGTTCCCGCCAGTCCTCGCCGGAGGCGAGCAGCGCGCCGACGTCGGTGTACGGCAGCAGGACGAGTGCGTCGCCGTCCTGCCGGGCGGCGCTCGTGGTGCGGTCTTCGCCGTCGAGACGGACGGTGCTGAGTCTCATCGGTGTACTCCGTGGATGCGGGGCTGGACTTGGGGTTCGGGACGGGAGGAGACGGCGGCCGGCGTCGCGGAGGCGTCGCTCCCGGCGCTGCCGGCCGAGCGGCACAACTCCGCGGCCACGCGCCCGGTCAGGTCGGGGGTGAACACGGCGGCCACCAGCCGGTCCGGGCGCACGAGCACGAAGTGGCCCGCCAGTGAGGCGAAGAGGGCGTCGAGGCGTCCGTCGGCGTCGGCGATCCCGGCGCGGCCGACGTGGTCCCGCGGGGCGAGGTCGTCGAGGCGGACGTCCACGCGGGCGGCGTCCGGGAGGCCGGGCCGAACGGCGGCCGTCGCCCAGTCGGCCTCGGTCACGCCGATGCCCAGCAGGCTCCAGCTCCGGCCGAGGACGTCGTCGAGCCGGGTGACCCGGTGGCAGGGGGCGCGCAGTACACGCGGCTGGGGCAGCGGTGTGCCGACGAGTGACTGGTGCGGGCCGTCGAGGCGTACGACGGCTCCGTGGCGCACACGGGTCTCGGGGCGGTAGCGCATCTCGGTGAGGTAGCGGCGTCCCGGCGGGGTGTGCATGGCGGTGCGCACCAGCAGGTCGCGCAGGCGGGCGCGGCGGCGGCTGGTGGTCATGACGATCCGGCCGAGCCGCACGGACAGGTCGATCACGGCCCGGGCGTGCGGGCGGCGCTCGGTGTCGTAGGTGTCGAGCAGGGCGTCACCGGCCCTGCCCGCGAGGACCTCGGCGATCTTCCAGCAGAGGTTGGCCGCGTCCCGCACCCCGGAGTTGAGGCCCTGTCCGGCGAACGGCGGCATCATGTGGGCCGCGTCGCCGAGCAGGAAGCAGCGGCCGTCGCGCAGCCGGTCGGCCAGGAGGGCGTGGAAGCTGTAGGCGACCGTGCGCTCGACCTGCTGAGGGGTGATCTCCCGGTAGGGGCGCAGGAGTTGACTCACCAGCTCGAACGGGGGCGGCGTGCCCGCTTCGCACTCGCCCGGCCTGAGCCGGAACTCGTAGCGGCAGCGGCCGTCCCGACCCGGCACGATGACGACGGGACGCCCGGGGTCGCCGTGGTGCATGCCGTAGCGCTGGTCGTGGCCGTCCTCCAGGGTGTCGGCCACCAGCCACACGTCGGGGAAGCTGCGTCCCTGCATGGGAATGGACAGCAGGTCGCGCACGGTGCTGCGGCCGCCGTCGCAGCCGAGGACGTAGGAGACGTCCAACTCCTCGACGGGTCCGTCCTCGCCGCCGGTGCGCAGCGTGACCCGGACCCGGTCGGCGTGGTGGCGGAGGTTCGTCAGCCGGGTGCCGAAGCGGACGTCGACGTCCGGGAGGCGGCGCAGCTGCTCGCACAGCACCCGTTCGAGGTCGGGCTGGGCGAAGGGGTTCTTGAAGGGGTGGCCGTACCGCTGGTCACCGGTGCCGCGGGCGTGCACCAGGGGGCGTCCGTCGGCGCCGAAGTACTTGGTCCCGGTGCCCGGCACGATGATCGGGTAGACCGCCTCGTCGAGGCCGGCCGACTGGAGGGTGCGCAGGGACTCGTCGTCGAGGCTGATCGCCTTGGCGGCGTCGCTGGTGGCGGCGTTGCGCTCGATCAGCAGGACCCGTACGCCCCGGGAGCCGAGGAGGTGGGCGGCCGTCAGACCGGTCGGTCCGGCGCCGACGACCAGGACCGCTGGCCGGTCGTCGGACGCGGATGCCGGTTGGGGGGCCGAGGGTGGTTCAGTCATCAGGGTGCTCCGTCGCGGGCCGTGGATCACTGGACGGGCTGGTAGGCGGGGCCGCCCTCGGTCAGCAGCCGCTCGGCGTCGGCGAAGATCTCCTCGGGGGACTGGTCGAGGTTCAGGGTCTTGCGGAACGGCTGGCGCACGTCACGCTCGATGCGCAGGTAGACCTCGTTGCGGTTGCCCTCGGGGTCGAAGAAGTAGATCCCGATCGCGTTGCCGTGGGTGACCTCCTGCTGGACCTCGATGCCCTCGGCGCGGAACCGGTGGTGGAAGTCGATGATCGTCTCCAGGGAGTCCACCCGCCACGACACCTGGTGCGTCAGCTTGCTCCCCGCCGGGGCGGTCCGCCCCTCCTGGAGCACGAACTCGTGGTGCTCCTCGTTTGGGCGGGACGAGAGGAACACGATGCGGCGCTCCTCGTCCTCGTCGGTCACGGTCAGCCCCAGGACCCGGCTGTAGAAGTCGCGCATCTTCTCGAGGTCGTCGACCCAGAAGCCGGTGTGTCCGAGACCAGTGACGCTCATGTCGTCTCCTTATTCAGGACTGACCAGTTATTAGTCAGGACGGTAGCTACCTTGCGTTGGTGCGTCAATCGTTGCTTTGCCGCTGTCGGACCTCTTGACTGAGGGCGGGTGGGCGGTGCACCGTCCTGCTTAATGAAATGCCTGTCCGGCGATACGGGACACGATGGCGCGAGCGTCGCCCACTCGACGGCGTCCGCCGAGCACCACTGGAGGCATCCCTCATGACCGATCACGGCGCCGAGAGCCCAAGGCCCTCCCCGCACCTCTTCGTTCCCCTGAGCCGCGGCACGCTGGTGGCGGCCTGTCTCGCCATCTGCGTGGCTCAGATCGGTGGAACCGGGCCACCGGCCTCAGCGAACTCCTCGTCCACGACGCCGCCGACCTGCGCCGCACCCCGCTGGCCCGGGTCAAGCTCCCCAGCCGGGTGCCGTTCGGCTTCCACGGCAGCTGGGCCGACCACCGGACCCTGGACGGGGCCGTCGCGGCCTGCCGCAAGGGCGAGTGACCGCCGGCAGCGGTGACTTGACCTTCGTGCGGGCCCACCGCCCGGCCGACACGGCGCCCGGGCCTCGGCCTGGGAACCAGCGCCGTGATCCGTCCCCGGACGCGGCGGGGTCGTCGTCACGCATTGTGGAACGCATGGCCGCTCCGCCGCTCCGCCGCTCCGCCGCTCCGCCGCACAGCGGACTTGCGCTGGAGTGCGCTCCAGGTCGTAGCGTCGATTGCATCGCGGCGCACGAAGCCATGTCGCCCGGTGTCCCGCACGGGATGCCGGCGACGGCGTTCGTCATGAGACGGATGACGGGATTCGTGCGGTCCGAACGACGAACGAGCGTGCAGGGAAAGGCTGGGACACCACATGCAGAAGCGCAGTCTGCGGGACCTCCAGGTATCGGCCATCGGCCTGGGGTGTATGGGCATGTCCGCCTTCTACGGATCCACGGATCAGCAGGAGGGCATCGCCACCATCCGGCGGGCCCTCGACATCGGGGTGACCTTCCTCGACACCGCGCAGATGTACGGTCCGCTCACCAACGAGTCGCTCGTCGGCGAGGCGATCCAGGGGCATCGTGACGAGTACGTCATCGCGACGAAGTTCAACTACCGGATGGACGACGCCGTGCCGGGCGACATCAGCACGGTGGGCCCGCAGGACGGCTCGGCCGAGCACGTCCGCAGTTCCGTCCACGGCTCCCTGAAGCGTCTGGGGACCGACCACATCGACCTGTACTACCAGCACCGGGTCGACCCGAACGTGCCCATCGAGGAGACCGTCGGCGCGCTGGCCGAACTGGTCGCCGAGGGCAAGGTGCGGTACATCGGCCTGAGCGAGGCGAGCGCGGAGACCATCCGGCGCGCCCACGCCGTGCACCCGGTCACCGCGGTGCAGAGCGAGTACTCGCTGTGGTCGCGGGATGTGGAGGCCGAGGTGCTGCCCGCCTGCCGGGAGCTGGGCATCGGCTTCGTGCCGTACTCGCCGCTCGGGCGCGGCTTCCTCGCCGGGCGGTTCACCTCGACGGAGGAACTGGACGCGAACGACTGGCGCCGTGAGAACCCGCGCTTCAAGGACGCCAACCTGGAGGCGAACCAGCGGCTCGCGGCGAAGGTGAAGGAGATCGCCGCCGAGAAGGACGTGACCCCCGCCCAACTGGCCATCGCCTGGGTGCTGGCCCAGGGCGAGGACCTGGTGCCGATCCCGGGCACCAAGCGCCGCACGTACCTGGAGCAGAACGCCGCCGCTGTCGACATCGCACTGAGCGGGGAGGACCTGGCCCGTATCGACGCCGAGCTGCCCGAGGCGGCGGGCGAGCGGTACGACGAGGCGGGGATGCGCGCCATCAACCGCTAGTCGGTCGTGGCAGAGCTGCGTTGGCCGCCCGCCCCGAGGGGGAGGCGCGGCGGTCGGCGCCGCGCACTCGACAGATAGTCTCTGCGTAGATAATCTATGCACACATTATTCGTCGAGGAGGCCCGCATGTGGGAGTACGAGCACAGCATCGAGACCAGCGCCACCCCCGAGGCGATCTGGCGGCTCTGGGCCGATGTGCCGAGCTGGGGCACCTGGAACGCCGAGATCGAGAAGATCGAGATCAGCGGCCCGTTCGCGGAGGGCGCGCAGATCACGATGACGCCTCCCGGTGACGATCCGATCCTGCTGCGCGTCGCCGAGGTCGTCGCAGGCGAACGGTTCGTGGACGAGGCCCGCTTCGGTGACCTGCTGCTGCGCACCACCCACCGGATCGACCGGGTCGGCCAGGAGCGGATCCGCGTGGTGTACCGCATGGAGATCACCGGCGCCGGAGCGGACGAGATCGGTCCGCAGATCGGCCCGGGCATCACCGCCGACTGGCCCGACACCATGGCCTCGCTCGTCGGGACGGCCGTGCGCTGATGCCCCTCAGTCCCGGCGAGAGCCCCGGATTCCTGTTGTGGCATGCCACGCTGCGCTGGCAGCGCGACATCGCCACGGCCCTGGCCCCGCTCGATCTCACTCATGTGCAGTTCGTCCTGCTCGCCTGCACCTGGTGGCTCAACTCCCAGGGCGAGCAGCCGAACCAGCTGACCCTGGCCCGCCAGGCCGGCACCGACGTGAAGATGACCTCCCAGGTGTTGCGCACCCTGGAACACAAGGGCCTCGTCGAGCGCGAGGTCGACCCGGCCGACACCCGCGCCAAACGGCTACGCGTCACCGACGCCGGCGCCGACCTGGCGCCGCGTGCGATCGAGGCGGTTGAGCGCGTCGACGCGCTGTTCTTCCAGCCGGTCCCCGTCGAGGAGGCGGTGGCCCTGCTCGGCCGCCTCGCTCATCCCGAACCCTGACCCGCCCGGGCCGGCTCTCGCAGGCCACCGGCCCCCCGTCGGTCGGTGGTCTGCGAGGGCCGGCCGCGTGGGCGGGCCCTCGTGGGACGGCGGCGCAAGCGTGCCGCCGCCCCACGAGCCCGTGTCAGGCCTGGACCAGCACGGTGCACCAGACCTCGTTGTTGTCGCCGATGCCGCAGTCGGCGATCTCTCCGCTGCGGATCTTCGTCCAGACGCCCTTCGCCCGCCAGTGCCAGGTGCCGACCCGCGAGAACCGCTCGTGGTAGCCGTGGGAGGCGAACGTGAAGGCGTCGACGTCCTTGCCGGTGCCGTTGCCGCCCCGCGTGCCGTTGCCGAACGACTCCTGCTTGCACTTGGCGTGCTTGAACTCGCTCCCGGTGCCGCCGCCCCAGTTCCACACGTCGCAGTAGTGCGGGCCCTCGCCGAGACTCGTCGTGTAGTGCATCGTCTGGCCGGTCCGGTTCTTCACCGCGCCGCACAGGGGGCCGACGCACCCGTCCGCGGACGCGGTCGTCGCCCCCGCGACGACCACGCCGGACGCCATGAAGGCGGTGGCGACGACGGCGACGGCCGTCCGGTTGACTCGGGACATCATCGTGCGCATTGCAGTCCATTTCTCTGGTCACGTCTGCTCGGTCAGGCCTCACGCGCCCGTCGGCAGGCGCGTGGCGACGTCGCTCACCGAAAGCCCCGTACGAGCCGAGGCCGGCGCTCCCCACGGTCCGCAGGCCTGCCGCGATCCGCCTGACGGCATGTGAGGTGAGGATCTACGGTGAACCTTGCGAAAACCTTGTGACGGCCGTTGCTGAGGCGGCCCCGGAGCGAAGGACGGAGGGCCGTGTGGAATCCCGGCTCCGGCCGGCGGACGAAGACCCCGCCGCCGGACGGCCGTTCCACCGCCCCTCCTGCGTGAGGCGCGATGAACCTGCATCTGCTCGGACCCCTGGAACTGTGCGTCGCGGGGCGCGTGGTCGACGTCGGGCAGCCCCGTCGTCAAGCCGTCCTCGCAGCGCTGGCGGCCGACACCGGCCGGCCGGTCCCCGTGAACACCCTGGTGGACCGCGTCTGGGACACCGCCGCGCCCGACGGGGCCCGGTCGGTCCTGTACTCGCACATCAGCCGTCTGCGGCGGCTCCTTGACGACGCGACAGCTGCCCCGGGCGACGGCGAAGCCGAGACGGCCCCACCGTCCCTCCGTATCCGCCGGACGTCCGGCGGATACGTCCTGGACGCGGACGAACACGCCGTCGACCTGCTGCGATTCCGCTCGCTCGTCGTGCAGGGGCGTGAGCCGGACCTGTCCGACACCCGCCGCGCACACATCCTGGAGGAGGCTCTGCGGCTGTGGCGCGGGGCGCCGCTGGCGGGGCTGGCGGGAGCGTGGGCGGAGCGCACGCGCACCGCCTGGACACAGGAGCGCGTGGAGGCGGCGCTCGCCTGGGCCCGCGCCCTGCTGCGGCAGGAAAGACCCGAGGAAGTGCCCCCCGTCCTCCAGCCGTTGCTGGCCGAGCACCCGCTGTGCGAGCCGCTCGCCGTGGCGGTGATCCGGAGCCTGGCGGCCACCGGAAGAACGGCCGAGGCCATGCAGACGTACACCGGGATCCGCGACCGGCTGTGCTCCGAGCTGGACGTGACCCCGGGCCGGGAACTGCAGTCGGCGTACGAGGAGATGCTGCGCGGCGGCACCGGACGGGAGGAGCCGGCGAAGCCGGGACCCGCCCCTGCCGCCGCCGGAGCGCCCGCCCTGCCCCCTGCCCAGGTCCCCGCCCAACTCCCGATGGCAGTCAGTCACTTCAGCGGGCGGGAGGAGCAACTGGCGGAGCTCACACGGTACCTGGCCGCGACAGACGGTCGGGACGGGGGAGAGGGCGGGGCGGCGGTGGTCGTCTGCGCCGTCTCCGGCACTGCGGGCGTGGGCAAGACCGCGCTGGCCGTGCGCTGGGCGCACCAGGCACGCGAGGCTTTTCCCGACGGCCAGCTCTACGTCGATCTGCGCGGCTATGACCCGGACGAGCCGGTCTCCGCCGCCCAGGCCCTCGCTGGCTTCCTCACCGCCCTGGGCGTGCCCGGGCAGGAGATACCGCTGCGGCTCAACGACCGCGCGGCGCGCTACCGCACGGCGGTCGACGGACGGCGTCTGCTCGTCCTCCTCGACAACGCCGCCTCCGCGGCGCAGGTACGCCCGTTGTTGCCCGGCAGCCCCACGTGCAAGGTGGTGATCACGAGCCGGGACTCGCTGTCGTCCCTGGTGGCGGTGCACGGGGCGCACCGAGTGGTCCTGGACGTCCTCTCGCCGCACGAGGCGCTCGCCCTGCTGCGCTCCCTGACCGGGACACGCGTCGACATGGACCTCGACGCCGCCACCGCCCTGGCCGAGCAGTGCGGGTGGCTGCCCCTGGCGCTGCGGGTGGCGGCCGAACTGGTGCTGTCCCGTCCGTCGGATCCCCTGGCCCGCCTCGTGGAGGAACTGCGCGACCACCGGCGGCGTCTGGATCTGCTGGACAGCGGCGACGGGGATCCCCGGGCCGCCGTCCGGGCCGTCTTCTCCTGGTCCTACGACCGCCTTCCCGAGCAGGAGGCCCGCCTGTTCAGGCTGCTGGGCCTGCACCCGGGGCCCGACGTGGACGCGTACGCGGCCGCCGCCCTGGTCGGCGGGACCGTGGAGCGGACGCGGCGCTCCCTGGACGTCCTGTCCCGCGCGCACCTGGTGCACCGCAGTGGGCCCGGCCGCCACGGCATGCACGACCTGCTGCGCGCCTACGCCGCCGAGCTCGCGAACCGGCACGACGGGCCGGGTGAGCGTGACGCCGCCGTCACCCGTCTGCTCGACCACTGTCTGGCGGCGTCGGCGGCGGCCATGGACGTGCTGTACCCCGCCGAACGGCACCTGCGTCCCGACGTCGAGGTGCCCGCCACCGGTCTGCCGCCCCTGCGCACGGCCGACGAGTGCCGCGCGTGGCTGCGCGCCGCGCAGCCCACACTGGTGGCTCTGTGTTCCCGGACCGAGGAGCCCGGCCCGTCACGGCACACCGTGCGGATCGCCACCACGCTCCACCGCCACTACGAGCGGGCGGGGCACTTCGCCGACGCGCTGACCGTGCACACGCACGCCGTGCGGGCGGCCCGTGCGGTGGGGGACGTCCGCGGCGAGGTGGATGTCCTCGCCTGTGTCGGCGCGGTCCACCGGCGGCTCGGAGACTACGAGAGCGCCGACCGGCACCACGCGGACGCGCTGTCGCTGTGCCGCCGGGTCGGCTACCGGGCCGGCGAGGCACGACATCTCACCAATGTGGGTGTGCTGCACGAGTTGCAGGGCCGGTACCGGGAGGCCGCCGAGCACCACGAGAAGGCGGTCGAGCTGTTTCGCGCGGTGGGTGATGTCCACGGGGAGGCCGACGTGCTCAACAACCTCGGCATCGTTCAGGAGCTGCTGGAGGACTACCAGGCGTCGACCGAGCGGTATCAGCAGGCCTTGGCCCTGTATCGGCAGACGGGCCACACGTTCGGGGAGGCCAGCGCCCTCGGCAACCTGGGGATCGTCCTGGCGCGACTGGGCGACCACGAGGCAGCGGCCCGGCGCTTCGAGCAGGCGCTCGTCGCCTTCCGGCGGCTCGGACACACCGGGGGCGAGGCGCACGCCTTGTCCAACCTGGGGAACGCGCTGTGCCGCCAGGGCAGGTACGAGGAGGCCGCCGAGCATCAGCACCAGGCCCTGGTCCACTTCCGGCGGACCGGCGAACGCTACGGGGAGGCGGGCGCTCTCAACGGCCTCGGCGAGGCGCTGCACGGCGCCGGACGGCACGCCGAGGCCCTCGACGCCCACGCGTCGGCGCTGGAAGTGGCCCGTGGAATCGGCGAACAGGAGGAACAGGCCCGCGCCCACATCGGTGCGGCCCTGGTCCGGCAGGGCACGGGGGAGCGGGCGCACGCCGTCGAACACCTTCACCAGGCGCTGTCCCTGTACACCGCGCTGGGCTCGCCCCGCGCGGAGGAGGCCCGCCTGGCTCTCCTCTCGGTCACGGCCGGGTAGTTCGGCTGCGCCGAGCCGTCGCGTGGGTGGGCGGGGGGAGGCCGTCGCCGTGGAACCCCGGCCCTGGCCCGCAGCCCAGGCCCGGGAACTCGTCGCCCGGTGCTGGGCGGCTCTGCGCGACCGGGAAGGCGGCGAAGCCCGCCCCGTCCTCTTCCGTCTGTACGCCGGCATCGCCCGAGAGGCGGCGGACCGGGCCGCGGGCGACGGCCCGGCGGACGCCTCAGTAGTAGGAGTACCCGGCGCTCGCGCCCGGCATCGCCGGCTGGAGTGCGGGCGCGTAACCGTACGGAGCGCCGTACGCCGGGTCGCTCTGCCCGTCGCTCATGCGGTCGTCGTCCTGCTCGGCCTCGATCTCCTCGACGACCTGGCGCAGCTTGGCCCGCACCGTGTGGTGCAGGTAGGTGAACTCGAGCTCCGTGATCGTGCCGCGCTGACCGTCCATGATCTGCCGGTGGATCTCCCACGGGTTGGCCGCGTCCAGTTCGCCCCGCGGCACGAGCGAGATCCGGTAGCTGATGTACTGCGCCGCGTTCCACGGGCTGTCGGGGAGCGTCGGATGGGGCACGGGCGTGACGAGGGCCCGGACGCGGAGCTGGATCGAGTAGCCCAGGGTGCGCAACTGCCCGACGAACGGGCGCAGCGCGGTCTCCATGGCGAGCTGTTCGGTGTTGACCGCGTTGGTCCCGATCACCAGGTTGGCCGGGATGTCCGGCCCGCCGTCGCCGTCTCCGACCAGGTGGCACCATTCGTGCGAGGCGAGGCGCTCACCGGTGGAGCCCCCGCGCCCCTCGTTGCCCATCAGCTCGTTGGCCTGCCGGTTGCCCATGGCGCGGGCCGGGTCGCGGCGCGCGGTGCGGCGGTCCACCTGGTGCGGCGCCGAGAGCCCCTGGAACGCCTGCTGTTCGTAGCCCGTCACCGCGGATCCGGCGGCGACGGTGTTGTCGAACCGTTCCGCGCTGAGGTACCGGCGGTCGTTCTTCTGTGTGCCGTCCCTGCGCTGGAAGTGCGGGTCGACGGAACTCGGCGAGACGTAGAAGACGAACGGCTGGTCGGGGGCGGTCGGCAGGGGCGAGAAGTCGTCCACGTCGTCCCGGCTGAGACGGTCCTGCTCGGACAGCCCCCGGTCCGCGGCCTGTGCCTCGGCCTGGGCGGCGTCCCGGCGGTCGTGCAGGTTCCAGTACGCCGGGTTGGGCGCCCAGCGCTCCGCGAAGCGGTACGTACGGCCCGCCGACGCGCCGCCCTGCCGCATCTTCAGCGTCCGCCGCAGGACGCGGAACGGTTGGCTCGAGTCGATGAGGAGGCTGCTGGTCCGGCCCTGCGGGTCGTTGACCATCTCCACGCGGTAGACGAAGTCTCCCGACTGGTACTTCATCGGCCACGAGTCGCGCGGACCCGGGGCGCGGTGGGCCACGCTCGGCAGGGGCGAGTCCTCCATCCGCAGGATCTCGACGAAGCCCGGGCCCGCCGCCGTGTAGGCATGCGTGGGCTGGGGCGGCAGGCTGCCGTCCCGGCCGAAGGTCTCGGCCGGCACGTACAGGGCGGGCAGGTACTGCATCTGCTCACGCTGCCCGCTCGCCAGTTGGGCTCCGTGGTCGTCCGCACCCACGCGCCGGGACCGGCTGCCCGAGCCGCCGCTGTTCCACATGCGCTGCGCCACGACGGCGGTGCCCGTCGCGGTGTGGCCGTGGCCCGCGTGCCCCTCCGGCCCTTCGTGCGCGGGCGCGGCGTGGCCGGCCGGCAGGCTCAGCGCGCGCCCGGCGTTGGCTTCGGCCTCCCGCTCGAAGCGGTCGGACGGGTCGGAGACGCTGAGTCCGTCCCCGTGGTCGGTGCCGGCCACCGGTCCGCGGCGCTGCTGGATGACGTGGGTCAGTTCATGGGCGAGCGTGTGCCGGTCCCCGGCGCCGGCACCCAGGACGATGTGACGGCCCGAGGTGTAGGCCCGGGCGCCGATCTCGTCCGCCGACCGCTGGGCCGCGGCACCGGTGTGCAGGCGCACGTCCGAGAAGTCGGCCCCCAGCCGTGCCTCCATGTCGGCACGTGTTTCGGCGTCCAGCGGCCGCCCCGCTCCCGCCAGCACCTCGTGCACCGTGGAACGCTGCACCGCGGTCTTCGCGGCGGGCTCGTGCGCCGCGTCCGAGGACGGCGCGAGGGCTTCGCGCTCGCGTTCGTCCTGCAGCGTCCGCGCCACGGCCGCGTTGCCCGCCAACCGCTGCAACGTCAGTGCCCGCTGCGGCGACATGACGGAGAACCTGCCCGGCAATGCCGGAGAGCCGGCGGCTCGGCGGCCACGGTCCTGACCGCGTTCCCGGTCGGCCTCATGTCGCTGTGCGCGCACGGTCTCCCCTTCTCCCCACGAGAGCGATGAACTCTCCACCCTTCCGTACGCGAACTCCGTTGCCCATGCCCGCAAGGGCACACCTGGGGGCAACGTCGGTCCTGAGCCGGCGATGCGGAGAGGGGATGTCCGTGGCGCGGCAACGGTCCGCCGCATCGGCCGAGAGGGCCGTCGTCGCCGCGTCGCAGGGAGAGCTCAGGAGGAGGCGGAGGACTCAGGAGGCGGCGGCGTCGTCGATGGTGGCTCGGAACTCGAGGAGGCCGTCGACTCCGGTGATCTCACAGAGCCGCTGGAGCTGCGAGGAGGGCGCGACCACACGCAGGGTGCACCTCTGGTGGGTGAGGATCAGCAGGTTCAGGAGCGTCGAGTCCGCGAAGGTGACGCCCGAGGCGTCCAGGATCACCTTCGGATGCCTCCCGGCCGCGGTCTGCAGCGCGTGCTCCAGGGGCGGGATCGACTGCATGTCGAAGGCGCCGTGAGCGGCGACGACCCAGGCCCCGTCCCGCTCGTAGTGAAGAACCGCAGGCCCTTCAGAGGCATGCTCGGTGGCCTGTGGGGGCAACGGATTCCCGGCGGCGTTGCGCATGAGCGTCGGCATGACGGCCTTGTCCGAGGGCACCTTGGGGCTCCTTCTGTGCCTCTCCCTCGCGGGAGCATGTCATTCGTTACCTGAAAACTATGTCATGTATCTACGTTCAGGCAACGCTGCCGCATAAAATGCCGAGCATGGTTGGAGTGCCCGAATCACACACCGGATGGACGTTCATCACCAGCCACGCGCGCGTACTGGCGGCCATCGCTGACAACCCGAACATCCGCGTCCGCGACATCGCGGCCCGCTGTCGGCTCACGGAGCGCGCCGTCGCGCGGATCATCTCCGATCTCGAGCAGGACGGTTACCTCTCCCACACCCGCGACGGGCGCACGAACACCTACCGCATCGAGGCGGACAAGGTGCTGCGCCACCCGGCCGAGGCCGGCCTCCCCGTGGCCTCCCTGCTCTCCCTGCTCGTCCAGGACGAGACCGACCGCGCCAGGAAGCCGGTCGCTCAGTAACGGCCCAGGGCAAACAGGGGCCGCCGACGCCCTCTTCGCGCGCTCCGGGTGCCTGAGCGCCCGGCCGGGGCGATTCCGGCCGGGCGTCGGCCGCGAGAGGTTCTCAGCGCGATCGCCGGCGCCGGGACCGGGGCCGAGGCAGGGCGCTCAGGGCCTCCGGGGGGACGGCGTGGTCGAGGAGGTGCAGGGGGGCGGGACGGACTCCGGCGGCTTCGGCGGCGTCCCAGTGGGCGAGGGCCCGCGGGAGGTCGACGAGGCCGTGGATCAGGGGCAGTTCGCCGCCGCCGGAGTCGGGGTCGGAGTGGTGGGCGTGGAGGAGGGACTCCAGCCGGCAGGAGGCGAGGGTGCCGGGGAGGTGGAGCGTGAGGTGGTGCTGGGAGCGAGCGGTGGCATGGCCCGCGAGGGCGGCGGCCGGAAGGTCCGGTGACAGGTGTGTCTCGGTGGAGTCCAGGGCCAGGAGGCCACCTCCGACGATCAGCACGTCCTGCTGGTGACGCATGCGGTCCAGGGCTCGCGCGGTGTCGAAACAGTGCGGGAAGGAGTCGTCCACGACGATCGTGCCGGGCCGCAGCCGGTCGACGTCCATCAGGGGCGTCGTGCTGCCGCTGACCGCCGTGACGATGACGTCGGCCACCCCGTACACCTCGGTGGGGAGGTCCGTGACGTCCACCGACTCGACGACGTCCACGGGCATCGTGGGGTGCTCGGCCGAGAGTTCCGCGGCCAGGCCGTGGAGGCGGGGTGCGCTGCCGGGCACGTCGCAGAGCAGGAGACGGGCCGGCGGGCGGGGGCTGCGGGCGAGGAGCAGCCGCAGCGATGACGTGCCGATGGAACCGCAGCCGACGACGGCCAGGGTGAGTTCGGCCAGATCGCGGTCGGTCGCGGCGAGGGCGGCATGGACGGTCTTGACCACGGCGACGGTCGTGGCCGCGTGCCCGGTGGTGAGGGCCGGTGAGGTGTCTGCGGTCGTGCCGGCGGCGCTGGTCGCCGAGGTCTCGCGCAGGACGTCGTAGCCGTAGCCGGTCAGGGACGGGATCATGCCGGCCAGCGAGACACAACGGGCGCCGAGGGTAGCGGCGTGTTCGACGGCGTGCGAGGTGAGGGCGGCCAGGGTGGTCGGCTCCCCGGTGGGGAGCGGGCCGGTCAGTTCGTCGGCGAACAGCGGGAGCGAGACGAACCCGGATCTGCCCAGCGGACTCGTGACGCTCTCCAGAAGCCGGGCCTTGCCGTCCGGGAACAGCAGGGCGCGGATGTGTTCGCGGCTGGGGGCCGCGTGTGAGGGGAATCCGGCGAAGGCGGCCAGGTGGTGAGGGGCGGGGAGGTATCCGATGAGGGCGGCGTCGAGCTGCGTGGAGGACGGCGAGGAAGAGGAGGACGGCGAGTAGTGGGAGCAAGGCGAGGACAGAGGGGACGGAGGGGACGGTGAGGACGAGATGGAGTCGTCGTTGCGGTGGCGGGCTGCTTCTTCCAGCTCGTCTCTCACATCGGCCGCGAAGTCGGAGAGTTCGTCCGCAGTGAGGGCGGTCGACGACGCGCGGGCCGTCACGCGCAGGCCTTCGCCGTCCGGGGAGGGGCGTACGGCCAGGAAGACGTCGGTACCCACCGGTGGCGGGGCGAGCTCGGTGTCGGTGTCGTCGGCCTGGAGGGTCAGAGTGGCGTCGGGGGGCGGGCCGAGAGCGGTGAAGTCGAGGAACGTGAAGAAGAACTGGGCGCTACGGGGAAGGCCTTGGGGCGTCCGCAGGTCCAGGGGGGCGGTGGCGCGGGCCGCGATCGACTCCGTGGCGACCCGGCGGAGGTCCTCGTCGAAGGCGGGGACGGAGGCGGGGGAGGGGGCGAGGTCGGGGGCCGGGCCGGGGACTGGGACGAGGCCGGGGCGCAGGGCCACCGCCTCGCTGAACGGGCCGAAGACGCGATATGCGTCCCGCGCGGTCTCCTCCCTGCCGGTGACGGCCAGACCGAGGACCAGGTCGCGGTGGCCGGTGAGGGCGGCGAGGGCGCGGTAGTACGCGGTCAGGAACGGGGCGTGCAGTGTGGTGCCGCAGCTCCGGGCGAGGCCGCGCAGGGTGTGGGTGTGGTCGGCGCCGAGGGTGAAGGTCGTGGTGTGGAAACCGGGGGCGAGAGCGGAGGCACCGGAACGGGGTGTGCGCAGGACGGGTGGGGTGTAAGGGGCGTGGTGGCGGTCGCGGTACTCCTTGGTCTGCGGGTCCTCGGTCGGTGCGTCCGGGGTCCGCGAGCCCGGGGCCTGAGGGGCTGGTGCTGGAGGGTCCGAGGCTTCGGGGATGTTGGCGGGTCGGTGGTGAGCGGCCCGGTGGAGTACGTGGTCGCGGAAGGTGGCCTGCAGGGGCTCCAGACCGTGGGGGAGGCCGCGTTCGAAACGGCCGTACACGGTGAGGAGTTCGCGGGTGAGGAGCGCCGCGCTGTAGCCGTCGCCGATGAGGTGGTGGGCGTGGACGAGGAGGACGTGTTCGTCCGGCGCGACGGTGAGGAGACGCAGCCGCAACAGGGGCCACGCCCAGGGTTCGAAGCGGCGGCGGGCCTCCTCGGCCGCCCGTTCCTCCAGCAGTTCGGGGCCGGCCAGGGTCTCCGTCTCGACGGGGAGCCGTAGAGAGGCGGGGAGTTCCTGTTGCACGGGTGGGCGGGCGCCGGCCGGGAAGACCGTGCGGAGCATGGGATGCCGTGCCATGAGGACGTCGACCGCGCGTTGGAACAGGTCCGGGTCGAGGGGGCCGCGGATACGGAAACGGGCCAGCCAGGCGGGGTTGGCGCGGTGAGCACCGGTCGAACCGGGGGCGCCAGGTGTGCCGGAGGCGATGGCGTCGGCGAGGAGAAAGCCCTGTTGGGCGGGGGTGAGGGGGTAGGGGTCGAGGGGGCCGACGAGATCGAGGGCGGCCGCCGGTTCTTGGTGCCGACTCGCGGTCGGCTCGGCTGCGGCTGTGGCCGTAGCGGTGGTGGTGGCCATGGCCGTGGCCGTCACGGTGGCACCGGCGTCGGCGCCGGCCCTGGTGGCCGTGACGTCGATGGCCGCCGCCAGGGCGCTCAGTGTGCGGTGCGTGTAGAGAGCGGTCGGGCGGGGCAGCGCGGGGCGTTCGTGGCGCAGGCGGGAGAACAGTTCCAGCACGCTGATGGAGTCGCCGCCGAGTGCGAAGAAGTCGTCCTGGCCGCTGATGCCGGACTCCGGTACGTCCAGCAGCTCGGACCAGACGCGCGCCAGCAGGCGCTCGGTGGGCGTCGCGGGAGGCGTGGGCCGGGGTTCGCTGTCCCTGGGCTCGGTGCCCGTGGGTTCCTTCCGCGGCGTGAGCCGGTTGCGGTCGATCTTGCCTGTGCCGGTGAGCGGCAGGGCCGCCAGGGAGTGGATGCGGGCCGGGAGCATGTACGGGGGCAGAGTGCGCGAGAGGAAGGCGCGCACCTCGCGTGGGTCGAGGGTGTGCGCACCGGTCCTGGGCTCGACGTACGCCTCGAGCCGTCCCTCCAGCAGCAGTACGGCCGCGCGGGCCACGCCGGGGTGAGTGAGCAGGGCGGCCTCGACCTCGCCGAGTTCCACGCGGTGGCCGCGGACCTTGACCTGGTCGTCGAGCCGGCCCAGGAACTCCAGTACCCCTTCGGCAGTCCGGCGGACACGGTCGCCGCTGCGGTACCAGCGGCGGCCGTCCCGCTCGGTGAAGGCGGCGCTGGTGAGGTGAGGGTCGCCCAGGTAGCCGGGGGTGAGTCCGGTTCCGGCGATGAGGAGTTCGCCGGATTCGCCGGGGGCGCACTCCTGGCCGTCCTCGCCGATCACCGTCAGTTCGGTGCCGGCGATCGGGCGGCCGATGGGCAGGTGGCGCACGTCGTCGGCGGGCCGGGTGGCGATGATGTGGCAGGTGGCGTTGATGGTGGCCTCGGTGGGGCCGTAGAGGTTGGCGATCCGGTGACGGCGGGGGTGGTGGGGAGTGTGACCGGCGGGGGTGCCGAGGAGGTCGAACCAGCGGCGTACATGGGCGGCGGGCAGGGCTTCGCCGCCCACGTGGACCCAGCGCAGGGCCGAGAGGTCGGGGGCCACACCGTTTTGGCGGGTGCGTTCCTCGGCGGCGGTCAGCAGGCGTTCCCACAGCGTCGGGACCGAACTCCACACCGTGATGCGGTCCGCGACGACGCGGTCGAGCAGCGCCTCGGGGTCGCGCAGCAGGTCGCGCGAGAGGGCGTGCACCGTGGCGCCGCACAGGAGCGGGGCCAGCAACTGCCGTACGGAGGCGTCGAAACAGACCGAGGCGGTCTGGGCGAGCCGGTCGCCCGGACCGTAGCCGAAGGTGGCCAGCGACCAGTCGAGGTAGTTCGTCATCGACCGGTGGGTGATGGGTACGGCCTTGGGCCGGCCCGTCGAGCCGGAGGTGAAGATGACGTAGGCGATGGCCTCGGGGCCGGGGTCGCTGTCTCCCGGGGCCGCGACCGTCGCGGTGTCGCCGGAAACGGCAGTGCTGACCGGGGTGACGCCGTCCAGGCCGGTCGCGGCTTCGTGGCTCGTCGCATCGCAGACCAGTACGCGCACTCCCGTGCGGGCCAGCTGGTCCCGGTGCCGGGCGGCGGGGTGGGTGGCGTCCAGCGGCACCCATCCGCCGCCCGCCCGCAGGATGCCCACGACTGCGGTCACCGTGTCCGTGCCGCCCGGTTCGGTGAGCAGTCCGACCAGGTCGCCGGGGCGCACACCCTGGGCGCGCAGCCGGGCGGCGAGGGCGGCGGACGCTTTGTCGAGCGCGGCGTAGGTGAGTGCGGCCCGGCCGCCGGTGGCGACGGCGATGGATTCGGGCGTGGCGCGGAACTGGGCGCACAGGCGGGCCACGATCCCGCCGCCGTCCGCGCCGTTCACGCCCTCCGTGCTGTCCGCGCCGTCCGCGCTGTTCACGCCGTCCTCACAGTCCTCACCGTCCGCGCCGTTCGAGACGGACACCGGGGTGGTGGAGGCGCGCGCTGCGGAGACCGCGGAGACCCGGGAGACCGCGAAGACCGGGGAGACCGCGGAGACCGGCGTGGCTGACGGGTCGGCTACGGCGGCGCGCAGTTCGGTCACGTACTCGTCGGCGAGACGGCGCACGGTCTCGGGGCGAAACAGGCGGGCCGGGTAGTTCCACGACAGGCGCAGGGCGGCGTCGGCCTCCCAGCACAGCAGGCCGAGCCGGGTGGCGGCGGACGCCGTGGCCGCGGCCGTGGGCGTGACGGTGACCGGCCAGTCGGGGCCGTGGACCACTGGGAAGCGGGCGAAACTGAACCCCGCCTCGGCCACGGTGCGCGGCGCCGGGCCTGTGGCGGGCCGCAGTTCGGACAGCAGACGGGCGAAGTCCGTGCTGCTCAGGGTTGCGTGGGCCTCGGCCTCCCGCCAGATCCGCCGTAGCCGGTCGGCGAGCGTGGTGACCGGTTCGCCGGGGTCGACGTCCACGAACACCGGCAGCGTGTCGGCCAGCGGCCCCACCAGACGGTCGATGCCGACGAGCGGTGACTCCCGCCGGGCCCGCGCCACGTTGACCGCGACGGTTCGTCGCCCGCTCCACCGGGCCAGACAACGGCCGTACACCGCCAGCAGCAGGTGGAACAACGACACCCCGTTCCGCGCCGCCGTCTCGCGGAGTGCTGAGGTCAGTTCTTCGTCGATGCCGGTGCGGTGGTGGGTGAGGGGCGGAGCGGGGGGTGCTTCGGGATCGCCGTCGTACGGTAGGGAGAGGGGTGTCGCCGTGGTGGCGGGGGTGTGCTCGGCGAGGCGGTCGCGCCAGTACCGCTGGTCCTGTGCGTACGCCGGGGACCGGCGCTCGGCGGTGACGGCGGCCACATAGTCGGCGAACTCGGCCTGGGGAGCGGGCAGTGCGCCGCTCCTCTCGAATGGGTCCGCGTCCCCCTCCTCGTCGCCCCGCGCGAGGGCCGTATACAGGGACCAGAGCTCCTCGGCGAGGAGTTTGAGGCTGAAGCCGTCGGCGGCGGAGTGGTGGACGACCAGGAGCAGGTGGGAGAGGTCCGTGTCGTCACCGTCGTGGACGAGGACGGCTCGGACCGGGTCCTCCGTCGTCAGGTCGAACGGGCGGTTGCACAGCGTCTGTTCCAGCTGTGCCAGGTCGTGCGCCTGCCGCACCTCGTACCAGCGGGGCGCCGTGTCCACGGGCCCGGCGGGTGCGGCGTACTGCTGCGGGCGGGCGGAGGTGTCGGTGATCCGCATCCGCAGCATGGGGTGGCGGGCGGCGAGGCGGGCGAGTGCGAGACCGAGGAGGTCGGTGTCGAGTGGCCCGGTGACGCTCTGGCGTACGTAGCCGAAGGCGGTGGTGCCCTCGTGGAGGGTCTCGGTGGTGTGGAAGGCGAGCTGGAGAGGGGTGAGGGGGAAGGGAGTAAGGGGGAGTGGGCGACGGTCGTCGGCCGTCGTCGTGGTCCTCGCCGTCGTCGGGCCGGCCGGGGACGGGGTGGGGTTCGGCGTCGTCGGCTCGGTGGTCGCCAGGTGGGTGGCCAGTTCGCCGATCGTGCGGTGCTCGAAGAAGAGGGTGGCCGGGAGGGGGCGGCCGAGTTCGCGTTCCAGGCGGCGGGCGAGGTCGACGGCGCTGAGCGAGTCCAGGCCGAGGGCGAGGAACTGTTCGTCGTCGCCGATGTCCTGAGGGGAGCGGTGCAGGGCGTCGGCCAGGAGGCCGCGTATGACCTCGGTGATCGGGGACGGAGCCGTGGCGACGCGTTGGGCGGCGGCGGTGCGTTGGGCGGTCGCGTCGTCGGTCGCGTCGTCGGTGGGGGCCCGGTCGATGTGGGCGGGCGGCTCGTTCGCGTCGCCGCGTCGGCCGGCGGTGTGGGGCCGGGCCGTGGTGAAGCCCGCCTCCGCGGGTGCGGGTGCGGGTGCGGGGTCCGTGACGCTCACGCCCGTCACCAGGACGTGCGCCGCGTCCAGGCCGACCGCCGTGTGCAGGCCCGCCAAAGCGGCCTCCACGGTCATGGGGGCGGCCGTGGCGTGTGCGGGCCCGGGTGACCGGAGCCGGCTCTGCGTGCCTGGGCCGCTCGCCAATCCCGTGTCGGTGACGGGGCCGAACGCGATCGTCTGCCAGGGCCGGCCGGCCGCGCGTTCGGCGGTGGCGAAGGCGTCGAGGAAGGAGTTGGCGGCGGCATAGTCGCCGAGGGCGCCGGCGAGGCCGGGCAGTACGGCGGAGACGGACGAGAAGGCCAGGCAGACGGCGTCCTGTCGGCCGTGCCTGCGCAGGGCCTCGGCGAGCAGTGCGGTGCCGCGCACCTTCGCGGCGAGCACGGCCTCGATCTCGTCGTCCGACTTGGCGCGCAGACTGCCGGGTCGGGCCGTGCCGGCCGCGTGGAACACCGCGGTCAACGGTGGCAGGCCGGCGATGAGTTCGTCGACGTCGTCCGCGTCGCCGACGTCCGCAGCCTGGTAGCGGGCGTGGGCGCCGAGGGCGCGTAGTTCGGTGAGCAGCGCGCGCGGCGGGGTCGGGGTCCGGCCGGTGAGGACGAGGGTCGGGGCGCCGCGTTGTGCGAGGTCACGGGCGAGCGCGGAGCCGAGGCCGCCTGCGCCGCCGGTGATCAGGTAGGTGCCGTCCGGGGGCAGTGCCGTCGCGGGGGCCGGCGGGGCAGGGGCTGCGGCCGCAGGCGTACGGGCGAGTCGGCGGCCCGTCCTCCAGGCGACGGTGCCGCCCGCACCCGCACCCGCGCCGGCGCCGGGGGCGGGGACCATGGTGTGCAACTCGGCGTCCACGTAAGAGAGTTGCGCGTCGAGCGGATCCTGGGAGGACAGGTCGACGCTCAGGGACGAGAGTCCCGGGAGTTCCTCGGGCAGGGCCAGGGCGAAACCGTGCAGAAGGGCTTGGGCGGGGCGGGTGCGGACGGAGGTGTCGCCGCTGCCGGTGCTGTAAGCGTTCTCCGTGACCAACAGCAGGCGGGTGGGCGTCGTGCCGAGCGCCGACAGCACCTCGCGCAGAGCGGAGACGGCGGCGCCGGTGTCCGGCTCCGGTCCGGCGGTGTCGTCGGCGAACCACAGCACCGCCTCCGGAGCGGCCGTCCTCTCGGCTTCCTCGGGGGCTTCATTCCCTGCGGGTACGGGTGCTTGGGTCGGCGCCGGGTGCGATTGAGGCTCTGTCACTCCGCGCAGCTCCGTCATTCCGCGCAGCACCGTCACTCCGCGCTCGGCGAGCCGGTCGGCGACCGATCGCCGCAGCGGTGTGTCGGCGCCGGTCAGCCGTACGACACGGGGGCTGGGGCCTGCGGTGAGTGGGGCGTCGCGCCAGAGGAGGGGCTGCGGGACGGGTATGCCGTCGGACGAGGGAAGCGCGGTGGGCGGTGTCGTTGCCGTACAGGGCCGGGGTGCCGTGTCGAGTCCGTCCGGCCAGTGGTGGCCGCGCTGGAAGGGGTACGTCGGGACGGGGACCCGTCGGCGCACCGTGCCGCGCGCCGGGGACGACGGGGACAGCGGGGCCCCACGGGTCCAGAGTTGGCCCACCGTCCGGAGCAGGGCCGCAGCTCCCGCTGCCTCACCGGAGGGAAGCGCGGGCAGGACCGCCACGTCGGAGGGCACGACCCCGGAACGCGCGGCGGCGACCGCGTGGATCGGGCCCGCGAGAGAGGCGTCGGGGCCGAGTTCGACGAACGTGTCGTACCCCTCGTCGAGGAGCCGGGAGACGCCCGCGCCGAAGCGGACGGGGCGGATCACGTGGTCGCGCCAGTAGCCGGAACCGGGGGTGAGGTCGGGGCCCCACCTGCCGGTGACCGTGCTCAGCATCGGGAGGCCGGCCGGGTGGACCGTCAGGGCCTTCGCCGCGTTGTGCACGGAGCCGAGAACGGGGCTCAGCATGGGGGAGTGGAAGGCGTGCGAGACGCGCAGGCGGCGGGCGGCCACGCCACGGGCGGTAAGGGCCGCGACCGCCCGGTCGACGCTCTCCGCCTCGCCCGCCAGCACCACCTGGGTGGGTGAGTTGACGGCGGCGACCCAGAGCGTGCCGTCGGACGCGTCGACCACGCCGGCGACGGTGTCCTCGTCGCCCCGTACGGCCGCCATGGCGCCCGGCGCGGCCAGCTCGCCCATCAGGCGCCCGCGTTCGGCGGCGAAACCGACCGCCTCGGCCGGCGCGAGGGCGCCGGCGACGCACGCGGCCGTGATCTCGCCGACGCTGTGGCCCACGACGGCGTCGGGCGCCACGCCCCACGCGGCCAGTTGGCCGGCCAATGCCACTCCGAACGCGACCAGCAGTGGCTGGGTCACCTCTGTGCGGGCCAGGGCCGCGGGGTCGGCGTCCTCGTCCAGGCACCAGGCGGCCAGGCTACGGCCGAGAACCGGCCCGGTGAGGGACGAGGCCTCCTCCAGGACGTCACGGAACACAGGCGCCGAACGGTACAACTCCCGCCCGAGACCCGGTCGTTGGGCACCCTGGCCGGGAAGGACGAACACCGTGCGCGGACGGGTCCGCACGGGCTTCATCGCCATCGCCGCGCTCGCGGAACCCAGCCGCCCGCCCACTCCTACGGCTTCGCCCACTGCGGTGGTTCCGCTCTCTTCCGCCGCGCCCTCCTTCTCCGCTTGCTCAAGCTGCTCCGCGATGTCCCCCTGTGCCACCACGGCCAGCCGGTACGGCCCCTCGTCCCGGGCGGAGTTGACGGTGGCGCACACGTCCCCCTCGTCCAGTTCGGGGTGGGCCCGCAGATGCGCGGCCAACTCCGCGGCGGCGACGCGCAGTGCGCCCCCGGTGCGGGCGGACAGCGTCAGCAGGTGCGGGCCGCTGGTGGACCGCGCCGTCGCGGCCGGGTCGGCGTCCGCCGCCCTCGCCCTGCCCTTCGGAGCCTCTTCCAGGACCGCGTGCGCGTTGGTGCCGCCGAAGCCGAAGGAGTTGACGCCCGCGATCAGTGGCCGGCCCTCAGCGCTCGTCCACTCCTCGTGCCCGGTGACCAGACGGAAGCCGGGGGCGGTGTGCGCGAGGAAGGGGGCGGGTGTGTCGGCGTGCGGGGTCGGCGGGAGCCGGCGGTGGGTGAGGGCGAGGACGACCTTGACGAGGGCGGGCATGCCGGCCGAGTTGAGGAGGTGCCCGACGTTCGCCTTGACCGACCCGAGCCCTCGCCGGACGCCGTCGGCGCGGGGAGGGAAGGCCTGGCCGAGCGACTGCGCCTCGACGGGGTCGCCGATCGGCGTTCCCGTGCCGTGCGCCTCGACGTACGACACGTCGGCCGGGTCGATGCCGCACTCCTCGTAGGCACGGGCGATCACCTCGCGCTGGCCGCGTGGCGTGGGGGCGAGGAGGCCGAGCGAGCGGCCGTCGTTGTTCACCGCCGTACCGCGGACGAGGGCGAGGACCGGGTCGTCGGCGGCGTGGGCGTCGTCGAGGCGTGCCAGGACGATCGCCGCGCCGCCTTCTCCCGGTACGAATCCGTCCGCGTCGGCGGCGAACGCGCGGCACCGGCCGGTCGGCGACAGCGCGCCCGTCGCTTCGAGGAGGCGGTGGCCGGTCGGGGTCAGGCCCAGGTTGACGCCGCCGACCACCGCGAGGTCGCACTCGTCGGCCAGCAGGCTGCGCCGGGCCAGGTGCAGGGCGACCAGCGCGGAAGAGCAGGCCGTGTCGACGGCCAGGGCGGGGCCGTTCAGGTCGAGCAGCTGGGAGACGCGGGCTGCGATCAGGTTGGGTAGGTTGCCGGTGAGGGCGGCCGGGTGACGGGCGAGGTCCCCTTCGGCGGCCTCGGCCAGCACCTCGCGGTATCCGCTGTCGCCGGTCGCCGCGAAGATCCCGATCCTGCGGCCGGTCCGCCGGGGTCCCGCGTATCCGGCACGTTCCAGCGCCTCGTGGGCCAGTTCCAGGAAGATCCGGGCCTGCGGGTCGGTCGCCCGGGCCTCCGCTTCGTCCATTCCGAAGAACTCGGCGTCGAAGGCAGCGGGGTCGGGGAGGAAGAAACCCGAGCGGGGCGTCGGGCGGGGCCCCTCGTTCCTGAGCCGGCCCTCGGGTGTCTCGCCGACCGTCTCACCGCCTGCTGTCAGCAACGCCCAGAAGGCCTCGGGCGTGTCGCCGCCGGGGAACCGACAGGCTGCGGAGAGAACAGCGAGGGCCCCGTCATCGGCACCGGGCCCGGCATGCGCCGCAGGCCCTTCCGTGGTGCGGGGAATCGGGTGATCGGCGACGCCATGTCCGCCGTCGCGAGTGGACGGTTCTCCCCGAGCCGTGAGGCGCCCGTCCGCGTCCGATTCGGTCTCCGACCCTGCCTCGGACTCGGCGTCCGCCAGCAGGGCGAGGACGTGCCCGGCCAGCCCCGCCACCGTGTCGTGGTCCCGCAGCGCACCCGGCTCCACGTTCAAGGAGAATGTGTCCTCCAGCCCGGCGAGCACGGCCATCGCCTTGAGCGAGGAGCCGCCGAGGTCGAAGAACCGTTCGTGGAGGCCGACTTCGGACGCGGGCAGCTCCAGCACACGCGCCCAGACTTCCCGCACCGACTCCTGGACCTCGCGCAGGGACCGTGGAGCGATCACACCCGCCCCGGCCGTCCGGCCGGTCACCGCGGCCGCCGTGCCGACCCAGCGGCTCTCCATCGCCGCGTACGCCCCGCTCTCGAAGCGTGTCCGCAGCACACTCCGGCGCAGTTTCCCGCTGGTGGTACGGGGGAACGCCCCCGGCGGCACCGGCAGCACCCGTACGTCGTCGTGGCCGAGGGCCTCGCGCAGCCGACCGGCGGCGGCGCGGAGCACCGGTGCGGCGGCGGACGGCTCGGGCCTGGCCCACTGCACGAACGCGACGACCCGTTCGCCCCCGTCGTCCGGATCCGTGGACCCCACGACCGCCACGGCCCCCGGCGGCAGGCCGGGCGTCGCGGCGACCGTCTGTTCCAGGTCGGACGCGTGGAACGTACGGCCGTTGACGAACACCACGTCCTTGTCGCGTCCCGTGACGCACAGCCGCCCGTCCCGCAGGAAGCCGAGGTCACCGGTACGCAGCCAGCCGTCACCGCCGAACGCCTCCGTGCTCGCCTCGGGCGACCGGTGGTACCCGCGCCCCAACTGCGGCCCCCGCACCTCCACCTGCCCGACCCGCAACTCCTCCGAGAACGCGCCGGATTCGCCGGTGATTCGGACCTCGCAGCCGTCCACCGGACGACCCAGGTCCATCAACTCCACGGTGTGCGGCCCCACTTCACTCTCCACCACCCGGCCCCGGCTGAGCGCCGCGCGGTCCAGGACGAGCGGCGTGGCGGTCTCGCCGAGCGGTGGCACGGTCACCGCGAGGGTGGCCTCGGCCAGGCCGTACACCGGCAGCAGGGCACGTGGATCCAGCCCCGCCGGAGCCGTGCGGGCCGTGAACTCCCGCCAGACGCGCGGTGCGATGGGTTCGGCGCCTACGAGCATCAGACGTACACAGCCGAGGTCGAGACCGGCGAGGGCGGTCGCCGGGACGCGGCGCACCGCGAGGGCGAGGGCGAAGTTCGCGGCCGACAGGAGCGTCGCGCGGTGGCGGGCGACGGCCTCGAACCACAGGGCGGGCCGCTTGGCGAAGGACAGCGGCTCGATCCGTATCTGCTTCAGGCGCGCGGCCATGGGGACGAGATGGGTGCCGATGAGCCCCATGTCGTGGAAGTACGGCATCCAGGTCGCGATCACGTCGTCCGGGGTGATCGCCATCGCGGCACGGATCTGGTGGAGGTTGGCGAGGATCGCGGCGTGGGTCAGTTCCACGCCCTTCGGGGCGCCGGTGCTGCCGGAGGAGAACTGGAGGAAGGCGACGTCGTGCGGGGCGGGGCGGTGCAGGGGCTGCAGCGGGCGGCCGCGACGGAGTTCGTCCAGCTTCAACACCGTTATTCCGCTGCCGGGTTGGCCGTGCGGCCCGTCGCTCGTCCCGGTGACGACGGCGGTCGTCGACTCGTCCACCACCACGGGTGGCCTGCCGAGGAGTTCCCACACCGGGCCGATCCGGCGCGGCTCCGGGGCGAGCGGGACGGGTACGGCCCCTGCCGCCAGCGCACCCCAGAACATCGGCTGGAAGGCGTCCCCCCGGTCGGCGACCAGGGGGAGCGGCGTGCCCGGTTCCACGCCCGCCGCCACGAGCCCGCCCGCCACGCACAGTGCGTCGTCGCGGAGTTGGGCGAAGGTGACCGTGTGTTCGGTGCCGTCCCCCCGGACGTGCACGACGGTCTGGCCGGGGGCCTCCTGCGCCGCTCCGAGCAGCACGTCGAGCAGCGTCGACGCGGATCCGCCGTTCACACGTTCATTCGATCTCTCCACCTTGCGGACCCTACAAGTCGGGTGGCGGGCACGAGTCACGCAGTGCCGGCAGTTTCCCGGCCCGTGGCGCGGCGGTGCCCCCCGGTCGGCGGGTGAGGGGTCGGGGTGTGGCTGGGGTCCGGTGGATGGAGGTGCAGGTTCCGCTGCTTCACCGGGCCCCAGCCATGAGGTCTGCTGCCCGGTGAAGGTGGCGGTTACACCGATTGCCGCAAGCGATGTTCCGAGGCGGGACATGCCTGTGGGCCCCGGGTGTTCCCGGGGCCCACGGACGGTCTGGTGCCGGACGGGCTACCAGCGATACCAGCGGCCCTTGCGGCCGCCGGTGTCGGCGCTGCGCATGACGAAGCCGAGCAGCCAGACGGCCAGCACGATGACGGCGATCCACCACAGTGCCTTGAGCGCGAAGCCCGCGCCGAAGAGAACCAGGGCCAGCAGCAGAACGAGAAGCAGGGGAATCATGGTTATCAACCTCCGACGCTCCTCGTGCCCGGCGAATGGAGGAACATACGGCCGATTCACCTGGTTTCTTCACCGCCCGCACGGGAACTGGTCCCTGTTTCTCCACCGCCGTTTCACTTTTTCGCTCTCCGGCGAAGTGCGGCAGCAGGGCGCGCCCGGAGGTTCGGTGACATCGGGAACCGGCTCGCGACCACTCGCCGAGTCCGGGCTGCCACGGCCCGGAGGCCACACGACGAGAGTCGGGCGGTACGAGGGGTACGAGGGGTACGAGGGGACGAGCGGTGAGAGCGGTCTTCCGCCTGCGTCGCCGGCGATGGATGATCCAGGCATGACCCAGCAGCGCACCGATGAGGCGACGCCGGCCGACGCGGCCAACGTGTACATGGCGGCACTGTGTGAGCGGCTGGCGGCGGACGGATGCGAGATGACCGCCGGCACCTGGAGGGACCGGCCCGTGGTGGTCGCCGGCCGATCGGACCGCAGGGCACGGTGGTTCGGTACCAAGGTGGAGTTGTTCGTCCTTGCCGCCGCGGCCCCCGAGGTCGACGACGTTGCGATGGCCGAGTTCACCGGATGGGCCATGGACCGCGTGAAGGGCCTTCGCGGCGGTCTGCCCGGCGCCCGCAACGCGGTCATGGTTCTGCCCGCCCTGGTCGGCGGCAGCGTTCAGCAGTCGGCGAGTGCGTGGGCTGCCGCGGACGCCCGGATTCTCGGAACGTCCGTGATAGGCCGACCCGTTGCGGTGGAGGCGTCGGCCTCGGGGGTGTCCCGGGCCACGATGTACCGCGGCGGGGTCGCGTGGGGCGGGATGTTCACGCGGCACGTCCTGGAAAGGCGTCCCTGTACTTTCCCTAGGGGCCACGGTCCCGACCGGACCCGTCTTCCCGGTCCCGACCCGCACCCGTCTCCCCGGTCGCGGCCGGCAGCCGGCCGCGACCGGGTGCGGGAGTGCGGGCCCGGACCGCTGGTGAGCCTTGGGCGGGTCGGGCGAGGAACCCTTCGGTCAGGATCTCGCGCATGCCCCGGGACGCCGCCCTCTCAGGAGACCGTGCCCGTCACCGAGCCTCCCGACTTGGTCACGTAGTACGTCACGGTGGTGCCGCTCCAGAAGTGGAAGGTGAGGCTCACCCGGGCGCCGTCGCGGACCGCGTCGAAGAAGGCGGGGGTGAGAGTGAGGGCGTTGCCGTTGTAGTTCGGGGCGAAGGCCGACTCGAACTGCTGGTAGGAGGTCCAGTTCGTGGGGCCGGCGGCCGACCCGTCGGCGTACTTGGCCTCCATGGTCGCCAGAGTGTCGCCCCGGAACTGCGTCGGTATGGAGAAGGCGTTGGCCGTGCCCGTCGTGTTCGACAGCACCGGCGGGTCGTACCTGGTCACGTCGATCTGCCAGGGGACGCCCGAGGAGAACCGGGCCTGGAGCGTGGCGTTCACACCGTAGCCGCCGCTGCCGGTCAGGCGGGTGAGGGCGGTTGCCGTCAGGGTGAGCCCGCTGCCCGACAGCGTGTAGTCCCGGCCCGCGACGAGCGGGGTGTTGCCCTGCCAAAGCCCTTGGAACGAGGTGCCGTTCAGGTTCAGAGTGAGCGTCTTGGCCGTGATCGCACCGGACTTGGGCACGTAGACGTGGTCCGAGGAGGCGGTTCCCGAGCGAGTGGTCCAACTCGACTTGATCTGGGCGGACAGGGCGGCGTAGCGCCACTGCAGCGTGTTGCGGTTGAGGAAGGAGCCGGCGTCCCACAGGGCGGTGGTGACCCCGTTGACCCGCGCCTGGTTGCCGAACGCCTCGAAGTACTTCAGGGCCTCGCCCCGCTGGACGACGTCGTTGGCCTTGGTGTAGTCGGGGTAGCTGAGCAGCCCGTACTCGCCGAGGTAGACGGGGACGCCCTTGGCGACGAAAATGTTGCGCATCCGGGCGAAGGCGTCGGTCATGTCCTTCAGGACGGTGTCGTCGAACCGGGTGTACCCGGCGATGTTCACACTGAACGGCCAGAAGCCGTAGAAGTGCACGGTGGCGACCAGGTTGGGGTCGTTCAACGAGCTCATCGTGGTCGCGAGCTCGTCCATGAGCCTCTGGTCCGGCGTGCAGCCCAGCGTGGGCATGACGAGGAGACGGGTCGCGTTCTGGCCGCCCTTCTGACGGACGATGCGGTGGAACGAGGTGTTCAGCTCGGCCAGCAGCTGGGTCTTCCGCGCGTCACTGGCGTTGTCGAAGACCGGCTCGTTGACGCTCTCGAAGAGCAGCCTGCGCGGTGAGTTGCGGAACTCGGTGGCGATCTGTTCCCACGTCGCGTTGAAGCGGGCCAGCACCCGGTCGTGGTCGTCGGCCATCTTGCCGATCCACTGCCAGGAGTCGTGATGGACGTTGAGCACGACGTACAGATCGGCGGCCAGGGCCCAGTCGACCACCTGCCGGATGCGGCTCATGTAGGCCGGGTCGACCGTGTAAGGAGCCGTCGCCGACTGCCGGTTGCTCCAGGTGACGGGGATCCGGACGCTGCGGAAGCCCTGTGCCCGGACGGTGTCGAACGTCGCCTTGGTGGTCAGGGGATTGCCCCAGGACGTTTCGTCGGGGATGGCGTCCAGGGTGTTGCCCAGGTTCCAACTCGGCTGCATGGCGGCCACGGTGGTGAGGGTGTTGTCGGCGACCGGAGCCGGGGCGGCGGCTGCGGCACCGTGCGCCGGGCCCCGGGGAGGGGCGGCGAAGGCTGCGCCGCCGAAGAGGCCGAGCGCGACGAGCAGAGCCAGCACCAGGCCCGTCCCTCGACTGAACCTGCGTCCGCGCTCGCGCGCGGGTGGTCGTGTCGTCCTCATGTCTCGTCCCTTTCGTCCGACCGATTCGGTGCTCCGCCGCCCACGACCGAAAGGCCCGCACGGTGTCGAGTCCGGGCAGGGGGCGGCGATCAGCCGTCCGCAGTCGGTGGCGCGCAGCGGATCTCGTGCACGGGCCAGTTCTGTCAGGGGTGCCTGGGGCCGAATGATCATCGCCGTCGGCTGCTCGCCGAGCCGTTGAAGCGCTTCGACTTCTGGGGAGAGTAGTGACGAGGCTTGCGGCGCAGCAAGGGCTTGAACACCACGAGATTGGTGCTGTGAAGGGGAGTTGGGGACGTCTGGCGAACGGAGAGGCGTCGTTGATGCGCTTCGAGTACGACCGGCCCGCTGCCGTAACGGCTCAGTGGGCTCGTGCCCCGCAACCCGGCCCTCCGGATCCATCGGGGGATTGCGGAGCCCCGGCCGTCCAGCGGCTGCCGGGGCTCCGGCCGCGACCCGAAGGTTCGTCGGCATCGGGTCGATTCGTGCGTGGAGTCACCTGGGGTGGTGCAGCCAGCGCTGGAGGGCGGCGTTGACGCTGCCGGACAGGGCGCTGAGCTGTTCGATGGCGTCGCGGTCCTCGGGGTGGGGCGGGATGCCGGCCGCGGTCAGGGCCGCGTGCAGTTCGATGCGCTGGTGGTCCCGTGGCTTGACGAGGAGGTCGAGGCGCTCGGCGGGGTTGGGCGGCGGCAGCGGGTAGTCCGTGTCGGCGGAGTCGGCCGGGGCCGGCCAGAGAATTTCGGCGGAATCGGCGGCGTACGGGTCGACGTAGGTGTAGCTGGAGGTGTACTCGGGGGCGGTGGTCGTCACGTTGATCTCCTCACCGGCGTCTTGGGTTCTGCCGGACAGGAGGCGTGCGGAGCCCGCCCCGGTTGCGGTCGCGGCCGTACATCACGCTGATGGCGTCATCGGCGGCTCATCGTTTGGTCGGAACAGCACAAGGCGCGGCTTCCTCGGTTCGGGTCGGGAGACGGCTCGGATGGCGATCTCGACAGTGCTGGTGGGGTGGCGGTGGCGCGTGTGGTGCGGACGGGCGTCGGCCCTGGCCGGCTGAGCCGGGCGCGGGGGCGGCATGCCCTCCAGGGTTCGTGCCGCGTTCAAGGGGCAGAGGGGTAACAGGCCGTCCCGCTGTGACCTGCCTGTCCGGTCGATCCTCCTTCGGCTGCACGATCGTCCGGCGGGCCCAGTAGTCTCTCTGTCCCGGGACGGGTACGTGGTCGGAAGGGAGATCAGGTGAGAGCGGCGCGGGCGCTGACTACGTTCGACGACGTCGGGCTCGGTGATCATGTCTGCTGGCACACGGACTCGGCCGCCACGGCCCCCGCAGACGTGCTCGCCTACGTGGCTGACGGTGCTCTGTACGGCGACAAGATCGTGGTGATCGGCTCCGCCGGAGCCGTCTCCGGCCTGCCCCGTCACGCGGTGCCGTCCGCCTCGGTGATCCTCGACTTCCCCCGCCTCGCCGACCCCGACTCCGTCCTGGCCGCGGTGCGCCGGGAAGCCCGTACCGCGGTGCGGGAGGGCTACCGCTCGGTGCGCGTACTCACCGAGCGGCTGCCGGCGGCGGCGCCCAGCGGGACCGAGGAACTGGTGGCCCAGGAGCTGAAGCTCGACGAGTTCGCCTCGGAGAGCAACGCCATCGTGGTCTGCGCCTTCAGGCCGTCGCAGTGGGACGGGCCTACGCTGGAACACGTGGCATGTGTGCACCCGCACGAGATGGGCATACGCGCTGAGCGTCCGGCCTTTCGGATGTACAGCACGGGTGCCGACAGCTGGAGCGTTGACGGAGTGATCGACTCGGAGTGCGCGGACGCCTTCAACACCGCGGTACGTGCAGCCATCCGGTGCTCACCCAGGGTGAAGCTGCGCTTCGACACCCTCGACATGATCGACGCCGCTGGAATGCACGCACTGGTCCAGGCCGCCCGTGATCTGCCGGGTCGCCGCATCGTCGTGGAAGGTGCCAACGAGACCGTGCGTCTGTGCTGGGAGCTCGCGGGCTACGCCACCGACGGCATGCCGGTGGTGATGGCGGCATGACCGCGATCTCGCCCTCGAACCCGTCCGGCCGGGCCGAGCCCTCGTTCCGCCACGAGCTCTATCCCTACCGCGGCGAATCGCAGTTCCTGTCCGGGACGCTGGGCTACATCCAAGAGGCGCTCGAAGGCGGCGAAGCCGTGGTCGTGGCCGTCCCCTCGGACAAGGCGTCCCTCCTGCGCGACGAGCTCGCCGACGAGCTCGCCGTCACCTTCGTCGACACCACGACCCTCGGACCCAACCCCGGCCGGCTCCTCGGCGCCTGGGTGGCCTGGATGAAGGAGCAGGGTGAGGGCGACCGGCCGGTACGCGGCATCGGGGAGACGGCCTGGCGCGAGGCCCGCAGCGCCGCGCACCTTTCCGAACTGCGGTATCACGAGTGGCTGTTGAACCGGGCGTTCGCCAGCAGCTCGGCCTGGTCGATGCTGTGCCCCTACGACGCCGCCGACGAGGACCAGGGTGCCCTGCAGTCCTTGTCGCGCTGCCACCCGTTGATCCGCCAGGACGGCCGCCACGTCCGCAACGAGGGCTACCTCGCCGCCGAGGAGTATCCCTTCGAGGCCATGAGCGCCCCGTGCGATCCGTTCCAGGAGCTGAGCTACACGCATGGTGACCTGGCGGCGATCCGCGCGAAGGTCTCCCAGTGCGCGTCGGACGCGGGCGTCCCGGACGACGGGCTGCGCAAGCTGGCCGTCGCCGTCACGGAGATCGCCACGAACAGCGTCCGGCACGGCGGAGGCCGCGGGACCCTGCGCACCTGGACCCAGGACGCGACGTTCGTGTGCGAGTTCCGCGACGGCGGCTACATCTCCGACGTGATGGCCGGTCGCACCCGCCCCACCGCCGACCAGATCGGCGGCCGCGGCCTCTGGCTCGTCCACCAGCTCTGCGACCTGGTCGAGATCCGCTCCACCCGAGACCAGGGCACCACCGTCCGCCTCCACGTCGACGTCCCCAAGTGAGTCCGCCGGGGCGAACGGGAGGGTCGCGGGGGGCCGGGGGTCCGGGGGAGCGGGGACGGCTCTTCCCGGTGGCGATCGCTGGGCCGGTCACGGCACGGTGATCGCTCTCTTGAGCGGCTAGCCATGGTGGAACCGGGGATCCGGTGAACCACGCGCCCGTTCTCGGCCTGCCCACCGAACCTCCCGGCCAGGTCTGCGGAGCGGTTCTATACGCCCGGGCCGAGGTCCTTGCGGAAGACCGTGGAGCTGTGCCGGACCGTCATGCCGACCCGTAGATAGAGATCGAGTGCGCCGGTGTCCGAGTGGGTCCAGAGGGTGCAGGAGGACATGCCCGTGCGGTGGAAGGCGCGGAAGGTGTGCCGCAGCAGGAGCCGGGCGATGCCGCGGCTGCGGTGGTCGCGGCGTACGGCGACCTCTTCGACGTAGCCCTCCTGCGTACCCGGCACGTCCAGAGCGAGGGCGGCGCCCACCAGATGGTCACCGGCGAACGCCAGGGCCGACCGCTGAGGGGAGAACGTCGGCCGCTGCACGGTGTGGGCGGCCCACTCCTCGTACGACTGCCGCCGCTCCTGCCACTCGTCGAACGCGTCCTGGACGAGGACGTGTGCGGCGGGCCCGTCGCCGGTGCGGAAGGGCCGCACAGTGATGCCCGCCGGGGGCTCGGGCACCGCGGGCTCGGCCGACATGGCGAACTCCAGCAGCCAGGCAGTCACCAGCGGCTCGTACCCGTGCGTGCGCAGCAGCGCCACGGCGCCGGTGTCCGCGTCCGGCACGGTCTGCACGACGCGGGCGGTACCGGCCTGACGCGCCCGCGCCAGCGTCCAGCCGAGGAGCGCGGCGCCCAGACCCCGGCCCCGGTGCTCCGGATGCACGTCCACCTCGGAGCGCCGGTCCACCCAGGCGCGGGCGACGAGGCGATCGGCCGGGTCGAGAACGAGGACGGTGTCCGACTCCGGGTCCAGGCCCGGCCGTGCGAGATCGGCGGCCACGGCCCCGGCGTCGCTCCGGGCCCGCCCGTACACCTCCCGCTCGCAGTCCGTGACCAGCGCGTGAAGGGCCGGGACGTCGTCCGCGGTCGCGGGCCGGGAACGATAGCCGGGCGGCAGGGGCGGGACGAGGGAGGGCACCGGCGGAGGGTAGCCGTGCACCGGATTTCCTCACAAGGCCGCGCGCCGGATTTCTCCTCGCGGGTTCAGCCGTGGTAGTTGATGTAGCCGTTGCCGTCGGGGTCGTTGGCGCGCTTGGTGTAGGAGTGGACGTCCGCCTTGGCGCCGGTGGGCTTGAGCAGGTAGATGGTGTCCTTGTCGTTGTTCCAGATGAAGTTGCAGTTCTGGCGGTAGACGACGTTGCCGGCGTCGGAGTCGGTGCCGCGGCCGCCGCGCAGCTTCACATAGTCGCCCGGCTCCAGCTTGTGGCCGGCGGTGAAGGTGAACTTGTTGCCGGTGGCGTCCTTGACGACGTAACCCTTGAGGTTGACGGTCGCGGTGCGGGAGTAGTTCTTGATCGTCAGGTACTCGTCCTTGGTGTTGCCGCCCGAGCACCGGTTGGAGTCGCTGCCGGGCGCGTCGTATTGGACGCCCTTGAGCTTCAGCGCGGACGAGTACTCGGTGGCCTGGGCCGGGGCGGCGGTGATGACGGCGACCGTGCCTGCGACGGCAAGTGGGGCCAGGGCGTGGCGTATGCGCATGAGGAAATCCCCCCTCAGTGGTGCGAATGGAGCGTCAGGAGCATAGCGAAAAGTGATCAGCGAATGTGCTCTTTGTGTGAAGGTTGTGGATGTGGTGAGTAGCCGGGCGGGTCAGGAGTCGCTCCGTTCGAAGGGCGACATGCACGGAAGGTCCCGAGCCGCCGACGTCAGCGCCGCAGCCCGGGATCAAGGGGCGGCGTTGCCGACGACCTCCGCCAGCTCGTCGGCCGACTCGGACGTCAGGCGGTAGAACCCCTGGAGGCTGACGGATCGCTCGAGACGACCGTCCACCACGTACTTCAGGTTGCGCGTATGACCTCGGCGGTTCCGCCAGGCGAGCCTCGACAGAAGATCGCCGGGAATCGGCACGTCGAAGCGCACGGGCGTCGCGTCCACGTGCACGGCCGCAGCTCCGCAGCCGCCGGCGCCGAGCATCGACCAGTCGCCGTGACCGGGGAACGACGACTCCTGCCATGTCGCGGCAGCGGCGCCGCAGCAGTCCCGTCGCTCCAAGTCGATCACCCGCATCCGGCTCACCACGAACACCTCGCATCGGTTGACGTGCAACGCGTACACCTCGTCTCCGGCACGGGCGCCCGACCAGGCGGGCAGCGAGGAATGGACGCCGCTGAAGGCGACGGGCGGCCGCTCGCCCACCCGCCCTGCCCTGCGCAGAGCGCGGCACGTGTCATGGGTCCACAAGACGGTGAAGGCATCAGTCATGCCGGTGATCCTAAGAACGAGCACTGACAGTCCTCCCGAGAGCGGCGCTCCACTGCTTCCAGGCTGCTCGGAACCGAAGCGCGGACGGCGGGCGATTCGCGACCGTGAGGGCCACAGGCCGTCATTCGGTTCCCTTCTGAGGGGAACCGGTTCGAGGCATGCCTCTGCGCGTCCGGGCGCGAGGGTGAGCGGTGTGACAAGTCCGGCAGATCCGGGCCCCGTTCATGGATTCCGCGCACCGGGACACAGGGAATACCCCGGGAATGTCATCACGCAGCCCTCGGGGGAACGGACGGGACCGCATCGTCATCGGGCCGCCGTTCGGCGACCTCTACTTCATGGCGGCGCAGGTCGCCGACGGGAGCATGTCGACACAGGCGGCGCTCACGCTGATCAGGGAGGGAACCTTCGCGCGGCCGTCACCGGACGCGCTGGGCGAGTGTCTGGTGTCGGCGTTCGCCGTGGTGCCCACACGTCCCGAGATCGCCTACCACTGCCGGACGAGGCGTTCGTCGGGGAAGCCGGGAGCGCGCGTCGCCCCGGGCCGCCCGGGCGTCGTGTGGGGGTCGGCCGGCCTGGTGCTCACGGGCCTCGGCACCGCGGTGCCGGTCGCCGGCACGGAGCACGGCCGACGGCTCCCGGTGGCCGTGGCTCTGGTCCTCGCGCATTCGTGGCGGCCTTCTTCCCCTCACCGGGGCAGGCCCAGGAGATCGTCCGCGAGCACCCGGCGCACCGCGCCGACGGGGCCCGGTGTTCGGCGAACGGTCATCGGCGACGCGAACTTCGCCTGCGCGACAGTGCGCACCGACGACCTTCTCGTCGCTCATGTACCCGTCTGGCGCCACGAGTTCGCCGGCGAGCACGCCCCACCGCTCACCTCGGGCACACGGCCGTTTCCCCTCGGCGCACCGCACGCGAGCGAACTGCCCTACCTGTTCGACCTCGGCGGCCCCCCGGCTACGTGACCGAGGCACAGCACCGGCCGGCCAACACCGTGATCGGCGGACGGATCCCGACGGCGCGCGCCCGCGGGGTCAGCCCGGCTCGGAACCGCTCACTGGGTGTAGAAGGTGGCGTCGGCCCGGTCCGTCGCGGTGCTGGGAGCCTGGACGTACAGCAGGTAGTCGTAATGGCGGACATAGCGGCCCGGGAAGCTGTACGACTCGTAGGACACTCCGGCGGAGTCCGCGAGGCCGGCCCGGGCGGTGAAGGAGGCGTCACCGGCGAACTGCGCCGTCCCGTCGTTCTTCTCCACCCACACCTCGGAGTTCTTCTGGTGGAGGAAGTAACCGGGGAAGTTGGCCGACTCCAGGGAGACGGTGCCGCTGCCGGCGAGACCGGTGACGACACGGAACTGGGAGTCGGCCAAGGGGGAGACGTTCGGCTCGATCCGGGCGCGGTACGCCCAGTGCCGGATGAACCGGTCGGGGAAGTTGTACGAGGAGAGCCGGATCGGGGTGAGCCCGTCGGCGACCGGGATGCCGAAGTCGGGCGTGCCGTCGGCCTTCCAGTAGATCTTCTGGACGCGGGTGCGGCGGTTGGGGTCGTTGAGGGGGTCGCCGCTGATGTCCTTGTAGCTGCGGTCGTGGTAGACGAGGATGTCGGACTTGCCGTCCTCGGAGACGGTGAACTGGTTGTGGCCGGGGCCGTATTGGCCGGTGACCGCGTTGGTGGCGAAGACCGGGCCGGCGGACTTGGCCCAGGACGAGGCGTTGAGCAGGTCGGAGGAGGCGGACGCGGTCAGCATGCCCAGGCAGTAGTTGGCGTCGGTGGCGCTGGCCGAGAAGGTCATGAAGACCTTGCCGTTGCGCTGGATGACGGCCGGCCCCTCGTTCACCGTCTGGCCGCCGGCGGTCTCCCACGAGGCGGTCGGGCGGCTGAGCATGACGGGGGTGCCGGTGATGGCCCACGGGCTGGACATCTGCGCCAGGTAGATGTTCGTGCCGGAGCCGACGGCCGGGTCGTTCTGCGCCCAGGCGAGGTAGCGGGTGCCGTTCACGGCGAAGGACGTGGCGTCCAGGGAGAAGGTGTCGAGCGGCAGCGCGATGCGCCCCTTCTCCGTCCAGGTGCCCGTGACCGGGTTCGCGGCGGTGCACTCCAGGACGTACGGCCGGATCTTCCACACGTTGTCGGCGTCACCGGCGGCGAAGTAGACGTACCACTTGCCGTCGATGAAGTGGATTTCCGGGGCCCAGATGTGGGCCCCCATCACACCGGTGGCGTGCTTGGTCCAGATGGTCGTCTCGGCGGCGGAGGAAAGCCCCTGGATCGTGGTGGAGCGGCGCAGCACAATGCGGTCGTACGCGGGCACCGTGGCGGTGAAGTAGTAGAAGCCGTCGGTGTGCTTCCAGATGTGCGGGTCGGCCCGCTGCTCGGCGATGGTGTTCGTGTACGTCACACCGGGTGACGCGGGGACGGCGGCGTGGGCGGCGCCGGCCGAGGCGCCGGTGACGGTGGCGGCGGCCGAACCGGCGATCATGCCGAGGACCGTTCGACGGGTGAGCGCAGGTCTCACGGACTACTCCCTCTGGGCTGAACCTGGATGGAACCGCGGGCGGAGAGTCACCAACAGCCCGTATTCCGTCGGTATTTCGAACGTAGTTCGTAATTTGGGCCAGACGTTAGGTGCTGTACATGGCCCAGTCAACGCTTCCGTCACACAGGCTTCAGACGACGGCACGAGGGCGTGGCCTTCCCCATTCCCGCGCAACGGAGAAGCGAGCCGACCGGGTGGGCTCCGCCGACGAACCGGCCGAGGCATCGGCTCAGCCGGACCTCAGCCCGGCCGAGGCCTCATCGGTGCCGGAACCGGCGTGCGCCACGCCTCCGGCACCGATGCCATGTCGGCCCGACCACATCACCGAGCAGCACAGCACCGACCGTCGCGCGCACCACCGTGCGCGCCACCGCACGGACGCCGACGGCGCGCACGCGGGGAGTGGGGTCAGCCGCCGACGTGGATGCCCGGACGGCGATCGGGGTCGGGTTCGTTGCTGCGGATGATCTCGCGGGTGACCGGAGCGGTGTCGCCGCGGCCCAGCAGGAAGTAGCGGAACATGTGCAGGAGAGGGCTGCCTTCGGCCCAGGCGAAGTAGCAGTGCGGCTGCACGCCGGTGGCGTTGCGCAGGGCGAGCAGGATCGCGGCGATGGCGTTCGGCGCGGCCGGGGCCTCGGCGCGCAGGATCCGGTAACCGTCGACCTCGACGCCGCGAACGGCCAATGTTTCGCTGAAGTCTGACGGGTCGACCACGTCGATTTCCAGGAACATCACGTCGGCCGGTCCGGGCACCGGATTGCTGCCGCGCTGCTCACGTTCCTTGGCGGAGTACTCGGCATGGTCACCGGCCTCCCGCCTGTTGGCGATGATGTTGATCGCGTTGTCGTGGGCGAGGGTGTCGGTGATGAACCGGCGGGCGGCCTGGTCGAAGACGATGCGGTCCGCGCGCAGTTCGGTGGTGCGCGAGACCCGGGAGATCAGCGACACGGCGATGATCCCGGCGATGAACATGCCGGAGATCGTGATGCCGTCCGGCTTGTCGAGAATGTTGGCCACCAAGGCATAGAAAAGGACCGCCGTGAGCAGTGCGAAGCCCGTTGCGGCGGCGCGCCGTCGGTGGCGTGCGACGGAGACGGTGACGGCGAAGGAGCCGGAGACCATCATGGCCAGGATGCCGGTGGCGTACGCGCCGGCCTGAGCGTCGACGTCGGCGTCGAAGGCGAAGGTGATGAGAACACAGAGGACGGTGTAGACACTCACGACGGGGCGTACCGCGCGCCCCCACTCCGGGGCCATGCCGTAGTCGGGCAGGTACCGCGGGACGATGTTGACCAGTCCGGCCATCGCGGAGGCGCCCGCGAACCACAGGATCAGGATGGTGCTGATGTCGTAGGCGGTGCCGAACGCCTCCCCGACCTTCTCGTGGGCAAGCCAGGCCAGGGCCCGCCCGTTGGCCGCGCCCCCGGGCTCGAACTCCTTGTGCGGGATGAGGACGGTGGTGACGAAGCTGGCGGACAACAGGTAGACGCTCATGATGAGCGCGGCGGTGGTGAGGAGCTTGCGGGTGTTGCGGATCCGCGAACGCAGCTGCTGCTCGGGATCGGCGCCCTTGGCGGACACGAGGGGCATCATGCTCACCCCGGTCTCGAAGCCCGACAAGCCCAGCACCAGCAGGGGAAACGCCACGAGCGCCGGCCCTGCCAGGTCGACGACGCCTCCGCCGTCGGCGAGGGCCTGCGTCCACGCCGACCACGCTTCCGGCGTGGTGAAGACGTCCGCCATTCCCACGGCGATGACCACCGCGTTGAGCACGAGGAACACCGCGACCAGGGGGATGGCCACGCTGACCGCTTCACTGAACCCGAGCAGGAACACCCCTCCGAGCAGCAGCAACAACGTCACCGTGATGGCGACCTCATGACCGTGCAGAGCATGGGGCAGGTAGGGGTTCTCCATCATGTGGACCGAGGCGTCAGCCGCGGACAGGGTGATCGTGATGATCCACGACGTGGCCACGAAGCCGAGCAGGACCAGCACGAACAGCTTGCCCCACCAGAACGGCAGGAGGTCCTCCAGCATCGCCACCGACCCGGCCCCGTGCGGGCTCTCGCGAGCCACCCGGCGGTACATCGGCAACATCCCCACCAGGGTCAACGCGACGATCAGCAAGGTCGCCAGCGGCGACACCGCCCCCGCCGCGAGCGCCGCGATCGCCGGCACGTAGGCCAGGCTGGAGAAGTAGTCCACCCCCGTCAGGCACATCACCTTCCACCAGGCATGCGACTCGGAATGCCCCTGGCCTGCCGTCGGCCCGACCGGCTGCACCCGGTGGCGCAGCAGCCACCGCGCCAGGCTGCCGGTCGGCTGGGTCCGAAGAGCGGGACTGTCCACCTCTTCCGGCACGGCCAGTTCGTTCGCGTCCTTCATGTCCCCCATCAGCCTTCCTTTTCGCCCAGCACACCGGCCAAAGCCGTCATCGCACTCACGTCCCGCGACGAGCACCGAGTATGCGACCTCCCCACAGCCCCGGCTCCACCGGGGGCGACCCACCGACACCCGTGAGCCTCACCAATTCCCGGCCGGCGCCTCGGTATGCTCCCGAGGTTCTCGGCGCGAGCGCGAGCGGGTGAATCGCGAGCAGCCACCAGAGTCAGGACACGCGCAGGTCAGCGGCCGGTGAGACGGTCAACGAGGTCCGCATCGAGAGGAGGCACTGCGCATGCCGGTCGCCAGGACTGGATCCGAGGCCGCGTCCCCCCAGGACCCGCTGACGCTCCTTCGGAGCCGCCAGTACCTGGTGCTCCTGGTGCTGGCCGCACTGATCGGCGTGCCGGTGTCCGCGGCGGCGTTCGGCTTCCTTGCACTGGTCGGCGAACTTCAGCCACTGATCTACACGGATCTGCCCAAGTCGCTGGGGTTCGACGGAACGCCACCGTGGTGGCCGCTGCCGCTGCTCGCGGTCGGGGGACTGCTCGCCGGGCTGACGATCCAGTACCTGCCGGGGCACGGCGGCCATGAACCGACAGCCGGGTTCAAGACCACAGGACCGCCCACACCCATCGAGCTGCCCGGCATCTTCTTCGCCGCCCTGGCGACCCTCTGCTTCGCAGCTGTCCTCGGACCCGAGTCGCCCCTCCTGACGCTCGGCGCGGGGCTCGCCGCCGGCGCCTTGCGGATGGTCAAACGGAACCCTCCGGAGCAGGTGAGCGCGGTGTTGGGCGCGGCCGGCAGTTTTGCAGCCGTCAGCTCGCTACTGGGATCGCCCCTGCTCGGAGCATTTCTCCTGATGGAAGCCTCGGGTGTGGGCGGGCCGATGATGGCGCTGGTGTTGGTGCCCGGCCTGCTGGCTGCGGGCATCGGTGCACTCATCTTCGTCGGTCTGGGCAACTGGACCGGGCTGGGCACCTACTCGCTGGCACTGAACGACGTGCCCGAGGCCACGAGGCCGACAGCGGCGGAATTCGGCTGGGCTCTGGCCATCGGACTGTCGGCCGCACTCGTGGGCGTGGGCATCCGATGGCTTGCCATCCGGCTCAAAACGCGCGTCGAGAGGCGACGAGTGCTGGCCACGGTGGTCATGGGCCTGGTCGTGGCGGGGCTGGCGATCGGCTACGCGGAGGGCACCGGCAAGGCAGCGACCGACGTGTTGTATTCCGGGCAGACGGCATTGGATCCACTCCTCACGCGCAGCACCGCGTACTCGGTGGGCGCGTTGTCGCTGCTGGTGCTGTGCAAGGGCCTGGCCTATTGCGCATCGCTCAGCAGCTTCAGGGGAGGGCCGATCTTTCCCGCGATGTTCGTGGGAGCGGCGGGCGGCATCCTGTTCTCCCACCTGCCGGGGCTGAGCCTGATCGCGGGGTTCGCGATGGGCATCGGAGCGATGAGCGCCGCGATGCTGAGGCTTCCGCTGGTCTCGGTCCTGCTCGCCACGCTGCTGATCGGCTCACAGGGGCTCACCGTCATGCCGCTGGTGATCGTCGCGGTCGTGGTCTCGTACGTCGCGACGGTGAAGCTGACACCTCTTCCCCCGGAGCCCGGGGAAGAACCGGGGCCGCGTCGGCCGTAGCCGTTGTGACCGTGCCGGCGCCGCTCACCGCGGTTCAACGACTCGCCGACGTGGCCGCACGCAAAGTGGTCGGTGTGGGCAGCGCGGGAACCCACTGCTCATGCAGGCGTGTTTGGCCGGCGGAGCAACGTATCCGGTGCTCCTACGCCGGGTGCGTGTTCAGCGGCGGGCAGGCTGATGTCGTGTCATCGCGGCGGCCAACTGGCGACGGGCCACGAACAGTGCCGCATCCAACTGGCGGGTGCCGGTGACCACACACAGCGTGTACGTCGCGTCCTCGAGCCGCCGGTCGGCTTCCGGGCTGCCGCCGGCCGCGGCGTGCCGTCTGAGCCTCTCGCACCGCTCGACCAGCTCCCGCAGAAGCGAAGGGTTTGCCACCACCGTCATGACTGCCTCCCTGTGCCAGACCATGGCACTCCTGGGCTCTACCGCCGGCCCGGCCCCTGCCGGCCGGCGCCCGTCGTCGGGTTCGGACCGACGGGCTTGCCCCGCACGGCACTTACGAGTGGAGGACCTTCTCCTTGGCCCGGCGGAACTCCTCGTCGGAGATGTCGCCGCGGGCCCTGATCTCCGAGAGCTTGGCGAGTTGGTCCGCCTCGCTGGCTGGGCCGGTGGCGCCGGCTGTCTCGCGGATGTAGCGGTCCGTCGCCTCCTTCTGGGCCCTGGCGTGCTCCTGTTCACGCCTGCCCATGTTCTTGCCGCGGGCGATGAGGTAGACGAAGACGCCCAGGAAGGGGAGGACGATCGTGAAGACCAGCCATCCCGTTTTGGCCCATCCGCTCATGGAGTCGTCGCGGAAGATGTCGACGATGACGCGGAAGAGCAGGATGATCCATATGACCCACAGGAAGATCCACATGATCGTCCAGAAGGCGCCCAGGACCGGGTAGTCGTAGGCAAGGTTCACGTTGCTGCCCATTGCTTCTCCTGTGTCGTGGTGTCGTCCGGGTCGAGGTCGCAGTTGGTGCGGGAGGAGGGGCAGGGACCTCTGGCCGTTGCCCAGCCGGCCGGGACTCGCCGCCCCGGCCGGGTGCGCCGTCACTGCTCGTCTTCTCCGGGGATTTCCAGCCCGAAGGCCTCGCCGATGGCACGGGCGGCGGACACGACCCGGGCGCTGCCCACCACGGGGGCGATCGCCACGAGCGTTCCCTGGACCTTCTCCAGCGGCACGCCGGCTTCCGCGGCGGTGCCGATGTTGAGCAGGTATGAGGGAGCGGAGGCGTCCATGGCAACCAGAGCCGCGATGCGTGCCAGCAGGTACGTCTCCTGGTCCAGTCCGGACCGCTCGAACGTGTCGAGCGTCATCTGGACGAGCGTCTCGAACACCGGCGCGTCGGCCTCGGCGAGGGCGGCGACGCCGCTTGCCCCGGTCTGTTGCTCAGCCATCTCGGACCCCTTGTCTGGTTCTGGCGTTCCGGTTGACTTCTGTCTTCAGGAGAGCCCCGACGGGTGTCGGCCCGCATCACCCGGAGCGGATGAATGGCCGGAGGCCGACGACCGGGTTGCGCGGCTGTGCCCGAGGCTGCGGCGTCGAGCCTGGCCCGCCCCCCTCCCGTGACCGCAGGGACCAGTTCTCCGGTCCAGTCGGTCACGTCTCCGGTCCAGTCGGTCACGGCGATCATCGCGACGCGGCTGGGAGAACCTTGGAGGCTTCGAAGCGGCCCGCATCCCGGCGGCCGTCACGGCTCCCCTTCCTGGGCGGTTCTCGGCCGGGGGCCCGCAGGACCTGACCAACGTGCGGATCCCCCAGTCGGGTGGTCCACTGGACGAGGAGGACCTGATCCGCATCCTGGACGCTCGTAGATGCCGTGACGGAGGAACTTGCGCTCGCTCGCCGGCACGATGGCCCGGCCCCTGTTGACCGTGGCTGACCTGTGCGTCCGGCACGGTTGCGGCACGAGCCGCAGTCGGCGGCAGTCAGCTACCACCGGCGGGTGCGCGGCCGGCGGGCACCCGTAGGCCTTGTTGGGACCTTGTCGCCCTCAGCCTCGCCACCGGTTGGGCATGGACCTTCGTTGTCCTGGCGCGGGAAGTCAGCCGTGTTCGTGTACGCCTTGGCGAGCCGATTATGAGGGCTGCTGGACACCGGCGGATGGGGAGTCCGGCGAGGTCAGGTCAGCCAGCCGCAGCAGCCCTGGCCCGAGCACGGCCCCGGGCATTCGATCGGATCAACAGGGTCGCAAGGCCGAGGGCCACAATCGTGAGGATCCAATAAGCGTTGTTGTCCCGCAGATGCCGGTTCATCATCCAGCTCAAGGACAAATCGATGAGGACCAGGCCGGCGCCCATGGACACGAAGCTGTGCTGGTTCTTCGCCCCCATCCCCCAGAAGATCAGGATGAGGGGAATCACCAGCAGTCCGATGGTCATGACGACCGTGTTGGGCCAGGGAATGACCGTGGACTCGTGGGGAACGGCAACGGCTACGACGGCCAGGACCAGCCCCAGGACGATCCGGCCCCATCTGCGCGTCTTCAGCTCATGCCGTGGGGGCTCCGAGGGTTGCGGAGCGGATGCGGCCGGGGTGATGGCAACCGGAATGAGGGGCAGGGGGTGCGTCGGAGCCGGGGGCGTGACGGGGGCCGGCGGTTTGCCGACGCGCCGGGCAACCTCGTTGACGGGGTCCATCGCCCCGTCAAGGGCGTAGACGAACAAGGCGATGTCGTTGGTGTCGGCGTATTCGATGGCGGTGGCGGCATAGCTACTGCCGGTGAAGAAGAACAGCTGCTTGTGCATGTCGCGGCCCCGGGCGCCGAAAAGGTTTTGCAGCTCAGGGCGGCCGACCGCCGCGGCCTGGTATTTGACCTGTCCCAGGGCGCGGCGCGAGCGTACGTCGATACCTCCGTCGGCACCGCCTGGCGTTGCCCGGGCGTCACTGAAGCCCCAGTGACGCATCCATACCGCGGCGTTGTGCTCGGCGTCCTGCCAGGACTGGATCTGTCGCCTGGCCGGCGGGGCAGCTGATGTCACGGTACGGGGATTCTCACTGGTCACAGACATGAAGTATCACAGGGCTACGACATCCGACCTCGGCAGGTAGCCCCCGTGACGGTGGCCGCCGCTCGGCACGTTCGGTCCCTCCCCTGCACGGTGAGGGCACACCTGCATCGTGTACGGCGACACCGGCTTGGTGCAGCCTTGATCGAGTTCAGGGCCGCCGGTCGGACCCACGGTCCCGGCCGTCCCCGGCGGACTGGATCCGCATGCCGGGCCGACGCCGGTGAACGGTCAGGTACGCCATGCCCTGCCGGCCTGCGACGAGGGCGCGGGTGGATCCGTGGGGCAGCCAGACGAGGCTGCCTTCGCCCAGGGGACACGGCCCGTCGGCGGTGACCAAGGTGCCGTCCCCGGACACGACCAGCAGGAGGACGTCGAGGTCCGGCTCGGCATGGGTTTCGACGCGCTGTTCGGCCGGGATGCGGACGATGTTGGCGTCGAGCTGGCGACCGGGCTCCGACAATCGCCACACCGCGCCCGTCGATGCCGAACCGAGCTCCTCCAGCGTGCCGGTGTCGAAGAGAACCCGAGGCACCGGCGCTCCGCCGGCCGGGGTCGAGGAGTCGCCACCTGACACAGTCATCGCTACCACCATCCGATGCGTCTTGCCTGGTCGATCACCGGCGTGGGCCGGCCCTCTGCCAGGAGAACACGATCACCCTTCGCGAAGATCGTCCCGGCGGAAGTCGGCTGACGCAAGATCGATCTCTTTCCACAGCCGTCCGGGGTCCCGCTCCTGCATGGGACGACAGCTCTCTCACCGTGTCACACCCTCGCCGGCGGTGGCCTGCAGCCTGTGGCACCCGCGCCCAGCTTGACCCGCGAAGGCCGGGCCGCCCACGCGGCCATCAGGAGCGCACGGGGGAGGGGGTGCGCCCGGTTGCATCCTGGTCCTCGCCGAGAAGGACACCGTCCTTCACCGCGCCAGTGCCAGTGCCGGCCCCAGCATCGTTGCCGGCAGCATGGGCACCCGTGATGAACGCGACGCATTCGGAGTGATCTCCACGTGGAAGGATGCCGACGGAAGTGCCGTAGTGGGAATCAGGGATGGACGGAATGATCGGGAGCGTGTTCCGCACCGCGGACGTGCCGGCGGACCACCGGTTCGACTCCTGGTGGGAACTGATCGGCCAGACCCGCTCAAGCGACATCACCAGCGTTCACGCCGCCGACTTCTGGGCGGAGTACCGATTGATGGAGCTGGGGCCGGTGGCCGTGTGGTCGGCGTCGTTCCTGCCGACGCGCTTCCGGCGAAGCCAGAAGATGGTGCGTCAGTGCGACCCCGAGATGTACCACCTGACGCTCCTGCTGGACGGCGGGCTGGCTGTCGACCACGCCGGGCGGATCGACAGGTTCCGTCCACGTGACCTGCACCTGGCCGACAGCTCACGGCCCTACGACGTCCGGTCGACGGACGACTCGGAGAGCCGTGCCGTCAGAGGAGTGGCCGTCGACTTCCCCAAGGCGCTGCTGCCCCTGCCACCGCACCGGGTAAGGGAGTTGCTGGGCCGGGGGTTGTCGGGACGGGAGGGCCTCGGCGCCGTGCTGACGGACCTCCTCGTCAGCCTGGACAGACAGGCCGACACTCTCCAGCCGTCCGACGCGCCACGTCTGGGCACCGTCGTGCTCGACCTGATGTCCGCCTGGTTCGCCCAAGTGCTGGACGCGGAGACCGCCCTGTCCGAGGAGGCGCGCAAGGCGGCCACGGTGGAGGGCATCCGGGCGTTCATCCGGCAGAACCTGCACGATCCGAAGCTGGCGCCGCCCGTGGTCGCCGCCGCGCATCACATATCCCTCAGCTACCTGCACCGGGTTTTCCAGCAGGCGCGGGGCGAGTCGGTCGCCGCCTATATCCGCAGTCAGAGGCTGGAAGGCGCCCGCCGCGACCTGGCCGACTCCTCGCTGCGCTCCACTCCCGTCTACGCCATCGCCGCCCGCTGGGGCTTCCTCCACGCCTCCGACTTCACCCGCGCCTTTCGCACCGCTTACGGCCTCTCGCCCACGGAATACCGGTTCCAGGCGGGGCCGGTACCGCAGTAGACGCGCAGCGAGCGCCGACGTACGGGTTGCCACGACAGGGGTCGGCCGAGGGCGGGAGGCGATGCGCCCGTCCCGCACGCTCACGCGCGATGTACGTCATGTCGGTCGGCGGTCATGGCCGCAGCCGGAAGGCCAGCCCCTCGAAGTAGCTGCGGTGCACTGCCGTCAGGTCCGTCTGCTCGGGGTCCAGCAGCCACAGCAGGTGGGCTCCCTCGATGAACGCGGCCGTCTCCGAAGCCAGGATCACCGGGTCCAGGTCGGTGCGGGCCGAACCGTCGGCCGCGGCCCGCGTGAACAGGGAGACCAGATGGGCCCGTAGGGCCCGGCCGCGGTCACGGAACCAGGTATGGAGTACGGACCCGGGCTCGAGGTTCTCCGCGGTGAGGGTGACGTGCAGGGCGGCCAGTTCCCGTTCGGCGGAAGCGGTGTGCTCGGCGTCCCGCACGAACCAGTCGAAAGCCTGCTCCAGGGTGGGTTCGGTGCCCGGCGCGATGGACAGTCGTTCCAGGGCGCGCCGGTCGGCCTCCTCCATGACGGCTTTGACGAGTCCCTCCTTGCTGCCGAAGTGGTGGATGAGGGCGGACGGAGTGGTACCGACGCGCTCGGCGATCGCGGCCACTCCGGTGCCCCGCACTCCCTGCCGCGCGAACAGTTCGATCGCGGCGTCGACCATGGCGCGGCGCCGCTCCACGCCCCGCTTCTGCACTTGTCCCTTGACTCCGGCCATGGGGATCAGGGTGCCCGGCGTGCAGCCGCCGCGTCCAACTCGCGTCCGGCGGGAAATCCGGTGCGGCGCGTGCACCGAACCATTATATTGAATGGTCATGCAGGAAAATGAACTGAAGAACACCGACGACGCGTACCTGACGGGTCGTGAGCGCATGGTCCGTGCGGGCGACCTCAAGCTGTGGGCAGAGGATTTCGGCGACCCGGACCACCCGACGGTGCTGCTGGTGATGGGCGCGCAGGCGCAAGGCGTCCAGTGGAACGACGGCATCGTTCGTCGCCTGGTCGACGGCGGGCGACGGGTCATCCGTTACGACCACCGCGACACCGGTCGCTCTTCCACCGTCGACTTCGCGGCCCAGCCGTACACCGTCGCCGACATGGCTTCCGACGCACTCGCCGTCCTGGACGCCTTCAGGGTCGAACGAGTCCACCTGGTGGGCGCCTCGCTCGGCGGCATCATCGCCCAGCGGTTGGCCGTCACGCACGCGCACCGGGTGCTGACCCTGACGTGCCTTTCGTCCCAGCCCCTCGGCACGGACACGGCAGCCGTGGTGCAGCGCGTGCTGGCGGGCGAGCCTCCAATGCCCGGCGAACTGCCTCCGCCCAAGCCCGAGTTGCTGGCCGCCCTCGCTTCGGCCTTCCCCGAGCCGGACGTGGGCCTGGACGACTACCTCGCCGCCCGGCTGACGCTGTGGCGTGTGCTGCACGGCACGGTACTGCCCTTCCACGGGGACGAGTACCGGGCGATGGAGCGGCTGGTGTACGGGCGGGCGCGGGACCCGCGGGCGGCGCTCAACCACGCGCTCGCCGGAGCCGCCGGTACGGGCTCCACCGCGGAACTGGCCTCCGTCACCGCTCCGACGCTGGTCCTGCACGGCACCGAGGACCCGATGTTCCCGCCCGCGCACGCCGTGGCCACCGCCGCTGCCATCCCCGGCGCCCGTCTGGTCATGATCGAGGGCATGGGTCACACCCTGCCCACGGAGTTGGACGACCGTCTGGCCGCCGAAATCCTGAACCACACGGGAGGCGCATGAGAAGCCCGTATGGTGCGGGATCTGGCTCCGCCGAACGGGGCCGGCGCTGCCTGATGCGGCACTGGCTCGGCCCCTTGTCGCACGGCCCGACGTCGAACGCGCGTGTCTCGATTGAGTCCACGCCTGCCGTGCGGCCTCCTATTTGAAGGCTGCGACGTTGCGTGCAGCCCACTGGGCGAAGGTGCGGGGCGGGCGGCCGAGGACGCGCTCGACGTCGGGGCTCACCCGCTGCTCGGCGGCTTTCGGCGTGCCCAGGACGTCCAGGGTGGCCTCCACGATCGGCTCGGGCATGAACTGCAGCATGTGTGCCCGAGCTTCCGCGCGGCTTTGCTCGACGAACGTCACCGGCTCGCCCAGCGCGTCGGCGATCGCTCTCGCCTGCTGGCGGGGTGAGACCGGCGCCGGCCCGGTCAGCTCGTATGTCCTGCCGCTGTGGCCGGCGTTCCGCAATGCCACGGCAGCGACCTCGGCGACGTCGGTCGGGTCGACGGTCGGCAGCGCGACGTCGCCGAACGGCGCGCCGACCCTGCGTTGCGCGCGGACCGTCTCGGCCCACTGCAACGTGTTGGAGTCGAAGCCCCCCGGCCGCAGCAGTGTCCATTCCAGGTCCGACCGCGTGACGGGGTCCTCAAGTGTCGAGGGGTGGCTTCCGGTGCCAACGCCTTGGGAAGAGAGCAGGACAACCCGGCTGATCCCGCCCGCCCGCGCGACCTTGAGGACGTCGCTGACGCTGCCACCGGCCGATACGAAGTCGCCCGAGGTCAGCAGGAACAGCGCGTCGGCGCCGTCGAATGCGGGCGCGAGGCTTTCCGGTTCGGCCAGGTCGGCCTGATGGTGCCGTGTGCCGGCCGGAATGTCCCGTGCGGAGATTCCTCGCGACACCGCCGTCACCTGTTCGCCGGCCGTGACGAGCGCCCGCACCAGCGGCCGCCCGACGTTGCCCGTAGCTCCGGTAACCACAATCACTTTCGCTCCCGTTGACGAGTATTTTCTTTGGGCCCAACGGAAGCTACCGGCACGGGGATAGTAGGTACCTAGAGGAAAGTAATGGCGAGGAGGGCTCATTGTGACCCACGACATGACTCCGGCGGCTCGTGCCGGCATCGCCCCCGAGCAGGCGTGCCCGATCGCCCCGGTGGTCGACATCGTCTTCAGCCGCTGGACCACTCCGATTCTGTGGGCGCTTCATGAGCATGGACGGCATCGGTTCGTGGAGCTGGAACGCCGCATCGCCACCATCACCCCCAAGGTGCTGGCCGAACGGCTGCGGCGGATGGAACGCGACGGGCTCGTCGTGCGCACCTATTACCCCGAAGTGCCACCGCGGGTGGAGTACGAGATCAGCGAACTGGGGCGCAGCCTGTCGCCGCTGTTCGCAGCACTCGCCGACTGGTCGGTCAACCTGGACGAGGTGGAGCAGGCCCGGCAGGAGTACGACGCCAAGGAGCGGCCCCGTGGCCGTCGGAGTTGAGAGACCTTCGCTCAGCCGTGGTGGAATCCCGGGCCCAGAGCCCCGGTGATCACAGAGCCCCGGTGATCACAGCCGCAACTCCGTGATCGCTGGGCGGCCGGGCAATGGGCGACTTCCATCACATCGTCGGGCAGCACCGGACGGGCCTGAAGTGGGGGCCGCGATCTTCATCGGCAGCGGAAACGCACCGGCTCCACGAGGGTGCGCCGGCCAGAGGGGCCGGGTGGTCGGACGAGGTGCAGCCGGCCGGGGCCAGGGGGCGGGCGGGGTGCCGCGCCCGGTGTGCCGCAGGCGTTGCGCCGGGCGCCGTGACGATCCGGGAGGCAGTGTGCGGGGCGGCGCGAGAGCCGGTGACCGAGCCGCTTACGGCTTCGGGCGTGACCAGCACCTTGCGCGGCCGGAACGACTGAGCCCTGTCATATGCGCAGAGTGTGAAGGAGGCGGATAGGGCGGGCGCTGATGCGTCGCCCGGCGGGAGTGGCGGGTGACGTCTGAGAGGGTGGGGGTATGGAAATCGATCGCAGGAACAACGTCACCGTCACCGGCAACCCGCAGGGGCGGACGGTGGTGCTGGCGCACGGGTTCGGCTGCGATCAGAACATGTGGCGGCTGACGGTGCCGGCGCTGGTCGAGGACTACCGGGTGGTCCTGTTCGACTACGTCGGTTCGGGCCGCTCGGATCCGTCCGCGTTCTCGGAGGACCGTTACGCCGACCTGGACGGCTATGCCCGGGACGTCGTCGAGGTCTGCGAAGCACTCGACCTGCGCGACGCGGCGTTCGTGGGGCACTCGGTCAGCGCGATGATCGGGGTGCTGGCCGCCGCGATGGCTCCGGAGCGCATCGGGGCGCTGGTGATGGTCGCTCCGTCTCCGCGCTACATCGACGACGACGGTTACCGGGGCGGCTTCAGCGCCGAGGACATCGACGAGCTGCTGGCGTCACTGGAATCGAACTACCTGGGCTGGTCGGCGGCGATGGCACCGGTGATCATGGGGAACGCGGAGCGGCCCGAGCTCGGGCAGGAGCTGACGAACAGCTTCTGCGCCACCGACCCTGACATGGCGCGCGTCTTCGCCCGGACCACATTCCTGTCGGACTCGAGAGACGACCTGAAGTCCGTACAGGTGCCGACCCTGGTACTGGAATGCACCCAGGACGTCATCGCGCCCCGCGAGGTCGGAGCCTTCGTCCACCAGGCGATCCCCGGCTCGACGCTGGTCACCCTCGACGCGACCGGGCACTGCCCCCACCTCTCCGCGCCGGAGGCCACCAACGAGGCGATCACCGCCTTCCTGGCCGGCTTGCGCTGATGTGCCGCACCGGGCAGCAGCCCGACCCGCAGGGCAAGGGCGACGAGGCGACAGCGGATGCGGCGTTCGCCGCGCTGCTGGAGGACAGTGCCGAGGAACTGTACGAGAGCGCGCCCTGCGGGTATCTGTCCACGCTGATGGACGGCACCATCGCGAAGATCAACGCCACGCTGCTCGCCTGGCTCGGCCTGGAGCAGGAGGCTGTGGTGGGCCGTATGCGGTTCACCGACTTGTTGACCGTGGGCGGCAAGCTGTACCACGAAACGCACTTCGCGCCGCTGCTGCGGATGCAGGGCGAGATCGGCGGCATCGCCCTGGAGATCAAGCAGACCGGCGGCGCCCGGATGCCGGTACTGGTCTCCTCAGCGGTCAAACACGGAAGTCATGGCGAGCCACTGCTGATCCGCACCACCCTCTTCGACGCGCGGGACCGCCGCGCCTACGAAGCCGAACTCCTGCGCGCCCGGAAGGAAGCGGAGGAAGCGCATCGCCAGGCGGAGGCCGACCGTGCTCGGCTCCAGGACGCCCTGGCCGTGCTCCAGCAGTCGCTCCTGCCCGAGTCCCTGCCGTCCGTGCCCGGGATGGAGGCGGCCGTCCACTACCGCGCGGCCTCTCCCGACCGGCTCGGCGGCGACTTCTACGACCTCTTCCCCATCGACGGCAAGCGCTTCGCCTTCTTCCTCGGCGATGTATGCGGCAAGGGCCCCCAGGCCGCCGCGGTCACCTCGCTGACCCGCTACACCCTGCGCACCGCCGCCCTGCACGATCCTGATCCCGTCGCCGCGCTCTCCACCCCAACAAGGTGCTTCACGAGCGTTACACCGGCGGCGATCCGCGGTACTGCACCACCATATTCGGCATCGTCGAGCCGGACTCCACGACCGGGCAGGCCACCGTCCGGATCGCCTCGGGCGGCCACCCCTCGGCCCTCGTCCTGCGTGCGGACGGCACCGCCGACTTCCTGCCCACCCCCGGCGGCTTCCTCGTCGGCGCGCTGCCCTCCGCGCGCTTCGCCACCGCCACCACGCTCCTCGGACCCGGCGACACCCTTCTGCTGTACACCGACGGTCTCACCGAAGCCCGCACGGGCCAGGACCGCACCACGCTGTACGGGGACGAGGCCCTGCGCGCCTTCGTCGCCGACCACGCCGGCGAACCCCCGCCCGCCGTGATCGAGGCCCTGAGCGGCCTGCTGGACGACTTCGGCGACGGACTCGACGACGACACCGCCCTGCTCGCCTTGGGAATTCCCGCGGCCGACCCCAGGACCGAAAGCCCCGCACAGGCACGCTGAAGATCACCACCCAGGAGGCCACGACCGGTCACGACCGCTCCCGTTCTGGAATTCATCGGCGAACTCGACCACCTCGACGCCACTGAGCTGCTGGACCTGCTCATCACGAATCCCCTCCACCCTGACAGCGACGCGTGCCCGGTCCCGTCCGCCGGGGGCTCTCCTACGGCGCCATCGGGAGTGTCCACGGAATGCGCGGTCGGTATTCGGGTAAGCGGAAGGACGGAAATGGCGAAAAGGGCCGAAGATCGGTGAACGCGATGAAAGAGCCTCGTATGGTCATCCCGCTGAGGAAGCAGACGGCAGGGAAGCAGGGTACGAACGAGGGCGCCCCACTGCGCTACGGCGCGACCTGGGGGGACGGCGCTGCCCGCGCCGCGGACGCCCGCCGGGCCCTGCGCGCCTTTCTCGGCCACGCGCCGCGAACCGGCCGCGAAGCGGTGCCGACGGCCCTGGCGGCGGACGCCGAACTCGCCGCGAGCGAACTGGTCACCAATGCCATCCTCCACGCTCCGGGTCCCTGCGGGATAACCCTGCAGCTGTCCAGCGACGAGTTGACGATCACCGTGTGGGACAGCTCCACCGAGAAACCGGCGCCGAAGAAGGCCGACCCTCGCCGCATCGGCGGTCATGGACTGCACCTGGTGCACACTGTCAGCGACAAAGTCGTCGTCGCCCTTCGCGCCACGGGGAAACGGGTCACCGCGCATCTGTCCCTGACGCCGCAGACCACCACCGGCTGCGGGACCCCCTTCCCGGCGTTCCTCCCCGCCTGAACACCGCCGTCCCGCTCCCCGGCCGACACCGGCACCGCGGCTCCGCAGCCGACAACGCAGACAGCCGCGACCGCGTCGGTCGATCCGACGCCGGCCACACCGCACCTCAGGCGACTGCCACAGTGGCGACGAGCGCCGTCGCCGCAAGCAGGACGCCCCCCAACAGACAGCAGGCGAGGACGCGTTGCCGCAGACGGCGGTAGGTCTGCTCGTACTCGTCACGCAGTTCCCGGCCCCGTTCGGCAGTGCGCTGCCACGACAGGCAGCTGAGAATGAGGTACTCCTTCTCGAACTGCCGTGCCACCTCCTCGCGTTGCCCCACGGTGAGCCAGTCGAGCCGGGCCGAGAAGCGTGCGGCGGCCGTACGGCCCTCCTGGCGGGCCGCGGCGATGAGCAGATGCCCCTCGATGTCGTTGAGAAAGCCCCCGGTGTCCAGGGGGTGTTCCTCCATGGCTGTCATGGGGCGACCAACTCCCTTTCCCTGGCGGGGCCGTCGGGGTGGTGCAGGTCGAACGCCGGGGATTCACTGCGAATGCGCGGCAGGGTGAGGAAGTTGTGGCGCGGCGGCGGGCAGGAGGTGGCCCACTCCAGGGAGCGGCCGTAGCCCCACGGGTCGTCGACGCCGACCGGCTTGCCGTTCTTGGCGGTCTTCCACACGTTGTAGAAGAACGGGAGCATCGAAGTGCCGAGCAGGAAGGAGAAGATCGTCGAGACCGTGTTGAGGGTGGTCAGGCCCTCCACGGCCAGATAGTCGGGGATCCGGCGCTGCATTCCGTTCACGCCCAGCCAGTGCTGGACCAGGAAGGTGCCGTGGAAACCGATGAACAGCGTCCAGAAGGTGATCTTGCCGAGGCGTTCGTCGAGCATCTTGCCGGTCATCTTCGGCCACCAGAAGTGGAAGCCGGAGAACATCGCGAAGACGACCGTGCCGAACACGACGTAGTGGAAGTGGGCGACGACGAAGTACGAGTCCGACACGGCGAAGTCGAGCGGTGGGGAGGCGAGCATGACGCCGGTCAGTCCGCCGAAGGTGAAGGTGATCAGGAAGCCCGTCGCCCACAGCATCGGCGTCTCGAAGGACAGCGAGCTCTTCCACATCGTTCCGATCCAGTTGAAGAACTTCACGCCGGTGGGTACGGCGATGAGGAACGTCATGAAGGAGAAGAACGGCAGCAGCACTCCGC